>JBBFKZ010000004.1:70251-133464 GCA_037481775.1 Bathyarchaeia archaeon
GAGGCAGATTAACAGTTACAGCTCCTAGGCAGCCTGTTCGCAAGGTATCTGTTTCCCAGTCCCCAGTCAAGTCTGCTTTGCAATTAATTCCAGAAGCCGAAAAAACTGCGTATTTCACTTCTTTTTGCAGCATGCCCGCAAAGTATAGCAGTCCCCTCGTTGCTGCGATAGCATGCGCTTTAAGCAGAATCGCTCGCGCCCTTTCATCTACCAACGCTTCACTGCTTATTTTAACAATAATTTTCGGGTTAAGCAAAGGTTTAAGAGAACTTTCTTCTTCAAGAATCTCGAGCATAAGTGACATTAGCAACAGGCTTTCTTCGGCAAAATCGCCATATTTGCCGCATACTTTTCCTTCAGGACCAATAGCTGGTTTATCCGCGATGAATTTTGGAATGGAAGGTGTCAATCCAAACGTGGCTTCCGCGTGATGATGAACATTCATTAAGAATATGCGCAGGCTTTCTTTCGCTAAAGAAACATCGGCGCCTCTTATAAATGGCGCGAGAAACACGTTGAAATAATCGCAAGTTTGCATTTCATTCACTTCCTTGCTGGCATGCAACAGAACATTAAAAGCAACAGACAAAGCGTTCTCAAAATTTCTGGGGGCTCCATGAGAGATTTGAAGGGGGCTCGCCAGCTTAAGACCGCTTTGAAAGAAAAATCGCAGGTCATGCATCACTTCATTTGGCTTCAAAATCCATGTACCCAACTCGTTTACGTGAATTGCCCCGGCTACATGGGCATCTGCGATGTCCCGTGGTAACACATTCAAAAGCGTGTACTCCCTGAATACACTGTTTCCCGCCTTCGAAAGCATAACTGATGAGCCTGTAACTGGGGCTTTTGCATCCATTAAGGCGGTCACTTCGTAAACAGGCATTCCAAGCCGTGTGAGTTTATGGCGGTAATCTTCAAAGCCTTTCTCAATTAAAATGGCGTTTACAACTTCCCTGACTAAAGGCGCTGTTAAATACTTAATTTTTGATTTGAATAGACGCTTTTCCGCCTCTTTAGCTGCCTTCTGCGCAATTTCAGCGGGGACTTTGGCTTCTCTTACAAGCGAGTTGGCAATTTTGTTGGCGTCAAATTCTTCCAACGTGAAATGTGACGTGCGAACCAGCATTCCACGCGGCTTAACAGCTTTCTTTTCCACCTTGTCTGCCACGTCAAGAACCATCTTGCCCAACTCGGTCAAATAGTACTTCTTGGCTTCCGCGTCCGCCTCAACCAAGTCCGCCTTAAGCAAAAATTTCAGATGATACGCAAATCTTCCCGCGTCTCTACTGGGGTTCATTTTTAAGGCATTAATTAACTCGGTATAAGAGAGGGCGCTTTTATCAAAAAGCAAGTTTAGAATTTGCAGCCTAAGAGGTGAAGAAACGGCCTTCAGAACTTTAACTCCACGTGCCCTATGCGGAAGACTCGCCACGACTCGCTTCCCTCAAACCCAGCATATCCTAATTATCTGAATAACAGTTTAAGCTTTAGCTATAAAGCCTATCCCACTATTCTATGGCACTGCATCGCAAAATGCTTAATGGCTGCTGGTTTTCTGCTACTGCCGCTGATAGCCCCTCTATAGGTTTCTGCAATGAATCGCTAATAGCAGCCAAATATCCTGACGCAAGCTTCATTTTGGCGGGCACGTGATAATTGTTACTTTAAAAATGTGCAGGGGCCGCGCAGGCGATAGGGATTTGCCTTCTTCAGTTGATAACGAGAAATTTTGGGCAGCATTTCTGTTGTGTCTTGTTTGTGAAGGCTGTTTAGCGAGGCAAACTCTATACTACAAGCGATGTTCCTATGAACATTAGGGTTACTGCTGAAATTTTCAGCAGCAGTGTTTCTTTGTTTATTTCTTCTTTGAGAATCCGTGGCGAGAAGATGCTTAGAACGATTGTGTAGAAGAAGACATAAAAGGGCTGTAGTCCAAACAGAGAGGAAGCCAAAGAGGCGTCTGTTAAAGATAAAGCGATTAGTGAGCAGATTGTGCCTATTACGTAGAGGCCTTCTCCGATAAAGGTGGTAAGCAATGTCTTTTTTCCGGCCGCTGAAATTGTGTTGACTATTTCTTTGCGTGGTTTGGATAAAGTCAAAAGCAGTAGAGAGGCTGTGAAGGTTCCGAAAATATTCCAGAAGAATACTGACCAGAAATTCAGATGGTTCACAAGGGTTTTATCAGCTACGGTGTAGGAGGCTATTATTAAGCCAAAGGGTACCATAAACTTCAGAACGCCTAAAAATGGCTTTTTGCTTGCTTTCCTGTAAGAAATCAGTACTGAAGCGAAAACTATTAGGGTAATCCCGATGTATCTGCTTGTGCTGAGGATTTCGTCAAGAAAAATTACTGAAAGGAGCACAACAAACACGGGTATAAGCTGGAAGAGAGTGACAATTCTTGACACTTCTTCCGTTATTAGAGCTTTTGAGTAGAACCAAAATGCTACCAAGGGCATTATGCCAGCAGAAAAAGCGAGAAGCGAATATGGGAAAGAGTAACTAACTTCGCCTGAGATAAAGACAATTAACGCGAAAATCGCATCCATAGAAATGGCCGTGAAAATCAGCGGCAAGTTACTCTTGAATTTGTTGGTTAAGAGGAATTTTATGAAAACGTTGTTCATGGCCCAAAATGCAGGCGCGAGTAAGGCATATAGGTACCATTCCATGCAAGGTCAGCCGTGATTACCTAAAGGCCATTAATAAACTTTGAATAACGCTGCTCAACAGAAGGAGCTACTGCGGCTGAAAAACTGCTTAGGTCTAACAACAACTATTTATTAAGATAAAGCAATCCAATAGGTTACTTATTAGTAATGGGGCTTAAATGATGAGGGCAGTTATAATTCAGTTTCCCTTTGGCGTTGTGGCTTTTGACGACCAAGGCAAAATAGCAGATAAATTGCTGTTTTCAAACAAGCCGCAAGCAGCAGCCAAAAGCATTTTGAACATCGAATCTGGGAAAATCTCTGAAATCGCTTCTTTGTTAACCACTCTTCAGAAACATGGCTATGAAACTTTTGTTTTTGAAGACGCCTCGCTGGCTAATGCTGCACAACAAAAGCTTGGCATCAACGTCGAAGTCGCAAAGGCTTCAGAAGCGACGGCTTTGCGTAGTCGCATGGAGCAACTGGCTGTTGAAACCGGGTTTGTGAAGGAGGCAAAGGCGCTTGCGGAGTGGAACCGCAATGTCAGCATAGAACTTGCCAAGCTACGTGTTAAAGGCGCCGTTGAAAAAAGAGACTTAATTATTGCTCAAGCAATTCAGACGCTTGACGATTTGGATAAGACTTTGAATTTGTTTATGGGGCGGCTTCGCGAGTGGTATGGCATCCACTTTCCAGAATTAGATCGCCTAGTTGAGAAGCATGAGACGTACGCCCGCCTAGTCACGAACTTGGGCTCCCGAGACAACTTCTCGGTTGAAGCTCTTGAGAAAGAGGGCATACCAAAGGATAAAGCGGAAACAATCGCTAAAGCGGCTGAGGCATCCATGGGCGCAGACACGGCTGAGCAAGACCTAGCTGAGATTCAAGCATTGAGCAAAGCTGTTCTTAACATGTACAAGCTACGGGAAGACTTGGAAGGCTACGTTGACAAGGCAATGGAAGAAGTTGCGCCTAACACGCGTGCCATAGCCGGCGCGCTTCTGGGTGCGCGTTTAATCGCTGTAGCTGGTGGCTTACAAAACTTGGCCATGCGCCCTGCAAGCACAATACAGGTTCTAGGCGCAGAAAAAGCCTTGTTCCGTTCACTGAAAACTGGTGCGCGTCCACCAAAGCATGGCTTAATCTTTCAACATGCATTACTGCATGATGCTAAAAGGTGGCAGAGAGGTAAAATAGCCAGAGTTCTAGCTGGAAAACTCACTATCGCAGCGAGGGCCGACGCATTCGGCGGCAAATACGTTGGCGACTCTTTGAAGGCGGAGATTGATGCGCGGCTCGAGGAGATACGTGAGAAATACAAGGAGCCTCCGCCGCCAAAAGAAAAAGTTGCGACGCAAGAAAAGAGAAAGGAACAGTGGCGAAGAGATAAGAAGTGGAGAAAGAATAAACGTGCACGTAAAGGTTAAACCTCACCCGCAGTTCGCCGAGATTTACCAAGCAACACTCGAGGATGGTGCGCAGCGGTTAGCCACACGCAACTTGGCGCCAGGCAGGGCAGTCTACGGTGAACGGCTAATTCGCTTCAAAGGCGTGGAGTACCGTGTTTGGGACGCTTTCAGAAGCAAGCTGGCAGCCGCCATCCTGAAGGGCGTGCAGACAGTTCCCATAGCACCAGGATACCAGGTGCTCTACTTGGGCGCGGCATCTGGAACCACGCCCAGCCACGTCTCCGACATAGTCGGCGAAAAAGGCCACGTGTACTGCGTAGAGTTCGCCTCGCGTTCTCTACGAGACTTAGTGGATAACGTCTGTGCCTATAGACGAAACATGTCGCCGTTTCTTGCAGACGCACGTTTTCCGAAACAGTACGCCATGTTCATACCGAGAAAAGTGGACACCATATACTGCGACATAGCACAGCCCGAGCAAGCTAAAATTTTGGCGGATAACGCTGACGTTTTCCTTAAGCCCGCTGGCTGGGTTATGCTGGCGGTGAAAGCCCAAAGCATCGACGTCACGAAAGAGCCGCTGACAATTTACAGGCAAGAAGCGGAAGTCTTGAGAAAACGGAGCTTCGATGTGCGTGAAACGTTACAGTTAGAACCCTACGATAAGGCACATGCAATGATTGTGGCGCAACGTTCTTAATTCGTTACCATCAGGTTGCCAAGATTGACGGACCCAAACAAAGATTATAGGAAAAAGAAGATCTTCGGAAAGTTATCATTCGCTTTTGCTTCGTATATCTTCATCCTGTTTCAGCAAAGCAATGCTGTTGGCTGGCAAGTCGCGGTAAACCGTGAAGTTTGCCCCTATCCAGCTGTTTGCGCCCACTTTTACGCCAGGCATGAAAAGCGCGTTTATGCCGGTCTTAACGTTGTCGCCGAGAATTGCGCCGAGCTTTCTTCGTCCAGTGTCCACAACGCTGTCTTTCACCTTCATCTTTACGTGGTCGTCATCCAATCTGAGATTAGCAGTAATCGTGCCCGCTGCCAAATTGCAGTGCTCGCACAGTATGCTGTCGCCCACGTAAGCTAAATGGCCTACATGCGTGTAATCCATGATTATGCTGTTTTTGACTTCGCAGGCATTGCCTACCCGCACGTTTCGGCCTATGCTGGTGCATGGTCGGATGTAGCAGTTTGGGCCGATGTCGCTGCCTTCGTCGATGAAAGCTGGTCCTTCAATGTAAGCGCCAGAGCGGATCCGCGCTGTTTCCGCGACGGTAACAGGGCCTATCAAGTGGGCGCCTTGCTCCACCGTGCCATAAACCTTATGCTCCATCCGCTTTAGCACCCAGCTGTTCGCGTCCAGCAGATCCCATGGTCTTCCAATGTCAAACCAGTCGCCGCGGCGGATTTCAGCGGCTAAAACAGCTTTGCCATATTTAATCAGCAGTGAAAGCGCATCGGTTAGTTCCCACTCGCCGCGGACAGACGCCGTTATCTGCCGTAGCTTGTCAAAGACTTCCAGGGAGAACACGTAAATACCGGCGTTAGCCAAGTTTGAAGGCGCCTCGCCAGCCGCAGGCTTTTCGATTATACGCTTAACAGCCTTTTTGTTGTCAATTTCTACTATGCCATAGTTTTCCGGCTTTTCCACTGGCACCACAGCCATGACCGCGGCTGCTTCCTCCGTCTCATAGCACTGAAGTACGGTTTTCAAGCTGTCTGGTGCGAATAATAAGTCGCCATAAACAAGGGTGAAATCGCCATCCACGTAGGGCTCAACGGTGCTTACGGCGTTGCCTGTTCCCAGGATAGCCTTTTGCTCAACATACGCGATTTTCACGCCAAATTTTTCGCCGTCGCCGAAATACTGGCGGATAGCATCGCTCATGTAATGTGTTACGATGACTATGTCGGTTAAGCCGCAGGACTTTAACGCTTCAATGCAGTGCTCGAGAATTGCTTTTCCGCCGAGTTTTATCAAGTGTTTTGGGCGGGTCGCTGTTATGGGTTGAAGCCTAACGCCCTCGCCGGCTGCTAAAACCACGGCTTTCATTTCGTCCAATCCTCTATGTGCCGCTTGATTAATGCGGCTCCTCTCTTCATTATGTCCTTTGCTGCTTTTAATGATTCACCTTCCACTGTGAGCCTAATCAGCGGTTCAGTTCCAGAAGCCCGTATCAGAAGCCAGCCGCTTTTAAGCGCCAGCCGCACGCCGTCGACAGTGGATAGCTCGGTGTAGTCTGGGAAAGCAGAGAAAAGCGCTGTCTCCAGGCTTGCCACAACCTTGTGTTTGTAGTCATTTCGACAAGGGATGTTCTCCCTCAATGTCACGTACGCTGGCACTTCAGCCACGAACTTGCTTAAACTTCTGTCTTCCTTCTCCAGCGCCTGCAGCAGAAGCACAGCGGAAAGCGGCCCGTCAGGGCAATAATGAAAACGCGGATGCACCCAAGCGCCGCATGGTTCGCCGCCGAAAACAGCGTTATCGCGTTTTATGGCTTCCGAGATGTAGACGTCGCCCACTTTGGTTCGGATAACCTTGCCATCGTATTCTTCAGCCATCTTTTCAACACACATAGAAGCCTCAACATTAGTAACCACCACGCCGCCTCGGGCGCTTTTCAACACATAAGCGGCATAAGCAGCCAAAGACCGGTCAAAATCGACAAAGCAGCCCTGCTCATCGACGAATGCCACGCGGTCGCCATCGCCATCAAAAGCTATGCCAACATCAGCGCCAAGCGCCCTAACAGCACTTGCTAAGTCCTTCAGTGACTCAGCAGTCGGCTCAGAACTTCTTGCAGGAAAGAACCCGTCAGGCTGTGCGTTTAAAGCAGTCACATTGCAGCCAGCAGCCTTTAAAACGGCTGGACCTACAGTGAAGGTGGCGCCGCAGCCGGGATCCACAACAACCTGCCAGCTTCTACGCAACGTAGCGGCCTTTCTGACCATTTCAAGGTAAACTGAGACAGCATCCACTTGTGAAGCGCCGCCGAGATTACGCCACCCAGCCAGTGCATAGCTGTTTTCAGCGATTATTTTTTCCACCGCGTTCTGGCTTTCATCAGTGTAAGACAGACTGTCGCTACTGAAGATTTTTATGCCATTATACTGGGGAGGATTATGCGACGCGGTAAGCATAAACCCCACATCAGCCTCAAGCGCCTTGGTCGCATACGCTAAAGCAGGCGTGGGCACAACGCCAGCCAAAGAAACGTCGACGCCGCCGGCTAAAAGCCCTGCAACCAGCGCATCCTCAAGCATTGGGCCAGAAACGCGGGTGTCCCTCGCCACAAGTGCCCTTTGCGCTTTTGAGTACGTTGCCACGGCTAAACCAACTTTACACGCTAGAGCTGGCGTCAAGTCAACGTTAACTAAGCCGCGCACGCCCGAGCTTCCAAACAGCTTAGCCAAAGTTATCATCTCATATTTAACTTGAATACGTCCATTGTTAAAAAGTTAATTTGCTTAAAACAATTTAACTCTAATACTTCGCGGCTGCCCGTTACATGCAGAGCATTACGTCCTCAAGCTTTGTGGAAGCAGCTTTAACTTGAAAGAAACGCTTATTTATTTGATTAAGCCTTGCCTAAAAAGTATTAGGCGATGAGGCTCGCCTTTAACCGCCCTTGTTTCCTGATAACTGCAAGGGCTGATAGCTTCTACCGAAATTCAAAACACAAAGAGCGGATGTTAGGTTGCGCGAGATAGGGCGGTTCAATAGCGGCATAAGTAGGAAGCAATCAGCTTCTACAGTAGCCGAAAGAGTCATCAACTATGTTGTGAATAGGCAAAATGCTGACGGCGGATACGCTTTTGTTCAGGGCACAGATTCAAACGCGCAAGACACCTACTATGGACTGGCAATTCTGCACTTGCTAAACGCACCTTTCCCGAACATGCAACGAACTGTTAAATGGCTCAGAGATTTCGTTCCCGACAGCTACTATTCCCATTACTACGTGGCTAAAGCGCTGAAATTATGCGGAGAGAAACCGCATGAAAACCTCGAGGAGTTTCTGCTTTCGCAAACCTCTAGAAACGAGTTCGGAACAGTGGACGTATATGTTGAAATTGCCTCTGAATTTCAGTTTTTATCCATGATAACCGAGCTTGCCAACATGGTTAACATCAAAATTGATTACCACAAAACTGTGAAGTGGATACTAAACTATCAGAACAGCGACGGCGGCTTTGGCGCGCACGGCTACTCCAATCTTAACTCGACCTACTACGCGCTGGCAGTGCTTTCTAACATCAACTACAACGTTAAATCGCTTAGAAAAGCCATATCATACGTTAGGGCATGCGAGAAGCCATACGGCGGCTTCACAATTGTACCAGACAGCGTAAATCCCTATATGGAGCACATATACTACGGCACGGCGGCACTCACCATATTAGGCGAAACCGTCAGATACCCTGAAGCGACCGCAGAGTTTATTTTGAAATGTCAGAATTTAAACGGCGGATTTGCGCGCTCAGATCTCGGAATATCCACATTTGAAGACACATATTACGCCATAAGTGTGCTGCAAATCATCGAAAAAGGAGAGGTTCAATATTAGTTTTGACGTGGCATACCTGCGAATCAAAAGAGCCAGTGGAAGCGATGAGGAATGTTTTCTCTGCAGGTTGGAAGAAGAAATTGAAAGCAAATATGTAAATGACTACCTTTCCGAGTTGGTCATGGACTCAGCGGCAAGACAAAAAATCATTGAAAGCAGGGGCTTCTGCAACTACCATTTCTATAAGCTGCTCACTGCAGCAAGCAAACCAGCAAGCTCGAATGGACATGGAATAGCTCTAATTAACAAAAGCATTATAGAAGCGCTTCTGCGAGATTTCCATAAACAAAAAGTACTTCAAGTTAGCAGTTGCGACAAAATGCTTGCTGCTGAAAATAGTTGTCCCATTTGTGTCTACATTGCCCAATTTTCAGAGAGATACGCAAGTAAGATCTTAGAGCTTATTTCTTCAGGAAATGAGGAGAATTTGAATAATCTAAAAAACTCGAGAGGCTTTTGCATTCCGCACTTTGTAATGTTAATTCATAAAACAGCGGTTGTGCCTTTTCAAAACCAGAAAATCATTAATACGCTAATGGAAGTTGAAGAGAAAAATCTTCGTAGACTGCATTCAGAGTTGGCTGAGTACATAAAAAGACAAAGCTACGAATTTTCCGAAAAGGATCGCGCAGCTATTGCAGGTATAGTGACGCGTAGCGTCAAAAAGATTTCAGGAAGACGGGGAATAGTAAAAAGAATTCATGAAAACAGTAAATGATAGGTGAAAATTGTGATCTCTGAACGAGATGTAGTCAAAGGTAAGGTAATCGTTAGCGCCTATGCTGTAATCGAGGGAGAGGGTCGCGTAATTCTTTTTATAAAAGAGGGAGATGTGCCCTATAACAAAATGTGGGTTATTCCCGGCGGCTATGTTAAACCTAGTGAAACTACAGAGCAAACCGTTATACGAGAAGTTGCAGAAGAAACAGGATTAAAAATCGCGCCTGCTAAGTTGATTGGGGTATATGATGACTTTTTTGGTGAGAAAGATGAACCAATCCATCACGTCATTATTGCCTACAAGACGGAGGTTGTTGGCGGCCAAATAATTTTTTCTCAAGAAGCCAAAGCATACAGATGGCTAAGCGTCTCCGAAGCGTTTGCCTCCCTTGAAGTCCCAGATGTTTTCAAGAGGATCCTGCAAGATTTTGAAAGGCAAAGTTCCAAGGGATTCATCTCAAGATTAAGCACATATCTTAATAGTCGGCGATGACTCTCGTAATGCTTCTTTTACTTACGATTCTATGTTAGGGACCATAGCTGTGATTATTAAGATTCGCAGAGTAACATCACAAAATTAGCTTCTTCTGCGATAAATTTTAATAGAAACAGGTTGTATCTGCGTTAAAACTTCAACTTGGCTATGGCATTAGCCGTGGCATATTGCCAAAACCGCATTTCAAACATGCTGATAATGCCTTTCATAATACATTAGCTGAAGTGGGTAATATTGAAAGGCGTTGAATTTGCTCTTCTAGCTCTAGGCGCAGTAGCCGGCGCATACTTACGTTACAGAATCGTTGAATCTCCAGTAACCATTGGAAATTTGCCGATTAACGTTTTAATAGTCAACGTTCTCGGCAGCTTCATTTTGGGGCTCTTCTCAGTTATGACCACCACATTTAACCTAGACCAGAAATACACGCTTCTTGTGGCCGTCGGCTTCTGCGGCTCATTCACAACTATGTCGTCCTTTGAACTTGAAACCGTCAACCTAATAGATAATCATGCAATAGGCCTTGCCGCGCTGGAAATCCTGGCTAACGTTGGATTATCTTTTATAGCTGTAATCGCAGGTAGATTATTAGGCTACGCCATATTGGAGACGATGATAAGATGAAGATGAAAATGTGGGATGTAACCATTAGAATCAAAAAGAACGACGAACTTGACGGCAAGCTATTGCATACACTCGTTATGGATTTGCTTATTAGTTCCGGCGTAGCCGGCGCGACAATATGGACAGGCGTAAATGGCTTCGGCAAACGCGGCAAATCCACTCTACACCTTGAGGGCGTATCGGTCAACATGCCTTTGATTATAGAAGTTATAGATACGCAGTCAAAACTTGAGCCACTGCTGCCTGAACTTAAAAGAATAGTAGGCGATAACGGAATAGTCAGCATCCAAGAAGTGTACGTAGTGTAAAACCAAAAGCCGCCGCTATTCTCTCTATGCCTTCTCGATGAACTTGACTAGTGCTTGTTTTGTCGGATGCGTTCCTTCTGGTGACGCGAGATAATAAGCGGCAACATAGTTTGCCAACGCCAAACGGCACTCATCTGTCATACTTGCGGCGTCACCGAGGATGTTGCCTGCGTTCCAAGCGTCGCCTGCGCCTGTTGCTCGTAAAGCACGGACTTTCAAGGAGGGAACAACAACCTCTTTTTTCTTGGTAATAGATGCTGAGAAGGCTGTGGTGTGCAAGTCGATTCTGGCGGGCAACTGCTGTGCTAAAACTCTGGCAGCTTCAATGGCTAACGCTTCAAAACTCAAGTTTTCTTCGTTCTTTTTTATCTTATCGCTGAGCAGCGAAGCGTAGCAGATAGCTTCATTCTCGTTTAGGCTTAAAATGTCCAATTTCGCCGTTTTCAGAACCGTGCGGATTAACTCGGGAATTTTGTCTCTGTTCGGCGTCGGGTCTGCCGTGTCATAGTAAGCCTTGCCCTTTCCGTTAGCTTTTACTCTGCCGAAAACGGCTTCAGCGAGTTGCGTGCCGTATTTTTTGGTTCCTGCCCAATTGAATATACAAACGTAATCTGCGCTTTCGATTAACGCGTAATCGCTTTCATTTAAGTCTGATGGACTGAACTCCGCAAGAGAGCCTAAATCTCTAAGCATCACGTTTGCCTTTCCAGCATCTGCTGCTAACTCAAGTGCTGTTGTTAAGGAGGCTCTGCGTGAAATTTTGACATGGGAAAGGTCAACCCGCGAGCGGTTGAAATGAAACTTTAATTGCTTATAGCCAAGTTTGCTTGTGCAAACGATCAGCGACACTTGAGCGCCTAACGCCGCTAACGCAGAAGCCGTGTTAACCGCGTTTCCCCCTCGCAGGTCTGTCTGCGCAACGCCGTCGATGGCGCCGCCTTTGCGGTTAGCTACCTCAGTAATCAGCGAGCGAAAATGTGCAACATCATAGTCGATGTTAATTATTCTATCTTGAAAGAAATCGGGCATTAAAACCGCGGTAGGCTTCGTGTTGCTTTTCTTTTTGAGAAAGCTGAGCAGTTCATTTTTAAATTGCGTGCAGGACATCCGGGGCGCCCTCTATGGTTATTTTTCCGTAAAGCTAAAATAATGTTTGCCTTATTACATGTAAGGTTACTATGGAACTTGCGGGAAATTGGTTTAGAGATGAGAGGGAGCATGAAGTTTAAAACTGAGATGTGTCTGTTGGTGCTGGCACTTGTGCTATTTGCTGTAAGCTCGTTCTTGTACTCCTATCAAGTATCAAGTGAAGAACTCACTGCCAGCGCAGCTTTAGGCAACTGCCCGTACAGGCCTTATGCGTTGTCGCTTGTAGGTTTTGGTTCGCTGTTAACTTTGGCTGCTTCGATTTCTTTCTCCAAACGCAGCAGAAACCTGGAGCATCGAGGTCGGCGAATTTAGCTCAGAAAGAAGCTAATAAGCAGCCATATGATGTCACCGATTAGTAAAGCAGCGATTAGCCCTATTGTTACGAAAATCAGCATTGGAAGCCCTGGCGTCGCCCACACGTCGAAGCTAATTTTTCCTGTTGACGCTGCTTTAGCTAAGCGCTCGACTATTTCGTTTCGGTTTTCGTCTTTGGGCACGATAAGTAGTTTCCTTTTCGGCGGGTTTTCTTCTGTTTCCACGTCTTCCATAGGGTAAATATGCCATGTCTCTTGTAGCTTACCAATGGGGAATTTATGGCCTGTTATTAGGACTAAAAGTTTTTTTCCCGCGGTTTCTGCTTTGAGGGAGCCATCAAAGAGTTTTTGTCGGGTTTTTATTTTCCAAGCAAAGTTGCGGAGGAGCATGTAGATACCGCTTGCAGCAGCGAATAGAACAGAGTTGCTGAAGATTGTTAGTGGGAAAAGGTTTTGTGCGATAGGTGAAATTCCAGCGGTGACTATTGGCGTCAGCAGTGTTTCTGGATAGAAGGGCAGTGCGAGGGCTATGCACATGAACGCCTTGGAGTCTGCGCCTCCGAATGCGCCTGTGTAGAAAAGCAGCAGGGCTATGGCGGCTGTGACGGCGAAGCTTATGGCGTAAGGCACCAGCTTCGCAGCGTCATGCAGGCCTAGTTCGGCAAGGGTTAACGCGAGCGCCAGCGGCGCGTAGACGGCCCATGCGCGGTTGGTGACTTCGCGGGTTTTGTAGTCGCTCCATGAAGAGTAGATTAGTATGGTGAGTGAAAGCGCGATTTTCGTGGCGGTTATGATTTGGATTGTTTGCAAGTTGCTTTGGCACCAGCGTGCTGTATTTGTTGGGTTAAATAAAAATGTGTGTTTGCGATGTTGCGGTTTGTTAGGGAAAAGGTTGTTAGGCTGGTGGGCGGTTAGGGTGCTTGTTCGGTGAATGACAGTGTTGCGCCGCTACTGGGCACTATTTTGAAGTAGTAGGTTTGTTTTGAAATCCAGTTGTAGTTTACGGTGAAGCTGACAACGCTGTTCTGGTTGATGGTTATTGTGGCTGGGTTGGTGTCGTAGCTTTGCATGGTTGCGGGCGAGTCGCCGATGTAGACTTTGACTATTTGTCCTGTGGCGGTTCCGGAGTTGCCGATGTCTATGGCTATTTGCTTCGGTGAGCTGTCTATGAAGTTTACGTTGGCCTTGTAAGGTATGAAGCTTGCTTGCTGGGTTGTGTTGCCCATGTAGGTGGTTATCCACGCATAAGTTATGACTGTGGCTGCCACGGCGATCACTATGAGCAGGAGCGTGGCGAGTATGGGTGATATGGCGTTTTTCTGGTTGAATTTCCTGTGGACCATCATATTCTTCCAGCTTTTTTTTATTTAGGAAAAACTCGAATTTTGTATTTAACCTATATGAAGCTTGAATATGTAGTTTGAATAATTCCGAAAGCAAACAGGAGAAAGCAGGTCTTGCGCGCTGCCTTGCGTGCAGTTCTGGGCCAAGTGGCATATAGCTTGAGCGTTTAGTCTGCAGCGTAAGTTTGACATGTCGGTTTAGCCCTCAGTAGTAACTGTAACGGTTGGTGGGTACTCGGCGAGAATCCATAAACCGCTTTCATCGTTGTAACTATAGATAGGTGTTGTACCATCAAAGATTACCACCGCACCATGCCAACTAATATCCAAAGCGTAAGTAAAGCTGACGGAGCCGCTTGCAACGGGAAGCAGTTCTATGGTTTTTGTAGAATCATCGATTTTGATGGCGCCTACATTGCTTCCTGCAATAGAGTTGAAGGCGTAGAGTTGCTGGTTTGCGCTGTCAGTAAACATTATTCCAGAACCCTTAGAGCCGGAGATAAGTTGGCTCCAGTGATGAGGAGTCCATCCTCCAGTCGTGTAGTTGTAGAATGTTCCAGTGCCATTCGTAACCATTGGGAAGCCGCCTGATGTTCCGTTTTCAGTCATGGCCTCAGGGGAAGTAGGCGAAGCCGTAAGGCGAATTGGGCGTAATTCAGTTATTACTCTGGATTGAGTGGAATCTATGAATATTAATCGCAGGTCGTAGGTGTAGTATGTTACATTAGCTGGAAGCGTAATAACAATGTTAGCGTAAAGGTTTGGACAATTATAAGCGCCTCCGCCCCCGTTAGTATTACCCCATTCTGCCTCTTGCTGTACAATGTCTCTAACCACGCCATGATGTATCACGTAAGCAGCGCCAGCGCCGTAAACGCTATCTTCGCCATTTATGCGCATGAAATTAGCTGTGCTTGACGTACTTGTGCCTATGACCGTTGAAGTCACGCTAAAGCTTCCAATTTGAAGCTGGATTCTGTTATTGCTCAATCTGTTATTATTTGGATCATCTCCAGTAAAGTAGAGGTTAGTGTAGGCTTGTGGCGTTTGGGCTGCTTCGTCACTTCCGTTCCACCATATTGTGACCTTTGTCACAAGAATATCTACGAGGAAAACGATCATTTGCCGGTTACTGAAAACCGTTGCGTTATTCGTTAAACCCTGTGGAATCCTATATTCTGACGCCCAGTCCTCCACTTGGAAGGGCACCTCTTCGTTAACGCCATTTCTGGTTTGGTTGACATGGATAGCCTTAACTGGAACAGGCGGAATGGGGAGCGCTTGCGTTGCCATTTGAAACGCTTGTCCGAGCCAGCGCATAGTGCCATTCTGCAGCAACTCCACCACGATAGTGGACTCCTGTAAAGTGGTTAAAAGAAAGCTGATGTCGGGTTTAGGCTTCAGCAGCACAGCATCTATTTCCCAGCTATCCTGTATTATGTCGGAGGCATCGTTGCTTCCTTTGAATCTGATTGTGAATGTTGACGAGGTTATATATGGCGTTACAGAAACGTTATTCCACGTGTTCGGTTGCAACGAGTTAATAACTGTTATCCAAGAGGCGCCGCTATAAACCTCAACTTTTAATGGTTCTGCGCCTAAGGCACCGGTTTTGATGCAGAGGTCTTGCCTAGGATTAGTTATATCAACGTTTGTCCACTGCTCCTCGAGTTCAAGCGCATAATTAGTAACTTCAGGACTAAATCTTACTAAATCAAATTTCATGTAAAATGGGGTTGATGTTGCCTTCGCAGCAGTAATTTTGATCTTCCAGTAGCCACTGCTGTTTCGGAAGTCTGTTGGATTCACTGTTATAGTTTGCGTCATATTCAAGTCGGTGGTGTTGCCTACGGTGGCAGTCATGAACCCGTCTCCGCTAGTAGGATATTGTCCAGTAGCAAAGTTGTAGAGTTGAAGTGTTAGATCGACGGCTGAAGTGGTGGAGCCCGCGACCACGGACCATGTCAACTGCGGCCAATTCTGCATGTCCGCGGTTCCTGTGAATTCAACCTCACATACATACTGATTCGAAGGTGTATATGTGCAATAAATGCTGTACTTACGGTTTTCATGTGTAAAGGAAGGCGAACTAGGCCAAGAGGCGCCATAAGTCTGATCCACGCGATGGCCTTGATTGGTATCACCAATATCGTAGCGTATGCTAACGGCATTTCCTTGTACAGAACGCGCCCATACAACTAGTATGTAACTTGCACCCGCGGTCAATGTTGGTTTAGGATTTGAAAAGCTAAAAGTAACCCAGCCATCTGAATTAACTTTTTGCTCTTGAGTACTAGCGACAAAAATATGAGAACTTGTATAGATAGCAGCTTTAACACTACAAGCTTTTTTAGTTTCTATGTAAGCGGTTATACTTTCAACTTGCCCATCACCACGCACTTCAAATTGAGAACCAACAATCTTATTTTCGATACTTTGTGCTGAGCCGCCGATACGCGAGCAACCAATTGTAGAGTGAAGTTGCATATATTGCCCGTTGACACTCTGCAGATCGTTAATTGTACCTGAGTCATAATTTGTTGAACCTAGTCCCATCCAATAGCTGGGGTAGTAGCTTTGGGATGCAGTTCCTGAACTGGCTTCTGTTAGCACATCAAATATGTTATCTGTATTTTGTTGCCTAGTAAAATTGAGACTATCGCCTGTAACTTTATAGAGAGTTTCTACATAATAAGGAGTTTGAGTTGTATTTGGAGAGTTCCAGTCCAAGTTGATAACGTACTGGTTGAACGACGAGGCAACAACGATTATGCCTCGTGAATCCTCAACTCGAATGACGAAAGACGCAGCGTCTATTTCAGGTGGAACAGTAACTTCATAGGTGCCATCTGCATAAATTATTGGTTCATCACTAGGGCTGACGTGCTCCCAAGTCAAATTAGAATAGTGGTAGCGGTAAAATTTCAAACTTTGCTTTCCCAAATTTACTACTGGCTCACTACCATCTTTGGTTATGCGTATACGTGCTTGGTTACCTGAGGATGGGAAGACTTCTACGTCTAATCTGCAAGAAGTTGAATACGACATGTCGTAAACGCCTAAACCATTTAAGTCATAGTTGACCGCGAAATAGCCTGCGCTATAGCTTTCATTATTAAACCAGTAAGTGCTTAAATCAAAAGCGATAATTCTAAACGAGGGGCTCCATTCTGGTCTGATATCGCCAATGTTTTCTAAGCCGCTACGCAGATAATTCAGGGCAAGTTCTTTGGCGTATGTTGTGTTTCCCGTGACCTGCAACACTGAACCGTAATAGCCAACGGTAAAGCCTAAAACATGCTTGAGCGCCAAGTTGATTTCATCTACGGCACTCAGGATACGAGGCTGCTCCTCAAGCTCATTATACCGTATAGCAGAATACGTAGTCATAACAGCAGCTATTAAAACAACGGCAATAAGCATAGCTGCAATAATCGTAAACTGCGCAGTCCTATTCAATTTTAACCCTCGCATATTTAGACGCCCCCCACCAAGCCAAGCTGCAAAATAACCAGCCGCGAAGTCCCGTAATCTGTGTAATCAGAACGATAAATCCGCGGTTTATAATCAGTTAAAATGCCTAAACCAGCTACTCTAATATCGGGTGTTCGAGTCAAACCTATAGCATAAAATGCACCTTGATATGCACCATTTGTGCCAATGTGCCTATACACAGCTGCAGGAATATAATTATTTACTGTATCAAAGACATACGTTGTCACATTCAAATGGTAATTTCCAAGAATAGATGTGGGTAAAGCTCTTGTCGATGTCTGGTAAGGTGCAGGGTAAATACCATAATAGTTACTCATCTCTAAAACTTTATTTGACATATATACAACACCAGGACTACCTGTTATAGAAGTCACATTGTAAGAGTACGTCTGATCATCTAACCCTTGAAGAAAAGCATTCAGTCCAGATGGCCCTCCACCTCCGTCGGTACCAATCATTCGCATACCATATATACCCCAGCTGTTTTGAATGTCTCTAAACAGCATAGTATTAGACACATAATAGAATGGATACCCAACGATGCTAACCCAAGTCCAATTATACTCCAAAACTCTCTTGCCAAGCGTGTGAGCATATCGAGCATACGCCCTATTACTAGAATCGTAGCCTACGTCTTCGCTTGCATAATACCCTGCAGGTATAGGCACTGCTTCGCCACATGTGTTTATTATCACGGCGTTTCTGATGGCTTCTCCCTGCAATGAGGTGCCATTCAGTATCTGCGCTAGTTGATCCGTGTTTTGCACCATTACTGTACTCACGAAATATGGAGACAGCAGCCGGTGCAGGTCTTCTGCCAAGCTACGCGCACTATAGCCGGTAATCCACCAGCCTGCCGCGTCGCTGCAGTTTAGGATGTACAGTGTGCCGCCGCCTTCGCGCTCGCCAATTTTTTCAGGGATAACGTTGAAGGTTACGTTTGAGGAGGCAACCATGTACGAGAAAGCATCGGTGGTTAAGCCTAAGCTTTCTGCGTTTGAAATAGACTTTTTGGGGACATAAAGCTCAGCGCCGTCCTCGCCTTTGCCCACCTCATAAACAGTCAAATTGTACACTATGTTGGGCGGTAGCGATGCTGAAAGCGCAACTTGCAGATTAGCCCAAAGTGTATCGTTCTCAACGTCGAAAGCTGCCAAACTTAAAGAGTAGTCTGAATCCAAAACCTGCAATGTCGTCAATGAAAGACGCCTAAGGTTCACAGGTGAAACTTGGCGCGGCCAAGGTAGAACAGCATAGAAAGACGAGATAACAAAGGCTCCAGTAATAATAATTATTGCGACTAATACTTCAATTGTACGCATCATGCTTAACTCACCACTTGATATCCCTCTAAACTCCACAACGCCAACTTGGCCTGATATGCAATGCCATTAACCAAAACTTGGCGTGTGTCAGTCGAAACCCATTCCTGCTTAGATGGATCATCACCAAAAACAATGGTGAAACCTAAAGAACTAAGGCCCCACGGCATCATGACAACACCGCCTTCAACAGCACTCTTCCTATAGGGAACTATCAGAACACCAGCGTTAAAGTTTGGAATCGCAATTTCGCCATAAGGATAACCCTCCCCATAATTTACTTTCCCAAAGGCATTTTCTAACTGAATTTCACGCAAAGTAAAGTCCTCTGTAAGAACCAATAAAGTTGCATTGTACCCCATTTCAGCCACTGGGGGACCAAAGTGGTGAACATCCCAGCTATGGGCTAACAGCACTACTTTTTCAGAAATACTGCCAATAAACGGAATTATATAGTTGTTATCAGAAGAAACACGTTGATGATAGCCTACGCCATTCAATCCGCTGGCTTGAACATACGCAATAAAAGCGTAGCAAACTTGTTCATCGGTCACTTCAGGAAAGTCTATTGATACGAAACCTTGTATGTTAGTAAAACGGGTCCCATTCAAAACTTGATAGGAAGGATATTGCCCCCGAGAAAGGGAGACCAGAAAAAGATAGTAACTCACTTGGGCATTTGCAAGCGGAAAACCAGTTCCTGAAACAGTAACAGACAAACGTAACGGATTTTTAGCTTGAGTCTCGGCTATTGAAACTTTAATTAACGGAGTTATCGTAAGTTGGAACCCATAAGTGCCATTTATTCCCAGCAATCGCAATGCCGTGGAGTAATTAAGAACCTCTGAATAAGGCATCAATAAATATGAACCGAAGCCCATGGTGATGTTGCTATAAGTCATGTTTGCCTTCGAATAATAAACTGGCTCACCGGCAGAATAGACTAAACGCATCAGCGCGAACGGACTTAACCGGTACTGCGTGAACTCAGGATCTTGGAGCCCGAAACCTGTCGGTTCTTCGGAACTTATGCTCCAGTCTGGTGGAATACCGGGATTCAGCAGGATAGTATCTAGCAGGTCGCTGGCTTTGGTGGCAAGTGCCTTATGGCGCTGATAGACAACACCTGTTTGAATCGTCTGGTTGAACAGGCCGATAAACAGCAGTGTCGCAGCCAGAAAAGCTATAACTGCAACCATGTGATCAATAGTTGAACTCACCAAACGCCCTGCTCACCCCATAAAGCGCATCGAAATCGTGTTATTCGAGAATTTAGTGGCAACCAGTTTTGCATCAGGCGAGTTACTCACAAACGTGGATGACTCCCACTCCACATCCGAGCCTAAAGTAACCGACGCTGTTGCCAATACATCGCTGTCTACGAATCTGACAGTGATATCCAAAATCTTGCTGGATTCAACTGTAGTAGCCTCGGTTTGTCGCAGCGTTGCATTCGCAACGTACACGTAGCCCTCTATGAAAGTAGGCAGAGCCATCTCGTTGCTGACAGTGCCATTCGTTATTGAAGCGTGGCTTAAGGCCGAATACAGTTGATGCACCGAGCTGCCAACATGCCCAGCCACCTCGCGGAGTGCAAGCGTCTGCCGCGCCTCTGTCCACATCGACATAATCCAGCCAACCGTCATAGGTAGCAGGAAAATCAGCATAATTAACAACGGAACCATAATCATGTACTCGATGGTTATCTGCGCCACGCCATGTTGCCTCCCTTCATTCGCTAGACATCTCCTATCTTAACGCTGACACTGCCGATATAAAACTCGACAACAGAATCAGCAGATAAAGGCACACTCTCACTGGCACTTGCAAATTGGAAAAAGCTATTGTTGAAATCAGAAAGTAAAAACTCCACATTAATTGTAACTTGACTATTCCCAGAGTATGAAAATTTGGTGACGTGCTCGCCAACCAGAGTTACGGACTGCGACAGATAACGCTGTTCACTTGAAGGCACGAGCCGGGGTAAGTAAAACTTGTAATAGATGGTCGAGGTGCCGCCTTCCCTTGAAATTGTGCTGTTCATAATTCTTATTGTGGGAACCAAAACGATTCGGGTGTAGCTGCCATCGCTCATCGGGAGTTTCTCAACGCAAAGCACGTGACACGCCGAGACGGAAGTGCCTTCCTGCAAGACAGAGCCGCTGTGCGCGGGAACTATGCGCTCGAAGTATCCATTGCCAACGGAATGCGAGGATACGGGCATGTTAAACATGAGAATCCCTGTAGTTTCGCTGAAAAGCGGCGTACCATCTACGGTAACAGTGTAGCGTATAACGTCTGGCTTGATGACCATGCTGCCGTAGCGGCTTGAGTAGCGAATCGTCTGAGTACGCCCAATAGTCCATGCGATGTCATCCAGCTGCAGACCGGTGGTTAGCATAAACTGCTTGTTGGCGCTGTACTCGTTCTCGGCTAAGCGCTTGTCAAGAAAAGTGCTTGCGTAAGTTGCCGCCACAAGAATCATCACTACCACAGCCGCCGTCAAGATAACTGTGGAGACGGCTGGTGCAACTGCATTTTTAGCACTCTGGAAACTTCGCTTATCACATGGCATGTTTTCTTCACTCCTTAGCCAAAGCTTACAAGCGACGGCAGAATCTTCGCCGCTGCCAAAGCAATTACAACCAGTATTGAGGCATGCTTGAAGCCTGCTGCAACTGATTCTTCGCTAATTTTCCCAGCAACCAAGCCGATCAGGTAGCTGTGAAAAATTACTGAGGTTAAGAAGATGGTTTTCATGCCGCTGAGGTCCTTCGAAGCGCTCGTCGGTGTTACTGTTCCAGCCACGCCCAAGGTGCCCGTGGTGAAACTCAACATCATAATTGTCGTTGCAACCAGCAATAGCGAGGCAATGTAGGGCATCATAATATAGGGGCGAACCGCCATCTTTTTTTCCTTCTCAACCTCCTGCGTCAAACTGTTAAACCTTGCAAGCGACTCAATCATGGCGATGGTGCCGCCACCCACGTCGATGGTTTCAACTAGGAGGAACATGACTAGCTGAGCCATCCAGCTTTTTGTGCGTGTGACGAATTGCATGATTACTTTCTTAACGGGTATGCCCCAGGAAATCTCTGAGCTGATTTTACGTAGCTCTTTGGTGAAGATGCCGTAGTCGCGCTTAGATAGGCTCTCGATGCACTTCTCTGGCGACAAGCCTGTTTTTCTAACTTCGGTTAAGTCTCGCAGGAAACTGGTGATTCCCTGCTCCATGCCTGCCTTTTCCTTTGATAGCTTAATGTGTACAATTGCAGCTGGCAAAGTTGCAACTGCCAAGGCTACTGCGATGGCCACAGGCAAATCAATTATCTCTGTTAGTGAGCTGAACAGTGGGAGAGGCACAAACCCCATGAAGTTCGTTAACAACAAGAACAGGACGACGCCTACGACACCGCAGATGCCATACACCTTATAGGGTCGCATGTCAACAACAGGCGTCTTCGGCTGCATGCTATGAGCTAAGTAAATGAACATAAGCGACAGCATAGGCGTGAAAAGGTAAGTATATAATATTATGCCTGATGTCAGTGATACGCCAGTGCTATAAATTGCGTCTACGCTGAATAGGATGTAGAAGCATAGCGACATCATAACCATCACGATAATGAAGGTTTCCAGAAGCATGCCAAGGCGTTCAGCAGCAACCTTAACCCGTAAAGCACGAGTCTTGAATATTTCTTCTGCTTTACGCTCAAGGAAGTGCCCGATGTCTCCGCCTATGATAACCGTTGAGGCGTAACCAGAGAGGAAATCTCGGAATACGTCAAGCGGGTTCTTTTTCGAAGCATGCTCAAGCGCCGTTAAGGGGTCAATGCCGAATATTTCTACATCTTTTATTATTTCTCTGGCCTCTTTGCGCATAGCAGGAAGCAATTCAACTTCCGAAAGACGCTTGAAGCTTGTGTAGGGCGCTATGCCGCCTGACGCCATAACGCTAATGTATGCTGCTGCGAAGGGCATTTCACGCTCTAAACCAGAGGCTCGATCGCTAGCTTTTGACAGGGGAGCAGCTAGGAAACCCGCCATAACGTAAAATGGAAGAGGAACCAAGAAAAGTAGCGGCAGAAAACCAAAAATTAGCAGTAGAATTGATGCTATCACAGTTACGGGAATTGTTAGCATCACAACGAAAAACATTAAGGAGATATAGGTTTCAGGATAGATTTTGATCATAGCCTTCTCTAGGCTGTGTTTGCAGTTATAGACTCGTTTCAGAAAGAAGGGAGCTATGCCGCCGAAGATGCGGAAGGACCACGCTTCAAGCGTTTCGAGAAGCGGCAACGGCTTTTACCTCCTCCCCTGCAAGTATTTTATCATAAATTTGCTTCGGTCTCGCATAGTACTCTGCAATTATGGCGGCTACATCCTTGTAGCTGCGTATGTTTCGCTCTCTCATCCAATGCAAAACGTGTTTACGGTGCTCAAGCTCTTCAAGGAGCGCCTTTTTGGTTATTCCTTGCCGCTCTGCAATGGAAGATAACAGTGGGCTATCGTTGAAATCTATTACGTGCACATCTTTAGCGGGGTTCCATTTGCATGGAGCATGATATTTCTCGTAATCTTCAATCTCGTTCACTGTGATAACTCGCCTGAAGGCCTTTCTTTCGTTGTTCTTGATTAGGTGAACTCTGCGTACAGAGAGTACAATGTTCATCAGCGGGATGTACGCGGGTGAGATATCCATGGGTTTCTGTGTTAGACGCTTAACGGCGGAGTCCAAGTTTTCCGCGTGCATGGTACACATGCCACCGTGACCTGTGGCCAAAGCCTGGAAGAGAACATATGCCTCTTGCCCTCTTACCTCACCTACAATCATGATGTCGGGGCGGTGCCGCATTGAAGTTTTGACCAGATCAAATAAGGTAACTTCGCCTACGCCGCTTCCGCCTAAGCCGTAGCTTTGGCGTGCGATGAGTGAGACCCAGTTTTCATGTGGCAGGTTAAGCTCGGCTGTTTCTTCGATTGTGATTATTTTGCTGCCTGGCTTTATTAGGCAGGCTAAGGCGTTTAAGGCGGTTGTTTTGCCTGCTGCGGTTCCGCCTAAAACCATTATGGAAGCTCTGCTTTCTAGGCATATCCAGAAGTAAGCAGCCATTTCTTCTGAGAATGTGCCGATGTTTATTAGGTCGATGATTGAGTATGGGTCTTCGCGGAATTTTCTGATTGTGAACGCGGTGCCGAAGGGTGTGATTTCTCGCCTGTAAGCAACTGCGAGGCGGTGCTTGCCTGGTAGCGAGGCGTCGACTATGGGGAAGGCGGAGCTTACGTGTTTGCCAGCCATGTGTACGAGTTTGACGACGAGGTTGTCGAGGGTTTCGTCGTCAGGGAATTGGAGGCTTGTTTCGATGCTTTCGTAATTGCGGTGCCACACGTAGACTGGCTTGGTTACTCCGTCGCATGAAATATCTTCAATGTTTGGATCACGCATTAGCGGGTCGATTTTTCCGAAGCCGACGAGGTCTCTTTCTGCATGGTAGAGGATCTTGTACCATGATACGTCGGGAAGCCAGCCTAGACTAATGCGGTATTTGTCGACTATTTTTTTGGCTTCTTCAGCGAAGAATTTTCTTGGGTCGAGAATTTCTTCTTTTGGTGATTCAATTTCAGCAAGTAATATTTCTAGGATGCGATCATAAACGCCCTTTTCCAGTGGGTCAAGTTGTAGCTCGTCTAGTATGTATTTGTACTCGCCGGTTTTTGGGTTTTGAACTATTACAACATGTGCAAAGGGCTCGTATAGTGGGTATTTGTCTACTACTTTTAGGCCCCTGGGTATGGGTTTTGGTGGAGGTGGTGGGATGGGCAGTTGCTTTTCTTTTTTCTTGAAGTTTATGTTGATTTTTATTTTTTTTAAGCTGGTGAGTGGCGATTTGAAGCGTACAGTGGGCATTTTGCTTCTCCTTATGTAGGATGGAAGGCGCATTCTATTAAATATTGTGTCTTAACAGACAATATTGTAAACATGTTAAACACAAATACATATTCAAAATCAGAATCAACACCCAACAAACCACTTTGACGCATCACAACAACAAAAACCATGAACAAAAAGGAAATGGAAAATACAAACCGCAACGCTTAATCTACTTTTTAGCCTTTTTCAACTCTTGAATTATCTTTTGAGTCTCTTCTTCTGAAGGATGACTAATAGCGCCAACAGGGCATATGTCCTCGCAGCCGCGGCAGAACACCACACAATTGTACGGATTCTTAACAACTGTCCGCTTTTTTCCGTCTTTTTCTTCAAAGTCGAAAGCGTGATTGTGGCAGAACTCCACGCACTTGCCGCACGTTATGCACTTTTCGTAATCAATTATTGGATACCATGGAATCTTTTCGCGGGGAATCCCTTCGTAAGTTTCTTCTATCATTATTTTTGCCTCCCTCATTTTTCGGTACCAGATATAATAACAATATTTAAATTTTGTTATTGTTTTCTCGTAAACTGTACGGTGGAACAAACAGGAAAAAGGGGCACGTGTATAACAATATTTAAATATTCATTTCGCCCCATTTTTCTGATGATGCCTTCACAAACAAACAACAAAAACAAGTTTAAAGCCAAAATTTTCAAAGCGCTATCAGACCCTGTACGCTTAAGCATATTAGAATTTCTCCGCGACGGCGAAAAATGCGTATGCGAAATCATACCTCACGTCAACCATATCCAACCCGTAGTCTCCCGACACCTAAAAATCCTCAAAGACACTGGCATAGTCATTGACCGAAAAGAAGGTAACAGAAGACTCTACTCAATAACAGATCAACAAATATTCAAAATTATTGACGGATTAACGCCAGAGCTGGTCAACACGTTTGCAAAGAAGATAATTGAACAGATCACCTAGGCGGGAAGGCAAACAGCAAAGGTTGTGCCGATATGGATTACCCCACATGCGAACGCAAAACATGTATTCACTGGAAAAACGGGCGATGCATCTTAAAAAACCCAGAAAAATACGACGACACATGCCTACACTACGAGGACACAATGGATGCACTAAGATTAAAGGCAGACCACCTAAAGGGATCACTTGGGTGAATGCAAGCTATCCAATAGTGCGAGCTATCCATCACCACAGGCTAATCCATCCATCGCCGCCAAATATCGCCTGGCATCTTCAACTGTTCTAAAAGGTCCGTAAACAAAATCGTACTGCGGGTGGCTTTCTTTTGTTGGAGTTGTTTCTGACTCAAAAATTTCAGGTTTTGCGTTTTCTTTTATCCCTACATAAACGCCCATCTTTGCTTCCCCCATAAGTAAACCAGATTATAAATAACGTATTTAAATATGTTGTTTAATAATTTGTATGTGCTTGATCATGATTGAATCAAAAATTAACGAAAGATTAAGTCGATTAGCCGAAACAGGAAGCTGCTCTTTTGAGAAAGCATCTGAGTATGTGGATGATTTAAAAGTGCTTGCGGATAAAGGAATGAGCACCGAAGAGGCGGAAGTTAGAAGTAAGTTTTTTAAGGCACTTGCTGACCCGACAAGGTTGCGGATTCTTGGGTTGCTGAAAGCCCGCGAGATGTGTGTTTGCGAGGTTATGGTTGCGTTGGACTTGACGCAGCCGACGGCTTCGCATCACTTGGGGATTTTGGAAAATGTTGGGCTTGTAAAGAAACGAAAAGAGGGAAAGTGGGTTTTCTACAGTCTTGCAGATTTGGAAAAGTTTGAGCTTATTCGTAACATTACGCTTTGATATTTTACAACAACAAATTTAAATATTTCAATACGTCGTTTTTAAAGACAAGGCGGAAAACAATGAAAGAAACAATAGTAAACATCGACAAAACCGAACCATCCAAAAAGGCGTTAACAGAAAAGCAAGCAACAAAACAGGAAGCAACTCTTGGCCTTTTCGAGAAATATTTGACTCTTTGGATTGCCATCTGCATAGTTATCGGCCTGCTGCTTGGGCGCTTTTTGCCGCAGTTCGGTCAGTTCATGGATTCACTCAAGTTCAACAAGCTCTCCATTCCCATCGGCATTCTCTTGTTCTTTATGATGTACCCCACAGTCGTCGGCATACGCTTCAGCGATATAAAAAAGGCAGCGCAAAACCCAGGACCGTTACTGGTCACGATAATCGCAAATTGGGTTGTAGCGCCAGCCCTCATGACACTTTACGCTAACGTGCTTCTCGCTGGAAACCCAGAGTACATTGCAGGCGTCATACTTCTGGGCTTGTCACCCTGCACCGCCATGGTAATGTGGTGGATGTTCCTAGCCAAAGGAGACATGGCGCAGGGATTAATTAACACAGCCATAAACGCATTACTAATGCTTGCACTCTACGCGCCGCTCGCAGCGTTCTATCTCGGCGTAAGCAGCATCCCAGTTCCATGGGATCTTATCGCCACAAGCGTGCTCATTTTCATCGCGTTGCCTGTCGCCGCTGGTGCAATTTCCCGCAAAGTTATACTAAGCCGAAAAGGTGAAGAATGGTTCAACAACAAGTACATTCCGACGCTGGGCAAAATATCCATTGTCGCCTTGCTAACAACGCTTATCGTTTTGTTCTCATTCCAAGGCGAAATCATCCTAACTAATCCGTTATTAGTGGCGTATCTCGCCGCGCCGAATCTACTCCATTACGCTACCATGGTCGCATGGACCTACCCTCTGGGCTATTTCCTCGGCTGGAAATATGAGTCAGCTATTGACACCATGCTCATAGGCAGCAGCAGCCATTTTGAAGTCGCCATAGCAGTAGCCACTACGCTTTATGGGATAAACTCAGGCGCAGCCTTAGCCACAGTCATCGGACCGCTGATGGAAGTGCCACTAATGCTATCGCTTGTCAAACTTGGATTGCGGACCAGAAAATACTTCCCTAGGAAAAAGAAATAAGCAACAGAATAGTCGTTATCAACTTTAATTGTTTGAATGGCCGCGGAGTTTAAGGGGAAAGTGAGGAGAATTTAATGCATAAAGCAAACACATTGAAACTCAGCGACGCACTTTATAGCGTGGCAATCCCGATAGTTGTGGCTTTTCTCATAGTAGGCATTGGAATGTCAACTTCACCTGCCGCCACCGGACTCAAATATACGCTGCTAGAAGCCATCGTCGCCGTCGGAGTACCCATGCTAATTGGGCTGGCGTGGAACCGGTGGGCAGGCGGAGCCGCAGGTTTTCTCATGGGCAGCTTGTACGCGCTATATTTTGCAGACCAAGTTTACGCTTCTCAAGGACGCAGCGACATAAGCCTGCTGGGCAATCTGGTCAGCGCCATGCTAATAGGCTACATAGCCGGCGCGTTAAACAAACGCTCAGACAGCTACAAACGAATGCTCACCTCTGGAGTAATAGCCGGAATCGCAGGCTCCATCATCGTCGTCTACACCAGCAGCTTCTCAACCATTCTGGGACCCGCAACAATAGGAGCCGCCGCCACAGCATTTCTACCTAGAGTACTAGCCGGAATAATAGTCCCAGTAGTAGCCAGAGCATTCCTGCGGCACAGCGCAAACAGCAAAAGAACAGAATAGCCAGCCGCAGCAGGCACAAAGCTGCATTTGAAAAAAAGCATAATTCAGCCGCTTGCCAGAAAAACCCAAGCGCCCGCAACGGGTTAATATGTGCTTTCGCAATCAAGACAGATGTCGCTTTCCCTGTTTGTCCAATAAGTTTTCCCGCAGCGGGGACAAGTAGTTTTGCGAAGCAACTTTTCTTTTTCAGATTTGACAGCGGCAAATGGTGTAATTTTCTGCGGAAAACTAATCGCCTTTTTGTGGCATAAAGGTGCACACGCGGTGCATCCGCTTATGCATCTAGCAGGATAGGTGACAACTGCCTTTCCATTTTCATATGTGAAGACGCTGTTTGGGCAGTATTCAACGCAACGCGGCTTACCCAATTTGGCGCAGCCATCACATTTGTCAGAAAAAATTACTGGAAACCAAGGTGCCTGCGCTGTTGTTATTTTCGTCCACCTAAATGTACGTTTCTTGTTTTTGCCCATCGTCTATTTTGAGAATGTTATTTTTCGCATTATTGATGTTTAGAAGCCTCCGGTTAAAATACCGTAAAGTAGTCCAGAGAGTATAGAGGTGCAGAAAGCTAGAAAGCCGTAGGTAATTACTATTTTCCATCCTATTATACGCGAAGTTGAGAGCATGTTAGGTATGTCATAAGGTTGTCCCATCAGCCACGCAATTGTTGCAGCAGGAGCCATCCCCAAGTTCACAAGGGCTTTGCCCAAAGCTACCTCGATCAGAGTTGGCGTATACAAAGGTCCAGCTAATATAGCTGAATACACGACGCCTGCTGGCCCGGTCAAGTAGGCTTCTACAATCTCAGCTGGAAAGAATGCTTGAACATAACTCACAACTACAAGACCCAAAGCGAAAGCAGGAATGATTCTTTTCGCAAGATAGCCGCCGAACTTTAGAGCACTCCAAAGACGCTCATCCAAGGGTTCCTTAACAAGCTCTATGGAGGTTGTTTGTGCGGGATTTTTCTGGAATTTCTGCTCAAATCTGTTACCCCAAGGAGTTTTTGAAACAATGTATCCAATAATAACAGCACTCACTCCTGCGGCAATCATGTCTGCAATTGCAATTTGCCATCCAAGCACTTGTATGGTCACAATGTCTGCCAATAAATTGTTGGCAGGCGCAGCTAGAAGAAAAGTTAAGGCTGGACCGATGCCTCCTCCAGCGTAAATTAAACCTGAAAAAAGCGGCACCATCGTGCAGGAGCAAACACAGAAAAGCGGCGCCATAAGCGTGGCGATTAGGTAAGCAATGGGTTTCCTACTGCTCATGTACTTAAGCATAAAAGGTTTAGGAATAAACTCAGCGAAAAGGCCTGAAACAACAAACGCGAAACCAAGGCAGATCCAACCGTGCTGAGCATAGTCCCACATATAAACAAGCGGGATTTCCCATAGCGGCAGACCTTGTAGGTCTTCAGCAGTAGAAGTGGGCGTGAGAGTGTAGGCGCCAACAATCGCCCTGATCATCATCACGATAAAGAAGGCGATAAAGGCAAGCATCAGAATCGTTTTAAGAACTCGCTTTTTCTCCAACGAATTCACCAAGCCCCTTGCCAAAAAGGCGGCATGATGGCAATTAAAAATTGCGAGAATTCCCGTACATCTTTGGACGATTGGCAGCTACGGCGCATTATCTTTTTTGCCTTCTTCTGTTAGATATTCTAGTCCCTCGGTTGCTGAAGCAAAGACAGTGGAAGCTAACGCAAACCGTGCCGCTATAATTGCCTCAGCTATCTCTTCATTAGTCACGCCGGCGCGCTTGGCAATTTTGATGAAAGTTTCAGTGCATAAGTGGCTTGAAACAGCAGCTGCAACACCGATCATAATTAGATGCTTATACTTGGCTGGTACATGCGGTAGGTCAAAAACGAATTTGCGTTCTTGCGCTTGCCTAGGTATCCATTCTGGGAGAATTTTGGACATGAGCACCATTGGGTGTGGTTCTTCTCCGAGATTCTCAGCCATCATTTTTAGAATTTGTTCAACTGTGGGTTTTTGTTCAGTCAAAAAGCGTCACCTTTTAGCTAGTTACGCTTTGCCGTATCAGTCTTTCAATAACGCTGGCATCTGGAACCTTGCCCATGATTTTAACCACACCATTTATTGCAATTGCCGGTGAAGCTAGTACGCCGTACTTTGATATGGTTTCTTGGGCGGCTACGTTTAACTTTGTTATTTCAACGTTTATGCCTTCATGTTCCAGCTTTTCAGCAGCTTTTTTCGCGTTCTCTTCGGTTGTTTTACATCGCTGGCAAGGTGGGCTAACTCCTATAACCTCAACTTTTACGTGCATTTCTGAGTTCACTCCAATACTCAGGTTTTATTGTTATAGCTAAATATAAGTTTATAGATACATTTAAATTTTGCTATATACTTATTGGCTGATGAAAATTACACGACCAACGTGAGAAAAAAATGGACAACAGAAACTTGAGCAAAAAGTTAACAGAAATTCTAGGATTAACCACTTTACCAGTAGCAATAAAAATCATAAAAACAAACGAGCCCCTGCCAAATATAAAGGAGCTGGCTCAAAAAAGCCGTTACTGCCAGCTAGTGATGCTAGCGAAGAAAGGACAAACGCTGATGTTAACTGCTGAAAACATCGCTTGCCCCGCAGCAAAGGCAGCATTAGGCTTCGGGCTTTTACCTGAAAAGATCGCCACAGGCGAAATGTTATGCACTCTGGGATTATTTTTAAGCAAAGAGGCAGCAGCTAAAACAATGCGCATGATACCACGCTTAGAGGCTGGTTCAACAAAAGCTATTGTCGCTGGACCGTTAGGAGATTTTCCAATGAAACCGGACATCGTAGTCATCGAAAGCATACCGGAACATGTAATGTGGCTTTGTTTAGCCCGAAACTTCAAAGAGGGCGGAAGGCTGAGCTTTAACTCGTCGATTTTCCAAGCAGAATGCGTTGACGTAACAGTAGTGCCATACTTAACTGGAGAATTAAACTTGACTCCCGGCTGCTATGGTTGCCGACAAGCCACCGACACGCCGCCTGAACACATGTTTATAGGCATCCCAACCAAGTTTTTACCTGAAATAGTCAATTCCTTAGAAGCACTGTCGGAGAAAGCAATGAAAGCAGTCAGAGAAAAAAGTGTCTATGCATGCTACATCAAGGAAACAAAAGAAAAAAGATAGAACCATTTGCGGAGCAGACGCAATTCTGGTAAAAATATATATATACGCCCAAAGCGGATATGGCTCACGAGATGCGTTATTGTGTCAATCGGATGGAAGGATTGGAACCGAAGCGACATCATTTATGGGCTGATAGCGCCTATACTTGTTGTTCTTATAATCGTTGGCCTCTACTTCGTCGGCCCACTTGTCATGCAAAGTGGTGGAGGCATGGATGGCGCTATGGGCATTGTTATCGGCATCATAAGCGAGATTGAAGAAATGGTCATTATAGTCGGCGTTCCACTCATGCTTGGGCTTGTCTGGAACCGCTGGGCCGGCGGCGCCTCAGGCTTCTTGATGGGCAGCATCTACGCCATGTGGTTTGCCGTTAAATTTGGCGCATTCTCCTTTACTGCATCACGTCGCGGATCCATGGGCTTCGGCCCGACTATGTTAGGCTGGGTTCTCAGCGCCATGCTCATAGGCTACATGGCTGGCGCATTAAATAAGCGCTCAGAAGACTTTCGGCGAATGCTCATCTCAGGAGTAGTAGCAACAACAATAGGTGGAATCTTCCTCTTCTCGCTAATGCAGCTCTCGCCGTCAAATGTAATAACGGGAGTGGACGGCTTCCTGATTACTGTAGCCACACGCACAGCCACCGGAGTTTTAATTCCTATCATGGCAAAAGTCTGCATGTGGTACGGATTTACCATGAACAAGAAATAAAAAGGCTGTTAAGCTTAGCTAAACTGCAGCGATTATACCAGCTTGTTAGTGCCATCAGGTTATTTGCCACTAACTGTCATATTCTCATTAGGTTGACGCTTTAAATTAATGTTAAGTAGACGCTCCTGAAGTTTGTGCAGCAACACTTATAAGTATCTTAGATACATATATCTTTGATACATATGTGCAGAAACGGCAACTGCTCTTGCCATTATCCCGGAAGAGGGCTAATTCAACTGCTGATTCTTAGAATTCTGCATGAAAAACCAGCGCATGGATACCAAATAATGGAAGAATTAAGCAAAATAACATTAGAAGAGTATGACCCGGAACCTGGTGCCATATACACCATGCTCAGGCGAATGGAAGAACGCGGCATGGTAACCTCAAAATGGGAAAAGAAAGAAGCTGGCGCTGACAGGCGAGTTTACACACTTACGGAAACAGGAGTAAAAACTCTAAGGGAAGGACTGAAAATGATGAAGAAAAGAATACAGGTAATTGAAAACTTGCTCCAATTTTACGAAGCAAATTTCACCGAAGAAAAAAGAGGTGACAGAAGCGTTGGCAAAAGTATTTGATTTGAATAAGCTTACAGAATTTTCTCAGAAACAAGGTTTGCTAAGCACTATGGAAGACAGGCGGCAAGTAAAAAAGGATTTACTGAAGACAAGCAATTTCAACGTAGTACTGATCTGTCTTGAAAGCGGCCAAGAGATTCCTTCACGTTCTGAACCATACGCAGTATGCTTTTATGTTATTGGCGGCAAAGGAAAATTTACAGTGGGGAAAGAACAGTTTGAACTAAATCAAGGCGGCTTAGTTTTTGTTCCAGCAAACGAAGCAAGAGGCATACAGAGCTTAGAAAGACTAACACTGCTGGGCATCCAAGATCCACATTAGAGGAAACATTATGAAGGCTGCTGTCAGTGTCCAGAACTTGGCGAAGCATTATGGAGACATAGTTGCAGTAGATCACATCTCCTTTGAAGTTAAACGGAGAGAAATATTTGGTTTCTTGGGCCCAAATGGAGCCGGAAAAACTACGACTATACGAATATTGACTGGCATAATTAAGCCAGACGAAGGCCAAGTAACCATAATGGATCACGATATAACAAAAGAAGCGCTTCAAGCAAAACAGATAATGGGCATTGTCCCAGAAATGGCCAATGCATACATAGATCTCTCGGCATGGAACAACCTTATGCTCATAGGCGAACTATACGGCGTTCCCAAAAAGCAGCGAATAGAAAGAGCGAAAAGGCTTCTTGAAAAATTCGGGTTATACGATAGAAGAGACCAACTTGTTCGCGGATTCTCCAAGGGAATGAAGCAGAGGCTTATTTTATGCATGGCACTTATAAATGAGCCGCAAATACTCTTTCTCGACGAACCAACATCAGGTCTTGATGTCGAAAGCGCAAAACAGATAAGAGAAGAAATAATTGACCTCAACCATGCAGGCATCACAGTTTTTATGACGACACACAACATGGAAGAAGCCAATAAGCTATGTGACAGAATAGCTGTTATAAATCACGGCAAAATCGCGGCAATAGACACACCTGAAAATCTCAGAATGAAAAGCAGCGAGTTACAATCAATAGAAGTAAGCTTCCACCAGCCCGTGAACATTGATGATCTGGCTGAAATGCCATACATTGAACAAGTAAAGAAAATGGGCGACAAGATTAAACTTTACACCAATGAGCCAAATGAGGCCTTAAACTGCGTCGTGGATTATGCACGTATACATAAGTTGAAAATAGTCACTTTGAACATAGTTGCGCCCTCTTTGGAAGAGGTGTTTCTAAAGCTAATACAGCCTAAAAAGGAGGAATAAAAGCACTTGCCTTCGCCAACATTACTTTTAGAGCAACTTAAACGTTCTTTAGCTATTGCAAAAAAAGATGTCAGGATTTACTACTCCAAAGGACCAGTCATAGTTTTCGGATTAATATTTCCGCTTTTCCTTTTTCTAGCCTTCACAATTGGACGGGATGTATCTGCAAAAGAGCTTTTTCCGGGACTCATAAGCATGACTGTCTTCTTTACAGCGACATCAGTTGGGCCAGCAATATTACCATGGGAAGCCAGATCGAAAACTTTGGAGAGGCTTGTATGCTCACCCATCTCAATCTGGGCCATATTGCTAGGAGACATATTTGCATCTTTCTTTTTTGGTCTGCTCATATCGCTTGTTCCATTGATGATTGGGCTAATAATGGGCATCAGCGTAGTGAACCTCTTAGTGCTAATTTTGGGTTTAATTCTTGCAACACTCTGTTTCGGTTCTCTAAGTGTTCTGTTATCAGTTTATCCACCAACAGATAATCCGTCGACAGTCATGATGCTTTCTTCGTTGATAAAGTTTCCATTGGTTTTCATTAGCGGCATCTTCATCCCAATAGAGCAACTGCCAGAATGGGGCAAATTTGTCTCTTCTGCTTCGCCATTAACATATTTCACGGATTTAGCAAGATACTCCATTAATGGTGTAAACGCTTACCCAGTCCTTGTTGACTTAACAGTGCTCTCCATGTTTATGCTAATCTTTCTTGTAGGTGCCATAAAACTCCATGAAAAATTCATGCCCAAACGATTTACATAACCGCCTGCCACAAAAACTAAAGCTTGCAGCACTTTCTGCTCAACAGTTAACGCACAGCATCCAGCATAATCTAAAAAGACAAGGGGTAAACTCTGTGTATCTCATATTATGCGCGTTGTTGACGTTGCAACGATGTAGCATGGAAGGAAAACTATAGCCACTGTAGGAAGAGATTAAAGCGCTTTTCGTTACTTATAGTTGAAGTAGGACCGTGACCAGGATAAACAACATGCTGCTCGGGAAGAGTTAGCAACTTTTTCAGTGACACGCGCATTTCGTAATCAGAACCGCCTGGAAAGTCCGTTCTGCCAATGGATCCCGCAAATAAGGTGTCGCCAGTAAAGACCACGCCTTCTCCGAGAAGAGAGATGCTTCCAGGCGTATGCCCAGGCGTATGCATAACCCTTAAAGTTGCCTTGCCAAACGCCAGCAGCGCGTCATCCTCCAGCAAGACGTTAGCAGGCTGCGGCGCGGCGTCTAAGCCGTGGAGACAATGTGCGTCATACAGGTGAATGCAGATGGGCACGCGATATTCCCTCTTTAAAAGGCTGTCGCCGCTGATGTGATCTGGATGCCCGTGCGTGTTAACTATAAACTTTACCTTCAACCGCCTTTCTTCCACATAACGGTAAATTTGCGCTGCTTCAGAAGGCGCATCTAATCCAGGATCAATGATTACAGCTTCTCTTGTTTCTTCACAGTTGACGACATAACAGTTAGTTGAAAGCACTCCAACATTGAAAGCACGAATATGCATAATACTCACTCCCCGAATGCACGTAAACACAAATAAAGCATTCGCCTCCCTAATCCTGGAACAAAACGCACGTGAGCACGCACAGCGCAGAAGCGGCGTCGCAGGCAATAGGGAAGCCAATAGCCTTTTTTACTTCAGGATAATTTCTAACACAAACGAAAACAGGAAAACACGGGCTATGAGCGATATTACAGACATCGTTGCGGCCAACAGAATTTTTCAGCAAGCAGAGTTCGAGAAAATAACGCAGTTGGTTACTGCCGAGTTTAAAATTCAAGAAGCCCTAATGGAGAATGGAATACCAACCTATTACTTAGCGTGGCCGCAGGAAACTAAGCAGGCGTTTCTCCGGTTGTTGAAGGCGCTTGAAGGCATGGAGCTTATTGCTTTTCTCCGAAAAGTGGATGAACGCGTGGTGCTGAAGGTGGTTCCGAAGCCGCCTGTTAAACCCAGCAACCCGCGAACGAACCTGATAATGCTGTTAGCCACAATCTGCACCACATTCATCACAGGATACTTCATGCTCCCAGCTTCGGCGGGAATACCGCCGATTCTAAGTGGAATAATCTTTTCCGCATCTATTCTAACAGTGCTCGGCGTCCACGAAATGGGTCATAAGCTGACAGCGAACAAAAAACGGATGGACGCCACTGCACCCTACTTCATTCCTGGACTACCGCCGCTGGGCACATGGGGCGCTGTTATAATGCAAAAGTCGCTACCGCCAAACAGAGACGCATTATTCGACGTTGGAGCCAACGGGCCTATAGCCGGCTTCATAATAGCCCTGATCTTCAGCGCAGCGGGCATGACGCTGCTGATTCCAGCGCAGGTCCCGCCAACTGAAGGCAGCTTAGTGCCATTAAGCTGGATTCTCCTAATTAACGGGTTTACAAGTCTAAATTTGATCCCACCACTTGCGCCGCCAAATAACGGCTGGTACATGCACCCCATAGGCTACGCTGGATGGGCGGGAATGATCGTTACAATGCTAAATTTGCTGCCAGCAGCAATGCTTGACGGCGGTCACGTGGCAAGAGCGGCAACAGTAAGCGACCGGCAACGGTTCATTTTGACCTTTGCGTCAGTGGCGATTTTGCTTTTCTCTGGCATAGAGTTCATGCTTATGGCATTTCTGATAATCTTCATGTCAATGTTCAAGCATCCAGGCCCCATGGATGACGTCTCGAGCCTATCGAAGAGTAAAAAGCTGCTTATTGCCGCTTTAATAGCAATCTTTGCGCTGTCATTCCCAATAAGAGTTTAGTGGTCAACGGGCATTTTCTGTTAAGTGGAAAATAAAAGCGATTTTCTGTTTTTCCCTGTTTCGCCGGTACTCCGCGGAGACCCGCATAAACTTCGTGAGCGACATGCTTAAGTCACAAGGCTAAATGGCACGTAAGCATGTTCCAAAAATTTGAATGAAACGTCAATCGCAGTTATCAGCCGCATTCAGCTTAAATGTCTGATTGAAAACCTGTAAGCCGCGTAGTGCTTCCGCAGTTATTGCAGACTATGACGAGTTCTACAAGTTCATCGTTAACTACTTTTGTATCCACGATTTTGTAGACTTCCTCTGATTCATCTTCAGGCGAGATTACGGCACCACATTTGGGGCAGGGAAATGAACCCTCACCATCAATCTTAGTGAGATCTATGGTGTAGGCAACGTCTTTTTTAGCAAGGGTCTTTTTCATCATGTTTTTTCACATCTTGTTCCAGCTAAGCTTTCATGGATGGCAGTTTATAATTAACGATTATGAATTGATAATCAGTATACTATATACATTTAAGAGTTAGCTTAAAACGCGGGAAAAATCGCATGCAATCAGCGTGACGGTTGTGCACTGTGCGGATGTGCCGTTATGCTTGTTGCAGCCTATACTCCCTCATTTATAGATACAGCATGTTTGAAGGGAAAAATATTTGCACATACCCGAAACGCGTGTCTTGTTTTGAGCGAGCAGTAATCGCTACAGCTACAAGCGGTATGTCTTACTGAGTTAGCAATGCTGCTACCGATTGGGTTTCAACGTATTTCTTGCTTTCTCTTCGAGGTCTTTATCCTCGGTAACAAGTGTGAAGTTTGTTTCTTTTTCGTAATGAATATGCTTACATCGTAGTAGGGAAATATTGTATTCGACTAAGCACGCATACAAAATTTTAAACAATGTCCCAAACTTTAGAAAAGCAATACGTCAGCCGCTCTCCACGAAGGCAGCGGTAGTGGTGGACCGGGCGGGATTTGAACCCGCGGCTTCCGCCTTGCGAAGGCGGCGATCATACCAGACTGATCTACCGGCCCACTTGTCTTTGGAAGTAGAAGCGTTGCTGTGGAAATAAAGCATTTTGGTTTAAAGATTAATGGATGTTGATGTAGATTCTTTTGCCGTCCAATTCTGATTCGTGCCATTCCGCTTGGGCTTCGCTGCGGCTGTGGTGCAAGTAGACTTTCTTGGTGCGCACTAGCTCCGCCATCTCTGCAAGGTAGGGTTTCAGCAGCTGTATGCTCTCGTCGTCTAGCTCGCTGATGTGCGCCGCGTCAAGGATGTCTGTGGGCTGGTAGCCGAGCTCCTTTCTTAGGGCTTGTACGCGTCGGGCTAGGTCGCGCATTATGCCCTCGCCGAGAAGCCGATCGTCACGTTGACCGTTTACAAGCACATGGATGTCGTTTTCAGAGGCGGAAACCCAGTTTTCGCCGCCGGCGTACTCTGGGATGTGGCTGGCGTATTCGGCTGCTTTAACGTTAACAAGCTCTAGGAAGAGCGCTTCGTGCTTTTGCAGGGCGCTGGTGATCTTTTCCGGTGCCGCCACGATTACTTTGCCGAGGGGCCATCTTCGCTTAAGCTTCGCCTGCTGTCTGGCAGCATAAACCAGCGAGGCGCATTTGAAAAGGGTTTCAAACTCTTCTTCTAAGGTTTTGTCGCGCATTTTCTCGTCTGGTTCAGGCCAGCATTCGAAGTTTATTGACTCTGGCAGTTTCGCGTCAAGTTTCCTGTAGACTTTCTGATGCAGCGCCTCGCTGAGATGAGGCGCTACAGGGTTGAAAAGCAGTGTCACAGTCTTCAGTGCGTAATGCAGTACTGCGTAGATTGTCTGCCTCCGCTCGAGGGTTTCAGGGTCATCAGTCCACAGTTCCTTCCGTATCATGGGCACGTATAAGCGGCTAAGCGTCTCGATGACAAAATTTTCCAGAATGGCCATGGCAGCGTTGAATTCACATCGCTCCAGCTTAAGCGTGTATTCAGCTATTGCTTCCTGCAGTTTTGAAAGCATCCATCTGTCCGCAGGCTGCAAAGGCGCCAAGACTCGGTCTATCAGAATTTTATCACCTACAAGCCTGTAGCGTTCGGGCGTGAACTCGTCGAATAGGGCGTTCTGCAAGAAAAAGCGGCTTAAGTGATAAAGCGTGGACAAAACTTGATAAGGCCGCTTGCTGAGCTCCTGCAGGTCGAAATTCATGAAGTCTATAGGCGAGCACTTGCGCATCATATAGAAGCGGCAGAGATCCGCGGAATACCTCTCCAGCAGTTTGCTAGTTTCCACCACGTTGCCGAGGCTTTTGCTCATCTTCCGGCCCTTTGCATCCTGCGTCAATCCTTGGAACAAGAATGCACGGTAGGGCGCTTCGGCTTTCCCTGTTAGTATGACGTATTCCAGCAGTAGCGAGTTTGCCCAGCCGCGGGTTTGGTCTATACCTTCGGTGAGGAAATCTGTGGGCACAAACTTGGCGAAGTCCTCGTCCGTGAAACGTGCATACGGTGAGGCGCCGCTGTTATGCCACGTGTCCAAGACGTAGTCTTCTCGGCGCATTATGCCGCCGCACTTTTCGCACCTAAACGTGATGCGGTCAACCCATGGCTTGTGAAGTTCAAAGTTTTCTGGAGGCTTCTCCAACGCATCCTTCAGCAGCTCTGCCTTGCTGGCGACTAAGCGCTTGTGCCCGCATTGCTCGCAGCTCCAAATTGGCAGAGGCGTGCCCCAAACGCGTTCGCGGGAGATACACCATGGCTTGCCCTCTTTGAGGAAGGAGATGAAACGGTTTTTTGGCTCTTCAAAGTAATATTCCACTTTCTCGGCGGCTTCAAGCACCTTGCTGTTTATCCTGTCGGTTCGCAGGAAGTACTCTTTTCGGGCAAGCCAAACCAGCCTGTGATGTGAACGCCAGCACGTGGGATATTCGTGCTTAACCTTTTTCAACGCTATAAACGCATTTCTGTTACGAAGCTCCTCGACCACTAGGTAGTCAACGTCTCTGGCAAAAACGCCGTTGAACACGCCGGCGTCGCGTGTGAATTTGACTTCGTCGTCGAACGGCGCGAATATGGGTATGCCGCGTTTCTGTGCAGCCCAGAAGTCTTCTTCGCCGTTTCCAGGCGAAAGGTGAACCACGCCCGTCGCAGTGTTAACGTCAACGAAGTCTTCGCAGATAACGGTGTGAACAAGTGTGTGTTTAGCTTCAAGCTCCGCCTGCTTGGGAATTATATCCTTGAGCGGATACTCGTATCGTGTTCCTTCAAGGTGTTTACCGAGCATGGTCTCGACAACGGTGTATTTCTTTATTTCAAGCTCCTGCATGAGAGGCTCGACACGCGGCTTCACCATAATCCATACTTCGTTGCCGACAGCTACTTTCGCGTATTCCGCTTCCGGGTGAACCGCCAGCATCGTGTCCGTTACAATCGTAAAGGGCATGGTTGTCCAGATAAGGAAGTACTCGTTTTTGCTGCTTGCCACTTTGAATTTGAAGTAAAGCGACGGATCTTCAACTTCCTTGTAGCTGCCTTCGTAACCCACCTCGGCGCTGCTCAGCGACGTTTGGCAGCCGGGGCAGTAAGCCACAACATAGTAGCCTTCCTCGAGAAGGTTTTGCTCCCAAGCGCGCTTAAGATACTGCCATTCCCTTTCGATGTACTCGTCACGGTAGGTCCAGTAGGCTTTCTCCTGATTTATGAATATGCCCAGGCGCTTATCAGCTTCTAACCATTCACGGTGATAACGCATTATAACCTTCTTGCACTCTTCAACGAACCGTTCCTCGCCCACACGCTCAAGCAGTTCCCGCTTGTTTCGCACGCCTAGAATCTTTTCAACCTCAAGCTCCACGGGCAAGCCTTGGCAGTCCCATCCCGCCCAGAAAGGCATGTAGTAGCCCTGCATGCTTTTCCAGCGGTAGCGAATATCTTTTATAACGCGGCCCCTTGCGTGCCCAATATGTGGGATCCCATTCAGCGTAGGCGGCCCTTCCACGTAGCCCAAAATGCCCGTGTTATCCTTATCACGAAGGCTTTCGAGTTTGGCGCGTATCTGGTTTTTCTCCCAGAACTCACGCACTTCCTTTTCAATCTCCAGCGGGCGATAATCCGCAGTTAAGCCAAGTTCGGAGTCAGCTTTGCTTTTGGCGGTCACGTTACATCCCAGCACATCCGCAAATACAAGAAGATAGTATATAAAAGCATTAGGCTTCATTAGAGGATAGAGAAAGCAATCGCAGAATGGAAAAGTGTTTGCATGCAAAAGTTGCGCTTGGCCGTTTTTAACACGCAGCCGCCGCACTTGTACTTTGGCGGGGTAGAACGTCGCATTATGGAAACGGCTAAGCTGCTGGGCGATGAAGTGGATATGACGGTTTACTGCGGCACAAAAGCAGGCTTAAAGTCGCCTATGCGCTTCGGCGGCGTCACAATTGTTCCATGCTTCTCCACAGACGTAGCTTATCCGTTAGACAACTGGTTTTTCAACCGAACCATTGCAGGCGCAGTGGACACCATTAAGGCGGATGTCTATGAGGCGCACGCAGTCAGCGGCTACGGGTTCCTGCGGGAGCTTAGAAAGCGAAAAATGAAGAAGCCGTTTATACAGACAGTTCACGGTGTCCTCGCAGACGAGTACGTGAAGGCGCTTGAGGGCGGCGCAAAGACGCCGAGGGCGAAGCTGGCGAACTATTTTATGGGGCGGCTCGCGCATATGGAGAAAACCGCTGCTCAAGACGCCACGCTAATAGTAACTGTTAGTAAGTACTCTGCTGAGAAAATCGTGCAGTACTACAATGTGGACAGGGCGAAGATAAGGGTAGCATCTAACGGCGTTGACACGCAGAGATTTAGACCAGCCGCAAACCGCGAGAAAATTCGACAGCAAATAGGCGTAGCCGGCAGGCCATGTGTGCTTTTTGTGGGTAGATTAATCCCAAGGAAAGGCCTCGGCTTCCTAGTTGAAGCAGCTAAGCAGATCGTCAAAGACTTCCATGACGCAGTTTTCCTAATTGTGGGCGACGGCCCCATGCGCAGCCAGCTCACGGCGTATCTGCGCGAAATAAATCTCTTAGGCAACTTCCGGTTCCTCGGCGACGTAAAGGAGCAGCAGCTTCCGGCGCTATATAATTGCGCGGATGTTTTTGTATTGCCGTCAATTCAGGAAGGCTTAGGCATAGTGCTACTGGAAGCACAGGCCACCGCGATCCCAGTCATCGCCTTCGACGTGGGCGGCGTGGCCGAGGCAATAAGCGCCGGAGAGACAGGCTTGCTGCTGAAGCCAAACAGCCGCAGGTTAGCAGACGCGATTCTGAAGCTTCTTTCAGATGCCAGGTTAAGGGCAAAAATGGGCACTAGGGGCCGCAAGTTCGTTTCAGAACATTTTTCTTGGCGCAGCTGCGCTGAAAAAATGCTGCAGATTTACCGGGAAGCCTTAGCATTTGACGCCGACGGCTTTCGCTAAGCGCCTAAGGTCGCTGTCGCTCATCCACTCGGTTTTTAAGTATTCGCAGATGCGCTTGTCACTGAGCCCTAGCCGGCGCGCTTCCTCTACTGTGTAACGGTAAGCCTCGATTTCGGTGGGTCTGTCGACATAGTTGTAGCGGTTGTCAAAAAGTTCTCTGCCTTCCAGCCACTGCTTAACGTGGCATAGCTCATGGATTATGTCCAAGTAAATGTCAACTTTGTCGCCTGTGCTTAGATAGCGCTTGTTGATTACGAGATGCCCCGTTTCGCTGTCAACATACATGTATCCGCCGAGCCATGTGAAATCAACCTTTAGATTGCGGAGAATCTCCTCGGTTTTTTCGCCGAAAAGTCGTTTCACCGCTTCTACCTTCTCGAAGTCCTTAAAGTACTCTGCGAAGTAGCATGTTGAAATATTTAGTTGCAACGGCCTGTTTACGGGGAGCTTTCTGAAAAACCGCGTTATCCTAAACACGATGTACTCAAGCCAGTCCACAGTCGCCTGCCGCTCCTAGCCAAAGGCTGAGAGATACTCAAGTTTCATGCCTCTTTGCACCATCTCCACTGGGTTAGCTACGCATCCGATGCTGGCGTCAATGTTACCGTGCACTGGATGGCGCCACATGCTTTCAGGCTTAAGATTAAACTGCAGCGGCACCTCGATTTTTACGCTATATCGCTCCGGCAAATCGCCAAGGAACTGCCCAGCGCGGATGGCTGTGCGGAGTGCAGTGTAGCTTTGCAAGAGTTTAGTCGCGGCGAAGGCGCCGACGCCGTGCCACAGGGCAGCACGTTCAGGCGACGCCAGCGCGTATAGGAAGAATTGGGGTGAAGAGGGCGTTTCCGTGAAGCTGTAATCCTTAAGCTGATCGCCTTTTACGGTGAATCGGTCTTCAGCCTTCGCTATGCTGACGTCGTTTGGGTCTATCTCATTTGGGTAAAGCATTGTAGTCTGGTATGTGACGCTAACGTTGTCCAGTTTGGTGCCTTCGAAGTGGATTTTGCCGCGAGCGGCACGCTTGGAGCCGTAACCCAACTTGGAATGCGGCACAGTTAGCAGCGTTGTCCTGCTCGCCATGCTTCTTCCCATACAACTATATGCTTGGCTTACTGACTCGTAGTCCCTGTGCACGCTACTGATTACATAATGTAGCAAGCTATCTTTAGCCTCAGCCTGCAAGGTAGTCAGAGGCATACGCAACGTGTAAAGCGATAGATCCATTCCGAAGGTTTGGGATAACTCCTCCATCTGCGCGTACTTCACAGAATCAACGAAGTCCATGTAAGAGCCCGCGGCGCAGTCAAGTTGGCGGCCTATAAGCTCAACCTCCTGCCTTGAGATCAACGCGCCTTCATATTTGCGCACGAATTCCTTGTCGATTTTAAGCTGGTCTGTTTTGACGTATGCCACGGGAAAAGCGCTTTGCCCGCTCTCAACAATAGAAGCGCGCAGCGGATTCATAGAGTAGCGGTCAGCTTCTATTTCGTCGGTGTTAAGTAGAAAAGCTATTATCGGCCCTTCAGAGGGCTTCTTAAGCGCCTCGCATATCTGGTTTATGTCCGCTGCGGTTGGCGTGTGAAGCCCATATTTGGCGAAGTGGTTACCGCATGTTTCCAACATACGCGCGCCGATGATGCCTTGAACTTCTTCGAGTGTCAGCTGCGGATTTGAGTATTCAACTGAACCGCGCAGGAAAAAGTAACTGCCATCAAATGACGCACTAATTTTCTGGCCGTTTCTAAACTTGAATAGTGAAACAGTTTTTGCAGCTTTTTCGTTTCTTAAGCTGTTGAGCTTTTCAACGAGAATTTTTAAGCAGGGCCAGCAGGTTTTAAGGAAATCTTGCGTGAGTGTGCGGCACAAGTCATTATGCATTCAACATCAGCCTCGTTCTAAAGATTCTGCAATGTATATGCAGCGTCTATCTGCAACAGGACCTAAAAACATTCGCACTACCCGAAAGTCCTCTCTGAACCCCACGTTGCTCAGCAGATTAAGCAGGGCAGCCTCTTTTTTGGGTAGGCAGATGGAAACGTCAAGCCCGCTTAACCTGCTTAAAACGGCTTTCAGAAGTTTCTTCGCGGTTTTAACATGGTTTACTGGGCATACGAGCGGGCCTACTTCAGCCGCTGAGGCAGAAATTTTCGCAGCAACATACCCGGAAATCCCTGCGTTCTCTGGGAGGATGTAGCATAAATTTTCTGCTTTTTGGAGTATAGCCTCTAGCAGTTTCTGCCTGTTCGCGCCAAGGCATTGGCTGTCAAACTCTATTATTTTTTGAATGTGCTGCTTTTCTGCTTTATGCACCTCGGTTTCTTCCTGCGGGAAAGTGCCGCCTTTTCCTTGCAAAACCATAAAGTCAATGTCAGGCTTAAAGCCGAAACTCTCGTAAAAACTCGTGAGATGAGGATAAGCGTAAAGCCCGATGGTTTCTGTACGCTTGCTTTTTAAGTAGGCTATTGCTTGCTGCAGTAGAAGACTGCCGGCGCCCTCTTTTCTATAAGCTTCCTTAACTATTAGGTTGCCTATCCATCCGAGACTGCCAAGGCTGATGGTGGTGCATATGCCCAGTCGCTCGGAGCCGCTGAGCAGGACAAAGCAGCCTTCAGGTTCAAGCTTCAGAATGAATTCAAAATCTTCTATTGTCATGTTCCAGTTCATTGTGTTGGCAAGCTGAACGGCAAAAGAGAAATCAGCCGTGCTCATCTTTTCTACGTGCATCATACATGGGTATTCTTGTGTGTTCTGAGACATAAGCCTACCCACTGGTTTTCTTGATGAAGCTTTGGAGTTGCGTTGTAGGCGGCGCGGCACGGCTGGATTCCGATGGCTATTCAGATTTTTCTGAATTTTCAGAAAAGGATAAATATTCAGATTCGATTAGCCTAACGCACGCGAGGGAGAAACAAATTGTCCAGCGAAAAATGCTGCAAAATCGAAGCAATAGTCACAGTAGACGCTAAAGGCCAGATAGTTCTTCCAAAAGATTTGAGGGAGAAGGCAAAACTGGCACCGAACGACAAGCTGGCAGTTATAGGCTGCGAATGCAGCGGCGAAATCTGCTGCTTAATCATCGTTAAGGCCGCTACGCTTGGAAACCAAGTAAAACAAGCGCTAGGGCCAATTCTGCAAGAAGCCTTCAAAGGAGGTGAAGAACATTGAACGAAGAGAAAGTAAAACAAGTGGTACGTGAAGCCTATGGTGAAATAGCGAAGGCGGAAAAGTGCGGTTGCGGCTGCAGCTGCGGTTGCGACTCAAACGTTAGCGAGAACACAGGGTATAGCCCAGAAGAATTAAGCAACATACCCGAAGGCGCAGACTTGAACCTGGGCTGCGGAAACCCCGTGGCTCTAGCAACCCTCAGAGAGGGCGAAACGGTAGTTGACCTCGGCTCAGGCGCAGGCTTAGACTGCTTTTTAGCCGCGAAAAAAGTAGGCGAGAAAGGACATGTAATAGGCGTGGACATGACGCCTGAGATGCTCGATAGAGCACGGGAAAACTGCAGGCGAGGCGGCTACAAAAACGTGGAATTTCGTCTAGGCGAAATAGAAAACTTGCCGATTGCCGACAACACCGCGGACGTGATAATCAGTAACTGCGTGATTAATCTGTCACCGAACAAGCAACGAGTGTTCAACGAAGCCTTCCGCGTGCTCAAGCCAGGCGGCCGAATGATAATCTCGGACATGGTTCTGCTGGATGAGTTGCCGGAGTCGCTGAAGGAGAACATGCAAGCGTACATAGGCTGCGTTGCAGGTGCAGAAATGAAAACCGAATATCTTAAGCTCATAGAAAACGCAGGCTTCAAACAAATAGAAATCATTAAAGAAGCACATTTGCCCCTTGAGTTAGTGCTAAGCGACGTAACAGCTAAGGCTATAGCAGAGAAGATAGCAGCATCCAAGGAACATGTCGTGAAGATAGCTAATTCTGTAGCAAGCGTGACAATTTCGGTGATAAAGCCCAAAAAGTAAAACAACCCTCTTTTTTCGGTTATTTCTTGCATAATCCAGGGCAGAAGCAGGAGAACCCTGCCCCATCAAGGAGAAAGGAGAAGGGAGAGGGAGAATGTTTAGAAGGTGGAGCTTTGGGGCAGGATTCTCCAACTCTCGCATCCTCATTTATTATGGAATATATAAAAGTTATATGAATCCAAAATCCATTTTTATCATTAAAAATGAATGAAATCATGCATCGCAGTGGATTGAGTTATTTGAGGAAAAACCTTTTTTAGGCGATAACCATGAGCAAGCAGCATGGAAGCATAGCGTATGTTGGGCGGCTTGTTTGGAGTAGCTTCTAAAGACGAATGCGCAAAAGACCTGTTTTTTGGAACAGACTACAACACGCATCTCGGCACTGAAGTGGGTGGTTTAGCTTTACTCGATGGTGACATAACCATATATTCTCACGACATCAGCAATAGTCAGTTTAAGTCGAAGTTCGGCAAGCACTATGGAAAATTGAAGGGCAAATTGGGCATAGGCGTTATCAGCGACACCAAAGAAGAGCAGCCCGTCAAATTTGAGACGAAAATCGGAAATTTCGCTCTTTGCACAATTGGTTTAATAAAGAACTCAAAAGAGCTTTACACGGAATTGGTCAACAAAGGCGTCACATTCAAAAAATCAAGACAGAAAGCTGGTGCCACCGTTTTTAACCAGACAGAGATTGTTGGCGAACTAATATGCCGAGGCGACAGCATAGCAGATGGTATAGCAAAAATGTACGAGAAAATTGAGGGGTCAATATCTCTGCTGTTGCTCTCGGAAAACGAACGCGCCATATACGCGGCTGGAGACACCTTTCCGTTAGTGGTAGGCTCAAAAGAGCAGGGCTGGGCAGTTGCGTCGGAGACTACAAGTTTTCCGAACTTGGGATACAAAGCCTTCAAGTTTCTTGACTACCGCGAAATTGTCTCACTTAATGAAAACGGCTTAAAAACGCGAGTGCCTACTCATGGCAAAAAGAGATTCTGCCCATTTCTCCACGTGTACTCAGGCTTTCCCGCTTCGGATTTTTACAGCATAAACTCCGAAATCGTCAGAGAACGATGTGGCGGGTTCTTAGCCGAAAACGATAACGTAAAAGCCGACCTCGTGCTGGGCATCGCAGACTCCGGGCTTCCGCACTCGGTTGGTTACGTCAAAAGAAAAATCGAGATAGCCAAAGAAAAAATCCAAGAATACCTTTCAGAATTTAACCACGGCAAAATCACCTCAAAAGAACTTGAAAAAAGAATAAACGCCGTTCTGGAGTTAGTTGCGCCCCTTAGACGACCGCTGATCAAATACACGCCTGGATGGGGAAGAAGTTACATTCCACCAGTGCAGCGTAAGCGTGAGCTCATCGCAAAATACAAGCAAGTGCCCAACCCACAGATGATAAAGGGCAAAAGCATAATTTTAGTAGACGACTCAATACGGCGGGGAACGCAGCTGCAGAATCTGCTGCGGGACAAAATTTTGCCCTTCCAGCCAAAAGAGATCCATGGAAGAATAGCATCTCCACCGCAGCTTCACCCGTGCATCTTTGACTTGTCAACTAAGAATAGCGATTTAGCTACGCATAAAAGTTTCAATACTAGCCAGCGAGAAAGCGATCTTGCACAGTGTATTGATCCAACAACCGAGAAGTACAAGAATATGGTGGAGGAAATAAGAAAACGCATTGGATTTTCAACACTGCGTTTTCTCACTTTAGAAGAGATGATCCGAGCAGTAATTGAAGCGCCAAACAATCAGAATTTGAGAAGAGAAGATTTGTGCACCTACTGCTGGACAGGACGCTGTTGATTATCACCTACACTAAGGTGAAATAGCCCGCGCAAATCATAGATCACTACCGCAAGCTTTGATGAGCAATGGGCAACCATGTGAAAACGTTATAGCTTGGAAAAACAATTAGCCGTTCTCGAAGATAAGGCGAGTTTACACATGTTGATTGCCGGCGTTGATGAAGCAGGCCGCGGCTGTGTCATCGGCCCCTTAGTTATCGCAGGGGTCCTAGTGAAGGAAGAAAAGATGCCGCTTCTAACCAGTTTAGGCGTAAAAGACTCAAAGCTTCTTTCTCCGAAAAAGCGCGAAGCGCTAGCTGCAGAAATCGACCGCATAGCAGAAAAATGCCTAACCATAAAATTGTCGCCTAGGGAAATCGACCGCGCCGTTGAATGCCAGAGAAAACTGCATAAGCTGAATAGGTTGGAAGCGCAAACCATGGCACAGATACTAAATGCGCTAAAGCCAGACGTCGCCTACGTAGATGCCGCTGACGTAGTTGAAGAGCGATTTAAACAGCACATCCAGGAAGGTTTAATCGTTAAAGCTGAAGTCATTTCGAGACACAAAGCAGATAAGATTTATCCAGTCGTTTCCGCAGCGTCTATTATCGCTAAAGTTGAACGTGACAAAGAAGTTGCGGCGTTAAGAAGCATGTACGGTGACTTTGGTAGCGGATATCTGGCAGACAAAAAAACCATGGAGTTTCTGAGGCAATGGCTAAAGACACACGACGAATATGCGGACTGCGTTAGAAAATCTTGGAAACCCGCAAAACAAGCCAAAAACGAAAATGACTCCGCACAGCAGAAGCTCACTTAGACGCTGGCGATCAGATCTTCAGGTGTGCGTATCTCGGCTAACTCGTCCATGCAAACGCAGAACACATCCTTGTCCGAGTATTTTCGTTTTTCGGTTATTAAAACTGGGTATGCACAGACTACTTGGCATATACTTAGAAACTCGTCTATTCTATGGTCGATGTTTTCTTCGCCGTTAACCGCTACACTGCCAACTATCACATACTTCTCCCTTGGAACATTCATAATAAAATCAAAAGGTGCCTTTTCCACAGGAAAAATATCGCAGAAAGAAAATTTGCTGAAGATCTTTTGAAGCGCCACCTTACCAACGGCATTAAATCTCGATTTTTGGGCGCGCCATCTTCGATGCTTCCTTGAATTTTCAAAAATGTTTATGGGTTTTGCCACAGGAACCCCCAGCGTTTTAGCCAGCTTATAAGCTGATGCCACCGAAGCTCGAGCCATGCCTTTTTCGTATCCATAAAGGGTTCTACGGGATACCCCTATCATCGCCGCAAGCTTACCAATAGATAAACCTAACTCCTTTCGTTTTTTCTCAACAAGTTTGCCATCAACTTCAACCGCATACCCGCCTGGTCCCGCATAGACCAAGGGATTCGCAGTCTGAAGAACTATGTTCTTCAAGGTTTTTACGGTTATCACAAAAACCGAGTTCCGCGAGTACACCGTGTCATCTTCTAAGGGTTTACCATGCGCTTGCCGGCTAATTATCAATGAAGCAGCAGAAAGGCGATCAGCTATTACTTGAAGTTCCTGAGCGGCTTGGACGGAAAAGGCGTCAGCGTCAACGTTGATTTTTATTAGAAGAATTTTATCGTTTTTTCTTGCTGCAAAATTGAAGCAACTCGGGCGTGAACAGCATAATTGGGAAACCTGAAAGCCGGCTTCTTTCAGTTTTTCGCCGACATCGACCGCATCGGCCATTTCCCGATGGTTCATTCTGCTGTCACGGCTAATATCAACTAAGGTGGAAAATATAAACAATGCTCTGAATAGTCTACAGTGTTCTTTTGCAGATTTGTGTTAAGCAGAAAAAGAGATAAAATAGAAAACTGCCCTCTCTATGAAACTGCGTTGCTAGTTGCTGTGAGTGCTTGGAATAGCATACTTTCCTCGGAACAGCTTCATTCCGAGCAAATATTCTGCTTTCAAAGCATGTCTGCCTTAAAAGTAGAGAAAAACTGCAGACGTGCATTATGCCACTACAATCTTAGTCCTACAAAAAAGGGCATAGACCTTAGGAAAACAGTACAAAATGAAAAAACAGTTCTAAGGAGAAGAAACGTAAAAGCGGAAATTAATGGATAAACGCACTGCGCCGCCGTCATATTTGGCGCATATTAGCGATTCATTGCAGAAACCTATAGAGGGGGTATCGGCGGGCAGCATCTGCTGAAATTTGGCTTAAGCGAAAAAATTTGGTTTTGCAAAGGCTTTTTAGAAAGTTCAATTTCTATTTTTCTAGTGGTTGTAGTTGGCAACGCAAACGCAAAAGCAAAAGGCGGACTATAGCCTATCGGATTTGCTTAAGGCTTCGTGGATGCGCTCCTCGATAAAGCTTGCTGTCATCGTAACAGTTGCGGCGGCAATTATAATATGGCTTTTTAAAATCTTCAACATCGCAGCAACACCCCTCTTTGCAGATTTAAGCGCTTTCCTCGCAAACTACGGGCTTGCCGGCGTTTTCCTTGTAACCATAGTTGCCGGAACAATCGTGCCGCTAGGAAGTCCTGCGCTTGTTGTCGCCGCATCCCCCTTTACAGATCCGATTTTGCTTATGATTGTTGCTGCCACAGGCTTCACAATTGGCATGACAATCAACTATGGCTTAGCATACCGCTTTGGAAGACCCTATATTGAAAAAAGAATCTCCGCTGAGCACTTCGAAGAATTAAAGCGCATATGGACCAAGTGGGGTTGGATAATCTATGTTATATTCGGATTAATTCCAGTGCTACCTGTGGAGCTGCTTGCATTCCTCTGCGGATTTCTCAAAACGCATTTAACCACATTCTTACTGCTAAGCTTCGTGCCTAGGCTCATAACCTTTGCTATCCTTGCTTACTTTGGGCAGCACTTAGGCATTTGGCTCGGCGTAACTTGAACTAACTAGAAAATGCACATATTTTAATTATCAGATATTCCCATATATACGCAGTCACTGCATGGAGAACCAACAGAATGGTCACGCTCAGAGCTTTAGCCCCCTCATTAACGCGCATTACAGTTGCTGCAGCCGTAGGCGCCGCACTGCACGTAGGCCAAGGAAACTGTGACCTAATAGACGCAAAAGCCATAGAATTTTCAAGAGCAGTCTTGGCGCAGACGGACATAGACGGAGAAGTCATCAACTGCGAAGGACCAAAAGATCACGCGCCAGCGTTCATCCAAAGAGAAAAAGTGGGCACAGGCCGCGGACCTAAAGTAGAGTTCGTTGTGGACCCCGTTGACGGCACTACTGCCGCATCCAAAGGCAGAAAAGATGCCATATCCGCTTTATCCTGTGCTCCTGCCGGGTGCTTACAAGTGCTTCCAGACGACGGCTATTACTTCAAAGTCGCCACCGACTACCACTCAATCGGCAAAATTTCCCTAGATATGCCAATCGAAACAATCGTCCGCACCGTAGCGCGAGAAAAAGAAGTGCCTCTTTCAAATTTAACCGTGATAATGCTGGAACGCGAAAGACACATGGAAATGCTGAAAATCCTCAGAAACCTTGGCGTACGCATTATACTAATTCCAGACGGCGACATAGCCGCCGCTGTAGTCTCATGTATGCCTGAGTCAGGTGTTGATTTACTTTTAGGCGCCGGTGCAGGTCCAGAAGCAACCATCGCAGCTACAGCGGTAAAATGTCTAGGCGGAACCATGCTTGTGAGAGTATGGCAAGACAAAAACGACGACCCGCAACGGCTTGAAAGGCTAAAGCGAGCAGGAGTCGACGTGGATAAAACCTACACGGAAGATGAACTCGCAAGAGGTAAAGAACTCGTGTTTGCGGCTTCAGGCATCACAAAAGGAGAACTCTTAGATGGCGTACGCTTAACACCATACGGAGCAGTTGTCCACTCCATATGTATGCGTTTACCAAGCGGAACAATAGAGAGGTCTGAAACAATCCTGCGCTTCAAAGGACACCCAGTTTACAAACAGTTTGTACCCTAAGACAGTAGGCATTTCTTTCAGGCGTCACCACATATTTCATTTAACTTCCATTTTTTTCCTAAACATTTGTGGTAGAAATAGCGTATGGCAGAGCAATGCTTTAATGCCAAGTTGATGCTTACCCTAAAAAGGGTTTGACGAAAAATGAATGAAACAAGAATTGACAAGTTCACCGCAATCAACGAACTAGTCCGCCGTAGAGGCTTTTTCTGGCAAGCTTACGAAATTTACGGCGGCGCAGGCGGCTTCGTAACCTACGGTCCACTAGGTGCGAAGCTGAAACAGAACATTGAGCGGAAACTCCGAGAACTCTTCGTCAACAAACTTGGAATTCTCGAAATAGAGTCATCTATAATCACGCCGGGCAAAGTGTTTGAGGCATCAGGGCATGTTGGCCACTTCAAGGAGCCCATGGTTGAATGCTCCAAATGCAACAAACGCTTCCGTGCAGATCACCTACTAGAGGAATACGCGAAAATAAGTGCTGCTGAAGCTGAAAAAATGAGTCTATGCGAAATAAAAGAGGCAATCGAGAAAAATGCTATCAAATGCCCAGATTGCGGCGGCGCTTTTAATGAACCACAGCAATTCCTGACAATGTTTGAAACTACAATAGGTCCATATTCCAGCGCAACAGGGTATGGCAGACCCGAAGCAGCGCAGGGTATATTCGTGGAATTCAACCGGCTCTACACTATTGCTCGGGAGAAACTGCCCTTTGGCGTTTTGCAGATAGGTCATGCCTTGCGAAACGAAATTTCTCCAAGACAGGGGCTCATTCGCCTTCGGGAGTTCACCATTGCAGATTTAGAGTTCTTTTTTGATCCTGAAGAGCCCAGCTGTCACTTGTTAAAGGATGTGGAAAACGAGACATTGCCCATTCTTACAGCAGAAAAGCGGTTGAAGAACTCGGAGGAGATTCTCAACATAACGGTTAAAGAAGCACTAAAGCAGAAACTGATTAGCTCTGAATGGCAAGCATTCTTTATGGCAATGGCAAAAAAGCTTTTAATAGAAATAGGCGTGCCTGAGGGAAAACAGCGCTTTATAGAAAAGCTTCCATGGGAAAAAGCACATTACTCAACACAAAGTTTCGATCAAGAAGTGCTAGTTGATCGCTGGGGCTGGATAGAAGTCTCGGGACACGCGTACCGCACCGACTACGACTTGAAAAGTCACATGGAGGCCAGCGGTGTCGATCTCCGAGTTTACAAGGAGTATGACACGCCAATAGAAGAAGAACAGCTTGTTGTGCAGCCCATAATGGCTAAACTCGGACCCGCCTTCAAGTCGGAAGCCGCAAAAGTTGCAGAGCTACTTGCAAATGCTCCTGCCGAGGATGTTGCTACTGCTCTGGAAAAGAATAGCTATTACAAGATTCAGAACTATAAAGTCTTGCCAGAGCATGTGAATGTGTGCCGTCGAAAAACTGTTGTGAGAGGAAAACGCTTCATCCCGCATGTTGTGGAACCAAGCTTCGGCTGCGATCGACTTTTCTATGTAGCGCTAGAATATGCTTATAACATAAGAGACGACCGAGTAATCTTGAGTTTTCCAAGAGGCATCGCGCCAATACAAGTTGGCGTGTACCCATTAGTAAGCAAGGACGGACTGACGGAAAAAGCGCAGGAAGTGCACAAATTACTGGTAAATGAAGGCCTTACGGCAGAATTCGACGAAACGGGTTCCATAGGAAGAAGATACGCCCGCGCCGACGAAGCAGGCATTCCGTTAGGAGTAACCATAGACTACGATACACTAAGCGATGGGACCGTTACAATTCGCGATCGCGACTCTTGGCAGCAAGTCAGAACACCAATTAAAGATTTACCTGAACTTTTACACAAGTATTTCCGAGGAAAAGCAAACTTTGAAGATTTGGGCACTTTGATTAAAATCAAGTAGTTACCTTTTTTAATACACTTGCACTACTACATGTTAAGAACACAGAGGGTTATGTAAGGAGGCGGGAGATAACTTTGGTGCTTCCGGCGGAAACAGAGCAGCGCGTAAAACGCAGAGCTTTAACCGCTTGCCAAGATAACTTACGTAAAGTTGTAGATGCCACTCGAAAAATTCCTCAAATGTTTGAATACTTCATGAAAAATAATAAAGATGCCGCAAAGCAGCTTTTCAATGAAATCAAAAAAGGAGAAGAAGAAGTTATTACGGCACGCCGCATGGTTTCTCAAGAGCTCGCTGAAATAGGCGCCATTCTAATAAACAGAGAAGATTATCTAAGATTTACAAACCTGTCAAGCGAAATCGCAGACTTTTCCGAAGGAATCGCCTATTACCTCATCGAAATAATGGAGCACAACTGGAAAGTGCCGGATGACATAAAAACTGATTTGCTCAAACTCTCCGAAGCTGTTCTTGACACGGTGCTTAGACTAAGGGAAACAATGATGGTGCTCAGCTACGGCTCAGCAAAAACGCTGGAAAAAACCAAAGATGTTGAAGTCGCCGAAAGAGTCGTGGATGATATCTACAGATCACTTTCGATAAAGGTTCTCAGCAGCAAACTGGATCTGCCGGTGCTACTGCTTTTGAAGGATATTCTTCAACTGCTGGAGAACACTGCTGATAAGGCTGAAGACGCCGCTGACGCCGCACGCATGCTGTCGTTTATAATGTAATAATGAGCGCGAAAACTGTCATGGCTAAAATCAAAGTCGAGCTAATCGAAAACTTCTTAGTAGTATGGAACCCTGCTGAAGGCACACAACTATACAAAACAGACTTTTACGGGAAACCGCTTGGAATATCCAAGCCAAAAATTCCCGAGTTCAACGTTCCATTACTTTTAGATTTGATGGAAGGCGTGTACCTCGCCGAAAAGGACGCAATAACCGTTTACGAAGGCTCAGCAAAGCGCAAGGTTGGACTTAAAGAGCTTAGACAAAGAGCTCGGCAACTTTACGAGGAGTTTGATGAGAAATACGCCGTTTACAGTGATTTAAGGAACAGCGGGTTAATTGTAACGCCCGGCATCAAATTTGGCTGCGATTTCGCCGTTTACAAGTACGGCCCAGGCATTGAGCACGCGCCTTACATGGTTTCCGTTAAGACAGGAAACTCGGCTATCTCAGCAACGGAAATCGTGAAAGCAGGGCGGCTGGCAACCACGGTGCGAAAGCGTTTCATAATTGCCGTGCCCGATCTAGAAGCGGAAAAAACGAGTTATTTGATCTTCAAATGGTTTAAGGCTTAAGTTGTCATTAAAATCTGATTTTCGAACTCGCCTCTTATTCTTTGATGGGGATAAATTTTTGTCGCCGTTAAGCTGCAGCCTTCCTCTATCACCACATCATCAGCAATAACGGAAACAGCAGTTATTCTCGTTGGCTTTCGACTACTAGAATTTACAGTTGCGTGTCTTCCAATTATGCTGTCTCGAATCTCAGCTTTCTCGCCGATTATAACTCGATCTAGAACTGCCGAGTTTTCTATCACGGCGCCTTTACCAATTTTCGTATAATTATCAATGCAGGAATTCGCTATTTTCACACCGTCATCTATTTGACAGTGTCTCCCAATAAGCACGGCACCTTCGATTTCTATCAGCCCCTTTCTGATTTTTTGAATAATTTCCTTCCGTTTTTGCTCTGCGTCACTACTTTCCCCTTGAATCCATATCTTCTGCTTTTCGCTTATTCTTCCGCCAAAATCTGTCAGCATGCTGAAACCGCCGTGAAGTAGCTTCTTCATGGCTTCAAGATAGTTTTGCGGCGTGCCTACATCAAACCAGTTTCCTTTTAAAGTATAACCATACACTGAGCGGCCTGTCTGCGTCAAATAAGGAATAAAGTCGTAACCAAAATCCAAGCGGTGCTTCTCCTCGATTATTTGTTTAACACCTTTTTCCTTGAAGATCTTCTTCACCTCCGGTGAAAGCACGTATAAGCCCGTATTAGCAAGGTTGCTGGGCGCATCTTTCGGCAAGGGCTTCTCTACAAAACGGCGAATGCGATTATCCTTGTCGATGTCAGCGATTCCTAAACCTTCAACGTTCTGCACTTCCCTGAGCACTATAGTCATCAATGCGCCTTTTTCCCGGTGGAACTGCATGAGATCTTTTATGTTGATTTCAAAAATGTTGTCGCCTTGTACCGCAAAGACGAGATTGTTAATCTCGTAATATTCCATGTTTATTCTCGCTGAGTCAGCGCTTCCAAGATCTTCCACGTTAGGTTGATATTTTATGTGAATTCGAGGCTTGATGTCATATCGCACAGAGAAGCCATATCCCGACTCAAAGTAATCATAGAGGTCTCGGTAGTTCGTGTAGCCTTTTACTCCAAAAATGAAGTGGCGAATGCCCTGACGGGCAAGCGTCAAAAGCGAGAACTCCACAAGAGGCCTGTTCAATAGGCGGAGGCATGCCTTGCTTGTTTCGGCGGTAAGCGGCAGAAGACGTGTGGCTTTTCCACCCACAGGGATTATAACGCGCAGTCTTTCTGGAGAGTAGCTGTCACCAACTAGGGGAGCATAATTGTTGCCCAAAAGCTTCCGTCCATAAACATTTTTATTACTTATCTGTTTTGAAACGTATTAACCTTTTTCATTGATGATTCCGCCTTACATAGATAAAAATGGAATTATGCTCTTCTAAAAGTTGGAAGTTTTAGAATGTGCACACTGACTGCAACTGCGACTACTATCATCGCTAATTGCATGGGTAAAATTAGCATTTCAGGTAGAAGGCGAGGCAACGCGAAAACTGTTGAAAAACCGATTGTCGCCCATAGCAAGCTTAACGTGGCAATCTTGGTTCTTTTTGGTATACCCCTGCCTTCCTTATAGTTTCTTATGTACTCCCCGAACCATTTATTGTTCAGTAACCACTTGTATGCGCGCTCTGAGCTTTTGCAATAGCATGCAGCAGCGGCTAAAAGAAACGGTGTCGTCGGCAAAATTGGCAGCATCGTGCCAACGGCGCCCAGCAGCACACAAATTGTGCCTATGAGGAACCATATTGTTCTTTTGAGTTTATTCCTTTGCTGCTTACACTTCGCGGTGGCTTCGTTTTTACTCATAATGGCTCTTCCGCTAAACATTTCAGGTGCTATCTTAAAAATTATACTTTGAAATCAGCATGAAGGCAGTTCGCCAGTCTTAAAGGAGAATTTTATAACTTGGACAAAACTAAATGATTCACAAAAGGTTGACTTCGATGAAAAAGATAAGGGGCTTTGTGCGGCTGATGCGTCCCATCAACTGTGCGATGATGGGCTTTGCAGTTTTTGTAGGAGCAGTTTTAGCTAAACCGCAATTCTCTGATTTTAGCTGGTTCGGCGTTCTTTACGGCTTTTTAACTGGTTTCACGTTAACAGCCGCGTCAATGGCGCTCAATGACTATTATGATAGATCAATTGACGCAATAAACGAGCCTTCGCGCCCCATTCCAAGCGGCTTGGTGAGCCCACGTTTGGCTTTAGCGTTTGTTCTCATCATCTCAACGGTAGGCTTTGTTTTCGCTTACCTTACAAGCTTTTTGTGTTTGGTGGTTGCAGTAATCGCATGGACGATTATGGCGACTTACGTTACAGTTGGAAAGCGCAGTGGTCTACCAGGTAATTTCCTTGTCAGCACATGTGTGGCTATTCCCTTCATCTACGGCAGCATAATCAGCCTTAGCTACGTTCCGCTGAATGTTCTGCTTTTTACTCTGATGGCTTTCTTTTCTAACACGGGTAGGGAGATAACCAAGGGCATTGTTGATATTAAAGGCGACAGCGCTGAAGGCGTTGAGACGCTGGCGGTGCGTTATGGAGAAAGAGCCGCGGCGATTGCTGCTGCCATGTTTTATCTACTGGCTGTTTCATTGACCCCGCTTCCTTGGCTTTTAGGCATAGTTTCTTTCTGGTTTATCCCATTTGTTTTAGCAACTGACGCCGGATTTGCACTTTCCTCCGTACTTCTTCTCAGGGATTATTCTCGTGAAAACGCACGTCGAATAAAGAAGCAAGTTCTTCTGTGGTTTGCCATTGGCTTTTTGGCGTTTATTTTCGGCGCTTTCAGGTGAGCACATGCTTAACAGCGAAGTCGTAACCAATTTGGTGTTGCTGATTTTGTGCTACGGATACATTTTGCTTGTAATCCTAATTTCAGGAAAAATAGCGGTCATAGCCCGTATTTCCCGTAAATCAGCTAGGAAGTTCCTGCATGTGATGATTGGAAATTTGCCTTTCATAATTCCGTTCTTTTCATACAATTCTTTTCCGCTTAACTTTCCATTTCTTGTCGCCGCTCCATTTATACTTGTAACATTTCTTGCCACACCTTACTCGCCCTCTAAACGATTTTACGAAAAAATGAAAGGTTTGTCGGGCATAACTGAGGAAGGACACCAATTAGGCCTCGTTTTCTACGCGGTGTCTTATACGCTTTTAGCGTTGTTCTTTTCCGCTAAACCGTATGTTATCGCAGCAGGCGTTTTGCCGATGGCTTATGGTGATGCTTCCGCCGCGTTGGTGGGAGAAAAATATGGAAAGAGATGCTTCCGCGTTTTCGCCCAGAAAAGCCTTGAAGGCTCCGCCGCCATGTTCCTCGCAAGCTACACAAGCTTAGCTGCCAGCTTGCTATTTTTCTCCATGCTGTATTCGCTTCCGATTGTGGATGTGCTGTTGACCGCGTTAGGCGTAGCCATAGTCGCTGCTTTAGCGGAAAGCCTTTCACCCTTAGGATTTGATAACCTGACTGTTCCCCTTCTAGGCGCTTTAACATTCCTGATTCTAAGCGGCGGGGGCGTTTAGCATAATGCTTATAGTCATCGACGGTTTAGACGCATCTGGAAAAAGCACGCAGGCACTTAGGCTTACCAAGTTTCTCACCGCTAGAGGGAAGACCGTTTGTCTTCGTTTTCACCCCTCAACCGATAATTTTTTTGGCACAAAAGCAAAGCAGTTTCTTTATGCAAAGGGAAAGAGTGCGCATTTCGCTTCAGCACTTTTTTACATGATAGACGTAATCCGCTCAATTCTCATCTACACATGGCAAAAGTACGACCACGTAATTTTTGTACGCTACTTGATGGGCACAGCCTATCTGCCGCCGCCGTTGCATAGAATCGCCTACCACTTTTTCACTCTTATTGTGCCGACATCTAGCGCCATGTTCTTTCTTGATATCACGCCGCATGAAGCTTATAGGCGAATATGCCGAGCACGCAAAAACCAAGAAATGTTTGAGAACCTAAGCGAACTTGGAAAAGTAAGAGAGAAAGCCCTTGCCTTAGCGCTGATAGGCAAATGGACAATCATCGATGCGGGTAAGCCGAAAGAAGAAGTTGAGATGGAAATCAGAACACTACTTGGTGCATTCACGCCTCTTACATAGTAACACATGAACAGCAGGCTACACCAATTGCCACGCCTCAAGCGCTTCTTTGCGTGCCGAGTCCGCAGATATCTGTTTATTCAAAGAGGCTTAAATCCAATAATCTACAATTTTACAGTTTAGTTTACATGTGCCTAGCAATTCCACATATATATCCCCATGTTTTTCACATATTAACAATACATAAGTATGGTTAAAATAACATCTCAAACGAGGATGCTACAATGTCTGAAAGGTTTGCTAAAAAATGGGAAAGCAAACGAGATGAAACCTCATTCGTTGACACTATACGCACCACATTTGCTCCGCCACAAGCGCTGAAACCACGCCTAGACTACGCCGTCAAACGCTTAGAGCTGCAAATTCAAAGGCTGGATCAAGCTTCAGAAAGGTTCAGCCAAAAAGACAAAGCATTATTCACGAAGATAGTTAATGCTTATGAGCAACACGATACGGCACACGCCAACATCTACGCTAACGAACTAGCTGAAGTTCGCAAAATGGAGCGCTTAATAATGAATGCACGACTTGCCCTTGACCAAGTATTACTGAGAATGCGGACAATCACAGAATTCGGAGACATGGTAGCTACGCTAGGCCCCTGCATAAGCGTACTGCGCTCAGTCAACGTGGGCTTGTGCGGTGTGCTACCCGAGGCAGAAAACGAGCTAGGGGACATAAGCAACATGCTGAGCGGTTTAATGTTTGATTGCGGCGCAAGCTCAGGCTTATCTTTAAACTTCAACAGCGTAAACGAAGACGCAGCGAAAATACTTTCGGAAGCAGCGGCCGTCGCAGAGCAGAGAGTCAATTCGAAGCTACCTGATTTGCCGCCTGGTCTTTCAGCGAACTTGCTGAAGGATAAATTACCCACAGAAAACACATAGCTACTATTAGCTTTCTAATACCCACCATCCTTTTTCATATAGTTTAATGCGTTACTATTCTTGCCGTACACGGTGATGTTTTTATTCGATAAGTAGCTATTAGGAGCACGGGATTTCAGTAATGTATGAAGTTATTGCAGAATCATTGCTCGGCTTCTTTTGGGGCATAATGTACGGCGCTGTCGCATTTTTCATAGTACTGTTGCTATCCGCCGTTTACAGATATTTCACAAATGAGCGACTATCCTCTTTTATCGCTATACTTTTCGGATTAGGCTTTCTGGGGTTTACCGGTGGATTACTTGCAATCCTAGAGCAACCTACCTTTGGAGGAGCTCTCAAAATCATTGTAGTAAGCATTTTCATCGTTTGGGGCGTTAACATAGGCGACAAGATAGCTGAGAAAATACCTAAAAAAGGCGTATCAATCCTCGGAATAGGCAGCGCAAAATCCTCGTATATTACAGTTAAGCTACCGCATGCACGATTAATCTACGATATTGCCGCTAAGCCAAAAGTTCCTGAGTCGTTAAAAGAGGAACTCTCCGAAAGAGAATTCACCTTTTCCGCGGATTTGCCAATGGATGAAATTGCTAACAGAGTAAAAAGGCGCTTAATCACCGACTGGGGCGTAGGAGACGTAGAAATCGAGTTGGATCAAAGCGGTAAAGTTATTCACATAGCTATAGCCGCTAAAGAGAAAGGGCTAAGTGTCTCCATACCAGAAGGAAATGTGGCCATACCGATAAAGTATAACATTGCGCCGGCGCAGTTGGCCGCAGGAGATATTATAAAAATTTTCCTTGACAACGGAGAAGTTATCGAGAAGATTGAAGTGAAAGGCATAAACGAAGACGAAAAGATAATCACCATAGTCGCTGATGTGGGTCTACTTGAAAGAATCCATGGTGCTAAAGCAGAGCTAGTCGTTGCTTTGCCAGCGGCCATCCAGAAACAGCCCGGCATTAGCGTAGAGCAGAAGTCAGGTGCCATCGAGGAATTTGAAATTCAAAAAATCGTTAACTCGCTGAAAAAAGTCGGCGTGGCTGATGAGGTTATAGAAAAGATTGTTAAGCAGGTCCAAGCTAAACTTAGCAAGATGGCTCCGCCGATCTCCACGAGGCTTATCAAGGCTGTGATTATAGAAGAGTTAGAGAAAGAAAATCCTGAAGCGGCAAAAAAGTTGAAAAACCGGAAATTCTGGGAACTGAAAACGTTCTGAGCTGGGCTGTTCCAATAATTGGTCTTATAAACTATTGGCTATCAGTAATATTACAGGGTGTCTCAACAATTGAGCGCGGATGACGAAACAAAACTTGAATACGCCCTTCGCGGCAAGGCTTGGAAGGTATACTGGTATCTGCTTAAAAACGGCAACCCCGTGAGCGCACGGGAAGTGCAGCGCGCCCTGCGGTTTAGCAGTCCAAGCGTGGCAAATCATCATCTAGAGCAACTACGCGAGCTAGGCTTAGTTGAAAAGCAGGACATCGGCGGGCACTACGTGCTTGTTAACCAAGTAAAAATCGGTGTGTTACAGCATTATGTGAAGCTTGGCAAGCTGCTCTTCCCCAGATATTTCTTCTACGCGCTTTTCTCAACAGTTTTCTATGCAGCTTACTTGCTGTTTCTGATGCAGGACTGGCTTATGCGTGAGAACCTATTCATCACCATATTCGGCGCAGTTGTCTGCGCAATCTTCTGGTATGAAGCATATCGAGTATGGACTATGCGTCCGTTCTAATTTTTAGAACAGCTTGTTCTACAGCTTAGGATAATATCAAAGAGTTGTGCTACATTTAGAGCAGGTGAAAAAAGGTATGGTTCAGCAAGAAGTCAAGAAAAAAACGTCAATGTACGGATTAGCTGCAGTGCTCTCTGCCATAGTGCTCGTCGCCTTAATTTACACTTACGGCACGACGCCGACAGTATTTCCGCCAACCGAGACGCCCTATGTTACGAACATGAAAACTTTCTCTTCCTACGAGGAACTCAGAGACTTCCTGGTTGCAAATTCCTCTGGCATCTCAGTTTATCCTTTCTGGACAAGAAGCGCTGATTTATACTTAGCACCTGTACCTCTTCTTCAAATGGGCAGTGAGGCAGCGACGAATGATTATTCCACTACAAATATTCAAGTTGCAGGAGTAGATGAAGCAGACATTGTGAAGAACGATGGCAGGTACGTTTACGTCGCAGCCACTACTTATGATAGCATTTCGGGGGCGCAAAGTGCTGTTTACATAGTTAAGGCGGATCCACAAGACCCGAAGGTCATCGCGAAAATAACACTTGAAAATTACACTTACCCAGAAGGAATATACCTAAGCGAAGACAGCAACAGGCTAGTAGTCATCGCCAACAGATATCAGCCAGCCATCCTCCGTGCGGAGGGTCCAGAAACCTTGATTTACCCAGGCCCAATAGGCTCTAGTACCTTATTGTACGTTTATGACATCTTTGAGAAGGCTTATCCTCGTCTTGCTCGAAACTTGACCATAAGCGGCGGCTACTTTAGCTCTAGGATGATAGGCAACTACGTGTATGCGGTTATTAATCAACCTGCTTATGTTGTGAATGATACGGTGACTCTTCCAGTGCTTTATCAGGAAAAGAAAGTAGCGCCTATTGCACCTTCAAGCGTATACTACTCTGACACAGTAGACAGGTACTTCACGTTTACCATGTTCCTTGCCGTGAACATCTTGGACGATGCGCAGCAGCCTACTAACATGACTGTGCTGATGGGCGGCAGTAGCGCCATGTACGTTTCCACAAGCAACATCTACGTTACATACTCAACATGGAATGAAGGGCAGTATACAACCATCTACCGTGTGCGCATAAACGGAGCTACTTTAGCATTTGAAGCAAAAGGCAGCGTTCCAGGCTACGTGCTTAACCAGTATTCAATGGACGAGTACAACGGCTACTTCAGGGTAGCTACAACTTGGCAGAACGAGAAGACGCAGATGAACAATGTTTACGTGCTAGATAAAAGCATGTCAATTGTAGGTAAACTAGAGAACCTGGCTGAAGGCGAGCGCATATATGCTGTGCGGTTCATGGGTGACAAGGGCTACGTTGTCACGTTCAGGCAGATAGATCCCTTCTTCGTGATTGACTTGCGCGATCCAGCTGACCCGAAAGTGGCTGGCGAACTCAAGATTCCAGGCTACTCGAGTTATCTGCATCTTTTCGACGAGAACCATGTAATCGGCTTAGGTAAAGAGAACACCACGGTTAAGCTTTCGCTGTTCGATGTCACAAACGTTAACGAGCCAAAGGAAATAGCGAAGTACATTGTTGAAGGCGACTGGACAGACTCAGAA
>JBBFKZ010000005.1:0-90870 GCA_037481775.1 Bathyarchaeia archaeon
AGCGGATTCAACATAACTAAAGAGCTTACCAAAGCCAATCTCGCTACAAACTTCAGAGAACCTTTGACCTTATATCCTTGCTGGAACATCGAGTTGTACCTCGACCAGAAACAGCCTTATGCCAACTATACATATCCAAGTGGAGTTTACGCCCTTTACGTTAGAATCTGGGCAGACTCTGGAGAAGTTTTCAGTTGCACTCCATTGACTGTCGGCGGGCTCATTCCAGATGGCGAATCGATATCATCTCCCTCAGCTCAAGACGAGAATAATACTGCACAACCGTTGGATGCAAACATGTTAGCCGCCATAGCTGTATCCGTGATCATCGGAGCAGTAATCATGTCGGCAATAGCGTATAAGAAAAGAAGCAAATAGCTCCCTCGCTTCTCTCCTTTTTTGTTTTATAGGGCAGGAATTAGGGTCATCAGTGCAAATCTTCAAAACTTCATACCTTCAAAAGCGCTGATAAACAATTAATGAATCAAAAAAGGAAGCGAGAAATAAGATAAATTCCCGCTAAAATTCCTAGGGGTGCCGTAACAAAATCTGGCGGGCCCGACGGGAATTGAACCCGTGACCCCCGGATTTCTTCGGCTTATGCTTAAAAGTCCGGTGCTCTGTCCTTACTGAGCTACGGGCCCACTCAGCGTATTTCACGCTCATAGGAGAAACAAAAAAGGGGTTTTTTAGCGTTTCGATTCAACATTAAAAGAAAATTAGGAGCTAGCTTGAGTTTTCAGAATGTTCGCCATGAAGCCCTTAACTTTGTCGCTTGTGTTGATTAATGTATCGATTGTTTTTTCGCCCTTTTCTGTAAGTTTATAAACGCGTTTTCTTTCGTCCCATATTCCTTCGACAAGCCCGTTTCTTTCTAGAGAATACAATAGCGAATATACTGTGCCTGAGCTGACGAGAAGATTGAACTTGTTATGTATGTATGAGATAACGTCGTAGCCACTGAGTGGCCCGTTTCGCAGTTCCGTCATTATTATTATGTCCCTGAAGTTTTTGATTATGCGTTCGTGCATTTTCTTGAGGATTTGTCCTTCAAGCCTGCTGTTGCTAACAGCAACTGTTAGTGCTACCATGTTTGGTCACGTTAAGATTTTTTTATTCGTGTTTAGATATATAAGATTTATTCGAATTTCGAATTAGATGTTGAAACAAAACCAGAAATATACATACAAGAACCGCGCTACCGTGAAACCAAAATTCTATTTCCCATTCCGTGGTATTCCCCAAAATGCTTTCATGAAAAAACGCATCATTTTTTATTCCTTTAGAAATGCTTAACTTACCGCCCTTGCACTTGGTTCGAAAAAAGATTGCACACAAAATTTGATTGAAAAAATTTCAATTTTTAATTATATAAATAACATGTGCCCATAGTGATTTTAAACACATAATTTTCATTTCACAGGTAGAGGTGGCTGTTTTTATTAGTAAGCGATATACATGCATGTTAACAAATGTTATTTTTCACTTTTGTGATTAGAAAGCCACGGTGCTAAAATTGATTTCATGGAAATACTCCTTTAAGCGATTAAACGAAGAATACGCAATAGCGATGAAAAAGAAGCAGGCTTTAGACAATTTGTTCAAAACGGGCAGAATCTCTGAAGCGACACGCGCCTCCTTCGAAAACGACATAAACGCCGTCCTGATGGAAATCGAAAAACAGCAGAAAGACCTCAGTGTTAAAATGCAGAGTAAAATGCAGGAACTAGAAACCCAGATTAAAACGTTAGAGACACTCCTTGCTAACTATGAAATACAGCATGTGATTGGCGAAATTGATGAAGAAAGCTACCAGAGAGAGATCACCCTCTTATCCACAGGACTTGAAACTGCCAAACACGAATTAGACGCAATAAAAGACGCCATAAACCAACTTGCCTCACCTGTTACTAAATCAGTAACCGAACCTTTGCCAACTGAAGCAGTTGAACCTGCCCCCCCTGCTCCAGCAGAAGCTAAAACTGACATTCCAGTGGAGACGGACGTTACAGCAGAGCCTGTTCCTGAAGAACCCGCCGTAACAACAGAGCAAGTGGTTCCAGAGCAGCAACCTGAAATTGTAAGCGAAGAAACAATCAATGCAGAGGTAACTCAAACTGCCGACAGCGCACCTCCACCTATGACGGAAACACCTGCGCCAGTGGAAAATCCGCCGGTAATCACGGAAGAGGCGCCACAACAAATAGAACCAATCACTGAGGTAACAGAAGAAACAACCGAAATTACAGAGCCAGTTTCTCAAGACACAGAAAAGCCTGTAGAAGAGATGGCAGTAGAACCAGGGATTAAAGAAGAAACAACGCAAGTCACAGAGGACACACTTGACGTGACGGAGCATCCATCAGAGATCGCGGCGGAGGTACTGCAGGTAATAGAAAGCGCGCCAGCGATTGTGGAGGAAATTGTTGATAAGGCCCACCCTCAGAAAGCGCCGGAAGAGGCGCATCAAGAAGTAATCGTCGAAAACACTTCAGATCAGGAAACAGATATCGAAGAAATGGCCGCAACCGCAGAAACAGATGAAAATACTGAAAATGAAGAAGCTTGATATAAGAAGAATGTTTTCTCTTCTTTTTCTTTTTATGAGGTATTACGCCTTTCTGTTGTGGCTCTATGAATTTTAGAGTTGAACCAAATAAGTGTCGAGTTTTCTATAGATATACAGTTACGGGGATCATCAGTCTTTCTGAGTTTAACTCATCCATTTGGCTTTTCAGGCTTGTTCTCTGCGGTAATGATGCGAAATTCTATAAATATCCTAGTTCCTAGTATGTTGAATGGTAAATAGCATTTATGAATTTTTATGGCATGATAGAAATTCCGCAAAATATAGAAAAGGAGAAGATGCGAGAAAAATAGCTCATTTAGCTTTTTGTCATCCATTTAGAGTTCTAATAAGCCCATTTTTGGAAGGATTAAACTATGTAGTTGCCTGTTTTCTCAAAATCTTTTACGATTTGCATAACCCGCTTCGGCGCGTTGAGCTCTTGAATTGGAATGTTTTGAAGTAAAATCCATGGTGTTTTGAGTGCGATAATTGTTGAGATGTGTTTTTCGCCGAAGCATTTCTGGGCAACTTTAACGACGTTGCGTCTTACTGCTGTTTCAGATAATTCGCCTAGCGCATGCAAATACTCGTGGAGTAGAAGGTTGTAAACTAAAGCGTTTACCACTTGCTTCGAACTTAGTGATGCCTCGACAATCTCAACTAACCTTCTGTTCAATACTATGTTGTTTGTTCCAATGGGGTGGTAAGCGCCAAGTTGCAGTGGTAAATCGTCCAGAAAAAGCATCATGCTTCCGCCTCGTTTGCCGAGCGAAAACTCAACTGTGTCCTTGACGACTTGCCAAACTTCGGCGTAACTATCAGCGGATTCAAGCCTATTGCGAAACTTGGTTATAGTTGCTTCATTATTACTCAAGGATTTCCCTTCACTTGCTGCGAAGAATCCTGTCCTATCTTGCCTTTAAACATATATGTCGAAATAAAGTAAAAACTAGTCGAAAATAGGTTTCGGTTTTCCGAGTTTTCTGCTTAAGCACGCGCTGACGAAGCCGTAATACGCTGGTGATGGTTTACCGAGACGGCTTTTGAACTCGCCATGGAACTGCGACGCAAAGAAGAAGTAATTGTTAGATAGTTCCAGAGTTTCCATTCTTCTGCCGTCCGCGCTCTTGCCCGAAAAGCATAAGCCCTTTTCCTTCAAAATCTTCAAGTAGTCTATGTTGACTTCATATCTGTGGCGGTGTCTTTCATAGATTTCCCTGCATTTATACAAACGGTACGCCATAGTGTCTGGCTCCAGTATCACTTTATGCGCGCCTAATCTCATGGTGGCGCCTTTGTCTTTCACCTCACGTTGTTCAGGCATGAGGGCAATTACTGGATGAGGCGTATCAGGATTAATCTCAATGCTGTTTGCATCTTTTAAGCCACAGACGTTTCGAGCAAACTCGATGACTGCCAACTGAAAACCATAGCAGATGCCGAGAAAGGGTATATCGTTTTCTCTCGCAAACTTTATAGCGGTCATCTTCCCTTCAGTGCCTCTGGGACCGAAACCATAGGGCACAAAGATGCCATCAAAGTTTGCCAGCTCTTTTGCGCACTCTGGGTTTTGCTCAAGCTTTTCTGCTTCCAAATACGTGATGCATACGCGTGTTTTGCATGCCGCTCCGCTGTGGCGCAGGGCTTCGCTCATGCTCACATAACTATCTGCTAGCCCAGCATACTTGCCTATCAACGCGATATTAACTTCATGCTCAGGTTTTAGCAGTGCATTTACAAATTGCTGCCACTCTTGGAAGTCCTGAATATTGCAGTTATAGCCCAATCGCTGGCAGATAAAGTCGCCCATTCCCTGCTTGTTAAGAATAAGTGGCACTTGATAAACGGATTCAACATTATATGAGCAGAAAACTGCATTTTCCGGAATCGTTCCGAAGAGGGCGATCTTCCGCAAGGTTTCGGCATCAATCATTTTGGGACTTCGCGCCACTATTATGTCTGGTTGGATACCGATACGTCTTAACTCGTTTACGCTGTGCTGCAACGGCTTCGTCTTCATTTCATTAGTTACATCCAAAATTGGAACCAATGCGACATGAACATACAAGGTGTTTTCAAAACCCTCTTCTAAGCGCATCTGTCGTATAGCTTCCAAGAAAGGCAAACCTTCAATATCGCCTACTGTGCCGCCCACCTCAGTTAAGACAACCTCAGCGTTAGAAGTTTTCGCCACGCTTCTTATGCGATGCTTGATTTCGTTAGTTACATGCGGCACAATTTGGACGCACCGCCCCAGGAAGTCGCCGCGCCGTTCCTTCTCAATTATCGTTTTATACACGAGTCCTGTGGTTACGTTGTTCTCTCGTGTTAGGCTTAAGTCCAGAAATCGTTCATACCATCCTAAGTCTAGGTCGGTTTCGCCGCCGTCGTCTGTAACGAAGACTTCGCCGTGCATGTAAGGATTCATAGTTCCTGCGTCAACGTTCACATAGGGATCAATTTTTATGACAGTGGGCTTTATCCCTCTTACTTGAAGCATCTTGCCAATAGAAGAGGTTAGAATACCCTTACCTACAGAACTTAACACGCCGCCAGTAACAAAAATGTACTTAACCATGAGTTTCCCCCGTAATAACCTACCCTTTTCAGCGGCAATTAATATAACTTTTTTGCGTGCCAAAAACGGCATAGCATGAGAACTAAGCACTTAAGATTTAGCCTATTATTCTCCTATGAAGAGATGCTTAAAACCTAGCTACGACGCTTCATTCTCACTATTGCACGTGCTATCAGCCAAGCACCTATGAGAATCAGGATAATTTCCCACCACGGGACACGTATATTGAAAGCTTCGCCCAGCAACAAACTAAACCCGAGAAAGGCAATCGCTATGCCAACAATCAAAGTTGTAAGTGCGCCTCTTCTGCGATGAAAACTGTAGTAATCGCCTGTGCGATGTCTATGTCTCCAGTAAAATTCGCCTTCAGCATTCACACCGTAAAGGCGTGCACCGCAATTAATACAAAATGCGCTATTTTCCGAGTTATTAGCGCCGCATTTAATGCAATAAACCATGTTTTTTCCTTCTCTGGTCTATTTTTAGCTCTCTACTCATAAAACTTTTGACTAAACCCAACTTCTGTCTGAAAATCATTTACCATATAGATGCAGACAAGCAATACCGCATGGAATTAAAAAAAATCAAAGCCACAGTAGAGTCAAACTTCTGATTAAAGGTTTTTCTGAATTGCTGCTTCAGAAACCTTAAAGAGCAAGCATACAAATTACGTAAATGTAATATAGAGTAATATCCAATAATCTCATGTTACGCGAAAAGTAATTCGTGTCATGTGATTAACCCTAATTCAATAACTTACACGTTGGAGGTGTACGCTTACGGGATCATCGCAAACATTCACCATAAAATATATCATACACGCCAAATTCGAAATAGAAGGCGTTGTGGAAAAACCAGACGTTATAGGAGCAGTTTTTGGCCAAACAGAAGGACTTTTCGGACCAGAACTTGATCTCCGAGAACTGCAGAAAACAGGTCGCATAGGTAGAATAGAAATTGATTTGCACTCAAAAAATGACCGAACCACGGGTACAATAACGGTTCCAACAAGCTTAGATCGAGTAAGCACTGCATTAATCGCCGCAAGCATAGAAAGCATAAACCGTGTTGGGCCCTGCGCGGCCAAGGTTGTTCTAGACAGAGTTGAAGACGTGCGAGAAGCAAGACGCAAAGTGATCATTGATCGTGCTAAGGAGATTCTGCACAAGTGGAATATCGAGTCCATGCCCACTGTTGACGAGGTCTATAAACAGATTTCTGATACCATGAAAATCGGTAAGGTTGAGAAATACGGGCCTGAAGAGCTTCCTGCTGGTCCAGAATTGGAGAGCGCAAAGGAAATTATAATTGTGGAAGGCCGCGCGGACGTAATAAACTTGATGCGCTGCGGGATTATGAATACTGTTGCACTTGAAGGCGCAAAGGTTCCAGAATCAATTAAGAAGCTTACCAAAGAAAAAGAGGCTACTGCGCTTTTGGACGGCGACCGCGGTGGCGATTTAATTCTTAAAGAGCTCTTGCAGGTTACGAATATCCGTTATGTTAGCCGTGCGCCAAGAGGCAAAGAAATTGAAGAATGTAACTGCAAAGAGATTTATGAAGCCTTAGCCGCTCGAGTTCCAGTATCTGAAATTTTGAAGCCGAAGAAAGAGCGGCCTAAACTTGAGGTGCCTGCTGAAATTGTTGAGACGGCAAAGGAGTTGCAGGGCACGCTTGAGGCGGTTCTTCTAAACGAGAAGCCTGAGCCGGTTGAACGGTTACCCGTTAGCCAGTTAGCTGAAAGACTCCAGCAAGTAAGCGGCATCGACACTGTGGTTTTTGACGGCATTATCACTCAGCGGATTGTGGATATGGCCAGTGAAAAGAACATAAAGCGTATAGTTGCTTCCCGCCTTTCAGAAGCCGTTAAACCCGCGTTGAACGTGGAGCTTTTAACTTTCAAAGACATTATTCCAAGCTAATCGCGTATAAAGTCCATTAGGCTTCGTGTGTCCTTATCTTTTTTTGATGGCTTTAGTAATTCCTCTTCTTTTATGCCGAAGAGTTCCAGCACGCGGGCGGCTGCGGGCACAACTTGCTTGGTTATGTAATATTCAGTGTCTACTTCATCATAAGTGGCGAAGACGTATGGTTTTACCCTGTCGTATAAGCGTCCCTCACCGGCTAAGATTACGTAGCCCACTTTGTCGCCTACAGTCATCTCCCAACCCTTGCGTCTTAATGCCTTCGCGGCTTCTACATGTGACGCCTTTATCTTGTACTCTTCCACAGGCTTTGTGAGGGTTTTCCAGATGATGAGGTCGCGGAACGGCACTTTCCTCTGCCTCAAATCGGCAATTATACTACGTACATAATCAGCTGCTTTGCCGGGTGCTTGCTCTTTCAGAATTGTTTCCAGAACGTGTTCTTGCACTTTTTTGGCAACTTCTGCCCAGTCTCCTCGAATAACCTCTAAGCCAACGATGTCTATGCTTCCGTCAGGGAGGAGCCCAGCGTAGCGCTTTTTTGCCTCAGTAAAGAAAATACGCGTATAAATCTTATCCAATTCAATTTCTAAGCCTAATTCATTCCTTATTTGCGAAGCCAGTTCTTGGGTTTTCTTTTCTTCGTATGTTACGAATAGGCTGTCTGTGTCGCCGTAGATGACCTTTAAGCCTTTTTCTTCAGCCATTTTGATAGCGGCGAGGATTGTATGCCTGCCCCATGCTGAGGCTGCTTCTGCTACTGGCTTGCGGTACCATCTTGCGCCTATCCAACCAGCGTAGCCGTAGGCGGCGTTTGTGATGACTTTGACCGCTTTCTGCCTTGCATCCAAAACTTGATATTCAACGCTTTTCGGGTTTAGCGTTCTCATTTTGGCGCGGACTTCGCTTCTCACACTAATTAAGTAGGATAGCACTTCTTTGTAGAAGCCTGCTGGCTGTTTTCGGAATTTATGCTTAACTTCCGGTGCTTCAAACACGCCGTCCGGCGGCTCTGGGTCTGCTGGCGGGATATAGGTGTCTGGGGAAAGATTGTAGGCAATCATTATATTTGGGTACATGGATTTGAAGTCTAAAACTGCAATGTTCGTGTGAAGCCCAGCGTGCGGTTTGAGCACGATGCCGCCAGCGTATGGCCTGTAGGGCTGCTCGATTCTTTTGGGCACGAGCTCGCCGATTTTCTGCGCGTGTTTTATGAGGAACCATTCTACTCGGAAGCCTACCGCCGCAGTCATAACATGATCTAGGGGCAAGCATACGAGGTTTGAGAGTTGGATGGCGAAGTCTAAGAGCGCTGCAGCTACGCCTTTGATTCTACGCGCGTTTTCTCTGGCGAAGATTTTGAGCGCTTCACGTTTTTGCTTGTCATCCCAGTAATCCGCGAAGTCCACGTCTTCTATTATCGGGTGCCGCGCGGTTTTCATGACGCCTAAGTAGTCTGCAAGGTTCTGAAGTGTTTTGACTTTGATATCTGGGAATTCATCTGCGAAGTCAGCGAGGTCCAGGTTAGCTATGCCTGTTAGTGAAGTGTGTCCGTAAACGCTGGTGTGCGGCTCAGCGCATGCCCTGTCAATGCACAGCTTTAGTCCAAGTTTTCTGCTTCTCTCCTTTAGGTAAGGCCAGTCCACAGTGTTTGTGCCGTAGCCCACGATGATGTCTGGGTTGAATTGCTTGACGTAGCTTATGAATTGCTCCAGCAGCAGTTTGTCGTCTTTGTCCTCGTCTGCGAGGAACTGCTTTTCTTCCTCAGCGTTTGTTGCCGTTGAGAGTATCACAACTGGGTTTCTGTCTGGTTTTGGCGAGCCCTCACGGCTGTAGCATGCCATCGAGAAGCCGAGGATACGCAATGGCGGCACATCGTGTCTGTCCAGCAGTTTTGGCGTTGACTTTGCTGAGTAGATTCTGTCTGCTCGGACACCGATGGTATTTTCCTCTTCAGCAACTTCTATTTCATGCCATCCGCACGGAACCACGTTATTGCTGATGAAATATTGCATAGCGAAGCGAATATCATCTTCAAGGCATTCCTGGATGCCTTCGAATGTTCGAAACGCTTTTACCAACTTCGCAATTTCCTCTGGGCCTCTGCAGTAAACCTTCACTGTTCGCACAGGTTTCCCGAAGAATCTGCGCGGCGCAATCTCCAACCGCACTATTGCAGCGCCATACGCTTTGCTGATTGCATCCGCAACTTTTTGCGGTTCAAAGCCTTCTGCAATCAGAGCATAAAAGTAGCCAACGAAATTCCTGTCAATAATAAGCACTCTCTCACCGTTTCCCGTAATTCCCCAAAGCCACAATTCCGCCGTGCCATTTCGCATTTCAGCGTTAATGTCCAAAAGCCAAAAAACCACTTTCACAAGCCATCGCCTGTAGTAGAATAGGCAACCAATGCCTTTAAACCTTTAAGTATGCTCTTGTCGCATGCACGCCTTGTGCATTGGTATGCTGATTGCGTCATGCAGCCCCCCTTGCATAAAGGAAAATCAATATGCTTTGGGTGCGGCAAGCACCAATGGCGATAGCCCCTCTATAGGTTTCTGCATTGAATCGCTAATATGCGGCAAATATGAAGGCGCTAATCAAGGAAGTGCTGAGAGCTATTGGAAATGGGAATTGCGTTATTTGTGAACTATTTGAGGGCAAACTGGAAATTGTTCTGGAATGGCTTTTTGTGCTCTGCTGGGAGTGTTGTCGTTTATTGATGTGCTGAATGTGAATCACCTTTTGCTGGTTCAAATGAACCGCGTTTTCTGGTTCGTTTTGTTTATATATGTGTGTTGGTGTTTATGCTGTGCAAAAGAGGATATAATCGAATGGGTTCCAAGTCTCCAAGAGGCGAATTCGCCGCAAGGCAGTTAAAAAAGAAACGGACCAGTTTTCGTTGGTCAGATCGCTACTATAACCGCCGTATGCTTCGCTTAGACGAGAAAGTCGATCCGCTGCAGGGCGCTCCAATGAGCCGCGGAATAGTTTTAGAAAAAGTTGGCGTTGAAAGTAAGCAGCCCAACAGTGCCATACGCAAATGTGTCAGAACCCAACTCATCAAAAATGGGCGTGTAATAACGGCTTTCTTGCCAGGAGACGGCGCACTCAACGTTGTAGATGAGCACGATGAAGTGATCGTCGAAGGCATAGGCGGCACAAGAGGCGGAGCCATGGGCGACATTCCAGGTGTCCGATATAAAGTCATCATGGTCAACGGTGTATCATTAAATGAACTTGTCTATGGACGCAAACAAAAGCCTGCACGGTGAGCCATGTGAGCACAGCAAAGAAAGAGATAAAACTTTTCCAAAAGTGGTCTTTTGAAGGTATAGAGGTTAAAGACCCTGGCTTAAAGCGTTACTTAAACCTGACGCCGATGGTTGTTCCTCACAGCATGGGACGTCACGAACATCAACGCTTCCGAAAAGCAAATGTCAACATTGTTGAGCGACTAATCAATAACCTAATGCGTCCAGGTAAGAATGCAGGTAAAAAAGCCAAAATAACCAACATAGTCAAGCAAGCATTTGAGATAATTCATTTGCGTACCGGAAGAAATCCGATAGAGGTACTTGTTCGTGCTGTTGAAAACAGTGCACCGTGTGAAGACACGACGCGAATAAGTTACGGTGGAGTTGTTTATCACTTAAGCGTCGATGTCTCGCCGCAGCGCCGCATAGACTTAGCATTACGGCATATTACTGAAGCGGCGCGTGCTGCTTCGATTAACAACCCACGCAGCATACATGAGACCCTTGCAGAGGAACTAATTCTCGCTGCAAACAACGACATCAAAAGTGCTGCTGTCGCTAAACGCCACGAAATAGAACGGATCGCGCAGTCCTCACGTTAGTGCACGTGAATCTCTACAACATCCCCATCTCCAAGAGCAAAACCCAACCCAACTTTTTGAGGACTAAACGCTAAACGATCAGACCACACTCTGGCGTAAGCAAAATTCCGCTCAAAATCTGAATGGATACTTCTCGCTAGATCTGCTACTGTGGCGCCACGCCGTAACGTAAACGGACGCTGTGAAGGCTCTTTTGCGCCGGGTTCTTTCGTGTAAACACGAATCACACCTAAAGTGTCAAACAAAACCTTGCCAAGCTGCTCTAAACCCATCTGCTTCTCACAAGAAACCGCAATCACGGGCATGCGGCCAGCCACAGAATTCACCAGCCGCTGAAGATTCACATCCGCGCCAGCTACATCCAGCTTGTTTGCAACCACAATTGCTGGCTTGTACGTGGTGCTCTCAAAGATTGCATCTTCAACATCGTCCAAAGTAACTTCTCCAGAAATCTTCACAATTGCATCGTTGATGCGATAGCTTCGCAAAAGCGCTTCAACATCACGCATTGTGCAATCAACAAGTTTTCCAACCACAATTATGCGCAAGCCAGCACCCATATAACGCCTATCAACATCCACTCTGCCTCGAGGTTTACTCACAAGCAACCGTGCCTTCTCCAACTCGCCGAGAATAAGGCTTAACTGCGCCACTGGATCATAAGATAAATCCACCATCAAAATTAATCCGTCCGCATTTCTTGCCAAAGCAAGCGACTGCAAACCCCAAGCTCGCCCGTCAGCTGAGCCTTCCATCAGTGCAGGCGCTTCAACCAGCTGAAACTGTACATCCTCAAAATTCATAACTGCAGGTACAGGTTCCCGTGTAGTGTAAGGCGCCGCTGACACCGACACGTTTGCATTTGTCACAGCCGTCAATAGGCAGCTCTTGCCAACTTTCGTCAAGCCCAAAAGCACCACTTGCGCCGCGCCTTCTTTCTCGATAAAAAATTTTGGGCCACCTTTGCCAGCGCGTTTAGCCTTCCGCTCTTCCAGCTCCCGGCGCAAAACAGCAATTTTCTTTTTAATCTGCCCTCGAAGCTTAAGTGTACCCTTATGCTGAGGCACTAGACTGAGGAATTCTTGCATTCGCTGGAGCTTCTCACGCGGATTCCGTGTGGCTTCAACTTCGGCCCATTTGTCCTTGGCTTCAGGAGGCAAATTTGTCGGCATAATTCTTCAGCCTAATATCAAGCGAAAACAAGTTTAATACAATTTCTAGCCGTGCAGTATTATTTCAGCTTTGTAGCGAAATATGATAAATAACCAAGAACCTTAAAATGATTCGCAAATCAACTTCTAGAGGATAAACGCAGAATTCATATGATAAGATTAAAATAATTGGAAGAATAGTTGTGTTAACGCACTAAAATTTAAGGAAAAATAAAATAGAGGAAGAAAAATGAGCAAAAGCACAAAACCACACATGAACATCGTAATCATGGGACACGTTGACCACGGAAAATCCACCACAACAGGGCACCTGCTTTACTTAGCCGGCGCCATCGACGAAAGAACAATCAAACAATTCGAAGAAGAAGCTGAAAAAATGGGCAAGGGCACCTTCAAATACGCATGGGTTCTCGACAACCTTAAAGAAGAACGCGAAAGAGGCGTAACCATTGACCTCCGATTCCTAAAGTTTGAAACCAACAAATTCTATTTCACAGTCATAGACGCACCAGGACACCGAGACTTCGTCAAGAACATGATTACAGGCGCAAGCCAAGCTGACGCTGCCGTGCTCTTTGTTTCAGCTAAAAAAGGCGAGTTCGAAGCAGGAATCGGTCCAGGAGGCCAAACACGTGAACATGCATTTCTGGCTTTCACACTTGGCGTCCGCCAATTAGTCGTAGCCGTCAACAAGATGGACGACACCACAGTCAACTGGAGCAAGGAACGATACGAAGAAATTAAAAACGAAGTCGCACGCATGCTAAAGATGGTTGGTTTCAAAGTTGAAAAAATCAACTTTGTGCCAGTTTCAGGATGGACAGGCGACAACCTAATCAAGAAGAGCGACAAAATGCCATGGTACAATGGGCCAACCCTGATTGAAGCACTGGACCTCCTAGAAGTACCGCCTAAACCAGTTGACAAACCATTGCGAATTCCCATACAAGACGTTTACAGCATCACGGGCATAGGCACAGTTCCTGTAGGCAGAGTTGAAACAGGCATACTCAAAGAAGGCATGAACCTCATATTTATGCCATCTAATAAAACCGCTGAAGTGAAATCCATCGAGATGCACCACACCAGAATACCAGTAGCTGAGCCGGGCGACAACATCGGAATGAACGTGAGGGGCATAGCTAAAACTGACATTCACCGTGGAGACGTAGCAGGACCAGTGGATAACCCACCAACCGTGGCTAAAGAGTTCATCGGGCAAATTATCGTGATCTATCACCCAACCGCCATAGCTGCTGGATACACGCCAGTTCTTCACTATCACACAGGACAAATCGCTTGCAGATTCACGGAGCTGCTGAAGAAAATTGATCCACGTACAGGCCAAGTCGTCGAAGAAAAACCCAGCTTCATTAAGACTGGCGACGCCGCATGGGTAAGAATGGAGCCCCTGCGCCCGATAGCCATAGAGACCTACAATGACTTTCCAGAAATCGGCCGCTTCGCCGTCAGAGACATGGGCACAACAATCGCTGCTGGCATCGTGAAGGAAATCACAAAGAAAGGACCATAACTCTCTTCCATCTTTTTTTATTAGTATATTCCCGTTTCCTTGGTGCAATTGATAATTATTTTGAACCCCCAAAGTCCGTTAGCAGCGACCATAGAAGATTGCTATAGAACACATTAACTACCATTTGACTTATAACAGCTGCCATTGTTGAATCATGGGAAACACAACTTTTAAAATAAAGAATAATCATATAATATATTTTGGAACGCGGAATTAAAGGTGATTTTTTATGGATTCTCGAGTTAGAAAATCGAGGAGAACTAGAATAGACACGGAACCAGGAAGGCGCTTGCGGAAAGAGATTGTTATCGAACATTATGAGGTTTTTGAGGCTGTTTCATTGAGGGATGTGCCTTTAGAAGAAAGGCGTAAAGAAGCACAGAAACCTTTGTTCTTAACGCGATATGAATAGTGGCCATTGGAGAATGATGCCAAACACGATTTTTTAGGGTGCCCTTTAACAGTTACTGTTCAGGAAAAGCGTTTATCCTTTTTCGAAACTTTTTAGCCAGAAAGTACGCGCTAACTAAAAGCACAATAACCGCGCTGGAAAGTGCGATTATAACAAATTCCACCTGCAAGGTAGAAGCGATTGACCAGATGCGCATGTCGGGATCACACAAGTTGCTTATACCCATACACCCAACAGTTACGATCTCCGTTTTTCCATTTTTGTCCAAATCGGCTACGCCAACATTCCAAGCGCAGACGCCGTCGCCGATACTCCATTCTTGACTCTGCTCTAGAAACAGCGATTTGCCATCCACACGCCAAACTCGCAGTTGCGCATGATTAGGTTTAGTTTGATTTGTGTTAAAGCTTCCATAAGCAGCAACTATGCCGCTTGTCACAATCTCCATGTGCGAATCGCCGTCAACATCACCCAATGCTATGCATTTAACTTCAGTAAGGTAGTCGCTGGTCCATTCTTGGCTGCCTTCCAGCAGCAGCGTGGTGCCATTCCAAGTCCATATTCTAAGCTGCGCAGCAACGCTTTCTCCGTCGTAAGTGAACCCGCCAGTGATTATCTCTGCAGTGCCGTCGCCGTCAACGTCGCCTACTTTCATGTTATTAACCACCGTGTTGCCTTGAACGCCGCCGGCAATGGTTAAACCGTAGCCGTCTTCCACCAAACGCCATTCGGCATTAGCTTTCAGCTGAAATTCTTCGGAGTTCCAGTGCCAGATGCGGAGTTGGCCGCTGCTGTTTTCCAGTTTGCCAGAATATCCTGCGGTGATTATCTCGATTTCTCCGTCTCCGTCCAAGTCGCAGGCCGAAACTGTGCTGGCGCTGGTTACATTAGCCTCAAACCGTAGCGGTTCACCCAGCAGCGTCAAGTTGCCGTCGCGCAGCTGCCACATTGCAAGCTGCGTACTTGACCAGTTAGCGACGCGTGTTCTGCCGACCGTAATTATTTCCGGTAGGCCGTCTCTGTTGAGGTCTCTGGCGAAGACCGCGCCGCCATATGTTCCTTCACTGCTCGCTTCTAGAGTTAATGCCTCTTCGTTCCAGCTCCAGATTCTAAGCGCACTCGAAAAGCTTGTTCCATTGATTACGCTTCCTGCCGTGATGATTTCGACCTCGCCATCGTTGTCTACGTCAGCCGCGTAAACGCATTCGATGTTGCCAGGCCACTTGTGGCTTTTTTCAAGGGTAAGATTTTGGCTGTTCCAGTTCCAGATTTTAAGCGGCGCTTCCAAAGTTAGCCTTTCGCCCTCATGCACTTGATACATTAAGCCGCCTGTCACGATTTCAATGATGCCGTCTTTGTCTACGTCGGCTAAAAAGAGGTTATGTGACCCGGGGATGCAGGTGCCGCCTACGCCGTAGGTTTCCCAGTGTTGCTCTGCTCTGAGCACTAAAGTGCTGGGTTGATGAAGTATGTAGGCGCTCAATATGATGAGTGCAAGCAGTAAAATGAATATGATAGAGAAAAAGGCTGTGTTTCTTTTCATTCCGAACCAGCTTTCTACACATACTATACGTGGCTTATAGATATAGGCTTTGATCTAACAGAACGCAACGCAGAAGTGGACAGGCTAAATAGGTTTAGGAAACGAAAGTAAGATAAACAGGGGATGCTTATCGCAATTTTAGAGTTGAGTTTATGTCTGGTGCTGAAACGCTTCTGCCCTACCTGAATGATAAAAAAAATGATGAAAAGCCCACGATCATCGTTGACAGCCGCGAAGCCAATTCTGCCGCCAAGATTGTTAAAGGCCTAATCGAACGCGGAGCTAACGTCAAAAAGGAGACGCTGGAGAAAGGCGATTATATCCTGTCTGACCAGTGCGCGGTGGAGAGGAAAACCGTAACAGACTTTGTTTACACGCTCACGCGGCGTTACCTTTTTGAGCAGTTGTTCCGGCTTAAGGAAGCCTATCCCAAGGCACTGATACTCTTAGAGGGTTACCTGCCAATAATCTACAAGTTCAGCCACATTCAGCCCGCCGCAGTTTGGGGCGCCATGTTCAACTTGGCGAAAAACGGGATAGCACTGGTTAACACGACATCCTACAAGGAGTCAATTGACTTCCTATATGTTGCCGCCCGGCAAGAGCAGATCGTGGAGAAAAGGGCGCCAGCGATTCATCCCTGCAAGAAAACTGAAACTTTGGCGGATGCACAAGTGTATTTTGTTGCAAGCTTACCCAACATTGGCAGAGAAAAAGCGGTTGCCATACTCAAAGCATATCAAACGCCGTTGAACGCATTCATCAACGTGGATGACTGGGCAAAAACAGTTTACGGGCTTGGTCCAGTAATAAGCAACAGAGTAAAAGAAGTCTTAAGCACACCTTACAAGGAATAAAAACCACTATTCCACGCCATTTTTGAGTTGAAGCGAAATGTCACTACAGTTTATGCCAGTTTTCTATTTATCAGCGCTACATAAACCATAAAAATTCAAGCCGCTTATGAATAACCGTGTTTGGAAAAGTGTAGTGAAAACATGGATAAAGTACGGTTAATTCTAACCTTAGTTACCGTGATCATCACGGTTGTGCCTATCGTGGGAGTTTTACTTGCGCACCGAGACAATTTACTGGGAATGGTTATCCCGCCTGAAATAGAAGAAATCCAGAACAAGCTAAGCAGCAGTGGCAGTGCTGCGGAGCCTATGCTGGAGCCTGTAGGTGAGCCGCAGTATGATTTTACTTCGCGAAAGATGACCCAACTAATTGCTTTCAAGAATGTATTTCCCTTCGATATCACCATTAACTCGATCACTGGAGATGTTGAATGCGCCGCGCATAATTTTCACTTAGGCGCTGTAAACCTCGAAGAGCCTGTAAGCATAAATGTGAATGAAACTAAGACCTTGACGGTTGTTGTGACATGGACGGCAGCGGCGGAAAGCCACTTCGAATCAGCACATGCCGATGAAGAGGTTGCCACCGTTAATCTGGTGGGTCTCACAGTGGATGTTAAGGGCGTCCAGTTACAGATGGATCAAACGATTGAAGTTTCAAACCCAATCAGGCAGAAATAGGCGGTGATCAACGTGAAAACGATTTTGACAAGGGTTAACTGGTTCGGGTTTGCTGGCGGGGTCATAACGTTGCTGGTTGTTGCAGTCTCGCTGCTGCAGCCATGGTGGCAGCTTACAATTGGCGAAGATTTATTGCAAGCAAATGTTTCACCTGTAAACACCAACTTCAGTTTTGCAGGAACCGTGTTCACGATACCCCTCGTATGGGCTTTTAATATTTCCTGTCTGCTAACTTTAATCGCCGGCGGCGCTGCAATGCTACTTTACTCGTTTGTTCCAACTAAATCTTATGCTAAGCACTTGCTTGGGTTCAGCTACAAAAAGCCGCTGTACACGCTCATTTTCTTCATCATCGGCTTAATCACAACCACGATGATCGTCCAAGCAATAATCGGAATCAGCATGCCGCTAATAGGTACAGCAACAGCCACTTTGCCACAGAACCTCACAGAGGGCGCAACCGTAAATATACCGTTGTACACAAGCTTTCAGTGGCCTTTCTGGTTAGCCGCAGCTGCCGCGGCATTTTGCATCGCTGCAAGATTATACCACAAGAGAGTTGCTCCAGCACCAAAAGCTGCCACGTAAACGCCACAGAAAAGCCTCATGAAGCCAACTTTGACATTGCACTGTTTAGAGGCTGAGGAATACTTATTTCTATAAGTTCTGAAATGAAAATTAACACCTGCAACCATCTGCGGGGCTGTCGGCTAGTTTGGTCCAGGCTTGTAGCCTCGGGCGCTATAGACCCCGGTTCAAATCCGGGCAGCCCCATTATCAATGCATTTTTCAAGTTTGGCTGCTCATTAGCTACAGCCGAAGGTGTTTTCCGCTTATTTATATTCCGTGGGTGACCGTTGCGTGCTAAGATTTGGCTGTTTCAAGCGTTGAATGAAGGTTTAAGTAAAGCAGTGGATAAATGTTATTTTTGGTGTTCAGAGATGGCTAAGGCAGTGGTTCTTCTTGCTCCAGGATTCGAAGAGATTGAAGCTACAACTGTAATTGACGTTCTCCGAAGGTGCAATGTTAAAGTTGTGGTTGCAGGGCTTTCTTCAGAGCTGATAACAGGCGCTCATGACATGCGAGTCGCTCCCGACACCTCGATAGACAAAGTGAAAGCAGAGGATTATGACGCGATAATATGCCCCGGCGGAAACCCCGGCTACATTAACTTGAGAAAAAACCCTGCTGTTCTTTCGCTGGTGAGGCAGGCTTTCAATTCTGGCAAGCTTGTGGCTGCCATATGCGCTGCGCCCGCGGTGCTGGCGGACGCGGGAATTTTGAAGGGCAAGAAATGCACTATTTATCCTGGCATGGAGGAGGAGCTTGAACGGGGCGGCGGAAAGGTGCAGAGAAATCTAGTGGTCGAGGACGGAAACGTAATTACCAGCCAGGGGCCGGCAACTGCCTTGCATTTCGCGTTTAAAGTAGCAGAGCGCCTGGCAGGTAAAGCCGTGGTTGAGGAAGTTAAGGAACGAATGTTGGCAAACCTTATTCTTTAGATAGCCACAGCGCGCGAACAATCAGAGCAAGGTATTCGAGAAAATAATGTTTAGGTAGCAGGGTTTCTTTAAGAAAGCATTTTAAGATTTGGTCTAATATTTTTATGTAGTGAAACGTGTATTCTGGTGTCTCATTGAGAGTTTTTCCCAGACCGATAGTCGTGGTATCTGAGTGTATTACTTTTGCGCCTGTCCGTTACGATGGGCAGATTATTTCAAGCGAAGTTGTTGAAAAGCTTAAGCCGTATGTCTATTTTATTCCAGTATGCCCCGAAGTAGGCATCGGCTTGGGAGTCCCACGGCAACCAGTGCGGATAGTATTGGTTAACGGCGAGCGCCGATTAATCCAGCCAGCTACAGGAGCAGATTTCACCGAGAAAATGCGCGCCTTCGCTGAGTCATTCTTGGACTCTTTAAAAGAAGTTGACGGCTTTATTCTTAAACATGGCTCGCCAAGTAGCGGCTTAAGAAACGTGAAAGTCTACGGGAGCATCCAGAAGTCAGCGCCCATCGGCAAAGGCCCAGGCTTCTTCGGAGAGGCGGTGCTACAAAAATTTCCCGGCCTCGCAATAGAAGACGAAGGGCGATTAATGAACACTAAAATCCGCAATCATTTCCTAACCAAGCTTTTCACTATGGCAAGGTTCAGAGAAGCCGCGAAAGCAGGGAAAATCAGCGACCTAATCCGTTTCCACTCTGAAAACAAGTATTTGCTAACGGCTTACAGCCAGAAAGAACTTGGATACATGGGAAGAATAGTTGCCAACCAAGAGAGGAAGTCAACCGCGGAAATTTTTGCTGAGTATAAGAAGCACTTGATGCTGGCGATAGCGAAAACTCCGAGTGCAGGTTCGTATGCGAATGTGCTCCTGAAAATTATGGGCTACTTCTCGGGCAGCCTCTCAAAGGAGGAAAAAGCCTTTTTCATCGAGCGCGTCGAGAAATACAAGGCACGTCAGCTTCCGTTAAGCGCTTTATTAAGTATCCTGAAAGCTTGGATAATACGATTCAAACAAGATTATTTGTCTGCGCAGACATTTCTAGAGCCATATCCCGAAGCCTTGTCGGAACTGGATTACTCGCTCTCGCAAAACGCGCGGGATTACGGGAAGTAGCGTACATCAAATTTTGATGGGCAACTAACTGCCGTCCTAACTGTAAAGTTGTTAAGAAAAAGAGGGAATTAGAAGGGCACGTATATCCCGATGAACACTAGCCACGCAAGCGCGGTTTTAGCCACAAAGCTTAATATTATGTAGACGCGTTCGCCGTAAAGATAGTCTTTCCATGGCCCCACGCCCTTGTACTGCAGCACCATATTCAAGGCGAAGATGTTGAATACGGCAAAGTAGATGAAGAAGATTAGGTAGACAAACGTGGGCGGGTTAGTTCCCGTTGAAGTTATTGCTGCCGCGAAATAGGCGAAGAGTACTACCCATGGAACTCCACCAGATATGCAGCCTAAGATGAACGGGAGCCAGGATGTTTTCTGGGCTTTTTGATTCACTACTTCCATGTAGTAGCCAAACATTATCATCATTGCATTTAAAGTGAAAATCATCACTAAAGACCAGAAATCCCAGACGCCGACAAATGTTGCAATTAAAACTATCATTATCGAGCTGGAAAATGTATACTCATACCACCGGTAAGGATTAATGCCCTTCTTCAAATTCTCGGTGTAGTCTCGGTTTTTCGGGAAAGCTATAATGAAATGGGCTAGGGCTGACATCAAAGGGAAAGAAGCAACTATGACACCGAGATTAGTTAAAGTAAACAGAACTTGAGGGTTGGGAGCAACAGAAATTGGCGGGCCTATGTTAAATTTCAAGTAAAAAGTGTATATGTCCCTCTCCCAGGATATCAAAGTGCCCAGCGCAAGCATCAAAATTCCCTGCGATAAATGGAGCACCCCTGCGGCAATATTGAACCGTTTTAAATAATTAAACGATATAGGCGATTGTGCAATTATCTTCAGCCGCTCTTCATAATTCAATAAAAATCACCTCCCTAAACATGGTCAAACTTAGCATAAGTAGCTCCATTAAAACTGATTTATTGCAACTGCTTTTAAGCTTTTAGACTTATGATTAAACGAGCACTTCGCAACAAAGGCTCACCAAATTTAAGCTGATGCCAGGGATTAGGATAAATTAAACGCAGAAAATTGCATAAAATCGTTTATATATCAATTACAAGATAACATAACTACGATTTATCATAATTTTTATGGAGAATACGCCGGTGACGCAGGAAACAGTTTGGCACAATCTAAGCGTTGAAGAGGTCTTCAAGCAGCTTAATACAAGCGAAAGAGGCTTAACAAACGCCGAAGCAGAAAAAAGACTACAATTATATGGTCCAAATGAGTTGGAAGAAGAAAAGAAAACGAGTAAATTAACGCTGCTTGGGCGGCAGCTGAAAAGCCCGCTTGTAGGCGTCCTACTCGCCGCCGCGTTAATCTCGCTTTTTGTCGAGAAATACACGGACATGGCCGTCATTCTTGTTGTTATCGCTTTGAACGCGGCTATCGGCTTTTTCCAAGAATACAAGGCGGAAGCAGCGCTACAAGCGTTGAAAACCATGGCTGCACCAGAAGCTGAGGTAATTCGCGATTGCCCAGAAACAAGCGGCTGCATCGAAATGCGGGTAAAAACAAGGGAGATAGTTCCAGGCGACGTAATAGGCTTGGATGCTGGAGCTAAAGTGCCAGCTGACGCCCGCATTTTCGAGGCTGTAAACTTGGAAATAGACGAGTCAATGTTAACAGGCGAGTCAACACCAGTTAAAAAAATCGTGGGCGTTCTACAGAAAAACCTGCCAGTTGCCGATAGGACGAACATGGCTTTTTCAGGCACCATAGTCGCAAGCGGAAGAGGCAAAGCCGTTGTTGTTGCCACGGGAATGAGAACGGAAATAGGTAAAATAGCTAAATTAATTAAAGAAACGGAAAAAGCTGAAACTCCAATTCAGAAGCAAACAGCAGACTTAAGCAAAAAACTGGGATTACTTGCGTTGTCAGCAAGCGGCTTAATACTTATAATCAGTCTTCTCCGCGGATTTGAATTTCTCGACGCATTTCTGTTCGTGTTAGCGGCGGCGGTCTCTGCCATTCCAGAGGGCTTGCCTGTGGTGATTACGATAACGCTGGCGATTGGCGTGCACAGAATGGCTAAGAGAAACGCTATTATCAGAAAGCTACAAGCTGTTGACACCTTAGGCTCCGCCACGGTAATCTGCACTGACAAAACTGGAACGTTAACAACCAATCAGATGACCACACAGAAAATATTTGTAGACAACAAAATAGTCACGGTAACCGGCGTCGGATATGCGCCAGAAGGACATTTTGAATTAGACGGCAAGCCAATCGATACGGCAAGAGATGAAGCGCTCAGTTTTCTGCTCAAAGCCGCGGCATTATGTAATGATGCCCGCTTAAGGCGACACAAACTTGATGGAAAATATCAATGGGAAATTTACGGAGACACCACAGAAGGCGCGTTAGTTGTTGCCGCGGCGAAGGCAGGTTTTCAAAAAGACGACTTGGAAGCAAAGTATCCACGTGTTGACGAAGTTCCATTCGATCCCAAAAATAGGTACATGGCTACTTTCCACAGAATTTCAGAGGGAAAGCTTCATGTCTACGTTAAAGGAGCGCCGGAAACAGTACTAGAAATGTGCTCCGAAATCCTCGAAGAAGGCAAAGAGAAAAAGCTGACGCCGCAAAGGATGGAGGAAATTTTGAAAGTCAGCACCCGGATGGCTAGTGAAGCGTTAAGAGTGCTGGCCATCGCTTATGAACTGATAGACGCGGAGAAACTAGAGGATGCTAAGGACGGACTTCAGCGGGGACGTATTAAACTCGTTTTTGTGGGCCTAGCAGGAATGCTGGATCCGCCTAGGCTAGAAGCGAAATCCGCGGTGCAGCTATGCAAAAAAGCCGGAATCAAGGTAATAATGGCCACGGGCGATCATAAGCTTACCGCCGAAGCCATCGCAAAGGAAGTAGGCATCTTAGAAGCAGGTTATAGGGTTTTGACTGGCGCAGATTTGGACGGCATGTCTGATGATGAGCTTGACGCGGTGATAAATGAAACCGCAGTATTCGCGAGGGTGTCTCCCACGCACAAGTATCGAATTGTGGAATCTCTAAGGCGGAAGGGCCATATCGTGGCTATGACCGGCGATGGCGTTAATGATGCGCCAGCTTTGAAGGCGGCAGAAATAGGCGTCGCCATGGGTATCACAGGCACGGATGTGACAAAGGAAACAGCGGATATGGTTCTGGCCGACGACAACTTTGCAAGCATCGTTAACGCAGTCGAAGAAGGCCGCGTAGTTTTCGAAAACATCAGAAAAGTAGTAAAGTATCTCGTTTCAACAAACACAGGTGAAATAATCACTGTAATAGCTGCGCTTCTGTTTTTACCTGGCATCCCATTGATTTTCACGCCTGTTCAGATACTTTGGGTTAACCTGGTAACTGACGGGTTGCTTGACAAATTCTTGGCTATGGAGCCAAAAGAGAAAGGCGTGATGGAGCAGCCGCCGAGAAAGCCTAAAGAGAGAATAATCAATCGAGACATTATGTTAAATATTGCTTATGTAGGCGTATTCATGGCTGTCGGCACACTATGGATGTTTACAGCGGGCTATAACAATGGCGGACTTCAAAGAGCCCAAACATTAGCCTTTACCACCATAGCAATGTTTCAAGTATTTAACGCTCTTAACTGCAGATCAAGAACAACATCAGTTTTCAAACTTGGCTTAACCACCAACAAGTATCTACTTGCTGGTATTGTAGCCTCAGTGTCATTACAAGTTCTTGCAACGCTGTTGCCTCCACTGCAAACTGCGCTGGGCACAATTTCGCTTTCGCCCATAGACTGGCTGATGATAGTCCTTATTTCCGGCTCAGTGTTAGTTGCTGAGGAAATCAGAAAACTGGTTAGAAGCAAATTGGAAAGGCGAGTATAGATGGCATCAAAATATGGAGTTGAAATCATCTCCATAGAAGATAAAGACGCGTTAATGGAAAAGTATGGCGAGCGCTTGCTTTATGAGGAAAGAGCAGACATATACGGTTGCTGCATAAAACTCTTAACAGACAGCAAATACATCAAAGATCGCTGGGAAGAAAACTTTTATCCCATGTCAGCGCACACGCGCTCTCATGGAAGGTTAATTGTTACACAAGAAAACGGCGAAAAACAGCGAGTGCTCTACGATCCGCTCTCGAAAACAGCCTTTCTAATCAACGTTGACTATTACGGCTGGGTGAAGTCAATAGCCCTAAGCGTTGCCGGCGACATACTCGAGGACGAGCATGGCATAAACTCGGTTCATGGCGCCTGCGTAAGCATAGGTGGCCAAGGCGCCTGTCTAATAGCGCCATCTGGAACAGGCAAAACCACGCATACATATGGGCTGCTGAGGCTAAAGGGCGTTCGCGCCATATCAGACGACTGGTTTTTTGTTCGTTTCATGGCTGACCAAAACGTGGCATTTAGCTCTGAAAAAAACTTTTACATCCAAGCAGACATAGCGGAAATCTGGGGAGAATACAAGTCACTCGTGGATAAAGCCGAGTTTGACGCCCGAGGCAGAGCAATCGTCAACATCAGGTGGATTGTTGGAAAAGGAAAAATTTTTCCCATGACACCTCTGGACACCGCAATTTTGCTGAAACGCGACCCAAAAGATGGCAGAGTCACTAGAAAGTTAACTGCAGCAGAAGCAGTCGAATACATCAAGAGCGCGGGCTTCTGCAATCCACACTTGTTAGTCAAGGATTCAAGAAAAACCCTGCTACGAGAAAAGTTCTTCAAGGAATTCTTTAGCCACATCGAAACCTACCTTGTAAACACCATGTTACCGCCGCTTGAGACGCACAAGGTAATAAAGGACATTTTAAAAATAACTTAGGCATTACACAACTAAGTGCTTGGAATCATGCAAAACCAGACAAAACAGAAAGTTGCATATTTCTCCATGGAAATCGCACTGTCAAATGACATCCACACGTACAGCGGCGGTCTCGGAGTCCTCGCAGGCGACACCATACGGTCAAGCGCGGATTTGAAGCTGCCTCTGGTCGGCGTCAGCTTAATCAGCAAAAAAGGCTACTTCAGACAGGAACTGACGCCAGATGGTAAGCAGATAGAGCACGAAGATCCATGGGACCCCGCAAAGTTCATGCAGCTTCTTCCCGAAGAAGTCACAGTGCCGATTCAGTCGCGCGATGTGCATGTCAAAGCGTGGCTCTACAATGTGGTGAGCCAAACAGGTGGAGTGGTTCCGGTCTATTTTTTGGACACGGACGTTGAGGAAAATAGTAGTGAAGATAAGGAAATCACTTCTTTCCTTTACGGTGGAGATGAAAGATACCGTCTCAAGCAGGAAATCGTGCTGGGAATAGGCGGCGTGAGGATGCTGGAGAAGTTAGGGATAAGCGTCCGCAAGTACCACATGAACGAGGGGCACTCCGCCTTTCTTGCCTTAGAATTGCTGCGGCAATGGGAAATGGATGTTGACAAAGTTAGGGATAACTGCATATTTACCACGCATACGCCTGTTGAATCCGGGCACGATAAATTCTCTTACGACCTGGTTAAGGAAGTCTTAGGTGACTATGTCCCATTGGAAGTGCTGAAAAGCATAGGCGGCGAAGACCAATTGAATATGACACGGCTTGCACTTAACTTAAGCAATTACATAAACGGCGTAGCAAAACGGCATAGTGAATCCTCAAAGGAAATGTTTCCCGGCTACGAAATCTACGCCATCACCAACGGCATACACTCTTACACTTGGACATGCACAAGCTTTAGAAGCTTATACGATAAGTATCTGCCAGGCTGGGCAAACGAGCCTAACCTGCTTGTGCGAGTAGACGTGATACCTGACGAGGAAATTTGGCAAGCTCACAAGGACGCAAAAAAATCTTTGATTGACCACATTAACAAAGTCACCAACAGCGACATGAGCATAGAAACGTTGACAATTGGTTTTGCTCGGAGAGCCACAGAATACAAAAGAGCCACGCTGATATTCTCTGATCTGCAAAGGCTACGGCGAATAAACAGAAAAACGCCTATCCAACTAATTTTTGCGGGGAAAGCGCATCCAAAAGACTACCAAGGCAAGAAAATTATTGAACAAATCTTCAGCTACATTCAAAAATTAAAAGACGAAATCAAAATCGTTTACTTAGAAAATTACGATCTGGAAACCGCGGCCAAGGTGATTGCCGGCGTTGACGTCTGGCTGAACACGCCACATCCGCCTTTTGAGGCGTCAGGAACCAGCGGCATGAAAGCAGCACACAACGGCGTGGTAAACTTCAGCGTGCTGGACGGCTGGTGGATTGAAGGCTGGATAGAAGGCATAACAGGCTGGTCGATCGGGCCGCATCCAGAAGAGCGCATATCGCAGGAGGAACGCAACAGTAGAGAGATAGATGATCTGTATAATAAGCTGGAATACATTATTGCGCCCGTGTTCTACGCGAAAAGGGATGAATGGATACGAGCGATGAAGAATTCTATCGGGAAAATTGCCTATTACTTTAACAGTCACAGAATGATGCGGAGATACGTTACAGAAGCCTACTTTTAAACAAGCCATAATGTAAAGTTGATTAAATAACAGAAAAAGCACTAAAAGGCGCCACGCCACATTAATATGGAATGCGGTACTGCCCCACTGACACTTCGGATCCGCATTATTCCCTTCCTTTTTGGTTTGCTCGTTTTGCGGCAATTTTTATCTCTACCACCAATTTGATCATGCTTGATTCTATGGGCATTCAAGCGCTGGTTTATGTTTAAAAAGTTGCGCGGCTAGGCAACTGGCGTGTTGTGGAATACGTGCCGCAATTGTTAATGTTGAAGAATACTTGCAAGAACAAGGATACAGCATAAAAATAAAAGTTGATTACATACACTAAGCCTTACAATATTTGAGAAATATGTGCGTTCTATACTCTAATAATCCCTGCTTGTAGCTGTTAGGTATTGGTTGTTAGCGCCAAATTTCACTAAAAGAAAATAGCCGCATTTCTTTCTAGCGTGAAATGTGAAGAGAGGAATCAGCTACTGTGCGTTTCTTCAATCTCTCGGATTCTAGTCTCTATAAATTCAACAACTTTTTCTTCATTGTAGCGCCGCTCTGCTTGTTGCAGTGCTAAATGTGTACGAATTGTTATCAGAAGTTTTTCTACATTCACAGGCTTCACGAGGTAAGCATCAGCCTTTAGGTTCACAGCGTCAATAGCGTTATCCAACGTGGGGTATCCTGTCAGCATTATTTTGCGCATTTTAGGAACTGTCTCTCTCATTCTATTCAGCAACTCTGTTCCAACCATGTCAGGAAGGCGAATATCTATCAATGCAACGTTATAGACGGCTGATTCAGTTTTGCTAATCGCTTCAGCGCCATTTGCTGCAACATCAACAAGGTAACCTTCGTCAGAAAGTATAGCTTTCAACGATTCTCGTATGTCGGCGGCGTCGTCAACAATGAGGATTCTGGCAGGTTTATCCATTCTTTTTCCTCACCAACCTCCATTTTTGGTTTTAACGGTAGTGTTATCGTGAATGTTGCGCCTTTTCCCGGGGCGCTTTCAACGGCGATTGTGCCCCTGTGCGCTTCAACTATGCGCTTACATATGGCTAGACCGAAGCCCATGCCCTGTGCCTTCGTGGTAACCAACGGAGTAAACAGCCTATCCTTAACCTCCTCGGGAATCCCCATGCCCGTATCAGAGAAAATAAGTTCCACTGTACCAGCTTTCTGGTGGCTCACAACTTTAAGTACGCCGCCACTTGGCATGGCATCCACGGCGTTCTTGATCAAGTTAACAAAGACCCTTAGCATCTTATCCTTATCAATCAATATCTCTGGGGCATCAGCCATCTCATCAAAAAGCTCAATTACCCTGGGAACTCTCACACACCTCAACGCCTCAGTTAATAGCATACGCGGGGTACACGGCTGAAGCTCCAAATGGATGTCTCTCGAATACTCCAAAAGGTCGTTAACAATTTTATTGGCCCTTTCAATAGCGCCTTCTATTATCGATAACATCTCAATACGTGCAACCTCAGATATGGCATTACCTTTCTTCTTCAAGTAGTAAGCAGCATTTTTAATCGCCGTCAGCGGGTTTCGTAGATCGTGTCCGACCATGGCGGCTAGCTCGCCTATCGCCGCGAGCCGCTCTGCCTTGAGAAGCTTAGCCTGCGCCTCCCGCAGCTGCGCAGTTCTCTCCTCAACCAACTGCTCCAACTTCACAGAGTACTCTTTAAGTTTGTTTTCCAAAATCATTCTTTCAGTCACGTTTACCGCTAGCTCCAACGCGGCAACGAGTCTGCCTGCTTCATCCCTAATAGGCGTCACGATAAGCTCAACCCAGAATCTATTGCCTTTATCATCGTAGTTAGTGTACACGTGAACGTCACTGGGCAAGCCTTCTTCGAAAATCTTCTTTACGCCGCAATCGGGGCAGACATGCGTCAGCCTATTAAATGTTGAATAGCATATTTTGCCTTCGCAATTGCCATTAATGTTCTTCATAACCTTATTTGCCCATAGTATGCGATAGTCCCTGCTGATAATAGCTAGCCCCGCGCCAACGTTCTCCGTAACCGCCTCAAGCATATCACGCTCCATTCTAAGTTCATTCTCAGTTCTCTTTAATTCAGTAATGTCCTGCGTTATTACCTGAAAGTACTTCTTACCCCTCAGTTCAATAAATCGGACATTGTTTAGGACGTCTTTGATCTCGCCTGTTTTGGTACAATATTTAGTTTCAAACCTATCCCAACCAGTCCTCATTATCCGAGCCATATGGGCTTTTATTTCTTCAGGTGATTCGCACGCTTCATAATCGGCTATGGACAATTTTGCAAATTCCCCTCGTGTATAGCCCAGCTGGCGATGTGCCTCCTCATTAAATCTCACAAAATGCCCAAGCTCATCAATAAGTAAAATGCCTAACGGAGCGTCATTAAACAGAGTTCGATAAAGCTTTTCTGATTCTTCAATTTTCAGCTCTATTTTCTTGCGTTCTGATAAATCTCTGAATATGCCCAGAAAACACGAGGAACCCTTGAATTCATTAGGGTAGCTAAAAGTTCTGCGGGAAACTCTGTGCCGTCTTTCCTGCGAGCGGTGATTTTGACTATTTTTCCTTGAAGTAACCAGCCGCTTTTGTGCAATTCCATAAATGACGGGTGATCTCTATATTGAGCAGGCAAAATAAGTTTTAGAACGTTTTTGCCTACTGCTTCTTTTTGGCTGTAGCCGAAGATTTGTTCGGCGGCGGAGTTCCAGTACTCGACTCCGCCGTCCTGATTTACTACTATGATGGCCTCTTTAGTGGAGTTGGTTATTGCTCGGAGCATTTCTTCGTTTTCTTTAATCTCTTTAATTTTTTCTTCAACAAGTGTTTTCATTTGTTCAGAGTACTTTTTTAGGCGTATTTGATTTTCTTTTCTTCGGGTAATATCGTGAAACACAACCAAGTCAGCAGGTCTACCTGCGTACCTAATCTTTTTACCTTTAACTTCAACACATCTTTTCACGCCCATCTTATCTATATAATAAGCCTCATACAGTTCAACAGAAGCATCTTGGAGACGCTTCTTTAGATTTTCCAATAGCAAAGTTTTGCTTTCAGCAAGAATAAAGGGTAACTCAAAAAAAGGTTTGCCGTCTATTTGTTTCCATTTTAGCCCGGTTATTTCCTCAAATGCCTTGTTCACCACTAAAAAATGACCTTTCTCATCAACTATGACCGCGGGATCAGAAAGCAAATTCAGAAGAACTCTAACTTTTTCTCTTCTTGAGTACTTCCGTTTCATATTGCCAAACTCCAATTTCTATATTACTTTTTTTGTTCTCAAATTTCTGCTGCATAAGACGCACGTAATCCTGAAAAGTAAGTTCAGGAAGAATACACTTAGACAAGGCCCACTCATACTCAGGCCATTTGCACGTGATCCTGATTTTTTCGTGTATACTTTTCATGAATAAGATCTCCAGATGTCTAGCGCCTATGCTAAATATGCGTTCAAGGGCGTCTAAGAAATCAGTGAGCCTCTTGGGAATCTCATCCCGTTTGACGTTAAAACTCTTTTCTACATGAAAGTATATCGCCGTCTTAATATTTTCCCCTAAAGAAGACAAAGCATCGTCTATTGCTTCCAGCAGAATTTGCTCGAAACTCTTGGCTTGGCTTTCTTTTACCACATCTCCAGCCTCTTTACGCGCTTTCCCAATTTTCACCAAACGCCGTGAGTTTCTCCAATATAGTATTTCCTGTTAAAAGGGGATAATAAAAAGTTGTTAACTTCAAATAGTGATTATAACTTACTAAAATCAACAATTGCCAAGGATCTTGTCAATTCTTAGACTAAGGCGTTGTTGCTGTTAATTTGTTGAAATTATTCAAATATGAATATGAGGTCAAAGCAGGAGAGTATCGTTGTTTGGCAGATTTATGCTCTCTGTAACAATCTTCTGCTCGACGTACCTGCCCAACTGCAGGTTTGCCGCCTCCAGCACAGTTGTCCTCGACATCAGAGCACATCCTCAAAGTCGGAGATTTCATTCTTCAACCAGCAACCCGAAATAGCAGAACCTCAAGATCTTAAAAATGAAACATATCCTTCGGACCAGAAACATTGGTGGGGCTGGCCGGATTTGAACCGACGACCTTTACCCGGAAACAGCGCTTGGCTGCTCCTACGGGTTTCTCTAAGACCGCTCCAGAACTTCGTCATCCCATGCGGTCAGCAAACCCGTTGTGCTTGCTTTCTGGAGCCCGTCGTCATGCCTGCCTAGACTACAGCCCCGTTGATGCAGACTCTGAAAGGATTAAGTTAATTGTCCAAAATAAAAATATATTCATCAAATCTTTTTGCGCGTGATGAGGCTGTTTTGATAAAAGCACTTTGTAACTTATAAGCAAAAGCGAAACGCGCCTTTGTGGGAAGCAAATCAGTTTTCAAAAATGATTTGATAACGAGTGTTAAACGCAAAATTTATAACAAAAATCAAATGATAACTAAAATTTTGAGGGGATTAAAATTGGAGATGGGGTTAATATCTAAATGGGCGTATCTGCTCTTTGTCGTCATTGCCGTTGTAATGGGGCTGGTTGTGGGTTACATGGCGTGGAGTGAAGGCGGATGGAATGCTGTTGCTACTGTTAATGGCTGGGTTCTTCTAGTGCTGGTAGTTCTAGGCATCATAATTGGTCTTACAACAATAACCTCAAAAGAAGTCACGCCATTCCTGATAGCCACAATTGCCCTAGCCGTGGCAGCTGGCGCAAACGTCTGGGAACCACTATGCGCAATTCACGACTTGCTATATTTCTGGGCCACGGGAATCCTCAATTACATCGTAGCCTTCGCTGCGCCAGCAGCAGTGATAATTGCAATCAAAGAAATCCTAACAATAGCCAAGGAAAAGTAAGCAAACTCTTGCCCTTACCTCCCCTTTTTTTACTTTTAAAGGCTTTGCGTCAGCAAAAATAGACAGCGGCGAAACCCACATATCACCGGCGCAACGGCGCATGGTAAAGGGGCACATAGCAAGTTTTACGGTATAGCGTCCGCCTAAAAAGCGAAAAGTTAATGAAGGAAAAATGCCGTGTATTGCTGGGTTTGCCGGCCATAGGGCACGGGTCCCACCTGATCCCATTCCGAACTCAGAAGTTAAACCGTGCTCCGTTCCCAGCGGTAGTGTGGTCTTCGGCCACGCGAAACTGGGAAAGCTGGCAGCCCACTTAAATGCTGAAGGATGCAGAGAGAATTAGCTAAGATTTATAACTAAGTGCTGAATGTTTTTGGAGACGTGGTGAAACCGTGAACGTATTGGCATTTCTGCCCGCTTTGACAGGTCAGTTAGGAGGGGCAGGAGACAGCATATCTCAAATTTTAAGCATACTATTCTATGTTATCTTCATAGTTTTCCTGTTTTATGGTCAAAGAATCCAAATGTACGTGATGATCCGCGAGGTTGAGGGGTCGCTCTACAAGCTGAAGTACATAAAAGATGAAGGGCGGAGAATCGCAATAGAAACAATAAAAGAGTTGGGCAAGCCTCAAACCGACCCATCCGCAAGAGTTGATCGCTATCTGGATTATTTCACAATCGCACCGCAAAGCATGGATCCCGCTGGCATAGTTTACAAGCTTGACCACATCCTCGATGTGAGAGACACAAGGCTCAAGGATGAAGTAAAGCTGATGGCGCCTGCAAGCGACGAGGTGCAGGTAAACAATTTGGAGAACACGCTAGAGGCAGCGATGGCGCTTAACTACATCTACAAAGTTGTGCGCCACTATTATATACAAGGAAAGAAAACGCTAAGCCTCTACATCATAATGCAGTTGCAGATGATACTGCCGCTGGTAATGAAGGAAGCCGAGGCATACGCCAGCGCATTGAAGGCCTTTGCATATGGGCAGCCCATAGGCGATGGCGTTGGCCCGCTGGTAGCTGCAAAGCTTATGCATGGCTATGAAACGCGTAAGGTGCCGAAAGACTGCGTCGTAGCCGAAGTGCCGTTAGAGGGTCGCACTGTGCTTGTCATGAAAGCTGAAGGGCCAGGCGGCAACGTGGGTAAGCCAGGCGACGCCATAAAAGCAGTTATTGAAGAAAACCATGGGAAAGTCGCGGCGGTTATAATGATTGATGCCGGTTTGAAGCTTGAAGGTGAAATGGTTGGTGAGGTCGCTGAAGGTGTAGGCGCCGCGATTGGCGGACCAGGTGTAGATCAGTACAAGATTGAAGAGGCCTTGGTGGATTATCATATTCCAATTTATGCTGTGATAGTTAAGGAGGATATCGGTGACGCGGTTTCGCCAATGCGTAAAGAAATTTCCGATTCAGTTGATAAGGTAATTGAACGTGTGAAAAGCGTTATTTTGGAAAGAACAAAGGAAGGGGATAAAGTTATCATCTTCGGCGTTGGCAACACAATTGGCATTGGACAGTAGGAGGAAGAAGAAAACATGAGTGAAAATTCGTCTTCAGCAACCGCGAAGATCTCAACGTATCTCACAATGATTGTGCTGATAGTTTTAGCATTATCCATAGTGGCGCTTTTATGGTCTGTTAACTTCTTTTTGTTAGGCAATGACGTTGCTGCTGGGTATCTTTTGATCATCGGTTTAATTGCCATGGGCGTGTCAGTTTACGTTATGGTTCAATCCCGAAAACGTATTGCAGACATGAAAATTGAGGCGCCAAAAGTTATGACGACAGTTGAGTGCAGAAAATGCGGATTCAAGAGTGTCAGAGAATTTCAGCGCGGCGACTTCGTGTTCAAGGAACTTGATCCCTGCCAGAAATGCAATGAAAAGATGCTTGTAACGGCCATATACAAGGAAGTTAGAGAAAAAGAGAAAACTTTTGCGCTTTAGGTTAAAACTTCGCAGCCTTTTTCCGTTATGAGCACCGTATGCTCAGCTTGAGCAACAGGTTTTCGGCTTGCTTCGACAAACACGGGATAGCCCATAAGCGACTTGGATTTGTATAGCTCATCGAAGGCTTCGTGGTACTGGTTTGCAGACACTATGTTTTGCAGCCAACGTTCAGCAAAAGGCAAGGTTCTGAAATTGTCTTCAATATACATGAGAAGCTGTTTTGCGTACGGGTTTTTCACGGATTTGGTTTTGACTAAACGGAAAATTGTGACCTCGGCGCCGTCTTCAACTCGGCCAGCCGCATCGGGAAGCGTAACGAAGGGTTCTATAGCGTACACTTCCCCAGCCTGAACTTTTGTGAATGAAATTTGTGCCACGTTCGGAATAGAGGTTCCAGCGTGGATTAGGTATCTACCCACCGAATGGCCAGTCAGGTTCGAGATGGGTTTGAAGCCGCGGTTTCTTATGGATTTCTCTATTATTTCCCCAATCTTTGAAGTGGGCATGCCCGCATGAATGCTGCTTATGGCCGCGTGTAATGCATGCTCCGCTGCTGCCTGCATATCTGCATATGCTGGGTCAAAGCAAACGGTGAAAGCAGTATCGGTTACGTAACCGTCCACATGAACGCCCAAGTCAACCTTCACAATGGCTTTCTCGGGAATCCTTCGCTCATCGTTCGGCGGCGAAGTATAATGAGCAGCAACCTCGTTGATAGAAACATTACAGGGGAAAGCGGGCTTGCCGCCTTTTTTGCGGATAAGCTCCTCGGCTTTTTCGCACACTTCAATTATAGGCATGCCCTCGCGAACGAAGCTACGGATTTCTTCCCTTGTTTCTCGGAGAATCTTGCCTGATAAACAAAACTTTTCTATGACTTCCTCATCGTAACGATCCATTAATGCCTCACTTCAATATTATGCAACATTTCGTTGCTAATGGATAATTTGTTTTGCAACTTAAGTGTTAGCATAGAAAATGGTTGGAAAACTACATGGGAACATTAAAAAAGGATTTAACTTGCTTTGCAATCGGCTGTTAAGGCGTGTAGAGCTTCGGGTCGAGAGTTGCGAAGACGTTTCCGCCCAAATGGTAGATCAGCCGCGCCTTGCTTATGTCGTATTTGTCCGTGAAAACGCCTTTGTCTGCGTAGGCCTCCAAGACTTCGCCGACGAAGATTGTGTGGTCGCCAGTTTTAAATTGATTATATAGGCTGCATTCTAGATGAGCGATGCACTCTTTTATTATGGGGGCCTTCACTTTTCTGGCTGGTAGCGGCGTCAAGCCTGTCTCGCGGAATTTGTCGTGACCTCGGCCGCTGAGTTTACCGCATGCCAGCGTCTGCTTAACAATTTCTACCGTTGGAATGTTAATCACGAACTCCTTTGTTTCTTCAATGAGCGTATGCGAGTAGCGGCCAGGTGCTATGCTAACCGCAGCCAGCGGCGGATTCATCGAAGTCGGCATCACCCAAGCCAGGGGCAAAACATTAGGTTTCCCATGTTTCCCAACGCAGGAAACGAGAACGGTGTGCATCGGATGAAGAAGCCGGTAAGCCGAGGAGAAGTCAACATTTACTTTCTCTGACATAAGCTTTCACCTAACGTTTTATGTGGAATTTGTCTATTACATCTTTAGCTTTTTCTCTTTTTCTCCGGTGCTCCTCAAGGAACTTGTTGAGGCGCTCCGCTAAATCTTTTTTGCATTCGCCGCATAAGATTTCGCCTGCGCGGCATCGTCGTTCCCGCTCCATGAGCTTCGCGTCGTCTTCCTCGAATAAGTAAACGTAATACTGGAAAATCGAGCAGACCGTTGGGTCAGCGCCTGTTTTCCGCTGCTCCGCTGCGGTTGGTTTGCCGCCTGTGAAAGCATTCCAGATTTTCCGCTTAACCAGCTCCGGTGGATCCATGGTGAAAATGCTGGTTTCTGGTTCGGAGGCGCTCATTTTTCCGCCCGGGCCTAAGCCTGGTAGGAAGCGGCAGTGAATTTGCGCTGGCTTGTGGTAGCCCAGTTTCTGTGCTATGTCGCGGGTAACCCGCCAGTACGGGTCCTGGTCGATGGCTGCTGGGATCAGCGCGGGCACGTTCTCGCCTGTTAACTTCTTGTGAATAAAGCAGGGTACTGCTTGCAGAGCAGGCCAGAATATCCATCCGATGTTGGTGCTGTCTTGGAAGCCGAAGGTTGCTCTCGCAGTGGAGTAAGTGATGCGTTTTGCAACCTCCAGTGCAATATCGTAAAGTAAGTCAATGTCTTCGACATCGTAGATTATGAAGGTGTCCTCGGGTTTGAAGCCTAAAGCGATCAGGTCCAGCGCGTTCTCATAGGCGTATCGTCTTGTTTCCGCAAGGTTTGCTTCGTCGTCTACGATGAATTTTTCGTCATCAGTCATCTGGAAATACAGTCGAGTGCCAAATTTTTCTTGCAGGTGCCGCGTGAAAATCCATGGCACCAGATGCCCGATATGCACGGGACCAGATGGGCCTCTGCCTGTGTATAGAACAAACTTCACGCCTTTTTCATAGAGCTCTAATACTGCATCCAAGTCGCGGTGCGAGAAGAAGATGCACCGCTGCAGCTGCAGATGCAGCTTGCCCGTGTGCCGTGTTACTTTTGCAAGAAGTTCTTCGGTTAATGGTTGCGTGCCGAATTCACGTATTAAGCGTTCATAGTCAACTTTTCCCTTGACTTCCCAAGGGGTAACAACCATCTCGTTCCCTGAACCATTAGACGATGCCGTTGTAATCACCAGTTACTTTTGAAAAGAAAGGAAAGCTGGCGGTCATATATTCTTTTTTTCGCAAGCTAAGCGGCAGTCAACTTTTTTCCCAATCTGTTTACAAGCGAACCCGCGATTATGAAGGCGATAGCAAGCAAAGCGACGATAACCCTGTTTATGTACACGCCACTAAGGGTTTGGTAAATTACTATGCGCTTAAGTCTCTTGGACGAGACAGAACGATTTACGTGGTGTCTATAGGGAACAACATGCTTTTATTAACGACGTTAGAACTACAATAGCAAAAACGCGTGTCGCGTTAACGAAGGCTCAAGAGTATGGTTAACCTTAGGGCACACGAACTTAAAGTTCTTGCCGCAATAGCAAGGCTAGGCGGCAAAGCCTCAGTTGAGCAGTTAATCAGCGAAGCTGAATTGTCCGACGCTGCCATCATGCGTGCGGCATTAACGCTGCAGGAACAGGGTCTTGTCAGGATACATGCGGAGCCGCAGGTTATTGCCAGGCTCAGCGCGGAAGGCGGCCTGCATGCGGAAAACGGTCTGCCTGAAAGGCGCCTCATAAGAGCCCTGCTTAAGTTAGGCGGCGAAGCAAACTTGGATCGCGCGGCTGCTGAGGCAGGCTTGGATCAGCAGTTTAAGCAGATTGCGCTGGGCTGGGTTATAAAGAAGAATTGGGCTGTTTACGATTCAAAAGCTAACATGCTGCGGATTGCCGCTAACCTTCAACAGGGTGAAGCGCCAGAAGGCGACGATGAAAAACTGCTGCTGCAATTATTGGGTAATAGTCAGGTTCCGCTTAACATGTTAAGCGCGCCGTTGCACGCTGCTGTGCAAATGCTGAAGAAGCGTAAACTGCTTGTGACTGAAGAGAAAACTCGCAGGGTCATAGAAGTCACCGAGCTAGGTAAGCAAGCTGCAGTGGGGGCAACTGCTGCGCCAGAGGAAGTGACCCAGCTTACGCCGGAACTTGTTATTACGGGTAAATGGCGCGGCGTAAAGCTACGAAAATATAACGTTGAAGCGCCCGTAGCTAAGACGTGGCCAGGCAAGAAGCATCCCTACCTCAGTTTCCTAGAAGAGGTACGCGCTAAATTAGTCACTTTAGGCTTCAAGGAAATGACGGGCACAAACGTTGAAACGTCCTTCTTCAATTTTGACGCCTTATACACGCCGCAAGACCATCCGGCCAGAGAAATCTTCGGCATATACTTTGTTAAAAACCCGGAGTATGGAGACATAAGCGCCTATGAAAAGGTAGTAGCAAACGTCAAAGCTACCCACGAGAACGGCTGGCGGACTGGCTCAACAGGCTGGGGATACAAGTATTCAGTGCAGGAGGCGAAGCGTTTAATTCTCAGGGGCCACGGCACCTGCCTAAGCGCAAGAACACTGCTAAGCCCGAAATTGGAAATTCCAAGTAGATACTTTTCTATCGCGCGTTGTTATAGACCGGAAGTTGTGGATAAAACGCACCTTAGCGAGTTCAATCAGGTTGAAGGCATAGTCGTCGACGAGAAACTTACGCTGCGTGATCTGCTGGGTGTTCTAGCGAAGTTCGCGCTTGAAATCGCAGGCGCTGATAAGGTGCGCTTCAAGCCGGACTATTTCCCATTCACTGAGCCAAGCGTAGAGCTCAGCGCATACAAAGAGGGCTACGGCTGGATCGAGTTTGGTGGTTCAGGGATTTTCAGGCCCGAAGTCACGTTGCCGTTAGGCGTGAAGGTGCCGGTTATTGCATGGGGCTTGGGTATTGACCGGCTGTTCATGATGCGCGCGGGTGTGGATGACATCCGCTACATTTTCAGCCAGAACCTGGATTGGTTGAGGAGGAAAGAGGTGGCGTAGAATGCCGACGATAGATGTGGATTGTGCAGAGTTAGAGCGGCTGCTTGGCTGGTCTTGGCAAGGAGACATTGAGAAGCTGGATGAGCTGTTGTCGCTTGTTAAAGCAGAAGTAAAACTCTATAACAAGCAGGAAAACGTTGCAAGCATCGAGTTGAAGGACACAAACCGCCCTGACCTATGGAGTGCTGAGGGGCTGGCGCGTGCGCTCCGCGGCTTCCTTAACCTTGAGAAGGGACCACGCCGCTACGAAGTTAACCCGCCGATAATGGAGGTGTACGTTGACGCGCAGCTCAGCGGTATACGCCCGTTCATCTGCTGCGCAGTAGTCAAAGGCGTGAAGCTATCAGACACCATCATCCGTGGACTCATGCACTTGCAGGACAAGCTGGACCAGACATACGGCAGGAGCAGACAAAAAACCTCCATCGGCCTTTATGATTATACCCTGATTTCTCCGCCGCTGAGATATACCGTTGCAAAACCCGAGGCCATTCGGTTTGTCCCGCTTGGCTTTGAGGAAACGTTAAGCTTAGCGGAGATTCTGGAGCGGCATCCGAAAGGCTTAGAGTATGGGCACATAGTCAAGAAGCACGGTGTTTATCCGATTCTGCTGGATTCAAAAGAGAAAGTGCTCTCGTTTCCGCCGATAATAAACTCGAATGATCTGGGCAAAGTTACAGAGGCAACACGCGACATACTCGTGGAAGTCACAGGCACAGTGCATCAAACTGTGCTTAACACTCTGAATCTTGTGACGCTGGCACTTATCGACCGAGGAGGCAAGGCTTATGCTGCAGAAGTGCATTATCCCGAGGAAGCGCTTTATCCCTCCAAGCGGGTGGTGACACCTGACTTCAGTAGCAGACGAATGGAGTTAAGCGCTGACTACGCGAGGAAAATCCTTGGGTTCCAGCTTACCGCCGAGCAGATGGCGGAGCTGCTTTTGAAAGCGGGTTTGGGTGTGGAAAAAATTGGCGGAAACAACCTTTCAGTAATCGTTCCATGCTACCGTGTTGACGTAATGCACCCGGTGGATTTAGTGGAAGACGTTGCCATCGCCTACGGTTACGACAACATCGAGCCGCTCTGGCGGGAACTGCCCACAACCGGCTGCGAGAGACCGGAACAGCGTCTGCTCAATATTGCACGTGAGCTTATGGTGGGCTTGGGCTTTCAGGAAATCTTGACCTACACGTTAACGAATCAGGAAAATCTGTTTGACCGTATGAACTGCGAGAGAGCCCGTGTTGTAGAAGTGGCTAACCCGAAGGTTGTGACTATGACGTGCTTGCGGAACTGGCTTTTGCCTGGCCTTATGGAGTTTCTCAGCAATAACCAGTCAGTAGAGTTTCCCCAGAAAATCTTTGAGCTAGGCAAGGTTACGCTGCTGGATGACACAAGAGAAACACGAACTCGAGACGAAGAGTGGCTTGCAGCGGCAACAACGCATCCAAACGCAGGCTTCAGCGAGATCAAATCTGCACTGAACGCATTCTTCATGAACTTAGGCGTTGAGTGGCAGATAAAAGAAACTGTGCATTCAAGCTTCATTGAGGGCAGAGTTGGCACGGTAACAGTTAACGGCGTAAGTGTGGGCGTCATAGGTGAAATTCACCCGCTTGTATTGGAAGCATGGAAACTAGAAAACCCTGTAGCAGCCTTTGAAATCAACATGAACAAAATAATTGAAGCCAAATCAGCTAAACGCGCATAGAACACAGAAAACTGGCAAGAAAGCGCAGGACAAGCACAATAAAAGATGACTTACCGCAACGCCTTCAGCAAAACGGGCGAAGTAGATTAAAGTCATCATGCGGAAGCAGATGCGCATTCTCTTTAGGATTATAATTGGCGCTTTTAGGTAGACCCCCTCTATAGGTTTCTGCAATGAATTGCTAATATGCGCCAAATATGAAAGCGTAGAAGATTAAGAGTGGGCTAAAAAATGGTTTGAGGCTTTTAAGTTTCTGGTGAAAGTTGGGCAGGTGGTTTCATGTTGCTATTGCTTTGAAGGAGGATGGCTGTTTATCTTCTGCAGTGCGCTTTCAAGCTCGTTAAGACTTTTTATTATCATGTCCGAGTGATATTTAATCCAGGGGCTTAAGCTCTCCATTTCTGAAACCACTATGACTTGCTTGCCTTTGCGTTTGGCGTAGAACAGTTCCATGCATGCGCCGGCGGAAAGCTTGGGTAAATATGTGATTACGATGTCGCTGCGGTCAATGTCGTCCAAGTCGCGTTGGATGAAGCCGTATGCTGGCACATTGTCCCACCAGCATTTCTCATCGCCTTTGTAGAGAACCTTCTCGCGGCGCCACGGATCAATAACGTCGAAGCCCAGTTTTGAACAGATTTTAGTGATGGCGTCTCTGTAGCCTTGTTCTGTTTCCATGCCCAGGATGGGGCCTGAGATGAAAACTGTTTTCTTCATAGCTGAAACCGAGTTAAAAAGCGTTGAAGTCTTAATAATCTATTGCTTGTTTACTTCAAGAAGCTCCAACATTTTTTCAGGCTTGTTAGTTGGCGGCATGCAAATTTGATTACGACACACGTAGGCAGCGGCTTGCCTTCGATTTTCCTGTAACTTCCTTTCTTAAGCGTCAGCGAAGGCTTTGCCACAATTTTCGTAGGCGCCAAGCAATTGAATAATGCGCTGTTGTGCTTGAGGGCTTTTAGTCGTTATTTTTATAAGTGAAGTGGGCGAAGTAATTTTTCATGCAAGCTGAAATCGGTATAATCGGCGGAACAGGCTTATACGACCCGAAACTGTTCACTAACATTAAGGAAGTAAGTGTGGACACGCCGTATGGTCCGCCCTCGGACGTCATCACGCTGGCAGAGCTGAACGGCCGCGGCGTAGCGTTTTTGCCTAGGCACGGAAAGAAGCACACGATAAGGCCGACGGACGTGAATTCACGCGCTAACATTTTTGCTTTGAAAAAACTCGGCGTCACGCGGATACTTGCGTCTTCAACCGTGGGCTCTCTACGGGAGGAATATCGCCCCGGCGACATCGTGTTCGTTGACCAGTTTATTGATAGAACCACAAGGCGTGAGCAGTCGTTTTACACGGAAAACCGTGTTTGCCACATATCCGTAGCTGAGCCCATGTGCCCCAAGGTAAGGCGTGTTCTCATCGGTATAGCCAAGGACGCTGGGTTCCGCATGCATGAGACTGGCACTTACGTCTGCATAGAAGGCCCGCGGTTCTCCACGAAAGCCGAGTCCAGAATGTACCGCGGCTGGGGCGCCGACGTTGTGGGCATGACGCTTGTGCCCGAGTGCGTTCTTGCACGCGAGGCCGAGCTGTGCTATGCTTCAATAGCGATGGTCACGGATTACGACGTGTGGAAAGAGCATCCCGTATGCGTAGATGACATTGTCCAGACCATGCGTAGTAACATTGAAAAAGTGAAGCACATAATCGTTGAAGCTATCAAGCGCTTGCCGAAGGAGCGTAGCTGCGAATGCGGTAGCGCTTTGAAAAACGCGTTTGTTTAAGCAGTTGAGGTGAGAAAAAGTTGGAGTGCAACTTGGATCTTAAGGCAAAAGTGCGGCGGATTCCAGAGTTTAAAGGCGTGGTTTTCTGGGACATCACCCCGCTCTTGAAAGACAAGCATTGCTTCAGAGAGTGCATCAAGAGGCTGGCCGCTTATTTTCGCGGTAAGGCGATAGATGTTGTGGCGTCAAACGAGGCAAGAGGCTTCATAATTGGCGCCGCATTGGCCTACGAACTCGGCGCGGGTTTTGTGCCGATAAGGAAGAAGGGCAAGTTGCCCTACAAATGCGTGGATCTCACTTACCAGAAGGAGTATGAGTGCGATACCATCGAAATGCATGAGGACGCCATTCAACGCGGACAGAAGGTGCTGCTTGTTGATGATTTGCTGGCGACGGGCGGTACTGTCAAGGCAAACATTGAATTGATTGAGAAGCTTGGCGGAGAAATCGTTGGCATCGGCTTCCTGATAGAACTCGGCTATCTCAACGGGCGAAAAATCATCGGAGACAAATACGATGTCCACTCCCTTATTCAGATCAGCACAACCAATGGTTAACTAACCGTTTGCCTGTAAGCTTGCAGCGTGCCATTCATCTTTTTTAAATACTTAAACAGCGCATTCTTTTTTGAGAGGGAACCATATGAACCTATTCGTGTTCTTGGCAATATGGGCTTTCTTGTGGTATATTCCGTTGCCGCCGAGAAAATTCAAGTTGAAATCCGGCTGGCGCTTCGCTTCGCTCTTGTTTGGGCTACTGATTTTCCTAATTATCGCGTCTCTGCAGACGCCCTTCAGCGTTTTTGTCTATCTGCTAATTCTCACAAGACTATTCGTGGCAATCATCGAATGGTCAGTTTCTATACAGCCACTGAAGATGGAAGAGCTTAAGCAGTACGCTTCTGCGGACACGCGGGTTCCAATTAACGTTTCTTTCAAACTTCACAGGAAGACTGTTGGTTTTCTGTTGATATGCATATTCTTGTTCTCTACTGGTGCACTGATCGTTTATGATCAGATTCAGCGTGTAACTAATGCGTCTTACTTCAGCAGTTTCATCCAGTCAGCCTCTGGCTTACCGTTCAGCAGCACAATCCCCGATGATATGGTGCGTCTTGTCACACGCGAGCTTGCCGTGTCAATAGCGCGGCGACACATGTCCGAGTTCGGAAGCAACACGCAGATCCTGAGTTGCCACATAACCAAAACGCCTAATGGAAGCCTTGTCTGGGTAGCCTCCGTCGGCTCAACCAACGTTATAGCTGAGAACTACCTTAAAGGCTTCATAATTGTAGACGCAACTGACCCAACTGTTCCGCCGGCAATACTGCGCGCAGAATTCGACATTGGCGAAGGCCTATGGTGGGATCGTAATGTGCCCCTCCGCAATTATATGGCTGATATGATGCGAACCTACGGTGTTGCTTACTACACATGGGAGTTAACCAACAGTAACCTGATGTACGTGGTAACCCGTTATAATGTCGGCTTCGACCTGATTAAGCGATATGAGCCGCCGCTTATTTATGACGCGCAGGGCAACTTGCAGCATGCGCCCACCGATATCCAAGCCATTCCCGAGTGGGTCACGCAGATTTATGACGAAGATTGGCTTGAAGCAATGATAACCGAGATAGGCAATTTCCGCAGAGAAGGCGGCTTCGATTACTGGGCAGGCGGCTTCCTCTGGCTTATCCCGCCAAGCCGCGATCGCTTCGAAATCACTGAGGACACACGCTACATAGTTGACCCAGAAACAAGCGATATCGCAGCTTTGGTCTGCGTTAATCCGGTGGAAAATCAACGGACACTCTCAGGAGTTTTCAAAGCCACCCGTGAAGGCATCCTATTCTACGACTTCTCACGGGAAAACTATATCTCCGGTTTGACTGCGGAGGACTTGGTTGAGGGAAGGCTGCCGAAACCTGCTACGGGAAGTTACTACGCCATGATGCCTATGCTTTATACGGTGGAAACATCCGCGGGCAATTATCGGCTCGCGTGGTACGTTCCAATCTACTGGTACGAGTTAAGCGGAGAAGTTGACGAAACCGTGTATTTAGCTGGCTTCGCAATCGTTGACGCTTTGGACACCAGTAAGATAGCCTTAACCATCGGAGAGCAAGGCATTAGAAGCGAGCAGCTGGTGCGGAAAACCCGGTTGGACTTCATCAAACTGTTTGGTGTAACCACTTATCTGGAGCTAAACGCCACTGTTCTGGGCAAATATGATTACGTGGAAGATGGAGTGACGCATATAGTGCTGCACCTTGACAGCGCCGCTTATTCGTGGGTGGAGGCAACTCCGAAGGATTTGGCGGCTACGCAATGGAATGAACTTTTAGCTACGGCACCAGCAGACAAGGTTAGCTTGCAACTAGAAAAGCGTGGCGACAAGTGGATAATGACTTACTTCGAAAACATTGGCTTACCGTAGAATAAACGTTTTTCTACGCCGATTACCATCTGCTAAGCAGAGTGATGGGGTTTTACTGGGTTTGAAGTTTTAGCTAAGTAACAAAATTGACATTTTTCTTGCAAACGGCTTTAAACTGGCGCATTGGAATTCATGTAGTTTAATAAATTTTTACTCGTTACCGGCGCAGAAGAAACTGGAGAATTGCTTCTTTACTGCATTAAAGCTTTTCTGCTCTAAAGCTACTATATCCAGAGCAATGTGGTGCGTATGAATCTGGAACAAGCTAAGGCTGCAAATAAGGCTTTGAACGAAATAAGCGAAGGCTACATCGACTTGATTCACGCAGTAAAAAGCACTGCTACATCTTCCGAAGCAGCTAAGAAGCTGTGGCGTGAGGGGAATGATTCTAAACTTATAAAAATCGGTGTTGCGCTGATAGTGTTTCCAGAACCCACTCCTATCAGCGAAACAATTGGTGCGTGTTTTGTAGCGGCTGGTGCAGTTAAGAAGGGCATCCAAAATAGAAGCCTCTATCTCGAAGACGTAACTAAAACGTTCAAAAATACAATGAAAACTGTGTTAGAAATGCGCAACTCCATGAAACTCTGAAGAACGCGTGCGTAACCCTGCATCAGAGCGCAATGGAAACTGGCTTACTTCGCTATAGTTGAAATGAAACTACTTTTGTTTGGGAAGGGCAATGTCGCTCCGCCTGTTGCCTCTTCGGTTTTAACTGCGCTACTTGTGCCTATTTTTTGGCATATGAGGTTTAGTGAGTTTTCTGTGAAGTTGAGCATGTTTTGTCCTTCGGCGGTTAGTTTGTAGATTTTTCTGGGGCGTTCGCTGCTCATGTTCCATTCGCTGTGTACGTAGCCTTTCTTTTCCAGTGCTGCCAGCATCGGGTATATGGTGGATGGGCCGAAGTAGACGCCGAATGTTCTGCGGATCTTCGTGATAACTTGATAGCCGTGCATAGGCTCGGCGCTTAGAAACTGCAAAATAATCAAATCTAACAAGCCTTTTGCGAGTTTGGTTTGAACTTCTTTTTGTAGGTTGCCCATGTTTGTTTCCCCCTCTTGTTCTACACTCTGTTTGGTAAGACGTATATCTTGCGTCTTTATACAGACTAAAGGTGGATATAAAGGTTCATACATACCGCAAGCATATCCTATACACACGACAAACCATGCCCACCATGACAAAAAGCGCATTTCCTCATGGTACTCTACCGTTATTAATCATGTTTTATTGCATGGCGGCTATTTCAACTCCAACTGTTTAACATATCTACAAAAAACTAGCGCCGCCAACATCACAGCAGCAGGTGCTCACCGCACTTGTACTCTGAGGAAAGCTTGCAAGTCAGTTACATATTCTATGAAATCCAAGTTTCTTTTTTTGGGGAAATGCATGAAAATGGGGATTCTTTTGTGAAGTTCTTCGATTATTCTAATTTCTATTAGTTCTGCGCCTGCTCCAAAGATTTGTTCAATTGCTTCTGTGAATTCTTGGATTTTGTGTGGGAGTTCCTGCTTTTTGATTTTGAAAGTTTTTTCCATGCGGAAGTAGATGGTTTTTGTGATGTTTGGTCCTAATTGGGCGAATGCAGCGTCGATTGCTTCTATTAGTGTGTTTTCATAATTTTTTTGTTTTTGGTTGTGTTTCTTTTTGTGAAGTTGGATGGTGCATGTTGTGTTTGTGGTTGTTGTTTTTGTCATTTTTTTAACCTTTTTTGTAGTTTTGTGGTACTGTTGTTTTGTATTACGCAACTACATATTACATCGTAAGATTCAATATATATGGCTTCTTTCCAGACCGACATATTTCGAAAACAGCAATATGTGCACAAAAAGACACATAAACAATTCATCCACAACCAACAAAAAACAACACAAAACCTATAAAAATACTAAACTAACAGTATCCAAACCACACTCCCTTCTACCGGCTGAAACACATGAAAAAAATACTTACAATAACCTTCCTAAACTTCTTCATAGCCGGAGGACTAACCCTCACCATCCCACTACTGCTACTGGAAAGAAACGTCAACCTAGTAGAAATCGGACTCGTAATCTCCACACTACCCATAGTCTTCCTAATAGCTCGCCTATTTATGGCAGCAATCGCCGACCTACAAGGATGGAACCGCATCTACCTGCTATTAAACTGGCCAGCCAGCCTCCTATCCACCCTCATATACTTCATTGCCAACTCCACACCCATGTTTCTCATAGGAAAAATCGCGGAGGCAAGCAAAGAATCCGCCTATTGGGCAGTAAACCGCACCGCCATCTTCTCATTAGCCCCAAACCGGGAAGAAAAAGAAGCAACAAAAAACACAGCCATAATATTCCTCGCAACAGCCATAGGCAGCGCCATCGCAGGATTAGGCATCTACACTTTCGGCTTTTCAATTACTCTCGGCATTTTCATTGCGGCATCAGCAGCTATTGGAATCCCCGCTGCTGCCCTATGGAAAACTGGACAAAATTTCAAGCCTAACAACGCTCAAACAAGAAAACTATTCGAGTTAAGAAACTACGGAAGAAAATTCTGGCTCGTTTCAATAACATTACTATTTTTCAGCTTAGCTTATTACCCACTGCTAAATTTGCTTTTGCCCGTCTTCATGGCACAGCAATTAAGCTACAATTACCTCACAATAGGCTTAGCTTACATGCTATTCAACATAATAGCTGGAATAACCATTTTTGGAACCTTAAAGTTTCCGCTAGGGACAAAAAGAGCCCTCTTACAAAGCAGTATCGCCCTTGTCGCTTCAGTACTTTTGGCTTACTCAAATCTTTACTTCCCTGCCTTCTTAGCATTAGCCGCCGCCGAAGGGCTCGGAATGGGCTTCTTTGAAGCAATTATCGCCAAAGCAACCAAAAATAAATCCAGCGTCTCTATCAACATAGGCTTGCTCCATGTGCCCATGCGATTTGCCGAGTTCATTTCCATATTATACACAGGAATCGCTGCGCAGACCGTTGGGTATGTCCCCTTGTTCGTTCTTTCAGGATTTTTCTTCCTGATTTTCTCTGCTCTTGCAGCGCACTTAATTAAAAATTGACAAAAATGCATACAGTCACAAATTGCATTTGCAAAATTACCTGCTAACTTTGTTGCACGCTACTAAGTGACCGTTGCCTACGTCGGCAAGCTCCGGAACATTCTCCATGCATCCATACTCTTTCGCGTAAATGCATCGTGGGTGAAATCGGCATCCAGCAGGAGGATTTATTGGGCTTGGGACTTCGCCAGGCAACACTATTCGCGACCTTTTGTTTTCAGGGTCTGGAACAGGGATTGCTGATAACAGCGCTTGAGTGTACGGATGCAGCGGCGAATTGAACAATTCGCTTGTTTCAGCTATTTCCACGAACTTTCCAAGGTACATGACTGCAACTTTATGGCAAATATGCTTGACCGTGCTGAGGTCATGTGAAATATAGAGGTAAGCTATTCCGAATTTCTGTTGCAACTCCTGTAGCAAATTCAAAATTTGAGCTCTTACGGACACGTCAAGAGATGCTACTGGTTCATCTGCAATCAGCAATCGAGGCTCTACTGCCAAAGCGCGAGCAATGCAAATTCTTTGCCGCTGACCGCCGCTGAATTCATGAGGATACCGCTCCGCATGGTAATCTTCCAAGCCCACCAGCTCTAAAAGCTCGTAAAGTCTATCACTCCACTTTTCCTTAGGCACATGCTTATGAATAACAAAGGGCTCCATGATTATGTCTGCCACTGTCATTCTCGGGTCAAGCGACGCGTAAGGATTCTGAAAGACATACTGCATTTTGCGTCTTAACTTCAAAATTTCCTGTTGGTTCTTCGACTTGAAAACCTTGCTGATTTCTTGTCCTTCAAAGTAAATTTCGCCTGAAGTTGGCGGATCCAAATACAATATAGCCCTAGCAGTGGATGTTTTCCCGCAGCCGCTTTCGCCAACTAAACCAAACGTCTCTCCTTTCCGAACTGAAAAGCTCACGCCGTCAACTGCGTGTACGACGCCAACATCCTTTTTCAAGAAGACACCCCTGCTTGTTAGGGGGTAATGCTTAACGAGGTTCTTGACTTCCAAAATCATTTCTGCACTCACAGCTTTCACTTCCCCGAGTTTTTCATGAATTCTTTGGCGCGGATGCATGCCACGTAATGCTCTGGCTCAATCTCAACTAAAGGCGGAACTGCAGAAGCGCATTCAGCAACTGCGAAGTCGCATCTGGGGTGGAAACGGCAGCCTGATGGCGGCGAAATCAGGTTTGGAATAGCGCCTGGTATAATCTTCAGTTTTTCTCTTTTCATGGCTACGTTCGGAACCGCCTCTAAAAGCGCGCGAGTGTATGGATGCAGTGGATTGCGAAAGATAGTTCTTGTGCTGGCGACTTCGCAGACTCTTCCCGCGTACATAACGTTTATTCTGTCAGCCACTCCGGCGACGACGCCCATGTCATGCGTGATCAGAATTATGGACATTCCCAGCTTTTTCTTCAGATTTTTCATTAACTCAAGGATCTGCGCTTGGATTGTGACATCCAAATTTGTGGTGGGCTCATCTGCCAAAAGCAGGCTAGGCTGACAGGATAATGCTCTGGCGATGGCGATGCGCTGCTTCATGCCGCCGCTCAGCTGATGCGGATAGTTCCAAATCTTTATCTCTGGGTCAGCTATTTCGACGAGTCTGAAGAGTTCTGTGGCTTTCTTCAAAGCTTCTTCTTTGGTGACATCTTGGTGTCGCCTTATGACCTCTGTCAGCTGGTCGGCAATGGTGAAAACGGGATTAAGCGAAGTTGCAGGATCCTGTGAGATATACGCGATTTCTTTTCCTCTGATCTGCTGCATCTCATTTTCAGTTTTCTCCAGCAGATTTTCGCCTTTGTAGATTATTTTTCCGCCGATTATTTTGCCTGGTCTAGGCACTATTCTGAGGATGGATAGAGCGGTTACGGATTTTCCGGAGCCTGATTCGCCTACCAGCCCAAGGGTTTCGCCTTCTTTGACGTCTAAGCTTACGCCGTCAACTGCTTTGACTACTCCCGCCCAAGTGTAAAAGTAAGTTGTCAAATTTTCAATTTTCAGTATTTCTTTTGGCGCCATTTGTTCTTTTGTCCTCCATAATTATTCTCTAAGACGTGGGTCCAGTGCATCGCGTAAGCCATTCCCAAGCAGGTTGAAGCCGAGGACCAGTAGTGTGATGAATAACCCTGGAAAGATTCCTTCCCACCATGCTTCTTTTACCGCTTCGCTTGCAAGCTGGAGTTGCTGACCCCAAGTAATGCTGTTCGGATCGCCGAATCCGAGGAAACTGACCCCTGCCTCAACTAAAATAGCCGTGGCTATCTGCAGCGTCGTTAAGACGATTATGACGTGTAAAACGTTAGGAAGCACATGTCGAAACATTATTCGCCATTTGCTGGCGCCCAGCGCTACCGCCGCTTCAATATACTCATTCTGCTTCACTCGAAGCACTTCCCCTCGGATGATACGCGCATTTGAAGCCCAAGAAAACAACCCAATCATTAGGGTTACGGTGGTGAGGCCGCCGACGCCGGAGGGCGCAATAGTCATGGCTACTCTTAAGAAAACCAGCAGAATCAGAAGGAACGGTATGACAAGGAAGATTTCTGTTATCCGCATTAAAATGTTATCCACGAGTCCGCCGAGGTATCCTGAGGTGATGCCTATTACAATTGCAAGCGACATAGCGATTGCTGCAGCGCCGAATCCTACGTACAAGACGTTGCCTGCGCCGTAAACAATTTGGCTGAATACGTCACGGCCAATGTAATCTGTGCCAAACCAGTATTTCGCAGACGGCGGCATCCTGATTTTGCCTTCTTCCTTGAAGCTTGCAAGGTAATTCAGCGGGTAACGCGCAATTATCGGACTGAAAACTGCAATGAATATTATAGCGCCGACTATGACGAGGCCTACTAGGGCTGCCTTATTTTTCTTAAATCGGCGCCATGCAATGCTCCATTGGCTTACCCCATCAGTTTTTCTTTTTTCAGGTGCTTCCATCAGTTTTTCTTTCATTACGTCTGCCATTCCTTTTTCCTCCTGCTTTCATTGTTACTCGATTCTAATTCTGGGGTCGATGTAAGCGTAAGCTATGTCCGTTATTAAATTGGCAATCAAAACCATCAAGGTTACAAACACCGTTATTCCCGTTATAACGGGGAAATCAAGTTTTCCGATGGCTTCAACGTATAATCGGCCGACACCAGGCCAATTAAACACTTTTTCAGTAATAGGTGCTCCCGCAAGCATGCCGCCGAAATAAAGTCCCACGTAGGTTACAACTGGGATCAACGCGTTGCGCAGTGCATGTTTGTATATTACTGTTCGCTCGCTTAAGCCGCTGGCTCTTGCTGCAAGAATATAATCTTGTCTTAAAACTTCAAGCATGCTTGACCGGACTAGAAGCACTACGGGCGCCAACTCTGCGAAAGTTAAGACCGCCGCCGGCAGGAACAAGTGCCAAAGCTCATCTAGCAAATAGCTGCCAAACGGGTAACGTGAGGGATCTAGCGAGTGCGCCGCGCCATAGGGGAGCCAGCCTAGAGTGTAAGAGAAGATTAGTATGGCAACTATGCCCATGTAGAAAATTGGTATGCATGTTCCGACCAGCGATGTAGTTGTAACTGTCATGTCCAATTTTGAATACTGCTTACGTGCTGAGAGTATTCCAATTGGAATGGCGATTAGAAGTGAAAAGAAAAGTGCTGCAAGTTGAAGTTTGAAGGTTTCCCACGCGTAATCACCTACTAGCGTCGTTACTGATGTGCCGCCTCTTATCGCGTAGGAATTTCCAAGGTTTCCCTGCAGCATCTCCCATACGAACTTTAAGAATTGATAATATAGTGGCTGATCAAGTCCATAGTACTGTGTTAGGCGTTCTCTGGCTTCGGCTGTTATCCGCGGGTTAAGCCCAGTCATCAGCTTAACTGGGTCGCCTGCCATTCGCGTAGCGACAAACACTATAATGAGAATTCCGAAAAAGATGGGTATCAAATATAAAAGTCGCCGGAGAACATATTTCGTCATGGAGCTTTTGGCGATATTCTGAATTCTGGAGCGAAAGGCGTGAGAACCCTTTGTTTTGGCAGGCAATCTTCTCCCCCTCCGATGTGTTACTCGTAACTTATAAAAGTTTTTTGAAAAATTCCGTGTTCTTTGCTTCTTAGAATCAATTGAATTACAAATTAAATTCGCAGTTATTAATTGGTAAATTTATGGCAAATGTTATAAAGCGAAACGAAATATAAAAGATTTCTCGGAGGAGGTTAGGAGAGTTGCTCTCTAAAACAAAAACACTGGCATTATGCTCGCTGCTGCTACTAAGTTTGCTTGCATTGCCCTGCATTACATTCGTTCAGAGCCAAGGTCAACCTTACTTCAAAATAACTTTGATAGTTCCAGGTGCAAATCCTGCACGGAAACAATGGGCACAAATAATAGAAAATAGCTTAGATGCCGTCGGAATCGACGCGGTTAGGGTTGAGCTAGACTGGGGAACCGTTTACGACAGAGCCCTTACACCCCCCGCGGATATGGTAGGCAAAACCTACGATGAGGGTGGATTTGACGCGCTGTTTATTGGCTACGCAATGGGCATCGACCCCGACCCATTCGGACTTTATGACAGTAGCCAGTTCCCGCCATCAGGACAAAACTACTACCTCTGGAATAACTCTGAAAATGATCGGCTATGCAGGCTAATTAAGGAGACGGTTGACGAAAACAAGCGGCTAGAATATGTAAAGCAATGGCAAAAACTGGCATATGACGAAGTACCATCGGCCACAATACTCTACACAAGAGAAGTTGTGGGATTTGATCCTACAGCACTGCAAAAAGAGCCCTTCTTGGCATATCACTATCCAGCATGGCCCAGAGTAAAGAACTGGAAATTAGCCGCAGGTAGCACTCAGACCACAATAGTTGTTGCGCAGACAGGCCCTGCGCCTGAGGAAGGCTTGAACCCGCTGCTAACTACTTCATACTATGACTTAACCGTCTATGACAACATTTTTGACAGCCTAGCAGAAAGATGGGACCTAATCGACATGGAAATGGTTCCAGCGCTTGCGACAAGCTGGGAAGTGGCCTCTGACCAAAAAACATGGACTGTCCATCTTAGACAGGGCGTGAAATGGCATGATGGCGTTGAATTTACTGCCGACGACGTTAAATTCACTTTTGAGTCTGCCATGGATCCAGAAATTGCCTCGCCTACAGGTGCTTTCATACAAGAAATCATAGGCAGCGCCGATAATATTGAAGTCGTTGATCCCTACACAGTTGTGTTCAGGCTTCCAAAGCCGTATGCGTATTTCGTTGAAAGTATTCTGGCGTCAGCCATAATTCCAAAGCATGTGCTCGAAAACGTCCCGCCGTCAGAATGGGCTTCGCATCCCTTCAACACTGCAGCAGGCAGCTATACCGTCGGCTCTTACACGGCATATGGGCCAATAGGAACTGGACCATACGTTTATGCAGCATATGACCCAACAACCACCGCTAACATAATGACGAAAAACCCGAACTACTGGAACAAAGCCGCACTAGAAGCAGCTGGAACATTCCAAATCGAAACGCTCTATGTACAATGCATAGAATCTTCAGACGCAGCAATCTCAGCGCTCAAGTCTGGCGAGGTTGACGTATTAGACTCTCAATATCACTTGGAAACGAAACTTGCAAGCATTGAGAAGCCATGGGGTGACTATGCTGAGTACGACGCTTTCGGCGTTCAAGAACTTGGCTTTAACATGCAGCATCCAGTTTTCGGAACAGGCGTTGACACGCCGCTAGGCAAAAAGGACCCGTCACGTGCTGCTGAGGCTGCCCGTTATGTTAGACAAGCAATTAGCCACTTAATACCAAGAGAAGACATAATCAACACTATACTAAATGGCTATGGAACACCGGGTGTAACCACGCCCATTACGACCCTGACTGCTGGATTTGACACGTCGCTAAAACCCTACGAATATAACGTTGAATTGGCCAAATCGCTATTGGCTGCAGCTGGCTACGAAACAGGCGTTCCGCCGCCCGCTGGCGATTTCCTGCAGCAGTACGGCCTGTACATAGCAGTAGTCGTAGTAGTGGTAGTAATCGTTGTGGTCGCCGTCTTGGCGCTTAGAAAGAAACGGTAGCAAGCAAAAATCACCTTTCCCCCTTTTACTTTTTTTGATATTTCCTGCCAACACGAGACAATAGTTGTTAAAGCTAAACAGCGTTTCCAAGCGCTGATGTTTTATAACGCAGATATAACAAAGGCGGCAAGCACTAAAATTATCCCAGTTGCAATCCATGTTCGCGCTTGTTTCTCTGCTTCTTTTTGACGCTGGGCTGTCCATGGTTTGGAATGAAACAAAATTTCGCTTATCTTGGAGCCTAAGGGCGAATAAAACGCAATGGCACCACCTACTGTGAGACCTATTCCACCCTCTAATAGCATGAGGAGCGCGAGTGCTGCGATTATTTGGTTTATGCCACCCTGAACAGCGAAAATAAGCACAATATCTATTAAAATTACGATTAAGGAATAAATCAAGCTTCGAGCGAGTAGCTCTAACATCACTATCTTGGTAACCATCACGTTCCGTCTTCACACATTCAATAAGGCTAATCCCGCCGCTTCATAGAAAAAGTAGTCGTCAACGAAAAAAGCTTTTTCCCAGCAAGCATTTACTGTTCAGAAGCTTAATATCCAGATAAAAACTATTCAAGAATCATGCGAGAAACAAGAAAGAGATCTATAGCTAAGTCAATTGTGTGGCGTGTAATCTGCATAGTAGTAAGCATACTTACCTCGTTTCTTCTAACAAGCAGATGGGATGTTTCAGTTGCCATAGGCGGCATATACAATGCTATAACGATGATTCTGTATTACTTTCACGAAAGAATCTGGAACCTGATAAAATGGGGCATAACTGAATAGGCCTCCTGCTGCATAGGCGCTTTTAGTTGCTTTTGAAAAGGCAAATTTCTAAAGTTTGTTAGCATATTTTCTATATTAGCTATGAAAAACTAATTATGGCGGCAACCACAAACGTTTGAGCCGCCATGCCCCTCGGAGAAATATTCAGCAATTATTCTGGTATGCCAAAAGAGGCCAAATATCTTATTTACGCCTCTATCGTGCCAGCAGTCGCCTACGGGTTAATATTCACTGACATATCCTATTTTCTCACCGTAATCCAGGGGCTTCCCGCGGACTTCGCGGGTCTTGTGATTTCCACAATGGGCATCTCAACCTTTGTTGCCAGCATTTTCCTCGGGATGGCCGCGGATGTCTATGGTAGAAAGAAAATGCTTATTGCAGGTAACTTGCTTGCAAGCGTAATCGTTGCAGTGTTAGCTTTGACTACAGACCCTGCCCTGCTAATAGTCGCGGCCATCTTGGAAGGTGTCTCCGAAGCAGCGGTTACCGCGTCAAGCAGCGCGTTGCTCGCGGATAAAGTGGAGAATGAAAAGCGAACCAGCCTTTTCTCGTTGTATGGTTTTGTCCAAAACCTCGCTTTTGCCCTAGGCAGCTTTGCGGTGCCGTTCGTGATATTTTTTGAGCTTTTCGGCTTTACAGATAAGGACAGCCACATACTGCTCTATACACTAATAGCTATTTTGGGCGTGCTTTCCACGCTTATCATGCTTAAAGTAAGTGAATCGAAAAAACTAAAGAAACCCAAAGCAGGCGAAGCAAGTTTCCTTCCAAGAAAATCCATGAGCGTTTTGCTAAAATACGTTTTAACCGGCGCCATACTCGCTTTCGGTGCTGGCATGGTAGTTCCGCTTATGACGCTTTGGTTTAACCTGCAATATGGCATTTCAGATAAAATCAGCGCAACCATCTTGGCAGTAGCAAGCGTACTGATCGGTTTCGCCACACTTGTGTCGCCGTTAATTGCCAAAAAATTTGGGCTCGTAAAAGCCATAGTAATAACGCAGCTGGCATCGACCCTTTTCATGCTTCTGGTTCCCTTTTCACCTAACTACGCGTTAGCCGGATTCGTCTACGGAATAAGAGCACTTCTTATGAATATGGCTAGCCCACTATCGCAGTCTCTGATAATGGGTCTAGTCGCAGAGGATGAGCGCGGCGCAGTTTCCGGAATAAGCGGCGCATTATGGCGGCTGCCAAACGCCTTAAGCACCTTCATCGGCGCATGGCTAATGGGCATAGGACTATTAGCAGAGCCCTTCTTAATTGCCAGCCTATTATACGCGCTTTCCATAGTGCTGTTTTGGCATTACTTCAGGAATGTAAAGTTGCCTGAGGAAAAAGCTCCGCCACAGTAGAAGCCTGCTCGAAGGAAAGCTTTGGCAGGCATTATTTGCGGCAAAAGCCTTAAAGCGCGCTTAGCTCTGAGTTGAGGAACAAAGGTAATCGTCTATTGCAAATTCACATGTCGGCTGGCATCAAGAAAAAAGCGGTGCTGTTTACAGTTCTAGCGGGTTTTCTATGGGGCACTTCGTTTCCCGCTATAAAAATTGGTTTACAGTACATGGACGCCTACACATTCGTCTTCCTAAGATTTCTCGTTGCTTCGCTGATCATGCTTGCAGTGATGCTGCTAACAAGGAACTTCCGTTTCAACAAGAAACGCTTGATTCTCTCCTTAGGCATAGTCAACGGCGTCGCTTATCTGCTCCAGTATCTGGGCATGGTTCACACTTCCGCCGCGGCGGCGTCGCTATACGTTAACCTCACCGTGATCTGGGTTGCCCTATTAAGCCCGCTGGCGCTAAAGGAGCGCTTAGGCGGCAAAAAAGCGGCAAGCGTGCTTGTAAGCCTCATAGGCGTAGTGCTGATGACAACAAACTTGGATTTTGCCTCGATAGGCACAGCGGCCACGATAGGAGGCTTCCTCGTCATCGGCGCGGGATTTCTCTGGGCCATATTCATAATCTACAACAAATCGCTGGTCAACGAGAGCAGCAATTTAATTCAGTCTATGACTTGGCTGCTGGTCTTCACGATGCTGCCACTGCTTCCCCCTGCTGCTGTTTCAATAGCAAGCCTTGCTTCTTTACCCGCGGCTGCGTGGCTTGCCATAGTGTACACTGCGGTTTTCTGCTGGGTGATTCCCTACTACCTCTGGCTGAAGGGGCTGCGGCATATTTCGCCTGTAACTTCCACCGTGGTTCTTTTAACCGAAATAATAGTTGCCACGGCAATTTCCATGCTCTTTCTCGGAGAAGCCTTCACCTTTGTCTCCGGCATTGGCGCCCTCCTCATAATAATCGCCATTTTGCTTGCCTCGTAAGCAGGCAACATGCATTAAGGCTAATTAACTTATAGCCACTAAAAATAGTGTATGGTAAACGAAATGTCCGCCAAAGAAATTATTGATCTGCGAAGCGATACAGTCACGTTGCCTACTGAAGAAATGCTGGAGGCCATTCGGCATGCGGAGCTAGGCGACGACGTTTTCAGAGAAGATCCAACAGTGAATAGGCTTGAAGCGTTGGCTGCCGAGAAAATGGGCAAGGAAGCAGCGCTTCTCGTTACAAGCGGAACCCAAGCTAACCTAGCCGCTTTGATGAGCAACACGAAACGCGGAGACCTCGTCATACTCGAGTCTGAATCGCACATTTACTGGTACGAGGTAGGCGGCATCTCCATGATAGCTGGGCTGCTTCCCTGGCCTGTTAAAAGCAGCTTTGGCGCGCCAACTACGGAAGACATAGAAGCTGCCATACGGCCGAGGGATATTCATATTCCCGAGCCTGCGCTTGTCTGCCTCGAGAACACGCATAACCGCCACGGCGGAACAATCATCACGCCTAGCCAGATCAAAGCAGTAAGCGGCGTTGCACAAGCGCATGGGCTGAAGCTTTACTTGGATGGCGCCCGCATATTTAATGCCGCCGTTGCGTTGGGTGTTGACGTCAAAGAGTTCACTCGGCATGTAGATAACCTTATGTTCTCCCTATCTAAGGGTCTCTGCTGCCCCGTCGGCTCGCTGCTGGTTGGCACACAAGAATTCATCGAGAAAGCGCGGAAAATCCGCAAGCTTCTAGGCGGCGGCATGCGGCAGGCAGGCATAATCGCGGCTCCAGGCATTGTGGCGCTGGAAACCATGATTGACCGCTTAGCTGAGGATCATCAGAACGCGCGGCGCCTAGCCGAGGGCATAGCCAGGCTCGGCGGGATCCAAATTGATCTGAGCCGCGTGCAAACGAACATCGTCTGCTTCGACATTTCTGGTTTAGGCGTGTCTGCTAACGAGTTCCTTCTGCGGCTGAAGGCAAACGGCGTACTCGCCTTAGCCATGGGCAAGCATAAAGTGCGCTTGGTAACGCATAGGGGAATCGGCAGGGAGCACGTGGAAAAGGCAGTTGCCGCCATAGAAGCGGTAGCAAAAGTAGTGTCGCGAAATAAACTTAAATGTTGACTATGCTAAAAAACAGTATGATCAAAGTTTATTGAAATAAATTTAGTTCACTGAACTATATCACAGTTCGGCGAGTATGATATTAAACTTAAGTTAAACTTTAATTTAATAAAGTTTATAAAATGACCGCGCTTAACGTTTATCACTGTGATGAATTATGAAGAAGGTAAAAGTAACGATGGTGGATTATGGGTTTAGACCTTCTCTCTATGAGGGAGTTAAGAAGGTCGATGAAGTTGTGGGAGGTTTGTTGAAATTTTATTTCTATGACACAAGAGATGTTGATGAGGGACTTGTTAATCTTGAAGCTTTCATTCGAGATCTTAAGGAGTCTCATATTGTTCTTCTTAATGTGATGGGTGGCGATAGGGTAAGCAAGGTTATATGTGAAACATTATAAAACAGAAAGCATCGAGAAACTATGGGCTCAGATAATTAAAGAACTTGGATTCGAGCCAAGTATGTCTTTCAATTCCCTTTACTTGGGATTTTTCCTTGCATCTCAGGTGGTAGGGAGATCACAGGCATAGGCGTGAGCACGACTTTCAATTCCCTTTACTTGGGATTTTTCCTTGCATCTGAAGGCTAAGCCACAAGCCGCCTAACATGGCAAATATTCTTTCAATTCCCTTTACTTGGGATTTTTCCTTGCATCTCAGCCGCGCCGTGGCTTCTGTTTTTCCTGAACCACAAGGCGCGCGAAGAACAACCGAATTGCCTCTAGCAATGTTTTCCACAGTTTTTAACTGATGTGAATAGGGTGCTTTCCCATCAAGAACAACTCTGAAGATTTCTTCTAACGAGAAGTTATCTATAACTCCACCCATCAAATTACCTCGAGTTTTTTTCACTTCACTTTGGAAAGCCTTACTTCAACTATAAGTTCAAGCTATATATAGAGAGGGTATAAGTTTTACCTTGCAAACATCACCACGCTCCCTCATCACAACTTTTTCTCAAGAAAACGCGCCACGCCGAATCCACCTGTGCGGTTGCCGCCAACATTTGCGTACTCCGCAAACTTAGCATTATTTTGTTCCATTTGCTTTCTTTATCCTTCACTTCATAAGTCACCCACCCAGCAAACCCTGTCGCCTTCTTCTTCCGCATAACCGCCAACCGCGTATGCAACTCGTACTCGCAAACGCCTACATTCTCACTCAACCATTCTTTATATGCTACGTACTCTTCCTTGCTAAACCGTCTACCGTCACTAAACAAGTTCCAAACACGTAGCAAACTCGAAAAAACTTTAACCGCATCGGGAAACATCCAGTGATAGCCACTGCCCAAACTCGCAAAATACGTAGGCGCCCTAAACAAAAGCCTAAACCTCTCAACCGCTTGCGCTTCCTTCTCCAAATCCCCATAACTCTTACAGTTAACGCTTAAGCTGGCAATACGGAAAACCGTGTCAAAAACCATCAAGCTGTTCTGCTTCTGAAAATAATTAAGGATAAACGTGCTATACTCATCCCGCAAAAACCTAAAATGCACAAAGCAAGGAGCCTGCGGATCCAACTCATAACCATCCTCAACACGACGCTTACTCTTAAACCGCAAAGGCGTAACGCTGTAAGGCTTCCGTGCATTTAACTCATGCAGCAAGCCCGACGCAGCAGGATCCACCATCCGCACAACATGCAACAACAAACCACGCGCTACATAACCAGTAAAAAACGGCAAAACCACAGGCTTCTCCGCATACATCTCCAACCCAATCGCAACAGGCACACCAGTCAACTCCCTTCAATGGGATTACCAAGCACTATCAAGAAACAAAAACTTAAGACTTTTTCTTTTCGTTTTCCAACCAGAAGTAGTTGTCCGCAACGCGCAATTACAAACTACAACAAAACAACCATAGAAAAACCCCACTCTCCTTCACAACTACCCTCCCGCAGTCTTCCAAAAACCAGCAAACCGCGCAGAAAGCTTCAAAGAAGTTATTATTAATGGCAAAATCAAAAAATAACTACCAACACAAACCCGCCCTGCTTCCAAACAGCAGCAGTAGAAGAAGAAAAAGACTGAAAAACCACTTCTTCTTCTTTCAATCAGAAGTTGTTATGCATAGCCTCTGTAACAACAAGCTCAAACAAACAACTTCCACCTTCCGCCAATGGAAAGACACATAGAATATCACAAAACCAAAGTCCTCCTTCACCTCCCGCGTCTACTTGACCACAGGAACATCAAAAACACGCTGGTCTACACGCAGCTCAACAAACCAAAGACGAGGACTACGTCTGCAAAATAGCCGAAACAGTCCACTAAGCAAAAGACCTAATCGAGGCTGGATTTGAGTACGTATGTGAAATAGAAGACGCTCTTCAGAAAAAGAAACTAAGCCTGAAACAAGATTCGCGAGCTGCCGCAGTTTTGTCTGTAGTGCCGAGGGCCGGGTTTGAACCGGCGACAACTCGGTCTTCAGCCGAGCGCTCTCCCAGGCTGAGCTACCTCGGCACGTTTTTCCATGCTTTTTAGATGACCTCGGCGCTTTTCAGGCACCTTGGTGTTTTCGGCGTGTTCATTTACGTTTCCTCAAAAATATTAAGTTATCTTTTTGGCAGACATATTCAAAGCCTGCTTCAAGCAGTGTTACTAATTCTTGCGGTGTCTGTGCAACCTTAACTGTGAATTCCTCGTTTCCATAGTCGGCAAAGATTTTCCGTTCTATATTCACGTACTTCTCTGTGTTCTTCATGCTCTTGTGTCCGAGAAAGTCGCGCACGTAAAGCGGGTCTTTGGTTTTATGGTAAAGCATGGTTGCCTTCCAATGTCTTATCATGTGGAAGCCTATTTTCAGCAACCGCGGATTCTGCAGCTTATGCGCCTGCTTCTTTCGTAAAGTTAGGAAAGCGCCCTTTAAGCTGTCTGGCTTGCAGTCGAAGACTTTCTCGCTAGTTTTGGGTAAAGCGTTAAGCTGTGCTATAAGCTGAGGAGAAACCTTCCACATTCTCGGGTTGCTGCGCTTCTCAGGTTCATTCAGGGTTATGGTGCATCTTTCAAAGTCAATGTCCGTCCACTTTATCCTCTGGGCTTCTCCGCGTCTCATAGCCGTCTCCTTAATCAGCAATAGGAAGGCGCTAAGTTTCCGTGGTGCAGCAGCGATTAGGCAGTCAATTTCCTGCTCAGTCGGGATGAGGGATGGTATGCTTTCGGGAACTGTGCATCTTGGCGGCTCCCATGTCATCTTATTCAGTTTTAGAAACATTGTGTAGGCGTTTATCACGTTTTTCCTGCGGTTAGGGCTCCACTTCTGTCTTGCAATTACGTCTTTGACGCTTTCGGGGTCGTATAGGTTTGCTCCTCTTTCGCTTAGCACTTTTAAGGCGATTCGGTTAAGCCGTATGGTTTCCTCGCTGTATCCCTGGCGCTTCATGTAGAGGCAGAGTTCCAGGATTTTTCCCTTGATTTCCTGTTCCTGTTTTCCCCTTTCTCCCGCGCAAGTTCGGGTTTCTTGCGCAGTGTCCAAGTTTTTCGCTCCGTAGGCGCATACTTGAACGGCTTCCTTTTCTGTCTGACATGAATTATAAGTTTTTTCGCTTTTCCCGCTGAACCTATAACCGCAGCTTCGGCATAGGTAACGCTGAACTGCCTCTCCGCTGCGCAGGTAACGAAGCCCATCACGATACAGCATCTCGGAACCACACACAGGGCAAGAAAGCGAAGAGGCAGCTTCCATAAGCTAAACCTTTCCTTCAGTTTCAGTGTACGGCTTGAAACCGCGGCATATCATAGGGCAATTAAACATAGGCGTTAAACAATTCGGGTTAGGATGCACACAGCTTGCCCTGTGGAAATGAACACAGTCTTTCGCTAAAACAGAAAATTCTGAAGATTGATCTGTGCTGCTGTTTTCGGGGTGGTACTGGGGTCGGGGGGTATTTATTTTTCCGCTGTTTTCTGCCGCTTCTTTTCCATCATTTTCGCCCTCAGAAATAAATACCCCCGAGGGTAGGTACCTCATTCGCCGTTTATCCGCTGGATCTGGCTCCTCAGTCAACAAGCCTACAGACTGCAAAATATTCAAAACTTGGTCTAATCGTTTTTTGCCGATTGTACGGTGAAAGGTCTGATAGTATAGTGCTTGAAATTCCTTTCGCGTTACACCATTTTCAGGAATTAACTGCCTCACTTGTTGGAAAATGTTGAAAACCTCAGGTGGCAAGCCTAACTCATTTGCTTTGCTGACTTTCAGATAAAGACTGAATCCTGCCAACACATCATCTTGATTCACAATTATGGAGTCGTTGATTTTTTCTCGGTGCCAAAGATTCAGCAACGCATGCGCTTTGATTAACGCGAGAAGGCGTGTTATGTCCCGTTGATGGCGCGGAATTAGGTTATTATGCAAGGCGAAGAATTCTTCAGCGATTTGCGCTCTAATTTCCTCTGGGATCACCACGTACTTTATGTCGGCACAAGCAATGTCAGAGACACGGTTAGCTAACCACACACGCCTCGGGTCACTTTCCATAGTTTTATTGAATGCCTCACGGTCGGATTCCTTTTCTATTTTAAGCAGAATAGCATCTCGTATTTTGTCTTGGGTTGTGTCGGGTGATAGCAGTAGAAGCCTTGTGCGTTCCTGATCTTCCATGCTGAAGCTTGCAGTGCAGAAAAGCACCGTTGGGTACCCTTCTATTTTAACGGTTTTTGTGCGCAATCCTAATTTTGCTTTATTGTCTGTTATCTTCGAAATCAACACTTTGCGGTCATGAGACAGGAGCGGCCTCAACCGTTGCAAGAGAACGTCATGCGGTTGGTCAAGGAAAATCAATATCTTCCTATGCAGGTCGATATAGTTTATCCTCCGCTTTTTCTCAGGTTCCACGTCTTCTCTGGTGTCGCTTGGGTCAGGAATCAAAACTCCGTATTCATGGAAAAACGCTGTCGGGCTCACATAAGAATATTCGATAACGTCACTTTTGGGGAAATACCAAGCTAACTCTAAGGGGATATAGCTTTTTCCAGTGCTGCTTTCTGCTGTGAAACTTACGTTAATCTGGTCTTCTTCAGTGTATGTTAACAGCATTGCTAAGAATGTTATAACTTTATTTTCTTCGTCATGCTTGATTGTTGAGCTTAAGATTTCGCTAAGCTCGTCTAAGTTTAATGGTCTCAGGTTTTCTTTGAGCTTTTCGCGCCATGCTTTGCCTAGAGGCGTTAATGGTTCTGCGGGCATTCCAAGGGGCACATCACTTGTTATCGACTGCCTCAGCTCATCTTTAGTCGGCAAAGTGTCAGCGTTCATGGCTTCGCGGCTCCTTTAAGAAAATCTTTTAAGTGGAAGATGTTCAGAGGGGTTTTATGTGAGAGGGCCGCACCTGAGTGAGAATACTTCTGCCGAGTTTCATTCAGGTGCTCGCTTGTCCCTCTCTTTCCACACCTTGATTTCTCTGAAAATGAGGGGTTACTGCGTGCCTCAGTGGTCATTTAAGGTTCGCCTCTAATTAGATGGGTTCTATGCCGTCTTTTCCTCGTGCGTAGATGAGTAGGAGAATGAATATGAAGATGGCAAGCACCGCAAGCAGCTTAAGCAAATAAGTAGTGTCCATGCTTGAGACACCTCTAAAATTGTTTGAGAACTTCTTGCAATGCCTTGTAGATTGGCTCGGTCAGATTTCTGATTTTACCCTCTGAGATTAGTTGGTCAAGCTTTTCTCGCTCTTCAGGTTTAATGCGGATTGTTATGCGGTTGTTTTTCATTTTATCACCTGTCCAAAGATTTTAAATGTCCGAAGGTATAGCTACTAAGTATGTTACCTAGTAACATAGAGCAAGAAGTAGCCGAAATCCTTGGAAAAAACAAGGGTTGGTTGCGTACCGAAGAATGTGCTGAAAAATATGCTAAAGGTGATAAGACAAAGCGAACCCAGTTCTATCGTTGGCGTAGGAAGGTTGAAAGTGGTAAAGTAAAAAACTTCCAAATTGTGAAGCTACCAGGGAACATTTCTTTTATTGGCCTCTGCTCTGCTGATCCGCAGACGTTGGAAGGTTTCATCTCTGAAGATAAAAGGATGAAAGCTGCTCAATCTGGAAAGGGCTTATTTGGATTTTTTGTTTGGTTAGAACGTAGAGCTAAAAGGCAACGTCGCGAGGAAATTGAAGAGGAAATAGCAAGGCTTGCGCCTATTGCCGAGAGATATGAGCTTGATTTTTTAAAGAAATATGTTGAAGTGCGGAAAGAAATGTTAAGTTATCAGAAAGGCGAAAATGAGGAGGGCGGGGTTTTTGAGGAGAAGTAAGCGGGATATATTGCAAAAGGCTATTCCAGACTTGTTTGGTAACAAAAGGTATGAGGTAAAAAGTAATTATGTGGTTTTTCCTGTTCCTGCTGCGGTTCATAGGCAGGTTCGCGAATGGCTTGGTAAAGGCGATGGAGACGCCCTTGCGGTTGGAATATCTAATCAGGATAAGGAGCTTAGGCTTGTAATAGTGAACCTGAAGGAGCAAAGGCTTCTTGGAGCGAAAGATTACAGGAGATAAGCTTAACCTCTTTAAATCCTCATGGCTATAGGTTAGGTTATGAAGCAGTTTACGCTTAGGAAATACAACTGTAAGACCCGACCCTGTGATCGCTGTGGTGAACGCTTCAAGCCAGGCGATCGCATTGTTAAGACGGCAAGGCGAAGCTATCATGAACGCTGCTTCCAGCAGCTTCTGCATTAGCTTTTTTTCCGTGTTTAGGGTTAGGTTAGCACGTACATTTTGCCGCCTTTGCTCATGAAAGATCAAGCTTTGTTACGTAGCGGTCGTCAGCGTTCAAGGTTGACGCATGGAAAAAATGGCTTTCAATGTTCAGTTTGTAACATAAAACTGAAGCTGTACCTCAACAACACGCATTTTGTTACGTAACAGTGCTTTAATGGCGTGTTATGAGCGGCCCTTTTGCCATGTACGCTGTAAGCCTTCATGCAGCAGTTTCTTTTAAAGCAAAAAAGAGAAAAAAATGGGGAAATAGCGCGCGGGAGAATTCGCCATAAAAATTGGGAGTGAGCTACCTCGGCGGTGTCTTCCACACTTTTCAAGATGGAGGGAGGTGTTTTAAAGTTTTCTGATTGTTTTTGGGTGTGCTGTGGTTTCGCTTAGTGTTGTTTTTGTTCTTAATCTGTTTCTGAGTTTTTCTTAATTCGTTAGATGAAACATTTAGAAAACGAAACAGTATTTAATTAACAGGGGCGTGTTTTAATGTTATTTGGAGGGGGAGTTGTGAAAAAGAAAAAGGCCCTTGTCACTGTTGAATTAATTGATGAAAGCGTCATGGTTTCTAACAGTACGATTGCGGAGGAAATTTTCGCGTGGCTTGTGGCGGAAGTGGTGCCTGCGCCGTGGGTTAAGGAAGTAAAAGGCGTTATTATTCTAAGCTAAGCTTTGAGTAGAGCTAAGTAGTTTGTTAGGAAGTACCCTGCGAGCGCGCTGGATAAGAAGCATAAGAACAGGAGAAAGTCTTCATGCCTGCGGGGCGCTTTTGTTTCTTCGTTTTTTCTTGTTTTGTGCATTACCGTACACCTTTTATTTTTCTTTTGGGCTGTTTTTAGGGAAAGGTTTTATGAAGGGCGAATTAATAATTGGAATTCAGCATGTTAGCGGGGCCGGTAGTCTAGCTGGCTAGGACGTCGCCCTCACGCGGCGAAGATCGTCGGTTCGAATCCGGCCCGGCCCACTTCCACTTGTTGCGTACTCAATATTTTGATGCTATTTTATCTGTGGCGTTTTCGATTCATCAACTGCAAAATTCTGTCCCATTGCTCATATGTGAGCCGAAAATTCGTACCTTGAGGATCATTAAAAACTTGCAGTTCAAACAGAACAGGATCGCCACGGCATTCGTCTTGGAGGATCGGTTGATCTAATGTCACGTTTAAGTATTTAATGAACACGCTGTCTTTTTCCTGAAATTTATAAATGCCAGTTTCATCTATCCAATACTTATGTTGGTTAGCGTTTAACTGCTTTTTTGCTGGATTAGTAATTATTTCTCCTACAGCATAAATTCCTGCTTTTTCCCCAGAAGCCCAAATGGCCACTAAGTCTCCTTTATGAATGTATTTAGCATACCGGCTTGTAAGCCACTGCTCAGGTTCTTTTGTGTCCCTGATTCTTTCAAACCATCTGTAGATCTTTGGGTTAAATTGAAAGAGCCAGTGTTTTGGTTGTGGACAAAGGTTGAGAAGCGTACCGCAATCAGGGTTTGGGCAGAATTGACTTAGCTTATATTCATTAAGGGAAACCACCCTTCCGCATTTTCGGCATTTATATTCTATTTTTCTCAAACGGTCACCATCCTCTGTTGAATTCTTAATTTTAGGTAGAAACTGAAATATGGTTGGATCTTTTTTGGATTTAACTCTTGGGATTCAGTATATAGTTCTTTGAAAATATCTTTTGTCTAATTCATTAAATTATTTGCTGGCCTATTTTTTGTTGTATTTTTGTTGTGCAGTTTCCTAAAAAGGTTTATTAAATATTAACATTTGATATTCAATACGTTTCAAAAAGGGAACAAAAAATGAACAAAACCATCAACTCACTAAAATATGAAATTGACAACCACATACTCTCCGAAAACCACGAAACCACCAGATGCAACACTTGCAACAAAGAATTTAAAACACCACTTTTCGCCGTAATCTCCTCCGGCTACCTCATGGAGGAATACTATGCATGCCCCCGATGCCTCTCCAAAGTAGACAACACCGAAACCAGCAAAACCTTAGACGCTGAAGAAATAGAGGAAGAAAAGCCAGAGGACACACTTGCCCAGAAAATCAAGATTGAGCTTGAAGAAAAAACCGAAAGCCCTGCAGCTTGCTCACATCATCTCGGCTATTTAAAGCAGCGGCCAAAAAACACGCCTATACCCGAAGAATGTTTGACATGCACTAAGATGATTGAATGCATGACTTAGCTCCCGCTTCTTTTGGTCGTTTTTTCCAGTAAAACCTATATGTCCACGAAGAATCGCGGCGCACAACTGTGAGCCCTACCAGGCAGAAACGCTTGCAGGGAAAGTGCTTCACATTTAAAGAGCTAACCCACGGGTCATTGCATAGTTACATTCATCAGGGTTGAGCTTTATTCGAAGCAGCGCGCTTTCTTCCGCAGCATAGTTTTGTTATTCGTTTGTGTTCTTTTTCCTTATTTTCATTTAAATTTCAAGCTGAAAATGCAGAGAAAAGTAAGAAGTGTTAATTAGCTCCTTTTGGTAATGGGTGAGTTGCTGTAGGTTGCGAATGAATGAGCCGAACCATTTACTTTCATCACAGTTCTCGGATCTTTGTTATTCTTTTGTTGTTTTTGATATTTGTGTGCAGTCTGCTTTTTCTAGGGGTCATCAGTGTTGCATTCGCAAATATCGGCTTCACCTCAATGACAATTTTCCTTATTTTGATCGGTACATTGCTTGGAAGCACAGTAAATATCCCGTTAATGAAGATCAAGGCTGTTGTGCCTATAATACGGGAGGAGTATGTGAGTTACTTATGGGTGACTTATCGAATTCCTTACGTGGAATATGACACGGCAGTTACCACAGTTGCTGTTAACGTCGGCGGCGCGCTTATACCAACCGCCGTCAGCATCTACCTACTTAGCAAAGCTGCACCCCTAATGATACTCTACAGCTTAATTGGAGTAGCAGCGGTCGCCCTATTCACGTATGCAGTTGCGAGGCCTGTAAAAGGCGTAGGCATAGTCACCCCGGCGTTTCTTCCGCCGTTAGCCGCAGCGGCAGTAGCGCTCTTCCTCTCGCCTATGCAGCCGCAGATAATCGCTTACGTTTCCGGCGTGCTGGGCACGCTTATAGGCGCAGATATTCTAAATTTGGGCAATATACCTAAACTCGGGGCGCCAGTAGCCAGCATAGGCGGCGCAGGAACCTTTGACGGCGTCTTTCTAAGCGGCATAATCGCTGTGCTCTTAGTTGGGTTTTAGCATTGCAAGTAGCAGTTTAAGAGCAAAATTGTAATGAAAGTTAGCACTTTGTCTTGCAGCGACTGTGTCGTTGGCGTTGATTGGGTTATGAGTTATATTTCTCCTTTTAGTTTCTTGAGGATTTCACGTATGATGGCTTCTCGTAGGTTTAAAGCCGCGGATATTTCTTCGATATCTTCGCTTTTTTCATCAAGAAGGAAATACATGATTCTCTTTTCGACTGTTGATCTTTTCTGCGTGTTTAATATGTCGGCAACTTGCTTCATGGCGAGGTTTCTGATATATAGCAGCGCGGTTTTTTCATTTTCGATGCGCAAAATCTCGTTGTCTATGTCTGCTAAAAGCTTAGATAAGTCATCTAAGCTGTAATTGCCATGGCTTTTTTCTATTTCGTTAATTCTGTTTAGGAAGCTATCGCACTCTTTGGAAAGAGTGTTTGGTATGCTTTCGAAAGTGGAAACTTGTTCGCTGTAAAGGTGAGGCCCAAAACTGATTGTGACGCAGACGGGCTTGTTAAGGAAATACAGTCTACGTTTAGGGCCAAGTGGGCTTTTTTCTAAACTTGAGGAGACGATGCCGTTGCGTTCCATTGTAGCCAGATGTGCTGCAACAAGCTGCTGGCCTATGCCTAATTCCTTTGCTATTTCAAGCGGGTAGCTTGGCTCTTGGCTTAAGCGCTTGAGTATTTTTCTCCTAATTGGGTTTTCAATTGCTGCAAGTATGGCGTCAATTTGAGAAGCGTCAGTCATCATTTTTCACCAGGTGCTGGTAGAAAAAAATTCGGGGGCGAGGTTGACGGCTTCACTTCAGTTCAACCTTGTGAGGTGACTCAGCGGCTTTCGGCTCTTTCTTGGGAATTTTCAGCTCGAGCACGCCGTCCTTCATTGATCCCTCAGCCTTTGCGGGCAAGACTTCCTCTGGGAAGGCGATGAATCTCTGCATCTTGGAGTAGGCTCTTTCGCGGTGCAGGTAGTTTTTGCGTTTTTCTTCTTTTTCTTCTCTGCGCTCTGCTCTGATGGTGACGCCGTCTTTGGTGACTTGGACGTCAACCATGTCTTTGTTGAAGCCTGGCAGTTCAGCGGTGACAGTGTAGGAGTCGCCGTTGTCGATGAGGTCAACTGTAGCGTATCGGGTTGGCAGCGAGGTTTCTTCCTCGATTATGTGCGTCATTGGGAAGAATGGGCTTAGCAGATCGTCGAAGGATCTGCGGAATTCCTCGAATAAGCGGTCAAATTGTCTTGATATGCTGAATGGGTCCGTCCACCTCGCCAGTGCGGTTCCAGGCGATACTATGCTTTTGTCTTCTCTTGTTTTCTTGGCGACCATGACACATCACCTCCAATTTAACTATACAACTTTTATTTGTATAGACAAAATATACATGGAAAAACATTAATATAAAAACCTTTCGGCAGAACCAGCGCGCCAAACAACAACCAAACCCAAAAATCAAACTCGCCAACAAACAAAAGGGGGGTCTGTCAAATGTCCTTCTTCATCTTCCCCATCAGACTGGGACGGCGACATCATCCCCCGATGTTTTAACACCGCCCCCCACCATTATAAACATACTGCTCTAAATGGAAAAGTAACTAAAGAAAACAACAGCCAAACATTACCCCCAAACGGCTTCTGCTCGGCAATCGCCATTTTAGGCAATAACCCCTAAGCAACATAAAGCGCCGTCATATTTGGCGGCTATTAGCGATTCATTGCAGAAACCTATAGAGGGGCTATCCGCGCAGTAGCAGAAAACCAGCAGCCATTCGATGCTCGTACTTTAAAGCAAGAGAAACCAAAGTATGCATCAGCATCAAAGCTTATCCAAGAATGATGTGTTTCTCTTGTTTCTTTAAACACGGTGTATATTTAAATGCCAAAGCAAGAAACTCCGCCTAAAGCCTCAAAGATATATATGTGTAGTGCAAATTCGTAGTTTGAATGGAGGTTTAAATGTGTCGGTAGCGCAAAGAAAATTTTTCGCCGAAGTTGCTGCGCTGGCGGATAAAGCAGTAAGCATAGTAACCACTACGGGAAAAACTTTTACTGGCACGCTTATCGGCATTAACCCTGACAATCTGAGCCTTTGCATAGCCGAAGCCAAGGACGAAACAGGCCAAGTTTATCACCGCGTTTTCCTAAGCGGTAACGTTGTTGCCCACATATCAAGCACCGAAAAACCCTTCGACTTAAAAGCCCTGGCCGCCCGCCTTGAGAAGGTTTTCCCGACAATGGTTAAGCTTTATGAAGATAAAGGTTTCATATGGGTCATGGACAAAATCAAGCTAACTGAAAAAGGCGTTGTAGAAGGCTCGGGACCTGCTGCTGAACGAGTGCAAAGAGTTTACGAGCAATTCCTTAGTGAAATAAAGGCTAAATAAACCAGCGCATCTGCTGCTCCTCTTTCTTCTTTTCTTCAACAATATTTCTAATCAATCCAAAAGGCTCCAGCAGCTTTTTTGTTTGCTCCAACGTGGCATCCAATTTTGATAAGTCAAGGTTCAAATTCAAATACTTGCCCAAAGCAGTTAAAGCATACCTAGTAGCGTTCACGTCAGGATACATACCAGGCGTATCAACCAACAGCGCAAATCCTCTTAAATCTCTAAGCCTGCCCAAACCAATTAGCAAACCTGCAATGCCGAATATGTGTCCAACCATTATCTTACTCCCCAAAGCCAACGCATCCTTCAACGTTTCGCTGTCCGTCGCCGCACTGTAAAGCCCTGGAACAGGCTGCACCTCCTCCTTCCTGAAGCCGCCGATGGATATCACAAAACGGCAACCCAGCTCCTGCGCTATATCCAGCACTTTTCCACACAATTCATACTGGCCGAACGTTGTCAACGCCTGCGTATTGCCATACCATATGATTAAGTCACGCCCACCATCCCCGCGTTTATAATAGTAAAGCTCACTTACGGGCGAGCGGACGCCACCCGCATCGGTTGTCACCGCAAAATCTTGAAAAGACGCAGAAACTACTTCGGCGAACCGTTTAGCCTTTAGCTCATTAATCAAGTGCAAACAGGCAATATTAGCAACGAACCCTATGCCTGGCAACCCCTCGATTAGAATGGGATCATTAAGCTTCGGCATTTCGCTGACTTCAACAGTGCAGACCATGCTCACGATCCTCTATTACCGAGTGTATTAGAGAAAACAAGCGAATATAAGGATGCCTCATCTAAATTAACAGCGCATCCAATTGTGCGATGAGCCTAACATTTTTTATAAGCGCGCAGAATGATTTGTGTAGATTCGCAAATGAGCTTCGAAATAAAAGACAAAGACTTACTAGCAAGAATCGGTAGACTCAAGACCAAAAGCGGCACAGTGGAGACGCCGCTTCTCTTCCCAGTAATAAATCCCAACATTAAACTTGTTGCTCCGAGAAAGCTTAAGGAAACCTTCGGATTCGACGCCATTATAACAAACGCGTACATCCTCAAAAAGCGCTTCCAGAACACGCCAATAGAGCAAGGATTACATACGTTTCTAGATTTCAGCGGCGTCGTAATGACTGATTCCGGCGCCTACCAGATTCTCGTTTACGGCAACGTGGAAGTAAGCCAAGCAGAGATTGTGGAGTACCAGGAGCGCATAGGCAGCGACATAGCCACCATACTGGACATTCCAACTGGCTGGCGAATAACCAAGAGCTACGCCGCAAAAACCGTGGCGGAAACACTGCGGCGCGCCGAAGACTTCTTCAAAACCAAAACGCGTGAGGACATACTTTGGGTGGGGCCAGTTCAAGGCGGGCGCCATCTAGACCTGGTCGCGCGATCCGCTGTTGAAATGGGTAAGCTGCCCTTTCAAGTGCATGCGCTTGGAAGCCCAACCGAGGTCATGGAAAACTACCGCTTTGACGTGCTAGCTGACATGATAATGACGGCGAAGATGAATCTGCCCCCTGAGCGTCCGCTGCACCTTTTCGGCGCCGGCCACCCTATGATGTTCGCCTTAGCCGTAGCCTTGGGCTGCGACCTTTTCGACTCCGCCGCCTACGCCCTGTACGCACGAGAAAACCGTTACATGACTGAAAACGGCACGTGGCGGCTTGAAGAACTCGAGTTTTTCCCCTGCCAATGCCCAAAATGCACAAGCACAAAACCAAAAGCAGTGCTTGAAATGCCGCAAGCAGATAGGGTAACGTTTCTGGCTGAGCATAACCTCTACGTTTGCCAAGCCGAGTTAAAGCGCATAAAACAAGCCATAAAAGACGGCCGCCTCTGGGAGCATCTGGAGATGCGAGCGCATGCACATCCCACGCTACTTACTGCCTTGAAAAAGCTAAAAAAATATGCTGACTTCATTGCAGCGCACAGCCCGGTCGTAAAGCGCAGTGGTCTCTTCTTTTTCAGCTCCCTCAGCACCGCGCGCCCAGAGGTTGTCAACTACCGAAATCGCCTTTTCGAGCGTTACTCTCCGCCTGACACTGCCCGCCTGCTCCTGCTTCTGCCCCAAACACGCAAAAAACCCTTCCACAAAACACCCGAATACGCCAAAATACGAAAAATTCTCCAAAACCTAGACGAAGCCCTTTCCAGCAAAGTGCATGTTTGCTTCTACGCGGCGCCTTTCGGCGCTATTCCGCTTGAACTGGATGAGGTTTATCCATTGTCCCAACATGAAGTAGCCCTGCCACTTGACAAAGAAACCATAGAATACGTGGCAAAACATGTGTCAGACTACATAGCATACGCCAATTACGAGACAGTAGTACTGCTCAATGATCCCCAGCAATGGGGCGACAGCATCAAAAAATACTGTAAGCGCTCATGCCTAAAAAAAGCTGCAAAGTTTGAGCATGTAAACATCCACGCGGAAGGAAGCAAAAACATTTTAACTCGTTTAGAGATGATTCTGCGAAAACATTTGAGCGATGAACCTTGATCCGCGCTGACCTACACATCCACACCACATACTCATACGACTCATCTATAACTCCTAAAGCTCTCATCGAAACACTTGTGGCGCACAATTCCATCAAAGCTGCAGCCGTAACTGACCACGACACTGTAGAAGGTCTAAGCGCGACGAGAAAGCTTGCATCTGTTTACCCTGACATCCTCATCATTCCAGGCGTGGAGATAAGCACCACCGAGGGAGACACAGTGATTTTAGGCACCGACGAACTGCCGCCTAAGCCTTGGACTGTAGACGACATCATTGACTTCGCCCGTGAAAGAGACTGTGTATCCATCGTTGCGCATCCCTACCGCGAGTACGGCATGGGCGACTTGGCACGTAATTACAAGTTTGATGCTGTGGAAGTGCTTAATGGCGCATCGTCTCCGCTAGCCAACAAGCAAGCGCACGAGTTAGCCAAGTTGATGGGTGTGCCAGGAGTAGCAGGCAGCGACGCGCATCAGCCAGCAGAATTATGCAATGTTTACACAGAAATTCAAGCTGGCCTAGACGTTGATGAAGTTCTTAAAGCTATAAAAAAGGGCTCGGTGGCTACATATCCAAAATTAGGGTCAATACATTTTTAAAACAGCACACCAGATTCATGAATACTTGAAGAACTTTAAACGAAAAGGATTGGTCTGATTGCAGATTGGATTTCTCGGCGGAACCCGCGAAGTTGGAAGAATCGGGATAGCTGTCAAATCAGGAAAAACTAAAGTTCTATTAGACTACGGCGTAATGCTTGATCATGAACCTGGCTTTCCCATGCATATACCTCCCAAAGAAGTTGACGCTTTGATTTTAACTCACAGTCACCTTGATCATTCGGGTGCCCTTCCAATATTTTATATTGCCAATAAAATGCCCTTATACACGAACAGGCTTAACTTGGAATTAACACAAATTCTGATTCAAGACTTCATCAGGCTTTCAGGCTACTTTCTCCCCTTTGAATACTTGGAATTGAAGGCAATGATGCAAAGCAACAAGCATTTGGATTTCAGCGTTGAAGAAAAGGTAGGCGACATCAGCTTTCAGCTTTTGAACGCTGGGCATACGCCTGGAAGTGCTCAAGTTTTGATTAATGCAGAAGGTAAAAGACTGCTCTATACAGGAGATTTCAACATTGCTGACAGTAAACTCTTAGCAGGCGCCACTATGAGCTATGGTGACTTGGACGCTGTAATCATTGAAAGCACCTACGCAAACGAGGATCACGAGGATCGTGCAACACTGGAAAAACGCTTTGTGGAATCCGCCATTGAAGTGGTTGAGCGAGGCGGCACCGTTCTTGTGCCCGCCTTCGGCGTTGGCAGATCCCAAGAGATAGCCTGCGTTCTGGCTGCGCATCACTTTGAATATCCTGTTTTCTTAGATGGTATGGCCCGTGAGGCTAGCAGGATAATAATGAACCATAAAGAGTTCTTGAGAGATCCCAAACTATTTATGAACGCTATGCACTCGGTTGATTGGGTTGACGGTTGGCGCGACCGCCGAAAAGCCGTCAAAACTCCAGGCGTGATTATTTCAACCGCTGGCATGCTGAAAGGCGGACCCGCAACCTTTTACCTATCAAAAATCGGGAAAAAAGCCAGCAACGCCGTTTTCCTAGTAAGCTACCAGATCCCCGGGACACCTGGAAGAGAACTTTTGGACAAGGGCGTGTGCACGATTGATGGCAAAGTGCGTAAGGTTAAAGCGCATTACGAGCACTTTGACTTCTCTTCTCACTGTGGCGCCAGCCAACTTAAAGAAGCCCTGAGGCGGTTAGGTGGACACCCGAAGGTTTTTGTTGTCCACGGTGAAGAAAGCAACTGTGAGCTTTTGGCGAATTGGGCTAAATCCGAGCTGAGCTTGGATGCTGTAGCACCGAAGACAGGCGACGTATTCGAGGTTTAAGACCTAGCTATGCGGGTCGGCATCTTACCCATTGGGCATGTTGATGTTGCTGTACTAACTGGACTTGCAGAGAAGCTGCCGCGAATTTTCCCTAATACTAAGTGCATTGTGCTTGACGAGCAAGTTTCTCTTGGAGCTGAATACTTTGACAAAAAGCGCAGGCAATACCGCTCAAACGCCATTCTAACTACAATTCAAAGTTTTGCTGCTAAACACACAAGCTTGCACCGTGTGTTAGGTGTTGTAGACGCGGACCTTTTCGTTCCCGAGTTAAATTTTGTTTTTGGAGAAGCCTGTTGTCCTGGAAATGCTGCTTTAATATCTCTATGGCGGCTAAAACCTGAATTTTACGGCGAGGCACCTGACATCGAGCTTTTTTCTGCGCGGACACTGAAAGAGGCTGTGCATGAGCTTGGGCATACGCTTGGTTTAAGGCACTGTCCCAGCCCGTCCTGTGTCATGTACTTCTCCAATTCTATTCGCGATACTGACCGGAAGCAAAGTTTATTCTGTGACCAATGTTACTTGCATGTCACAATAACGTGCTCCCGATTGGAGTGAAATACTTTGACTAAAAAATTCACTGCTCAAATCGTATATTTGGCGCCGATACTGGCAAGTTTGTTGTTCGGCCTTGGCTGCGCCGCCCTTTTCATAACCCAGTCAGCTCCGCCTATCTCTGTTACGCCTTTTCCAGAAGAAAACCCTGTGGGGCTCTTCGGCAACGCCGTCTACTTCGTTGTTCTCGTCGCCATAAGCGCCACCATCTTTTACGTGCTGCTTAAAAAGAAAAGCCAGAAGTTGATTACATTTATCATTGCTTTTGCTTTAACAGTCGCCGCTTTGCTGTTATCGATTATCTATTTGTCTCTGCTTTCTGCTCTTATTCCAAGCTTAGCCCTTATGGTGTTGCCTCTGTCAATCGCCATAGCTGCCATTTTCGACCTTGCCGTTTTCCGCTTTGGCGGCAAAGCCCGCAACATCGCGGTTATCTGCCTCGGCGGGGCGCTTGGAGCATTCTTCGGAAACTACGTGCCCCTTCTAAGCGCAACGCTGATTCTTATCTTCTTAGCGGTTTACGACGTATTCGCGGTTTACTATGGACCAGTAGGCAAAATAGCCCATTTAGGCCTTGACCAGCTTCACGGCTTAAGCTACTCTTTCAAGGAGATGCAAATGGGACTAGGCGACCTTGTCTTTTACTCCATGCTCGCCGGAAGCATGCTCTTCAACTTCGGCCTACTAGCCTGCGCTGCTTCGCTCTTCGGAATTTTAGCCGGCGCCTACCTAACGCTCGTCATGCTCGAGAAAAAGGGCATGTTCCCAGGTCTGCCCTTCCCGATCCTTTTCGGGCTCGCCAGTGGCCTGCTCTCGGCGCTTCTGTTTTAGCATAGAATGATTATTGTAATGATAGCTGAAGAAGCACTTTTATGACAAAGCTAAAAAGGGGCGCTCGCTTATCTCACACTACACAATTGAAGTTTGGAGGAAAGCGCTTGTTTGACGCCAAAAAATTCGTTGAAAACGCATTAAAAGAAATACGCGAAGCCGTCGGCGACCGAAAGGTAATTTCCGCCTGTTCAGGAGGCGTTGACAGCACAGTTACCACCGTACTAGTGCACAAGGCAGTAGGCGACAAGCTACTGGCAGTTTTCATAGATGACGGTTTAAGGCGGGAAGGAGAACCAGAATTTGTCGTAAACACTCTCAAGAGCTTAGGCATCAAAACCAAATACATCGATGCGAAAGCCGAGTTTTTCGCAGCGCTGAAGGGCAAAACAGATGCAGAGGAAAAGCGGAAAGCGTTCCGCGATAAATTCTACAAGACCCTGGGCAAAGCAGCCAAGGAAGAGCAAATCGAATTCATCGCGCAAGGCACCATTAAAGCCGACGTGGTGGAAACAGTTCAAGGAATAAAGTCCCAGCATAACGTGCTGGAGCAGATAGGCATAAACCCTGAGATTTACGGCTACAAAATCCTTGAGCCGTTAAAAGAGCTTTTCAAACCCGAAGTCCGCCAAGTAGCCCGCGCGCTCGGTTTGCCACAGGAAATCTCTGAGCGAATGCCCTTCCCAGGACCAGCTTTATCGCTTAGAGTGCTCGGCGAAGTAACGCCAGAAAGAGTCGCCATCGTCCGCAAAGCCACTCAAATCGTGGAAGAGGAAACCAGAAAGCTGGGAACCTTCCAGAACTTCGCTGTGCTCCACAGCGACAAAGCCACGGGCATCAAAGACGGCAAAAGAGTCTACGGCAACATCATCACCATCAGAATAGTCGAGTCAAAGGATGCCGTAACCGCCAAAGCGCATGAGGTTCCCTATAGCGTGCTTAAACGTATTTCCCAGCGGGTAACCAGCGAAATCCCCACCGTCGTCAGATGCCTCTACGACATCACGGATAAACCGCCGGCAACCATAGAATTCGAATAGAATCCACTACTCCTCTAATTTTTTAAAACGTTTACGCAAAAAGAAAAAGAGGATTCTGTTTCAGCTTTAAATTAGGCTAAAGCCGATTATGGCTATGCCAACGATGATGCCTATTATCACCGCTATTACTACCCATATCAGTATAGCCACTATGGCTATCGCAAGCGCGCGTAGCCAGCCCGTGTCAAAGAAATGCTTCACAAGCGCCAGCCAAATAAACAGCACAATCAAGGATGCAATTACTCCTGAAAAGAAATATTGAAAAGCACCGCCGATTAATGTTCCAAGAACCACAATCCAGACGGCATCAGTAAACTTTGCCTTATCTTTGCCCGCCAAGAGCCGACCAGAAATCCACAGCACCGGCGACAGAATAATTATGTTAACTATCAACTGTATTATCAGCGTATCCAAATTGATTGCCACTTCTAACCCCCCACAACATCCATATTTACGCGATATCGCATTTAAAATCTTCCCAACAATAGAAACGCTGCAAGCCACAAAGGTTTATAGGTTAAAAACTAAATCTGCCTTTTTTGGACTTAACTTCCTGATTAAATTCTTCTGCCAACTGCTCCAGTAGTGCGCGTTGCCTTGGCGTCAGTTTCTCTGGAACCGAAATTCCAATGCGCACTAATAAGTCGCCTCTGCCATAACCCCTAAAACGCGGCATACCCTTGCCTTTCAAGCGGATAATCTCGCCTGGCTGCGTTCCTGGGCGAATGTGCACAGTTGTCGGTCCATCTAAAGTGGGAACGGGCACTTCTGCACCGAGAGCTGCCTGTGGATAACCAATCGTCAGCACGTACCATAGATCATCGCCTTCTCGCATGAACAACTTGTGCGGTGCAATGTGGACGAGCACGTAAAGGTCTCCTGGCTCGCCGCCATTGGGCGCCATTTCGCCTTCTCCGCGCAGCCTCAGCTGATAACCCTCGTCGATGCCCGCTGGGATCTTCACACTTATCTTTCGGCGTTTCTTCATGAGTCCTGTGCCATGGCAGTTCTTGCAAGGTGAATCAATTACTGTGCCTTTTCCGCGACATGTATCACACGGCGTTACTTGCACGTACATGGCGAAGCTGCTTCTTCGCATGTGCTGAACCTTCCCGCTGCCGCCGCATCTTGGGCATGTACGTGGTGAAGTGCCTGGGCTGGCGCCTGAACCGCCGCAGACATCGCACTTCTCGGTTCTCGGCACCGAAATTTCCTTCTCGGCTCCTCTGGCCGCCTCCTCTAGTGTTATTTCCAGCTCGTAGACAAGGTCTTCTCCGCGGTTTATTCGCTCTTCAAAATCGCTTCCGCCGAATCCGCCGAAGAATGTGCGGAAGAAGTCGCCGAAGCCGAAGCCTAAATCTCGGAATATCGATTCGAAATCTACGCCGCGGAAAATATCTTCTGTGGTGTAGCGTTGGTCGAAGCCTGCGTGGCCAAGAAGGTCGTATTGCCTCCGTTTTTCGTCGTCGGATAGAACTGCATAGGCTTCTGAGATTTCCTTGAATTTCTCTTCTGCGTCTGGTGACTTGTTTCTGTCAGGGTGATACTGTAGTGCAAGTTTTCTGTAGGCATCTTTAATTTCTTCTTTAGTTGCGTTTCTGGAGACACCGAGAATCTCGTAGTAATCTCTTTTTTCAGGCATTGCACTTTACCGCTAAATTCGAAATATAGTATGTTAGTGAAAACTGTTTCGGCGACTACTTCACTTTATAGTCATCTGCATCAACAACTTTGCTTTTGTCCGCTGCGCCTCCTGCTGCTTCTGCTCCTGCACCTGAAGGTCCGGGTTGTCCCTTCTGTTTAGCGTATTCTGCTGCTGCCTGCTGGTAGATTATTGTGCCCACTTCCTGAAGCACCTTCTGCAGCTCTTCCGTCTTAGCTTTCACCTTCGTCATGTCATTGCTGGCTAACGCATCCTTCAGCGCCGTGACTGCCGCGTCTATTCGGCCTATCTGCTCTTGTGTCAGTTTGTCTGTTAAGTCTTTCTTGGTTTTCTCAGCCGTGTACAGTAGGCTGTCCGCGTTGTTCCTCAACTCTGCTTCTTCCCGCTTCTTTCGATCCTGCTCAGCGAACTGCTCTGCTTCTTTGATGAGGCGTTCCTTTTCCTCTTTAGACAGCTTCGTCGAAGCGGTTATTGTGATTTTAGCTTCTTTCCCAGTTCCCAAGTCCTTAGCGGTTACGTTGAGTATGCCGTTTGCATCAATGTCGAATGTGACTTCTATCTGTGGAACACCTCTAGGCGCCGGCGGGATACCTGTCAAGTGGAACATTCCAAGTGACACGTTGTCCGCGGCCATTGCCCGCTCGCCTTGCAACACATGTATTGTAACTGTGGTTTGGAAGTCTGCTGCTGTGGTGAAAATCTGGCTGCGCCTTGTAGGTATGGTTGTGTTTCTCTCAATTATTTTTGTGAAAACACCACCCAATGTTTCAACGCCCAGCGATAGCGGCGTAACATCCAGTAAAAGCAAGTCGGTTACTTCGCCTGTGAGAACTGCACCCTGTATTGCCGCGCCGACGGCGACACATTCCATTGGGTCAACGCCGCGCTCCACGGGCTTGCCCATTATTTGCTCCACAAACCGCTGCACAAGCGGCATCCGCGTCATACCGCCGATGAGTATTATCTTGTCTATGTCCTTGGGCGTTAGCTTTGCGTCTTCCAGTGCTTTCATGATTGTTCTGCCTGTTTTCTCAATTACAGGCTGCGCTAAGGCTTCTAGCTTGGCGCGGGTAAGCGTGAGATGCAAGTGTTTGGGTCCTGTGCTATCTGAAGCGATGAACGGCAAATCGATGTCCGTGCTCATCAACGTCGATAATTCAATCTTTGCTTTTTCCGCAGCTTCTTTAAGCCTTGTCATGGCCATTTTGTCGCCTGTAAGGTCGATGCCCGTCTGCCTCTTGAACTCGTCGATGATGTATTCCATGATGGCCTTGTCCACATCCATGCCGCCGATTTGTGTATCACCGCTTGTGCTGAGCACTTGGAAAACGCCCTTGCCGAAATCCATCACTGTGACATCATGGGTTCCGCCGCCGAAGCTGAAGACCAAAATCTTCATTTCTTTGTCTAGTTTATCTACGCCGTAAGCGAGACAAGCCGCAGTTGGCTCGTTAAGGATGCGCATCACTTCGAAGCCTGCGATTTCGCCTGCGTCCTTTGTGGCTTGCCGCTGGTTATCGTCAAAGTGCGCTGGAACGGTTATGACTGCCTTGCGTATCGGCGTGCCCAAATAGGTTTCTGCGTCCCGCTTAATCTTCTGCAGTATGAACGCGGAGATCTGCTGTGGCGTGTACTCCTTCCCGAAAACATTCACCTTATAATTGGTTCCCATCTTTCGCTTTATCTCAAAAATTGTTCCTTCAGGGTTAGCAGCTGCTTGCCGCTTTGCTGGTTCACCGACAAGCAACTGCCCATCTTTGGTGAAGGCAACCACTGACGGAAACATTTTTCCCGCCATGGTTGGGCCTTCAGCGCTTGGAATAACAGTTGCGCGGCCGCCTTCGAATATGGCGGCAGCAGAGTTTGTAGTGCCTAAGTCAATGCCTAATACTTTTTCAGTCGATTTAGTGCCACTCATGCCTTATCATCCTCCTTCTTTTGTGATTTTAGTGACTTTGAAACTTTGACGATGCTTGGTCTGATGACCTTCCCTTTCATTCTATATCCTCTTCTTACTTCCTCAACTATAACGTTCTCTTCAACGCCGTCCTGTTCGACGGCGGCAACAACCTGATGGCACGAGGGGTCGAAAGCTTTGCCTTTTTCGCACTCTATAGGACAAACACCTTCTTGCTCAAGAATTTTTCTCAACTTCTTTAGCGTCATCTGCACGCCCTCAATAAGCGGCTGCGCTGAATTGGCTGATTGCGCTGTTTTAAGTGCCATTTCCAACTCGTCCTGAACATCTAAAAGTTGAATAACAAGGCGTTCTGTGCAGTAATTTTTAATCTCTTCAATCTGGCGGTCAACGCGCTTCTTCAGATTCTCAAAGTCAGCCTGCAAATACTTTAGTCGCGTCAAGTAATCTTCTGAACGCTTTTTCTCCGCATCTAATAGCTTTTGAAGATCTGCAGTCTGCTCTTTTTTCTCTTCAGTCATCAAAGCCGCCTCTTGATAGGTTGCCTAGAAAAAATTAGCTTACTACAAACAAAAATATAAGTTTCGCTCTGTTTTAAACGAAACTTTAAACGGAGAATAAGCGTATCTAAGCAAAAAGGAGACAGAAGTGTTTGCGTAACAACTCGTTAGGCATCAGCGTTGCTGGCTTGCAGCTCAAAAACCCCTCGATGTTAGCCTCTGGCATCCTCGGTTACACCACCGCCTCGCTAAAAAGTATCGCCGAAAATGGCGCGAGCGCTGTCGTCACAAAATCCATTGGGATAAAATCGCGTGCTGGGTACCCAAATCCCACTGTAGTCCAAGCAAAATGCGGTCTCATAAATGCCATGGGTCTTCCCAACCCAGGAATAAACAGCTACATAAGCGAAATTCGCCATGCAAAAACTGTTCTAACCGTGCCTCTAATCGTAAGCGTTTACGGCTTTTCAGCTGAGGAATATGCGGAAACAGCCCAGACGGCTGCTGAAGCCGGCGCGGACGCCGTAGAGCTTAATGTTTCATGTCCACATGTCAAAGAAACAGGCTTAGAAATTGGGCAAAACCCCAAGGTTCTCGCTGACGTTGTTAGAAAAGTTAAGGCTAAAGTACGAAAACCCGTCATCGTTAAACTTTCTCCAAACGTAACCGACATAACAGAATTAGCTGAAGCCGCTGCTGAAGCAGGTGCCGACGCCCTGACAGCCATAAACACTCTCCGCGCAATAGCTATAGACGTTGAAACTTTGCGGCCAATCCTGAGTAACAAGCGCGGTGGGCTTTCAGGTCCAGCAGTAAAGCCTGTAGCCTTAAGATGCGTTTATGACATCTACGAGAAGGTGAAGGTTCCCTTAATCGGCTGTGGCGGTATAACCGACTGGCGTGACGCTGTAGAATTTATTCTCGCAGGCGCCTCTGCCGTCCAAATAGGAACTGCTGTTGCGCTAAAAAGCCCTGCCGTGTTTAAGGACATTAACCGCGGCATAAGCGCTTATTTGAAAAAGAAAAAATTCGGGAGTGTAAAAGAACTTGTCGGTCTCGCTCACCGCAACTAACACTTTACGCATCACTCGCGTATCCAATATAAAAGTCGAAAGCCCCACGGTCAAAACCTTTACCTTTGCAGATAAGCTCTGCGCAAAAGCTAAGCCAGGCCAGTTTCTGATGCTCTGGATACCAGGCGTAGACGAGATTCCACTGAGCATAATGGACACTGAAGGCAGCAGCGTCTCCGTTTCCGTCAAGGCAGTTGGTGAAGCCACGCGTGCCTTGCATGGAATGAAGATTGGCGAAATGTTGGGTTTGCGCGGGCCATTCGGAAGCTTCTTCACCGAAAACCACGGCAGCATCCTAATGGTTGGCGGCGGCACAGGCGTTGCGCCATTGCTATTTTTAGCCAAGAATCTATCTGCAAAAGCTAAGCGTTTAATGCTTGTCATAGGCGCAAAAACAAAAAGCGAACTGCTATTTCTACCTCAGTTCACGGCGTTATGCTCTAAACAATGCACAATAGCTACAACTGAAGACGGCAGCTACGGTCTCAAATGCTTGGCAACCGAACCCCTGAAAGCGCTTCTTGAAAAAGAACAGTTTGATATGATTTACGCTTGTGGACCGGAGCCAATGATACGCCAAGTTTTCTTCCTTGCAGAGAAGCATGGAATTCCGATGGAAGCCAGCTTGGAGCGGCTGATGCGTTGCGGCATAGGATTATGCGGAAGCTGCGTGATAGGCAAGTACCGCGTCTGCAGAGACGGTCCAGTTTTCAATGCTGAACAGCTACGCGAGGTTAAAGGCGAGCTTGGCGTTTCAAAATTAGATTTCTGCGGTAACAAGTTACTATTCTAGGCTCTGGCGGTTTCAGAAATGCCTTTAACTCCGTTTCATGGCCTTGCCGTGCTTTCTCTATACTTCAGGCGAAAGAGAACAATTGACCCGCTTGCGTTATCTGCCTCAGCTACCATTGTAGATTTGGAGCCGCTCTACTACCTTCTAATTGGAGAACCGCTAGATCATCAAATTTGGCATGGCTTCGCGCTTGTACTAACTGTTTACAACATTTTAATTGCTGTTGCCGTGTATGTCGTGGAACGGTTTTTTGAGAGTACGCTCTTGTCCACGTATAATGCCCTACGGCTTAAGTCGCCTAGAGTCCGATACCCTTTGAGAAACATTTACCTTTGTTGTCTATTTGGCGGTTTCAGCCACATCTTCTTTGACATGTTCACCCATGAGCAGATGCCATACCTGATTTACCCGCTATTTTTCGGCAACCCCTTTTACCTTGGTCAAGCATCCGTAATAGTCGAAGCTTTAGTTGTTGCTTTGGCGCTCTATTCAGTTTTTTGCTGGAAGGAAACAGCGGAAATTTGATTAGCGTCACGGCTTGTTGTCGCCTACCCTGCGTGGTTTGTGGCTGTACGCGTGTAGAAATGGTTAAGGCGGAATTAGAAGTCCCTTCTGTCAGGCAATTTTAGTCCAAGCAGTTTTGAAGTGGAATATGCGCTTTGAGAAATGAAAAAGGGAAACGGCGTTTAAAGCTCTTCTTCTGGGATGCCCATTTTTTGTAGATAAGCACTAACATACTTTGGGTTAGTGGCCAGATCTTTGCTTCTTAGGAGTCTTCTGTCAAGCCGATCTAGTGCCACTCGGAATGTTGATTCTACTCCCCAGCCTTCGCTGGAACTTACGAAGGCACCTTTCACCGTTTTCAAGTGCATGCGGCAGTGGATAAGTGGTATCCCTTTATGGCTTGTTCCGTGGGTTTTCATGTAAACAAATAAAGTTCCTAGTTCAAGCGTTTCCTGGTACTTGCGTGCAAAGGACTCAAACTCCGCTATCATAAAACTTTGTTGGTCAGGGTTTATAACTATGCCTTTTACTCCGAACTGAATTGCAAGCTTCTTTTCAGGAATTTCCATCTGAGATATTGGCTCAAGAAAATCCAGCTTTGTTACTATTCCCATCAGTTTTTGTTTTTCTTCTACCACAAGACATGAAATCTCAAATGCGTGCATTTTCTTTTCCGCTTCTCTCAGTGTGGTTGAAGGTGAGACCGTGATTACTGGCTTTCGCATTATGCCCTTCGCCGGGACGCTTATTACCGGAACTTTCTCGCCTACAATTTCGCCAAGCGTCTGGCGACGCTGCGGCTGAAAAATGTGTTCTATGATGTCATGTATGCTTATCATCCCTGCGAGTTTTCCGTTGTCAATTACGGGCACGTGTGAAATTCCCTGTTCACGCATTAGGCTTAGCACGGCGCCTACGGAACGGTGCGCTTCAATTGTGTATGGTGTGCGGGTCATTATTTTCTCTATTGGCGTATTACCCCATTCCTGGGTTACAGCACCATGAATGATGTTCTCATCGGTTACGAAGCCTATCAGCTTGTTTTTTTCGAAAACTGGTAGCTGTCTAACGCCGCTTTCTATCATCAGCTTGGCTGCTTTGCTTATGGAAAATTCAGGTGAAACTTTTGGTGCAGTGCGCGTTAAGCTCTTAACCTTGGTTGTTGCGGGGTCAAGTCTCGACCTTATTATCCAACGTCTCGCGATTACGCCGACATATTTGCCTTTGTCGTCTAAAACTGCGAGGACTGGCGGCATTTCTTTTTTGAACAGTTCCAAGCATCTGGAGAGCGGCTCGTTCTCGTATACTGTGGCGACGCCTTTTGAGAAGACTTCCCTTACAGAAATCGGGTTCATTGTTTTCTTCCCTCTTCTTGGTTATTGATGAGGTGCAATTTAAACATTCTAAGGTGTTGCTGTTCTGTTGGCTTTTCATTAAATCGTGTTTGAGTGTTCTAGATGATTCAAATGCTTATGATAGAAAAGTATATGAATGTTCTAGATAAATTGTATAGATGTTTCATTCTGCATTGTTTATATAACTGGCTTCGGGAGAAGAATGAGGTAACGGGGGAGAAGCGCGGTAAGAAGAGTGCTGTTAACGCCATTATTCTCATCCGCTCCTGTCAGGGAGGGATTTGATACTTTTGAGTCTTAATGACAAAGAGCTGGTTGAAACGCTTAAGATTGAGTGGAAGCGGCTGTGGAGCGAACGCTTAGACGACAAGGTACTTGCCGAGGGCATAGCCACCGCTGATTACCGCTATCTTTTCGTTGAAAGAGGCCTTATAATTCATGCCACCAAGGATTATAAGGCTTTGAGTTTTAGAGAAATTTTGGAGCAACATCAAATCGCTAATGCCGAACGGTATATTCCTCCGCCGCCTCAAGTTGGCGGATGGACCAAATTCATCAAGACCAGCATCACATCTCAGCAGCCTAAGCGCCGAGAGAAGCGTGCGCAGCTTTACCGTGAAGCGCCAAAGCAGAAGCAGCAGCTGAAGAAAGGCGGAAGAGGCTGGCTGCACCTCTAAGCTTTCTCCCATTTTTTGTGGTTTTCTGGTTTACTACTGCATTTTGGTGTGTTTCTGTTGGGTAGCTATCGGAGTCGGCTGGATATTATCGCTGATATTCTGCGTGCGGTCAGCCAGAATGCTAAAAAAACGCAGATCATGTATCAGGCGAATCTAAGCTATCATGTTCTACAGAAGTATTTGAGTGAGGTAAGCGCGGCATTGCTGATTGAGTTCAATTGTAATGATCAGTGTTATGTGCTTACTGATAAGGGGAAAGCGTTTTTGGATGCTTACAATGAGTATTCCCGCGATTACCTGTACCTTGAGAAGCGGTTGAACGAGGTTAAAGGCAAAAAGAAAATGCTAGAGGCATTGTGTTCAAGAAAATAGTTTATGGCTAATCTGCGAGTGAAACGCCTTGTCAATTAACGCATGTAAAGCAATCATCACCTTAAGCCTAATCTTGCTTGCTGTAAGCGCTTTTCTCCCGCTAGTGCATGGGGATCAAGCAGCGGCTGCAGCGACTCTTGCTTCTGCTAAAGCTCAGATTGTATCTTGCTACCGGGCGGCTGAGGAAGCGGAGAGTGCCGGAGCGAACATAACCGCGTTGGTAGCGGTTCTTAATGATGCTGGGCTTCTTCTTTCGCGTGCCGAGTACGCTTACTCAATTCGCGACTTTGATGATGCGCGTGATCTTGCAACACAGAGCCTGAGCCTCTTAAGCAATTTTGTGGCTGAAGCTGATGTTTTGAAAGAAAACGCTGTAGCACAGCGGAACCAGGATTTTCTAATTAACGTTTTAGGATCTACTGCAGGCACTTTTGCTGTTTTAGGCGTTGGCGGCGCCTTATGGGTTGCCTTGAAGCGGCGAGAGAAAGCCGCTGAGGCTCAAGCCAATAGGGCGTGATGAGTAATAGTCAGGAGGCGTGAGAAATTTGGCGAGATCTGCGGAGTTGTTTGAGAGGGCTAAGCGGCTGATGCCTGGTGGCGTTAACAGCCCTGTTAGGGCCTATGCGCCGTACCCGTTTTTCACTAAGCGTGCTCATGGCTCGCGGCTGGTTGATGTGGACGGTAACGAGTACATGGATTATTGTATGGCTTACGGCGCGCTGCTTCTGGGGCATGCGCATCCCGCTGTTGTTGAAGCTGTCAGGGCGCAGCTGGATCATGGCTCGTTGTATGGTACTCCTACTGAGCAGGAAGTGGAGTTGGCTGAGCTAATATGCCAAGCGGTGCCTTCGGCTGAGATGGTTCGTTTGGTAACTACTGGTGGAGAAGCTACGATGAGCGCTATAAGGGCAGCGCGTGGCTATACTGGGCGGAGGAAGATTTTGAAGTTTGAGGGCTGCTATCACGGCGCGCATGACAGCGTGCTGGTGAAGGCGGGCTCGGGCGCGGCGACCTTCGGAGTGCCTAACTCGCTTGGGGTTCCCGAAGAGGTGGTACGGAATACGGTTGTGGTGCCGTTTAACGATGCTGATGCGTTTGAGGCGACTGTCAAAGCGAATAGGGCTGATTTAGCCGCTGTGATAGTAGAGCCTGTCATCGGCAACATCGGCTTGATTCTGCCGCGGGAAGGCTTTCTGGAGACGCTGCGGGAAGTGTCCGAGGCTTATGATGTAGTTTTGATTTTTGACGAAGTTATAACGGGTTTTAGGCTTGCGCTTGGCGGCGCGCAGGAGTATTATGGCGTGACGCCTGATTTGACGACGCTTGGGAAAGTTTTGGGCGGCGGATTTCCTTTGGCTGCTTTTGTGGGGCGAGAGGAGATTATGCGAATGATCGCGCCTGAGGGCAAAGTGTATCAGGCGGGGACTTACAGTGGGAATCCCGTGAGTGTGGCGGCGGCCTTGGCCACGTTAAAGTTTCTGCGACATCGTGGAGACGCCCTTTATGCCGAGTTAGCAGAAAAGTGCCGGGCAATTGTGGAGCCGTTGAAGGATGCTGCTGCGGAGTCTCGCTTCGCTCTTCAAGTTAATCATGTGGCTTCCATGTTCCAGTTATTCTTCACCAAGAAGGCTGTTTACGATTATGCCAGTGTAAAGACGGCTGATGCCGCGGCATATATGCGGTTCCACAGTGCACTCTTAAGCAAGGGCGTGTTCCTTCCGCCGTCGCAGTTTGAAACGTGCTTTGTCTCGGCGGCGCATTCAAGCGTGGATTTGGACAAAACTGCGGAGCGCATCATAAGCGCACTTGAGCGAGGCGTGGTCACTTGAGACTCAGCGATTACGGTGTTCTCTACTGGGTGGTTGTGGGCGTTTTAGCTCTGCTTATAGCTTCACCTGCGCTGAGCAGAGTGCTTGTTTATCCGCGGACAGAGTTTTTCACGGAGCTTTGGCTTCTAGACGCTAACCACAGCGCTGAGGGTTACCCATATAATGTTACCCGTAACGCGGATTACCATGTATACTTGGGCATCGGCAACCATTTAGGCCACTGCGCATATTACGTGGTTCAGGTGAAGTTTAGGAATCAGACGCAGCCGGCGCCGACAAGTTTCGGTCCTATTGAAAATCGCACTCCCAGCAATTTGCCCTCGCTTTTTAATCTCACCGCTTTTGTTGCGGACGAGCAAGTTTTCGAGATGCCGTTAACGTTTTCTTTTGACTATCGCTATGACGAGGTGCTTTCGATGGTTACGATTTCTAGCCTGCGGCTGAACGATGTTGCGTTGAACATGAGCGATTGCACGATAGACTGGGATCCGGAGAAGAATGCGTTCCGGGGTTACCTATTCTTTGAGTTATGGGTGTATGATGAGGGCGTAAATAGGCTTCAGTATCACGGGCGATTCGTTGGTTTATGGCTTAACATGACCCTCTCTGATAATCAGCTAATTTTGTGAATGCGATTCTGAGGTGGTTGAAGTTGGATAAGTTGCGTGTTGCGGTTGTGGGTTTTGGGAAGATGGGTATGGTTCATGCGGGTATATTGAATGTTTTGTCTGATGTTGAACTTGTGGCGATATGTGAGAGAAGCGGTTTGGTTCGCCGTTTTCTGCGGAAGGCGCTCAGGAACGTTGCTGTTGTTGAGGATGTAGCTAAGCTTTCGGGCTTTAACTTGGATGCTGTTTATGTTACTACGCCTATAGCGGCGCATTTTCCAATTGTGCGAAGCCTATATGAAGAAGGGGTTGCACGGAATATTTTTGTTGAGAAGACTTTGGCCTCAAACTTCGCTGAGGCGGAGCAGCTTTGCAGCTTAGCGGAGAAGCATGGTGGCGCCACGATGGTTGGTTATCTAAGGCGTTTCTGTGTGACGTTTATGAAGGCTAAGGAGCTCATCGATGGCGGCGTTTTAGGTTCGATTTCTTCTTTTAGGGCGCATGCGTTTTCTTCTGACTTTTTCGGTGTGGATGCTGATGCTAAGGTTAAAGTGCCCCGCGTCGGCGTGGTCAGAGAACTGGGCTGTCATGCTTTGGATTTGGCGTTCTGGCTTTTCGGTCGCTTCAATGTTAAAGAGGCGAGTGTGGAGGCTTCGCTTAACGGCAGCGTTGCTGATTCCGCGCATTTTGTGGTGGAATCAGTTGAGGGTGTTTCAGGCGAATTCAATGTTTCATGGTGCCAGGAGGGTTATCGTTTGCCTGAGGTCGACTTCTCCGTGGAGGGCTCTGCGGGCTGCTTAAGCGTGAATGACGATGAGGTAGTGCTGAAGCTGAAGAGCGGAGTGTCGCGCCGTTGGTTCAGGCATGATCTTAATGACGCGGTTGGTTTCTGGCTTGGAATTCCCGAGTATTATCGTGAGAACTTGCATTTTGTCCAGTCGCTTGTCGGCGGCGGGAAGCCCGAACCGAGCTTTAAGGCAGCCGCGGAAGTAGATCGCTTAATTGATGATGTTTCAGCCAAGGCGAAAGGGCTATGAGCAGTGATGCAAAGATTTTGCTTGTTGGCGATAACCCGTTTCATGGGATAAGCCACTTGTCTCAGGCGCGTAGCCGAATGAGAGGCGAATCGCCTGCTGACCCGGCTTATGCAGCGAAGCTTGTTGCGCTTTCAGTTGAGAATGGCGCCGACGGTTTCATGTTCTCTGTAAGCGAAAAAACCCTGAAGATACTGGAGCATCTGCGTGGAAATGGCGGCGTTAAATGTTTACGGCTTTATGCCATTGTGCCATGCGCCTACGATTATGTGCGGCTTGCAAGCGCCGCGGGCGGCGTGCCTGGCTTAGCTAAGCGGGTGATAAAGGAGATTGTTTTTTCCGGAAACATTGCCGCGACGGCTTCAGGATTGAACGGTGTTTTGAGATCTGACTTGCACTCGCTTGTTAAGACGTATCTACAGTATGAGCTTTCGCGGGTTAAGCGCTCCGCAGGTAAAAGCGCTATGTTAGAGGCTGTCCTGCTTCATCAAGTGATAACGGATCTTTGTTTAGCGTTAAACCTTGATTGGGTTTTCCAGTTTTACATAGGCTATCTGCATAAGCTTGGGTTAACGCCTGGCTTCAACACTGGAAACTTTCCGTTCCTTGTCGAAAAGTTACAGGATTGGAACATAAATGTGGGCGATGTTGTGATCGCTGCACCGTTCAATAAGGTCGGTTTCCAAATGGTTCCTACTATTAAGCATTGTGAAGAGCTCCTCTTGAACACTCCAGAGCTTAATGTAATCGCTATCAGTGTTCTCGCTGCTGGATATCTTAAACCTAATGAGGCGTTTGATTACATAGCATCTCTTCATAACATTAAAGGTGTAGCTGTAGGTGTGTCAAAAGAAAAACACGCTAAAGAAGCGTTCAGTCTTTTAAGATCGATTTTATAGATAAAATATACTTTGTTGGTACTTTGTGAAAATTTTTATTTTTGGCAAAAATGTTTTTAATTTTAAAATGTCTTTGCATTTGGTGGATGGATAAAAAATGGTTTTAAAACATAGAGTTGTGCTTGCTTTAGGCGCTCATCCAGACGATGTTGAATTAGGTTGTGCTGGAACACTTCACGGTGCTTTACTTACTGGCGCTAAAATAATAGTTGTTTATCTGACTAAAGGCGAAAAAAGTGGTGACCCTGAGACTCGAGTTAAAGAAAGCCGTGCCGCGTTAGCTACTCTTGGCATAGGTGATGTATTTTTCGGAAATTTTCGCGATACTGAAATTCCTAATTCTCATGAGGCTATTCAATTTATGGAAAAATTTTATGAATCATATAAGCCTGATTTGGTATTGACTCACACAATCCATGATACCCATCAAGATCATCGCCAAGTGGGTTGGCTTTCTCTTTCCGCTTTTAGAAACGCGCCTAGATTGCTTGCGTATGAGACGCCACGGGCTACTGGTGATTTTAGGCCTTCTTTCTTTGTGGATATTCATGAACACGTTAATTGTAAGTGGAATGCGTTGAAGTGTCATGTTTCGCAAATCCAGAAAAGATATGTTGCATATGAGTCAATGGTTAATCTTTCATCCTTCCGCGGTAGCCAATCTGGACTTATTGCTGCTGAAGCCTTTGAAGTGCTAAGATATGTTGAATGGTTGCCTTCTCCTAAGTGTGTCGTGCGGCCTGAAATGGATTCAGAATCGAATTAACTTAGTCATATTAACGGGTGAAAATTTTTGGACAAGGTCACTGTTTTAGTTACCTGCGTCGGGTGTGTGACTAGTCCTAGTCAGATTGAAAGTTTGCGTTTTAATCCAGAAGGACGACATCTAAGGATAATCGGGACAGATGCAGTGGTTCCTTGCATTGGTCAATACACTGTGGATAAGTTTTATCAGACACCATTCGGAACTGATGTCGAATATGTTGAAAAAATGCTTGAAATTTGTTCCCGTGAATCTGTAGACGTTGTTTTTCCTGCTTCGCATGAAGAAGGTCTAGCTTTGGCTCGGCGAAGGGCTGACTTTCAGAAAATTGGAACAACTATCGCCATTTCAAAAGATTCTGTTTTAGAGTTAGCATTTAATAAAAAGACAGCTTATCAAAATCTTAAAAACAACAACTTACCCTGCCCCGAATTTTATGTGGTGCATAGTGTAGAGGAATTTAAGACTGCTGCATTTCAGCTAGGAATAGACAATAAGAAAATAGTTATGAAACCGGTGTTAACTCGTGGGGGAAGAGGAACGCGAATTCTAACCAAAAGCCTAAATGTTCATTCAATTTTGAATGAGAAACCGGGGGGTCTTGAAGCAAATTACGATGAAGTAGTCCGTGCCTTAAATACAATTGCCCCTGAACGTTTTCCCGAGTTGATATTGATGGAGTACTTGCCTGGAGAAAT
>JBBFKZ010000006.1:0-42776 GCA_037481775.1 Bathyarchaeia archaeon
ACATTGAGCGTGTCGTCGATTAGATCTTTTATCAAGTTTTCTTGTTCTTCGGCTGTTGCGTTGACTTTGGTTTTGTCAATTTTCGGCCACTCGGCTAAAGAGATAAAGGTGCGCTTTCCCATGGCGCTCCAAAGTTCTTCGCACATGTGAGGCGCAAAAGGAGCAAGCAGCCTGAGCCAAATCTCCAATGCTTCTTGAGCGGCTTTGGCGTCTGTTTTTCCCTTTCTGCGCATGTACCAGCGGAAGTCATTCCATACCTCGAACAGGGCGATTTCTAAGGCGCTTCGCGTTTTCAACTCTTCAAGGTTCGCTGTAACGTCCTCGATGCGTTGCTGCAGCTTGCTGAGTAGCCACTTTTCCAAATGTGTATTTTCGTTCGTTTTAGCGGATTCAATTATGCTTAAAGCAAAGCTACGAAGCGACTCTAACTTGCTTTGTATGTCAGCGGCGTTCTCGCTTCTCCAGTCTGGATCGTCCATGCCCTCAGCGCCGAGCAGCAATGCACATCTGGTGGCGTCGGCGCCGTAGCGTTCAACAGCGTTTTTCATTGTGACAAAATTGCCTTTGGACTTATGCATCTGCTTGCCTTCAATCATTAGCATGCCGTTGACGCCTATGGCTCGGGGCCAATGTTCCGGCGGGAACAAGGCTACGTGATGGAAAATGCAGAAGGACAAATGGTTCGGCACGAGTTCTTTGGCGGAAACCCGAAGGTCAAAGGGATACCAGTATAGGAATTCTTCACGCATTTCCCGAAGTGTCTTTGCGCTTATTCCCACCACCTTGCTGAGCGCGTCTTCGCTGCCTTTACCGTAAAAGATGTAGTCGAAGACTTCAGGAGTAAGCTGCTCTGGCTTGATGCCGTATGCGCGTATGTGCTTATTAATGGTGTAGAACGCCATGTAAATGGTGGAGTCGCTGAGGGTTTCAATTATCCAGCCTTTACCCCATGGCAGTGGCGTTCCAAAGCCTGTGGTTCTGGCGCAAGCCCACTCCTTCAGCCAATCAATAACCGCCAAAAACCATTGCCTTGCAGTTTCAGGGTAAATTTTCATCTGAGCTACTGCTGTTTTGGCCTTCTCCTTCCATGCGGGATCAGAGTAATTCAGGAACCACTGGTCTGACAGAATCTTTACTATGCAGGGCGTCATGCAGCGGCAGACAACTGGCTGCGGCAGATCATACATGCTGTCCGCGATACCCGCTTGCTTGAAGTCTCGTATGAGTGTGTCTTTAACATCTTTCACCGTTTGCCCAGCATATGACCCGCAGTTTTGCTTAAGCACGCCCGCGTGAAACTCTTTCTTATACAAGATTTTCGTGGCTTCATCCGCTCGAGTGTCATGCTGATCTTTTATGCCCATTTGCGTGACAATCTCAACTGCAGGGTACTCGCCGAAGCCTTCGACTTTAATTATTGAAATTGGTTTAATCTGCTTAACAAAGTCGGCGTCCAAATTGAACTCTCGCAGCGCCGCGGGGTTTTCCTGTAAATCCTTAAGCGCCAGCCAGTCATAGGGCGCATGGGCTGGAACGCTGTAAACTACGCCAGTAGCCTGCTTCGGGTCGACAAACCAGCCGGGCAGTATAGGGAATTTCTCTTTTGTAAGCGGATTCTCAAAGAGTTTTCCAATAAGCTCTCTGCCCTTAAACACGCGCTTTACTTCCACGCTGCGCTCCTGCTCGCGGAGTTTTTCCGCTGCTTCTCGGCTGATTATCCAGCGTTCGCCATCCACTGTAGCTTCGACGTAATCTGCGTCTGGGTTTATCCACATGTTAGTTACGCCGTAGATTGTTTCAGGCCTAAATGTGGCTGCGGGCAGAAACGTGTCGCCATCCAGCTTATACTTTATTAACGTGTACTCTTCAGGTGTAACGCCTTCGCCTACTTGCCGGTCATGGTCGCCGGTTGGGCTTTTGTCTTTTGGGCACCATACAACCGGATGCGTTCCCTTGGTGACGCAGCCTTTCTCCTTTAGGCGAGTGTACTGCCACTCAATAAACTTCTGGTAGGTGGGCATTACTGTGGTGAATTCGCGGCGCCAGTCGATCGAGAAGCCTATGCGCTTCGCAGCCGCTCGCCCCTCGTTAGTGTAATACTGCGCCATGTATAATGGGTCAACAAACCGCTTAAGCTCCTCCTCGGGCACGCCGTCAATCTCGCGTAGAACACGAATGTATGCCTCATCGCCCTTTGCCACGCGCTCACTGGCGCCCAGCAGCGGCTGCCCAGTCCAGTGCCACGCCCATGGCCAAAGCACATTGTAGCCTTGCATGCGCTTGAAACGGGCATATACGTCTACACGCGTGGCTGTGAACGTGTGACCCACATGTAATGGGCCATTCATGTAGGGGTAAGGAAACGTGACTAGTAGCTTTTTGCGTTTTGGGTCTGGGTCTGCCTCGAATATGTGGGCTGCTTCCCAGCGGGCTTGCCATTTCTCCTCAATTTGCTTGAGTTGACTCATGAAACTGTTGAATTAAGCCAAAAGCTATTAAGAGTTTTGCTCAACATGCAGCGCCAAAAGCAACAAATACTGAATTGCTCCATAGAAGTATGGAAGAGAAAATGTCTAATGAAGAAAAACTTATGCTACGTGCTATTGCAATTTTGCAGGAAAGAGGCAAAAAGGCAGTGGAACTTGCGAAGCAAGTGATCTTACAAGAGGAAGTCGAGTTTAAACCTCTACAAGACGCACTGCACTATTTTATGGGCGAGTGGCGAGATGTTTTACATCCTGCTATGCTTTCACTTGCATGCGAAGCCGTAGGCGGTGACCCAGACATGACAACTGACGTTGGCGCAGCAATTGTGCTTCTTGCGGGTGGTGCAGACATTCACGATGACATTATTGATGAATCAACAATTAAGGGTACTCAACTGACAGTTTATGGCAGATTCGGAAAAGACATCGCAATATTGGCTGGCGACGCGCTTCTTTTTAAGGGCATGCAACTGTTGCATAGCGCTTGTGAAAAAATTCCAAACGACAAGAAGCAGAGGATTCTAGAGTCAGTAAAGCAGGCCTTTTTTGAAGTAAGCAGCGCAGAAGCTGAAGAAGCAAGCTATCGAGGGAAATTTGACTTATCTGAGCAGAAGTATCTGGATATTATTAAGAAAAAGGTTGCAGCTGGAGAAGCATCCATGAAGATCGGTGCGATCATCGGCAACGGGACAACAGAACAAATAGAGCTTCTTAGGCATTATGGTAGAACTTATGGAATGCTGATGACTATAAGAGACGAATTCGTAGATATGTTTGAAGCTGATGAGCTTGAGAACAGAGCAAAAAAGGAGTGCTTGCCATTTCCTCTAATGCTTGCACTTCAGAATTCACCTGAAAAAGCAAGAATTCTCCACCTTCTTGAAGGGAAACTAACTGAAAGGGAAATTGAAGACGTGCTTGAATTTGTAATGGAGGCCCCTACAACTTATAAACTGAAAGAGTACATGAAGCATAAGATAGATGTTGCGGCACAGCAAATAAGTTCATTCAAAGTAAATCAAATATTATTATTACTCCTTAACTCAACAATTGAAGATCTCTGATGTGGGCAACCGAGAAAAAATAAAAAGTGGTTAAGCCCAAAATCCTTTGAGTCTGATTGGTTTAGTGCGCAAGTTTCAGCCCTCTCTTCCTCGTGTATTTATGTTGAACAAATATGCTTAAAAACTTTGCTATAGTGTCAAGTCAAGTTTCCAACGTTACACTCTTATTCTTGATGCAAACATAATGTTTTGTCTGGTGATGGTTTGAGGCTACCTCCTATCATTAGGGGAGCCTTCAGGAAGCTTGTAAAGGCCAATCAAACAGTCACCAGTATCGCAAAAACGTTCAAGACCACCAGGCAAACCGTTTACCGTTGGCTGAAAAGAGGCAAACACCGCGGAACAGAAACCTTCAAAGACAAGCCGCGGCAGCCAAAAGAGTGCAAAGTCACGTTGGAAGTTGAGCTTTCAATCCTCAAGCTACGAACCGCCTTCAACTGGGGAACCGCACGCATACAGCAAGGACTTTTCTGCTTGCCACCCTTTATGCTGGAGTCTGCGCAGTGCGTTCAAGGAGTAAACCTTTCAAGAGAAACCATAAACTGAGTCCTTGCAAGAAACAACCAGAACGGCTATCAGAAAGAGTGCAAGCGCTGGAAGTTCTTCAGGGCCAAAGAGCCTGACGAGCTGTGGCAGATTGATTTCAAAGGGCCCTTCAGCGTTCAGGGCAAGAAGTACTGGTTTCTGGTGTGCATCGACGACTACAGCAGATTCATCGTTGCGGCTGAGCAGTTTGACCGTGAACTGTCGACGGCTGAAACAGTGGCTGTATTGGAGAAAGTTGGGAGGCTTCCGAAGGCTATTTTGAGTGATCATGGGCAGCAGTTTAAGGAGCAGTGGAAGGACTGGTGCAGTGCTCACGGGATTGATGCACAGTTTGCTCATCCTTCTTATCCGCAGGATAAGGGCAAGGTTGAACGTTGCATCCGAAACTTCAACCGAGAGTTCATCAATCAGCTGCGGAAGTTTCCCGGCTGGCTTGGGCATATCTGCGACTACAGAAATTGGTTTAATCATTCACGGTATCATAGAGGCGTCAAAGCCTACCCAGCAGACCTCTACAAGTGTAACGTTGGAAAGTTGACATGACATATAGTTACGTTTATTGATATATATAGCGAGTCTGGTTTTCAAATACTAAATACTTATTTCTCAATGTGAATTCATACTAAAATGAGCAGGACGGCTGATGCGGAAAGAGGAAAGAAAAAGCGCATTCTTGGATGAAAAAAAGAAACTTTTCTCGAATATTTTCTTAGTTGCTAATCCACTTGTTTGGTATTACACGGTTATTATTGTCTTACAAGAAAACTTGGGCATGATGTCGATAAGTGCGTTAACAACATTTTTAATTTGGTGTCTTCATTTTTCTGGGCTCATAGTTTCCGCACTAATAGGTGCGTCTCTAACCAAAAATGTCAAGCGCGAACAACTTTTGAAACTTTGGATTTTATCAAACGTCTTTTCATCGTTGACTTTGATTTTAATTAATACTCCATCGCTGTTGGCCATTAGTTTTCTTTTCATTCTATATGGTGTCTCTCTAGGTTGGGCCATGCCCACTTGCATGGGCTACTACACAGAATGTGTACCTGTCGAAAATCGAGGACGCACGAGTGGTTTAGCGATGCTTGCTACCGGCATAGGCATAGCAATATTTAGTGTCATCAAAATTAGTGATGTCATATTACTTGGTATAATATTTGCGGCGTGGCGCGCATCCAGTTTATTCACTTTCAGCTTTTTGAAGACAACAATGATAAGACAGAAAACTAGCGCTTCCTATAAGTCTATAATTAATCAACGTGCCTTTATCATGTACTTCATACCATGGTTTATGTTTTCTTTGGTTAATTATCTAAGCACACCTTTAGAATCAGGCCTTATTGGCACGGCACATCAATCGACTGAAGCCTTGCCAACTTTTCAAGCGGGTATTATGGGAATCGCAGCGGTTATAGGCGGTTTTCTCGTAGATTCTGTAGGACGGAAGCGGGTTGCTATAGCAGGTTTTGTTTTGATAGGCTTGGGGACATCTGTTTTGGGAATTTATCCTGAAAATATGCTTAGTTGGTATTTTAGCGCTATTACAGATGGTGCTGCTTTCGGTTTCCTTTTGGTAATATTTGTTTTAACTATTTGGGGTGATCTGAGTTTTGATGCACCCAGCGATAAAGTGTATGCTTTAGGCGTTACACCTTTTTTCATTTCGAAATTCCTTGAATTAACTATAGGCGAATCAATAGCGGCTGGGATTGAACCCTATGCGCTTTTCTCATTTACGGCTTTCTTTCTGTTTTTAGCGGTTTTGCCATTGGTTTATGCACCTGAAACTCTGCCGGAAAAGCACATTAGGGAAAGGGAGCTTAAGAGTTATCTTGAGAAAGCCATGCGCGAAAGGGAAAAATACGCTTAAATTAGTGTTTTTGCTTTAAGGGCAAAGCATGTTCTTCCATGTGATGCTGACGACAGAGTGCAACTTGCAGTGCAGGTACTGCTTTGGAGAAGCCATTGAGGACTTTAATGAGGACTTTGAAGACTTTGACGTAGATTATGCTTTGCCCAGAAAAATCAGCTATGAGCCTGCTTTGCTGGCTGAGTTCTGTCGCAGAGACCCCGAATGTGTTTTGACTTTTTACGGCGGCGAGCCGCTGCTCTGCGCTGACGCCATCAGGCAGATTATGGATTCTGCAAAGCCGCAGCATTTCATGATTCAGACGAACGGTCTGCTGCTGGACAAGCTTGAGCCTGAATACATTAATCGCTTCCACACCATTCTCGTCTCCATAGACGGCGACGAAGCCTTGACGGACTTTTACCGGGGCAGGGGCACCTTTCGCCGTGTCATCGACAACCTGAAACTGATTGTTAGGAATGGTTTTCGAGGCGAATTAATTGCCCGCATGACTGTTATGGAACAAACGGACATTCACCGGCAAGTTACCTGGCTTGTGAATAATAGCGAGTTCCCGTTTTCTTCGGTTCATTGGCAGCTTAACGCGGGTTTCTGGGCAAACGATTACGCACGACGCAACTTCAAGGAGTGGAGCCAAACAAGCTATATCCCGGGCTTAAGGCGGCTGGCGGAGTTCTGGGTTGATCACATGGAAGCGGGGCAGGCTGTGCTGCGGCTTTATCCGCTCTTGGGCGTTGCGCACTCGCTGCTGCATAATGAGCCGAGTTTACTTCGCTGCGGCGGCGGATGGATAAACTACGCCATCCAAACCGACGGCACAGTAATTCCATGCCCAACCATGTGGGGAATGAAAAACTACTACCTGGGTCACATCGCTCAAGCGAATCCTCTGGCTCTGAAGAAAATTTTCGTGGGCGCACCCTGCACTGAATGTGACATTTTCAGCGTCTGCGGCGGCCGCTGCTTGTACGCCAACATAACTAAACGATGGAGCAAAGAGGCATACGCTGAAGTTTGCGGCACCGTAAAAGCCTTGGTAAACGCCGTGACGGCAGAGCTCTCGAGAATCAAACAGCTTATCAAGCAAAAGAAGATACGCTTGAGTGACTTTGACTTCCTGAAATACAATGGCTGCGAAATCATCCCATAGTTTTTTATTGCATCCGTTATATGCGGATCATTTCCGTTTTCGGAAGAAGGCAAGGCCATCCTTTTGAAGCACATATTCAAACCCGGTTTCTAGTAGCTGTGTGATTTCCTCTTGTGTTTTGGCAACTTTGACGTGGTAGTCGTCTAGCTCCGTGTTTCTAAACATGGCTTTCTCAATGTGTATGTAGACTTGTGTGCTTTGCAGGTTCTTGTGCCCAAGATGTTCTTTAACGTAATAAACGTCTTTAGTCTGATGGTAAAGCATTGTGCCTTTCCAATGTCTAAATGTATGAAATGATATTTGTTGTAGCCTTGGATTTCCCAGTTTCCTCGCAACTCTTTTTCTCTGCACGTAAAAGCAAGTGCGCATAGCATTCGCATCTGCAAATAGACGCTCCCCGGTTTTAGGAAGGTTCTTAAGCATTTCGACAGCTTTGTTAGATATTGGAAGCATCCGAGGATAACTTCCTTTTTCACCTTTCACCCTGACAGTTTTCTGCTCGGAATCTACGTCTGTCCACCGTAGGTTTGATATTTCTCCACATCTTGCCCCTGTTTCTTTGAGCAGTTGAAGATAACATGCCATCTTTTTGCCTACGGCTGAAATTAAACTGTCAAGCTCCTGCTCTGTAGGAATGAATGGAATTTCAGGTTCTCCGTAGTATATTGGTTTAATCCATGCAACACCAAGATGTTCAAACCACTTATCCAAAATAATGGCTATGTTTCTTTTCGTGCTTGCTGCAAGCCCCGTCTTGGCAAGCCAAGCCTTACAGTCTTCAGGTTCCAAAAGGTTTACACCTTGTCGAAACATTTTCATCAGGTTTTTACGGTAGTTAGCTATGGTTCCTTGTTTTCTTCCATTCCTTTCAAGCTTCCATAAGAGTTCAATGATTTTTCCTTTGACATCTTGCTGTGCTGTATGCTTCGTGGCTCCCGCTGCCCGTTTTTCATTCTGCTTTTCTACTGTGGCCAAGGTTAACGCCGCCTTTCTAGCGGTGGGTTCTCGCCTTTCAGGGTCATTGTTCCCTTGGCAAGAATAATATGAGGCGGAAGGTGGATTTAAGCCGGATGGAGGATTCTTCCATCCGGTTCTGTCTTTATTTTTGGGATCTGTGAAACGATATCCGCAGTTTCTGCATAGCCAACGCTGAACGCTGGTGCCATCGCCAAGGTATCTTAGGCCATCTTTGTAAAGGCGATCTGAACCACATTGTGGGCATTTGAGCTGGGACTGTTTCGACGGCTGTTTTTGCGAAAAATCATGTACGGGCTCAATAAGGCTGTCCGGTTCTACTCTTTCTGAGGAGCAAATCTTTTCTTCAGCCCCAGCTTCAGCCATACGATTACCTTCTACTTTCCTCTACAATGGCAAGGGCGAAGCCCGCATTCTTGCGCTTCTTTTTTGGTTCGCGTTTCAATAGTTGCCTTGCAAGTTTTCGGCATTTTCGTGCAAGCAGTTTCTCTTTAAGAGTTGGAAGCGGATCTATTAGAGGTGGCTCTTTGCTTTTGCCTTTATTATTCGCTTCCTTTTTAGAGTGGGGATAGTCCCAACTGTGGTTCAAGGTTTTCACTTCACTCCTAGCTTGCCAACTTGGTTGATGTCGAAAAGAACTCCTTCGCTTTTCATGATGTCTATGATTCGTGTCGGTTGCTCAGTTAAGCCTGAGAGAAACTCTGTCAAGCCGAACAAGTCAACAGTGTTTTCGTCATCCTTGTTTTGTTCACACCACTCTCTTGCTTTAACAAGAATTTCCTGCAAAGCCTTCTCTCCTTGCCATCCCTCTTCAATGCCTAGCTTTCTTAAGACGCGGTCTGTGAAGATGTTGCAAAGCCGGGATTTTTTCTCTGAGTCACCTGGAACTGGTACTTCAAGCTTGGTTCTGTTTAAGGCGTCTGAGAAGCCGAACTCTAACATGAACTCTTTAAATTTAGCTGGAGAAACTCCTTGCCCATACTCCTTTTTCAAAACTTCATTGTACTTGTCGTAGATTTCCTTATTGCTGATTTTTACAAGTCCATCTTCAGTTATGTAATCCCTGTTGTCCTTTTTCTCGATCCATAAATCTGTTAAAACTTGTCTTAAAACGCCAATCAAGCCAATTTCTGTTCTTTCACCTTCCTCTAGCAGCTTCTGTTGGAAGGTTTTAACAATGTCATCGTTGCATTGAATTTTTAAGAGGTTTGATAGGGCAAAGCATAGAAACATTAGCTCCGTGTTTCTGCCGCTGACTTGACTAACTTGATTAACTTGACCTTCTAATAAGAGAGTTTTCTTTTTCTCAAACAATAATTGCCTCAGTTTTTCGGCTTGAACGTCTATACTGCTGTAGCTGATTTTTAGGTCAAGTGTGTCAAGTATGTCAAGTTGAGAACCATTTATGGCGTGGAAATCATTTCCTTTAAATGTTAAAGCATTGTCCAAATACCAGAGGAAATTCTCTGTGTAAACGTATTCTGCGAAGCTTGCCTTATCCATGTTTACAATTGGATATTGCGGGTTGCTCGTCTCCCTCACATGGATTGGAACAGTTCTCGTCTGCAAGGCTTCTTCGATTTCAGAATGCACTGTAAAAAGCTTGGGTCCAAAAACTACGTAGCTTTCAGTTTCAAGCGTGTCAGGATTAACCCTGCTATATTTTAAGCCTCGTCTGTATCCTTGTCTGAAAATGCAGTTTAGGTCGGAATCCTTTGTGCCTGCAACCGCGTCAAGCTCATCAACCATCAACGTTATTTTATGTTCCTGAACAGCCCTAGCTACGAAGGGCGGGCTTAGATTGCCAGTCAAATAGCCGTGTCTGCAGATCAAAATAATGGCTTCACCAGTGACTGTTTTGCCTCCGCCAAACTCGCCTTTCACACCAAGATAAAATACAACGGGCAAGAGATCAACAAGCCATGTTTGCTGAATAAAAAGTTGGGTGACGCTGAACTCGAAGGATCTTGGAAAATCAAGAAATGTTCTCAGGTAAATTCCGTTGAGTTTCCAAAGCTGTTCTGTAGATAAGCTTTGTTTTTCGCCTTTAACCCATTTCTCAACTGATTCGTAAGCTGGAAAACTAAAAAGGAATTCTCGAGGCGGCTTATCTTTGAAATAGTATTGTTCGCCTTCAACCTCTATAAGCCAGTGGGGCTTTCTTTTTTCTTCTTCATCTTCGAACTCGATCTTTAGCGATGTGAATCCCCTTTTGCCTTCCATTGTCTTGTAAACATATTTGCCTACAGCCACTGGTTCATAGACAAACTTTTCAGTTAATCCGCCTGCAGGATGTAGAACATGAGGCGCCTCTCTCAATTTTTTAGCTCTTTCCTCAGCCTCAAGTTTTTCAAGCTCCTCGCCTATGCCCACTCCAAAGCCTCCCTCACGATTTCCCGCAAACCAGAAACAGCCATCAGCCCACTGCCTAGGCTTCGCCTGTTCTGGTAATGATAGTCCACAAGCCTAAGCCTTGCAGCTTTCTCCTCATCTCTTGTTAAGTCGCAAACGCGCGCTATTATCCTCATTGCAGATTCGTGGCTTACACCGCGTTTGATGCAGTAGCCCAAAAATGCCAATTCAAGCTGGTTCCGTTGACCTTTCCTCCAGTATTTAATTAAAAACTTGACAGCCTTCTCCTCTCCCCCACTTTTCAGAGGTTTATTGCCCCGGGGCAAATCAAAAGCTGCCTGAACATGCCTTTTATCCTCGAAACTCAAGATTTTCGCCAAGTCTGCTTCTGAAAGGCTTAAACCCCACTTTTCAAGCAAAACATTGCTGGATAACGGTTGGAAAGTTTCAAAGTCTAGTGCTTGGCTCCATTTAAGTTCGACTTGGTGAAATCCAAAAGGCAGCTTAACAAGGTTGCCGTACGGTTGCTCCTTTGTTATTTCACTCTGCTTAGGAAAAACCTCAACTTGCTTGGGGCTTAAGCTTGCGAGTTCGAGAATGCGTAACCCAAGCCAACGCGCTACTTTAGCGGGCACAGGGACAGCGAATAATATCCAGATGTGGTAGCTTGGGTCTGGGAAGCGGCTTGCCTCAAGCAGAACGCTGTGCGGCCAAACCCTAGGTCTTTCAACCTCGTCCTCTTCTTTGCTTTTTTCAAAGCACACCTGCAATAGTCTTTGGGCTGAAGTTTTAGGATCTTCTAGCTTTTCTGGGTCTAAATCAAAACAAAGCCACTTAACCATGCTCTCATGGTTGAGCTGGTAAACGCCAACAGTTTCAACGCCTTCTAAATGTTGCTGAACAACCTTGCTTGTCAGAGGCTGCTCGACTTTAACGTACCCTCCTTCAGGTAACTGAACTGCATATGCGTCTTGGCGGCTGACAAATTTGGCTAACATAGCTTCGGCAAGTCGCTGATCAATCATGGTTTTTAGCCTCTGCTTTTCCTCAGTTTGCGTCCCAAAACAGCGTTATTCCTGAAGCACCATACAAAATAGTTGCCCACGGTCATTTTGCCGCCGTGCGCTTGCACATCTCCTAGCAAAGCTTTGAAGTCTGGGCTGTTTACATCTTCAGAACGCTCATATTCGCCGCTTGCACCCTGCGCCTTCTCCCACTTTATAGCCTCAATATTGTAGACTTGCTTAGCTTCTTTGACACGTTGCTTGGCAGCTGCTATTCCTGCTTCTACGGCGTTTATGAACTCGAGTAGCGCTTCAAGCGTTAAGTCATTACTAGCCATTTTCTCATCAGCTCCTATTTTGCTGCTGATCATGCACGTTTGCGGACATTACGTTCAACTCTTGCAAAGTTTTCAAAATGCAGTATTGAATGAAGCGGCTACGGTTCATGCCAAGTTTAGCGCGCGTTGCTTCAATCATCTGGTTTAAGCCGTTGGGCAAGTATATCGCGGTTGGTTTGCCTTTTTCCTCCATTTATGTCACACCTCTTTATATGTCACTCAGAGTAACATAGGACAAACCTTTTATATAGGTTTTTTGTCACGATAAGTCAAAAACCGTGACATATCATGAACCAAGAAAAACTGGAAAAAACAATAGAGGACCAACTCATACAAAGGATACTAACGGTCTTGACAGAAATTAACGAGGCAACACCATACCAAATAGAAAAAAGAACAGAAATGCCTCACGCCACAGTTCATAAGAAGATTGATCAAGCTTTGAAGGCAAATCTTATACGCGTCAGAAAAGAGGGCAAATTTCGCACTGGGCTACAGACTAGGAGTTATGAGTTAACACCTTACGGGTTAATAGTTTACCTAAACAACTACTTCAACGAATGTTTCATTAACAAAAAGAAGCCAGAAATCACAAAGAAAATTTCAGAAAAAATAAATGAGCTACTGTTCAAGAAGTGGAAAGCCTTCTTGCGTTACGTGCCTGAGGGCTATGCCTTGGCTCTGTTAAGCCGCATCGTTGACGTGCTTTGCTTGCGTGCATACAAAAACACAGAACAATTGTTCTTGGAAGAATTCATAGCTTGGTTAGGCGTGCCGACAATTCGAGAACCATTGATTTGGGAAGAGGGACATTTCCCAACTGATGAAGTAATCGCCTTTTTAGATAACGAACCGGAGCTGAAAGAAATGTTTGCAAGGCAAATTAACGAAGAAATTGAAGGATTAACAACAACATTAGCTCATTGGCAGGGCATAAGAGAAAAGATTCATAAACCTGCAAGGAAGGCTGCAAAAAAGCCAGCTAAACAGGCAACCTAAAAAATATGCAAAGGGGCCAAGCTGTTTTTTATTAGGATACTTTCCTAACTTATTAAAAATCTGCAGACGATAAAGTGCAAATACAGCTTTCATAATGTACCTATTAGGGATTAAGGGTAGCCATATGCAGAGTCTAGTTTTTTATTATTTTTCTTATGGGCGCCTTTATGCCTAGGCCTAGGAAATATGCGGATGTGGTTGTCAAATCCTTCAGCGTCGAACGTGAAGTGTATATGCGGTTGAAGGCTATCTTGGACGATCAAGGGAAGTCAGTGAGCGAGGAAGTCAACGAGCTTCTAAGGAGGCGCCTAGCAGAGCTTGAAGGCCTACAAGCCTATCCCAATCCTAATGAAGGCAAGGCTATGATCCGTCTAGACGTAGAAGGACTTCTCTTCCTCAAAAAGGACGAAATAAGCTTGCTAACACACCAATCAAGACAGTCTTCGTTGGGAAACTAACGCAGACAAAGAAGCCAACGAGGTCAAATCCCCATAACAACAAGTATGATGAAAACAGCCCAACTCACCATTTCCAGCCCAAGCTTTTTCCGACAAGAACATGGAGTTTCCTGTTAGAAAAATAGAAAACTCAAACACCCCCTCCCCTCCACAATAGTAATAATAATATACTATTATAGGGGAAGAAAGCCTCAACAATATTTATACTCTCATTGCATTTTCACTCGCGCAATTTCAGCAGTTTTTCCTGTTAGAAAACTCCTCCACCCGCCCAAAAATCCATGAAAGGGCTTGTTCTGTTAATTCACGTTAACAGACAACGCAGGAAAATTAAGTATTAGAAAATTTTTAAAAACTTCAAACCGCGCCTTATATAGGAGCCTTTCTGTGTCAACTCTGTCAAGGGCTTTTCGCATTAAATTGAAGTCAAGATTTCATCTGTTTTCAATTAAACATTACTAACAGAAGCTTGCATGCTGGTTATAAAGCTATATATCCGATTTTGTTCAAAGGCAGTTTGCAGGATGGAATTAGCAAGGGTGGACAGCGGTGGATTATTTGAACCTTTTCTTCCAGAAGTCACAAAAGGCAATCCTCAATTACAGCCTACTAAATAGTTCACACATCTTATTTTAACAATATTGACATGTACCTTAATCGGACAGAATCCAAGAAAGAAATAAAAGCATTTTAAACAATGTCTTTATTCAAATTGTCAATGAGGGCCTCAATGTGAAGGTTCTTGTTCGCAAGCAAAAAGAGAAAGGGTGGATTAGCTTGCCTTCTGAAGGTTATTCGGGGGAAGCCCATTTACAGGAGATTCTTTTTAGAGATCCAGATATAGTTCCTGTAGAAGATATATCGTCGGATACAGAGCTTTCTCCAATTAAGTTGATGCTTAAAGAAGTTGGTCTTCCAGGCTCTGGAGCGACAGACCTTGTAGGTATTGACAAAAATGGCAACATATACGTCATAGAAACCAAGCTTGCTCGCAACCCTGAAGTTAGAAGGCAAGTTATAGGGCAAATTTTGGAGTATGCTGCCTTTCTACACGAGAAGGGCCTAGACTGGCTCGATGACGTCGTGAAAAAGCAAAAAAAGGTCAGCATTTCCGAATACTTTGATGAGCTAAATGATCCTGACTGGGACAAGGAATCTTTTGAACAGAACTTGCGAGATAACCTAAACTCAGGAACTTTCAAACTTTTCATAGCGGTTGATGAAATGAACCCTGACTTGCAGCGAATCATCAACTATATGGAGAACGTTCTCAGCATGGAGATCTACGCCTTAGAGCTTAGATACTTCAAAGACAAGGATGGAATGGAGATTTTGGTACCAAATGTTCACGGCGGAAAAAAGAAACCACCTAAGCCGCTCCCAACATGGGATTGGGATCGATTCGTAGAAGATGCAAAGAAAAAGGTTGATGCTGCTACGCTAGCAACATTGCAAAAGTTATATGAGTTTTCTCTGCAACTTGGCAAAGTGGATTTTGGTAAGGGCAGAACTTATGGAACGTTTAGAGTTTGGCTACCCTACAAAAATGATGAGATAAACTTGTATGTAATAACATCTACCGGTAAAGGAAACTGGTTCGGGTTCAAGTCAATGGTGGGGAAACAAGTTGACAAAGGGCTAATCTCAGAATATGTAAAACAATTGAAGTCTTTGGGCTTTAAACTTGACGAAAAGAAACACGTAGAAGCCTATCCCACATTTGAAACAGCCATATTAAATCAAGAAGAAAAGTTCTCGGAATTTAAGAGGTATACCAACGAACTTAAAGAAAAATTACTAAGCCGAAGTTAATATGCGCATCTGCCCTTACAAAAAGTTCCTTACGGCACCTTAAAATAAAAAGCAGAAGGAGCTGAAAACTGCCCTGGCCATGACTCAACCACAACTCCACCATTCACAAAGCTTCTGGAAAAGGAGCCTATGTTCATGAGGGGGCCTTTCTGAACGGTTCAAACTGGGCTTTTCCCGTAAAAAACACGACGTAAATAACCATGAGGGTTCCTGTTTGCAAGGAGCAAAAAAGGGGCCCCGTAGGGACTCGAGGAGAAACTCCCACTAGAGGGAATTGAAGGTTTTTCCAGTTCAACATACCATTCGGTGCAGGCGACGCGTATAAGAAGCATGTTGAGCAAGCGGACTCCAGCCAGCTTGTACACTTAATCAAGGTCTGCGGTTTCCTGATGCAGACAAGAGGTTACCTTTCTGGAAAAACACCTAACTTCAGTTGAACATTATTAAAAGAGCAAAAGCATAGATTCGCTATACTTACTGAATATAGCAAAATTAATTATTGGCTGAATGTATCTTTGGAATTGATTGATATGAGTCAGGAAAAGCGGCTGGAAATTCTGTTACGACAATACAGCGAATGCTTTTCGGATCGAAGAACACAGGTTACCATGGTCTGGCAAATTCCTTCCATTACATTGGCTATAGATACTTTCTTAGGTGTTCTCTATTTGGGATATGGAAAAGAGATTACGGCGGCAAGGTTACTTGCATTAGCAGCATCTGTCTTTTTCACTTTCGTTGCACTTGTGGCTCTAATTAAGCATAGATTTTTTGAAATAGCAAGAACCAGAGATATCATTTGGCTACAAAACGAGCTAAAGAAAATTGAGAGCAATATTAGAGAGATAAAATTCAGTAGCGAAGATATTATATGTGATAAGGTAGGCTACCCCGATGTTCCTCGGCATTTCATCTCTCGAAGAAGCGCTTATAATTGGTTGAGAAACATGATGGTTGCTATGCTGATAATATTGGTTTCACTCCTATTGCGAGAACTTATCCTCGTCATATACACGTTACATTGACAGAAGTGACAATTTTTACTTTGAGAGTTCACCAGATGTTCTTTTAGTGTCTCTTAACAGAACACTGAAGAAGCACCAATATGCAGTTTGTCGATCTCCATATGTCTGTGGATTTCTCGTGATGGGATAAAATCCAAAAAGCTTGAGGGTTTATTTATGTTTTTTAGCCAGTTGCCAGAAATATCTAAGCTCTATTACGTCTATTTCTTTTGGGCATTCCTGCCAATCATGCTTCCAGCAAACAATTATTGTGTCTTTGTAATCTACTGGGGTTACATGCCCTTTTTTAATGTGTTCTACAAAGCCCTTGCTAAACACTTCAAACTCAACAAACTTAGGCTCATCTTTCCATATAACCCCGCAATCCAATCCTTGTCGCAGTCCAAAGTGTATGCCGGTAAAGTTGAAGAACTTATAAAGTCTTCCAAAGGCAAAGACTATAGCGTTTTCATACATATATTCTTCAGCTTCCGTTTCCCATAGGGGCGCCTCTTCCTCCCAGCTTTTGATGTCTTTTAGCATACTGTCTAAATCTTTCACATACTTTCCAATAATTCTCTCTTCCATAACAGCACCAGCTCACCTTATCTTCAGTAACTTGATTTAAAATTTTCCGCATTTTTTAAAAATGTAAGCATGAGCGTAGATTTTTGCGTAATGGGATAAAAGAATTTTCGCACAGTTTAGGTTTTAACGGCTATTAGAATTACTAATTAGAATTATTAAGTTAGTTGGGCTCCTAACTCATATGAGTCACATAACCGACATATGGGAACCCGTTCTTGGGAAAGATGGGAAAGTGAAGTTTAAACCTAAAGATAGGATTCGTGGACGTAAAGTAATATGTGCATGGTGCTCACGCAAATACCTATACTTGAAAACCAGTGATGGGGTAAACGTAAAAGTGAGGATTCGTGAATATGAAGGGACTTGCCCTAAGTGCGGTAATATTAATGGTTCAGTAGAAAAATACAATGTTGACAAAAGCAGAGAAGATCCCTATCTTTTTTATAGCTGACCTAAAGTGTTCAAAATGTAACACAACCTACAATGTGAAAGTCAACATCCATGCGCGCGCATTATGCTCTCTTTCTGCTTTTTCGCCAATTTTCGTTAAAATTTAAGCTTTAATAGCTATTGCTACTCCGCCGCATTTTGGGCAATAATAAGCTCCCTCACTCATGTTCGCAGCCACGCTCCTATTGCAAACATCCTTGCCCTCCGCATCCTTTCACACTCAAGGTGCACATATTTGTTCTCTTGCAGCGGTATTTTTCTATACGGCTGGTTTTCGTATATTGGGCCTTTACATATCTCGCATGTTCCAATTATTTTTGGCTCAGACATTTTTCTTACCTCCTTTACTTTTGACATTAGTAAATATAACTTTTTAACTTTTTTAACTTTTTTACTCTATCGTAAAATTTAGGTATCAATATGCGCGCGCGCAAAGGATAACGACATGTTCCGTTAGTCGCTGTTAACAGAACATGTTTGAGTTAATGCGAAGTGTGGATGCGCCAATTCCCTTTATTGGGATTTTTGCTCTGCATCTGAGGTGAACTTTACGGCTGGCGACAGGGACATGTACTTTCAATTCCCTTTATTGGGATTTTTGCTCTGCATCGTTTGCCTCCTGTTTTCTTTGATCGTATATAATAACATCTTTCAATTCCCTTTATTGGGATTTTTGCTCTGCATCCCGTGTTGACAGGCAAAATATGACATGTATCCACTTCGACTTTCAATTCCCTTTATTGGGATTTTTGCTCTGCATCGGCTTAGGCGCAGTGGATCGCGAGACACGCACACAGCTCTTTCAATTCCCTTTATTGGGATTTTTGCTCTGCATCGGCGAAGTCTATATCGCCTTCCTGCCATCCGCCTTCTATTCTTTCAATTCCCTTTATTGGGATTTTTGCTCTGCATCGATCGGGAAAATTGGTGGTCGACTCGAATTGTTCGAGTACTTTCAATTCCCTTTATTGGGATTTTTGCTCTGCATCCTGCTGCTATCTGCAGCGTCAACAGCTTTAATGTACAAGTTTTCAATTCCCTTTATTGGGATTTTTGCTCTGCATCTTCGTCCCCGTTTGTCAATATGTACTCTACGTCCTAGAATTTTTCAATTCCCTTTATTGGGATTTTTGCTCTGCATCAACCAGCCAAGCAGGAACATGCCTACAAACACAGGAAAGTTTTCAATTCCCTTTATTGGGATTTTTGCTCTGCATCAGAAGCTCTTATGAGCGATTTTAAGGCGTCTCTTATGAATTTTCAATTCCCTTTATTGGGATTTTTGCTCTGCATCCCGACACCGTTAGCCTAACGGTGCAAGGCGAAAGCATTATTTTCAATTCCCTTTATTGGGATTTTTGCTCTGCATCGGGCTTGCTGAGTTCTAGTTTTTAAGTAAAAGTTTACTGGATTTTCAATTCCCTTTATTGGGATTTTTGCTCTGCATCCATTTTGAAAGAAACACGGAACCTGAAGTCGTTCATAGAATTTTCAATTCCCTTTATTGGGATTTTTGCTCTGCATCCAAATAAGACAAGACGAGAAAACTAAACTAGTAATAATTTTTCAATTCCCTTTATTGGGATTTTTGCTCTGCATCCGTGGGCATTTTTTGGCGGGTTTGCCATTTTAGGCTATATTTGAGTTTAGTTCTGGTATGTATTTTCGATTATTATCTGAGTGGAATTTGATTTATAAAGATAATCGAAATTAGCCTTTTTATGGCTGAGTAGAATTGTACTTTCTATCGGATGTTGAGCATAAGTATCTGCTTTATCAGCTTTTGCCTACTGCTAGAGAAGTGGGTGTTAGCAAAGAACTGCGAGGTTGGAGTTGGCATCAGCCCCCATTAAAGCCCTATCATGACAATGTGAAGTTGCCCATGTACGCAGTAAGCTCAAGGTACTGTCCCACGAACCGCGATGTTTACTTGCGTTATGTGGAGAAAATTTCACCTGTTCCAAGCGGTAAGGTGGCGCTTGGCAAAATTCTACACGGCGTGGTCAGCGACTGTTTAATGGCTTTTATTCAGCGTGGTAGCATGGATTTTGATGCTTGGTGGCAGACTATCCGCTGGTTTGAAATTCCTGAAAAGCCTGAAAATTTGAGAGAGCCTTCTAGAAGGGTTTGGGAGTTTGTGCAGAAAATTTGTGAGGCACGGTTGGCTGATGTTTCCAGCAGACAACCTTACGCTTCAGAGCTTGACCTTAGGGTTTCAGCTGTGCCTTTTCTGGTAGAGCATAAGATTTCAGGCGAACTGCTTGGTTTAAGCGGTATTCTCAGCTTGGATTGCTATGATTATTTAAAGGCGATAATGTTTGACTTGAAGGTCGCAAGCGAACCACAGGAATGGCATAGGCTTTCGCCTGTGGGTTATGCGCTTGTTTTCGAAAGCGTCCACGAAGTTCCAGTGGACATCTGCTGTAACGTATACCTTAATGTGGAAAATGGGAAGGTTCTGGTGCGTAAGGATTTGTTCTTCGCTAGCGACGAGTTGAGGCAATGGTGGATAGAAGAAAGAGATAGAAAACTGGAGATTGTAGCTGAGGGAAAAGATCCGGGCAAGCCAGATCGTTCGCAATGCAAAGAGGACTGCATGTATTTCAAAGTATGCTATGAATAACAACCATAAAAGTCAGTGGTGGTTTTATGAAGATTTTCTTGGATGATTTTGGCATTTTCTTGGGCAGAAAAAGAAATCGCTTTATCGTGAAGAAAGAAGGCGAGGTAAAAGAAATTGTTGCTGATGATGTTGATTCTATAATTTGCTGCTCCTCTGGCGTCGCATTCTCAGCCAGTGCTTTAAATTTAGCTGTTCAAAATAACATTCAAGTTGTTTTTGCCCGTTACAGTGGTTGGCCCTACGCTTTTTTGATGCCAGCGTCAATGACCGGTTCAGTAAGGGCTCGAAGGGAACAATTCACCGCCTACAATGATGAAAGAGGCTTTATTTTAGCCAAAAAGTTCATAGCTGGAAAACTTGTAAACCAAGCGAATCTCTTGAAGCTTATGGCTAAAAACAGACGTCAGACCGACCCAGCACTTTCCGAAAGGCTTTATGAAGCTGGCAAAGCCATAGATGAAATATACACTAAAGTTGATAAAGAGCAAGGCTTCAAAATTGATGATAAACGCCAAGATTTGATGAATTTAGAGGCTGAAGCTGCACGTTTTTATTGGGATGCTATCCGGCAAGTATTGCCAACGGAGCTAGGTTTCACAGGGCGAATAACAAGGGGAGCACGCGACCCTTTTAACGCTATGCTAAACTTTGGCTATCAAACAATTCTCTTTCCAGAGGTTTGGAAAGCCATTAGCTATGCTGGTTTAGACTTTTATGCGGGTTACTTACACGCTGACAGACCCGGCAAGCCCTCCCTAGTTTTAGATCTAATGGAAGAGTTTAGACAGCAAGTTGTAGATAGAACCCTTATCGGCTTAGTAACGAAGAACGTGATTAAACCTGATGAGATTATCGTTGCTGAAACTGCTGAAGAGGGCAGAGTATTAAACAAGGAAGTTGTTAAAACTTTGCTTGCAAGTTTTCAGGAGCGCTTGGATACAGAGGTCATGTTTGATGGACAACATGGACCCGTAAAAAGCTTTATTCACCATCAAGCTAGGCGTGTAGCACGCTTTCTACTACGTGAAGCAGATTATACCCCGTTTACCTTAGGTTGGTGATAGCATATGCGATACGTGGTTATTTATGATATTACGGACGACAACCTGCGGGCTTTGGTTGCTGAAACACTCAAAGACTATGGATTGCAGAGAATACAATACAGCGCATTCATCGGCGATCTACGCCGCGACGAACTAAACAGCCTAATCGTGGACTTGAAAAACTTGATTAGGGATTTAAAAGAAAATGTCCAACTTTATCCGCTGTGTAATACGTGTTTTAAGGGCAGAAAGGAGGTGGGAAAACCCAAAAAGTATGAATTAAAAGAGGGAAAAGAGAAAATAGCCTACTTTTGACGTGCCGCAATACTTATGTATGCGTTCGATATCATTTGTATACGGTGAAGTTGGTTGACTCTTAAACCTTTGGCTGTTAGGATTCCTGAAGAAATCGAGAAAGAAATTCAAGAGGTGATTGAGCGGGAAGGTTTGGATAAGGCTACAGCAGTGAGAACTCTCCTCGAATTAGGTATTGGAGAATGGCGCAAGCAAACAGCTTTGGAGTTGCTACGAGATGGAAAAGTGACGTTTGCTAAGGCTGCTGAAATAGCCAAGCTTTCACTTTGGGAATTCGCTGACATGGTAAAGCAACGCAATATCGAGTGGGTTAGGCATAGGCCGGAAGAAATCGATAAAGAGTTTAAGGAAGCAACTGGGCGGAGTTAGAGTGAAAAAGCTCGTTTTTAATGCTACTCCGCTAATCTACTTGACCAAGATAGGGCTAAGCAGGATTTTTGAGGAGTTGAAGGATGAGAAGTTAACCTCTCCAAGCGTTAAAAGAGAGGTGGTGAATGAAGGAAAACGTAAAGGTGTTGCAGACGCCATAATTCTAGACAAGCTGTTTCTAAAAGGCGTGTTCAAGATTGTTGAACCTAAAGATAAGAATTTTCTAGAAAGTCTTTTGCAGACGAGGGGCCTTCACGTGACTGACGCCGAGGTTCTAACAGTAGCTAAGGAACAGCGTGGAACAGCCATAATAGACGATGAAGTGGCGAGGAGAACAGCTAAAATTTATGGAATATCCTATGCAGGCACACCATACATCTTAGCAAAAGCAGTTTCTGAAGAAATTATTACAAAGGAAAAGGCTAAACAAGCCATAAACGAGATGGTTTATGCCGGTTGGAGATGCAGCATCGAAACCTACGCTAAAATCATGGAAACTATAGAAAAGCTTGGAAAAAGTAAGCGATGAGCGAGGTTAAACATGTGAGTGCCCATCTAGGGGAGAGGCAGACCCTGCCTGTTTCAGATGTTGCTGAACCTTATGTTTCAGTAACCGACGTAAAACATTACATTTATTGTCCTAGGCTTGTGTATTTTGATCGCGTTTTGCATGCCCAACCCGTTTTCGGCTCTCAACAGGAGGAAAGCCAAGAGCTACATGAGGAATATGTGCGCAAAGAACTCCGTCGCAAAGACGCTGTTTACTATTCGCCGGAATTTGTCGGCGCCGAAAAATTGCTTTTTGTTCAGCTTGTTTCAGAAAAGCTTCAGCTTCAAGGCGTTGTGGACTGCGTAATCAAGACAGCTAAAGGCGAGTATATTCCAGTTGAGTATAAGAATATGAATTCTGATTGTGGAAAGGCGTATATGGATCATAAGTATCAGCTTGTGGCTTACGCTTTGCTTGTTGAAGAAAATTTTAGCTCTGTTGTTAAGCGAGGTTTTGTCAATTATATTCCAGAAAAGCTAATTTTGCAGTTTGAAATTACGCCGACTATGAAAAGTTATGTGAAAAGGGTGATTGGACACATAAAGAGGATAATCAAAGAGGAAAGGCTGCCGCCCATAAGAGTAGCCCAAAACAAATGCCAAGGAGGATGCGGACACAAACAAATATGCCAAATTAACCTATAACGTAAAACTTAAATTGATTAACAAGGTTAACAATCGCATATGTCAGAAGCAAGTTTTAGGAAAATTTTCGACTGGGCTTTTGCGGTAGGCAAAGACATCGTTAGCAAGTCTAAATGCGGGCATGAGAGAGGAAAGGATTACTTAAAGCGGCTGATTTTTGATATTAGAGCTGAGGAAATGCCTGGTCGATTCTTAGATAAACTCTCCCAAAGACTTGGTGAATATAGAACGAACATCAATATACAAGCCCCTGTAAGTTTGCTCCCTGAAATTTTTCAGTCAAAGGAACGATGGAGTGGAGATAGTTTTTATTACTTAAAATCGGCGATTCTCTCTGGGTTACTAAATGCTTTAAGTAGTTACTGAGGTATGAAAGTTGAAAGTTGCCCAAATATCCATAATCGCAAAGGTTTCAGGTAATGTAAATGCAGATGAGGTAATAGGAACTCGGGTAACACTGAAGAAAATGTATTCTTCAAGTGGTGAGGTTTTACCTTTTGTCTCAGCAAGAGCGATAAAATACGCCATAAGACATGCTTTGAAGGACATGGGATTTGAGGTTGACCCTTTCATTGAAAATCCTGGGGCGGAGGAAACACTTAGATTAAGTGATACGGGTGATCCTGTAAAATTTATTGATAACGATTTGTTTGGATACATGGTGACGCTTGGAAGAGGTAAGACTGCCAGAAGGAGACAAGGTCCAATTGCCCTTTCGTATCTTAAAGCGCTAAGAGATACTCCGGTAAAAGCTGAATTTGCTGCGCGATTTCCAAGACCATGGAGTAAAAAGGAGGAGGAAAACCCTGTTCCCTTTGAAGTAGAAGTGGCTGAGTTTATAGGAAAAGTCAATTGTGTAATATACGAAAACATTGGGATATTTGATGAAAGCGAGCTGAAAGGTGAAGATGAATTAAAAAAGAAGCTCAGCCATAAAGAAGTTAACGGAAAATCAATTTTTATGCTGGATGAAGATACTAGGAAGAATAGGATTAAAGCCTTTTTACAGGTTTTCTTAACACCGTCCTACGTCTTACCACGAAGAACAAACTCACTAAATATGCCGGAATATCTAACAGCTCTCATAGCATTGTCAGCCAATGGACCATTACCAATTTTCCAGTATTTAACATTCGACTTCGATCAAAATTGTGTTTGCTTAGATAGTTTAAATAATCTATTATCAAGAGATGAAATTGCGAAAATTGGTGCGAGTTTCTTTTTAATTGACTATACAAACCGGTTGCACTTATCTAATCAAACGATTCTCAAAAAGCTATCAGTGTCAGAGGCTATTAATAAGATAGCCGACTTCTTTTGCGTGACAAAATAATGAAGGCCGTCATAGTTAAAGTTTCTTTCTCTGAAGCTTTTTTTAAGGTTCACTACACAAAGGGGTTCAGGCTTACATATCCTATTCCATTACCAACATCCGTTGCTGGAATGTTTGGTGCTTTTTTAGGTGTGGAAAGGGAAAAAATCAGCGATCTTCAAAAATTTTTGTTTGGGGCAAAACTTGAGAAATATAACGGTTTCATAAATGAAAATGCAACTTTCAGACAATACAAAAGCTATGGAGTGGAAATAGGCGTTGCGACATTAAACCTCATTAACAATCCAACATACCTAATTGCACTTGCAGGAGAAAAAGAAGAGGTAATTAAAATACAAGATAAGATAAGAAAGGTTGTTGAATTTCTGCCTTACGGTGGGCAAAATGATTTCTTTGCAGAAGATTGGGCTGTTGTTGGAATAGATGACGTCACAGAATCAGATGAAATTACAAATTACGCTCCTCGAGACTGGGTTGACCTAAGCATAAAAAGCAATCTAGAAGTTACATTACAAATCCTCCCAGTGATGCATACACTATCAGATAATCCTAATTTTTACTTTATGACAAGAGGAAAAATAAAGTTGAACAGGAAAATACCCTGCACAAGTAGCGAAAAAATAGGTCTTTATAATCTAAATAACTTCAAAATGGAGAAGCATAATGGAAAAGTGGGTTAACCCAGCTTGTAAGCTAAGCCATGAAAATAAAACAATTTCCCAGCATATTCAAGAAGTTCTGGCAATACTAGGCGAATACTTACAGTTTTATGGACTCAGAGAAAGATATTTTGAAATAGCAAAATTTCTTGCAGAGCATCATGATGCCGGAAAAATGCATGTCAATTGGAACTTTAACTCAAAAGAGGGGCATGCTCACCACTCACTAGAGTACATGTTGGAGAAAAAAATCGAATGCCATGAAAAAAATCTGGATCCCATTCTAAAGTTTTTAATTTTGAAGCATCATTCATCACTTTCTGATGTCATCGGAGAAAAAACAATAGAGTATTGTGGGAAAAAATATTCGATTAGAAATGTTTTTAATGTGCTTTTCAAGGATGAGATGAACTCTTCATTAAGCAAAATAGTCAATAACCAATTTAATTTGATAATTGATGTGGTCGATGTTTTTGGGCTTTTCAAAATAGCCGACGTATGTTCAGCAAAAGGTAAAGCGGTGCGACTGAAACGTCCAGCGATCACAGAAGATTTTGTGAAGCGAATTGTCGCAAAAAAATTAGACGAAGTTAGGTGGAATGAGCAGAAAACTCTGGCTAGTCTGCCTAACATTTCAATGCTTAGAGCGTATACTGGTTGGGGAAAGACCGACGTTTCATTACTATTTTTTAGAGACAAAAAGGTTTCGAAAGTTTTTTATCTTCTTCCTACAATAACCGCAATAAATAATTTTTTTAAAAAACTTCGCAAAGCATCTGATGAAGAAGTTGCAAAATACTTTTACTTTCTCGACACTGAATTGAAGGAAGATTATGAAAAACTCTCAAACTTATATTTTATAGAGAACTTTACGGCACCTTATAACATAACTACCATAGATCAGTTTTTATTGGTTTTTCTTCAGGTCGGAAAATATTATACCAAACGTGTTATGTTCAGAGATTCCGGTCTAATAATAGACGAGGTTCATTTATTAAATCCTCTGATGCTCGATTTATTGACATTTTTTCTTAAAAAATATGCTATGACCTACAATTTCAAAATTCTTTTTATGTCAGCAACTTTTCCTAGTGCTTTAATTAAATATTTTTGTGAAAATTTTAAGGTAAATCGTTTTTTAGATTATTCTAAGGGTTATGAGGAAAAGCGGCGAGTAATGTGGGAATACATAAATGAGCAAATTGAAAATTCTGTAGAGAGCATTATCAGAGAAAGACAAAAGGGTAAAAAAGTTTTGGTTATAACCAATACCGTAGAAGACGCAAATAATTTGGGCAAAAAATTTGAAAATGAAATCAAATTATCCTACGGCGAAGATTTCATAGTTTTTCATGCAAGAACCATGTATAAAGATAGGAAAGAAAAAGAGAACTGGTTAAATAATAACCGGGAGAAACCGCACGTTGCTATTACAACACAAGTATGTGAAGTTTCATTAGATCTATCTTATGATGCCATGTTCACAGAGCTTGCTTCACTTCCAGCGCTTGTTCAAAGGTTCGGCAGAGTTAACAGGTATGGAGATAAAACCAAGGAAATAAATGTCTATATCTTTAAGCCGCATGTTAAAAATCCACAAACTTATCCTTATTCTGAAAACGAACTAAAAATTTCTGAAGAGATCGTTAGAGAGCTTGAAGGCGAAAACCTACGTAATGAAAAACAGTTGATAGAAAAAGCAGATTTATCGCTTGGTTATGAAGAATTATTAAATGAGATAACCCTTGCAAAAAGAAGCATCAACATGAAATACTGGGAGGAACTATTGAAATTTTTTTACTCTTTTGATGTGAAAGATGAAAAAATATCCCGAGCACTAAATTACAGAGAAGGTTTCACTACGCTGGTGATTCCACACCCGGACTGTATAGAGGAGCCAATGAGAAGTTATGTAGCTGAATTATTGCGAAAGGATTTTTCATGCAAAAGTTTCAATGAGAAAAGTAAGTTAATAGCAGAATTAAAAGAATTGGCTGTCCCTATTCCATTTTGGTGGTTAAGAAATGCAAAACTTGAAGAAAGCATTTTTCCTATAGCTTACTTAAAGGACATAATTTATAACTCTAAATACGGATTTCATAAGCGAGGTATATGAAATATGAGTTACAAAGAAATGCTTTTCAAATTTTTGGAAAACGACATAAGCGCACAATACTGCTTACCTATCGTAAAAAAACTGTTGCAAGCTAACTTTCGTGGCGGTAACTTTGTTATAACGGCCGGTAATGAAAAATTGGTTGTCGCGCCTAATGAAATAAAGACAAAGATCCAAACAGTTCTTGATTTTATTGTAAAGAAGGCTTTATTAGAAGGTTATAATGTGCTGGTTACTCCTTGCATTATCAGCAAGGAGCAGGCCCCAAATTTTTATTTGGAAGATGAGGTTCCAAAATCGGAAGAATTATGGAGGTTTCTTTACCTTTTATTAACCGGAGTGCACGGTTTTGATCACGTCTTAAATATTGAAAATGCCCCAGCGAAGGTGACTGAGAGTTTCAAAGAATGGTTGATAAATAAAAACTATTTGGTAATAAGCGCTGAACGTTCTGGGTTAAATGTCAAGAAATTGCTTTCAAGCTTGAATGTACCTAGAGGATTGACATTAGAAGAATTTATAATGAGTTTCATATTTCTTTCATATTTTGCTAAATTCTGGAAAGACATGCAAGAAAGAATCGAAATCGCTGGGAATGTTGGGAAGCTGCTTTCAGAGATACCTGATGACGCTTCACTAGTTGTTTTTGTACTTTCCCGACAAAAGAAAAGAATGTATGTTTTTTCCAGACTAAAAGAGATTATAACGAAATATTACGGCGACTTCTTTATAAGCGATGACCAAATCCCGAGCATTTGTAGATTCATTTTTTCATTATACATAAGCGATGCGAATTACAGAGAGATATGTGTAGGGATATTGAACAAATTACTGTATTATTTGCTTCAAGGGCATATAAATGGCGAACTCCTTTCAAGAGCCGTAGAGCTCAAAACAAATTATGAGCTTAGAAAGAAAGAGCGCAAAATTTTCGGTTTACACAATGCACAGCAATTCCTAACAAAACTTGGATAGATTACACTTAATTTTTGTAATTCCGAATCCTGCTGTTTTGTTTCCTCCTATGTTTGAGTATTCCGCGTATTTCGCCAGCATAACTGTCACTTTGCTCCATTCGCTTTCCAAATCTTTCATCTCGTAAGCACACCACCCCACAAACCCCACAGCCTTCTTTTCACGCATAACAGCCAACCTGGTTCTAAGCTTGTAACCGCAAACCCCAACATTCTTACCCAACCACTCCTTATAAGCCAAAAACTCCTCTTTACCAAAGCGTCTACCATCGCTGAACTTGTTCCAAACACGCATCAACCCAGAAAAAATCCTCACGGAGTCGGGAAACATCCAACGATAACTACTACCCAAACAAGGCAAGTAGGTAGGCGTCTCAAAAACAAGCTTGAACCGCTCAGCCACTTCCGCTTCACGCTCCAAATCCGCGTAGCTTTTACTTTTAATGCTTAAGGAGGCTACGCGAAAAACCGTGTCAAAAATCATAACGCTATTCTGCCGCTCAAAAAACCTCAAAACGTAACCAGCCAAATCATCCCGCAAAAACCTAAAACCCACGTAACATGGAGAAGCAGGATCCAAAACAAAGCCATTCTCAACCCGCGAAACACTCCTAAAACGCAAAGGCGTAACACTGTAAGGCTTAGAAACATTCAACTCATGCAAAACACAAGCTGCACTAGGATCCACAAGCCTAACAATATGCAGCAACAACCCCCTAGCCACATGCCCAGTAAAAAACGGCAAAACCACACCTTTCTCCCCAAACAACTCCAAACCAACCTCAACAGGCAAGTCCACTCAACTCCCCAACTGAGATTCACATTATTTATCAAGTAATTAAGGATAAAACATGAATTAAACCTTAAAGATTTTTATGTATTCTGTTAGTTGCTGTTAACTAAAATGGCAAAAACAAGCCTTAAATTGTCTAGAAACAGAAAAAGAGGGGATTTTGCGGGAGAAGTCTCCAGTTTGTGGCGAATTCGAAATAATTCCCTAAGCTACCAAGCCTTTCCCGTCGTTTATTTTCCCTTTAGTTCATTTGAAGCGTTTTGCGCCACAGCTATTGGCAATGGCGCGTATCCGTTAAAAAGCCATTTGCTTGCCCCTTCATCTTTTTGTTTCGGCTTGGCTGGAATTGTAACGGTGACTATGGTTCCCCTTCTCACGGTGCTCTTCACGTGAATTTTTCCGCCATGGGCTTCTATTATGCGTCTGCAAATGGGCAAGCCGAAACCCATGCCCTTTGCTTTGGTCGTGAACAGGGGCGTTCCGCCTTTGATTTCGCTTAGGGTTTCTTTTGACATGCCGGTGCCGGTGTCTCTGAAAGCGATTTCTATTTTGCCTCTCACTTTTCTGCTTGTTACCTTTAAGGTTCCTCCCCTAGGCATGGCGTCTATGGCGTTTTGGATTATTCTGGCGAAAGCCTCGCGCATTTTTTCCTCGTCAGCCTTAAACTTAAGCCGTGAATTCGTCGCGTCTATAACACGGATTTTCTTAGGCACCTCTATTGTGGACAGCGCTTTCTGCAAAAGTGCCTTTGGATTGACCCTTATGTATTCAAGTTTTAAATCTTGCGAGTACTCCAGCAAATCATTTATGATTTTATTTGAATAGCTAATGGCTTTTTCAATGGTTTCAAGCATTTCTTTGCCTTTAGCGCCTAATTCTGGGGTACACTTAGTTTTCAAGTAATATGCAGCGCCCATTATTCCTGTTAAAGGATTACGCAAATCATGTCCGAGTATTGCTGCTAATTCGCCAATGGCAGCTAGCCGCTCAGCTTTAACAAGCTTGGCCTGCGTTTGCTGCAGCTGCCGTGTTCTTTCTTCCACCAGCTGTTCCAGCTTTTCAGAATACTCTTTCAACTTATTCTGTAACAGCTTCTTTTCAGTAATATCAACTGACAACTCCAAAGCAGCTATAACATTTCCTTCCGCATCCTTAATGGGCGTCGCAATAAGCTCAACCCACATTGGCCTGCCATCTATACCCGTGAAGGCGTACTCGTGCCTATCAAGGCTTACCCCTTCCTCGAATATTTTCCTCACTCCACAGCCAGGACAGACATGTGTCAGGTGGTTAAAGGTTGAATAGCAGATTTTGCCTTCACAACCAGGATTACATTGCCGCAGATACCTGTTAACCCATAGAATTCGGTAGTCTCTACTGATGATTCCAAGCCCAGCGCCAACGTTCTCCGTAACCGCCTCAAGCGTGTCGCGCTCACGCTTAAGGGCATCCTCAGTTTTTTAAGTTCCTCATATAACCTGCGGTATTCTCTTTCTGAAGCCAATAATTTTGCTTCTGCCTTTTTTCGTTCAGTGATGTCTCTTGCAATGCTTAAGATGGCTTGTTTTCCCTGATAGGTCATGAGGCTGGAGCTGATTTCCATAGGAATTTCTTTTCCATCTTTGGTGATGTGGGTTGTTTCAAAAACCTGTATACGATCAGCAGGCATATTTTTGATTAGATTACGAATTTGCTCCCTAGTTAAGCTGCCATCGATGTCCATTGGTTCCATGCGAAGCAGTTCCTCTCTTGAATAGCCGAGAGTCTTAACAGCCGCGTCATTCACGTCAACAAATTTGCCATCAAGGCTTATGACCCAAACAGTGTCATTCATTTTATTGATTAGTTCACGGTATTTCTCTTCGCTTTCGTGAATTTGTTTAACCTTCTCATTTACGAGTTCTTCCATTTTCTCAGCATATTCCTTTAGTCGCCTTAGATTTTCCTTTCTCCGAGTTATGTCCCTTAAAATGACAACATTAGCCTCTTGCCCAAAATAATCAATCCTTTTTGCCTTAAGTTCAAAATATCGAGTCTGCCCGTCCTTATCCGTTAAGCTAATTTCGTACGGTTCAATATGCATGCCTTGCATTCTCTTTCTCAGATTTTCTGCCATACGCGCTTTTATTTCAGGCGTTAAAAAGTTCATTTCCGAATATTTCTTGCCGAGCAGTGCTTTCTTGCTTAGCCCTGTCAAGTTCTCTACTGCATCATTTACCGCCAAGAAAAACCCTTCTTTGTCAACGACGACCGTTGGATCAGCAAGGAAGTTTAGAAGTGTCATGAAGTTGCTGCCACTGCTTTCTTGGCAATTACGCGGCATACTTTCCCCAACGTTATTGCAATCTCGATTCTCCGGTATCCAGCGAGATTTAAACAAAAGTATCATTACAACAAATAAAGCCTTATGAATCATCCATACAGATCCAGGTTCTCTTAAAGGGGATAACTATGCAAATGCATATTCAAGATTTGGCGCAAACTATATCGCTTGACAAAAAGAAGAAAAAAGAAAAATTTAGAGTCTCTTATAAACCACGTCCTTTTCCCTAGCTTGCTGTGCCATCTTCAAGCCTATGCTTTGCCCCGCTTCAGCTCTTTGAATGTTCTTATGCTCAATTTGCATAGATTCCACGACTTGCTCAAAATCAGTTGACGGCCCCTTAACAAGAATTTTGTCACCTACGACTAAGGGCGCTGTTAACTCAACTACGGCAACGCTAATTTTAGAGAAGAAATGAATTATGCGTCCAACCTCGACAATATTTTCCTCACCCAACTATGTTCGCCTCTCACTACTATATAACGTGCCAAGCGCATAAAAAACTTGTTTACACCCACATGAATCCGAAGACTCAAATATTAAGCAAACAAAAAAGTGATCTTCGCAAGCGCCCCACTCCTCCACCTACTTCGTCATATTTGGCGCCTATTAGCAATTCAATGCAGAAACCTATAGAGGGGCTATCACGGTACAGAACGCGTGCCTGTTTCTAATGGGTAATCCTAAACAAAGCTCATGTAAAATGAACAAAAGCCACATATTATTGTTCACGCATCGGCGCTGTTAACTCATAAATTTTTTAACAGTTTCGTAAAGTACGCTTGCTCCGAAAACAAGATTTTCTATGCTGATGCGCTCGTCTATGGCATGTTCCAGTTTGACCACTTTTCCAGAGACCATCTCGGGGTACATTGGTTGAAAGCCATAGCACACACTGCCCATTCTTCGGAAGACTCGCGAGTCGGTTCCGCCTGTCATGAGCATCGGTGTTACGCCACAGTTAGGCGCGAATTCGCGAATCACCGTAGCGATCGCCTCGTAAAGTGGTGTTTCCGTGGGTGATTCTGAAGGCTCCTGCGCTTGTAGCGCTTCAAACTCAAGTTTCTCCGGGTCAACGGTGTGAAGCAAGTCTTTGATTATTTCCATGGTTTTGGCTGTTTCCTGTCCTGGCAGTATTCTGCAGTCAAATACGGCTTCGCATTCGGAGGGGATGACATTTTCTTTAACGCCGCCGCGAATAATCGTTGGCGTGATGGTCATCTTTAAACGTGGTCGAATTTCTTCCGCTAAATACGGCGTTATTCGCGATAATTCATCCAGTATTTGGTCGCTTAGCTCGGGATTAGCTATTAACCGTTGAAGTGGCTCCTGTAGCGCCGGATCTTCCTGTGCCATTTGAGCTATAAAATTCCGTACAGTATGGGTAAGCAGCGTTTGTGGGCGGTAATTCTCTATTTTCGCTATGACTTTGTTAATGCGTAGTATAGCATTGTCTGCCAAGTTAGGTAGCGAGCCGTGACCAGGTGTGCCCTTAGCTTTAACTTTAAACCATAAAAGTCCCTTCTCGGCAGTTTGCACCGTGAACAAGTTTCTATTCTTGGTTGGGATTGCGAATCCGCCGCCTTCATTCAGCACGTATGGTGCATAAACCTTCTCAGAATGATGCTGCATAAGGTATTCTGCGCCTAATGCGCCTCCCTGTTCCTCATCCGCGGTCGCTGCCAAAATCACGTCGCCCTTTAGCTTTACCCCGTTTCGCCTCAGCAGTTTCATGACCATTATTTCCATGGCTGTCATGCTTTTCATGTCTACTGCACCGCGCCCCCAAACAAAGCCATCTTTGACCACGCCGCCGAATGGGTCGACACTCCACTCTTTTGGGTCAGCGGCAACGACGTCTAAATGCGAAAGCAGAAGCAAACTTGGCTTTTCGCTTGTTCCTTTCAAGCGAGTAACAACGCTGCCCCGTTTGGGTGCACTCTCAACCAGCTCGCAGTTAAAGCCGTCTTTTCCAAGTTGCATGGCCACATATTTGGCAGCTGCAATTTCATTTCCAGGCGGGTTAGTAGTGTTTATGCGGATGAGGTTGCTGAGTAAATCGACGATTTCTTCCTCAATTTCCTTAAGTAACTGCGCCGGCATCTTCGGTTCACTTGCCATGAGATTATGGCCGCACATTTCTCTTAAAATTTTCCCGTATCCGCAGCGCGTTTAGCTGATTGTTTAGAAAATGATGCATTATTACTCTTATTGTAACAAGAAGTTTATATATGAAAACCAAAAATGCTTACTGGTCAATAGGTTGATCGGAAATGAAGGAACTTAAACAAATAGATTACAAGCTTTTGTTTGAGCTGATGAAAGATTCGCATAGAAGTGATCGACAGTTAGCAAAAGCATTAGGTGTATCTCAGCCTACTGTAACCCGAAGAAGATCGATGCTTGAGAAAAACTACATTGAAGGATACACGATTATTCCAAAGTTTGGTAAGATCGGATTTGAGCTTGCGGCATTCACTTTCTTGAAAAGCAAGCAGGGAACAAGCAAAAATGAAGCCCTAAGCAAGATGAAGGAATGGTACCTGAACCAGCCAAACGTCATCTTGGTTCAAAGTGGCCAGGGCATGGGCTGGGACACAATTTGCGTTTCTTTGCACAGAAACTACACAGAGTTCGCTGAATTCAAAAGGACCCAGGACGCTACATTGTCAGAGTGGATAGTTGACAGCCAAACATTTCTCGCCGACCTGACGCCCGGAGTCGCCGTCAAACCTTTCCATCTAAAGTATCTCTCAAACCAAAAATAAACAGCAATGCTATCTGACCACAGAGCGGTCGCCATCAGCTAAATAGTTCTTTTCTTTTTTTAAGACTTCATCATTTAGTTTTATCATAGGCTGAGAGCGGCATTCAGATACCTTGCCCACCTAAAAATGACGCCGCGCGCAGTGCGCAGCTGCAATCATGGATCCAAATGTCAGCTTGCAGCGTAGCGTGCTACTAAAGGGTGAACATTTATTATATCTTGACTAATTTATTATACACTGCATAGACTTATTTCCAGAGGGCATAGGCAATGGCCAGCGAGCAAGCAACGATTTCGCATGAGGCTACAAGTTTTAAAGCATCCAAAACGGTTGGTTTAATCTCTGATACGCATGTGCCTACCCGGGCAAAATGCATCCCCAAAACTGTCTTCAGAATTTTTGAGAACGTTGACTATATTGTACACGCTGGTGACCTTGTCCAGTTGGCTGTAATCGACGAGCTGGAGCAGCTTGCGCCAGTTTTAGCGGTCCATGGCAACATGGACGGGCCCGAGGTCAGCGGTGCCTTACCGAAGCTTAATGCGTTGAAAATTTTTGATTGGAAGATAGGCGTCATGCATGACCCACGCACTCTGTTTGGGATGAGTAAGATGCGGGAGATTGCTAAGCAGAATAATTTTAACGTTTTTGTTTACGGGCATACGCATAATGCCAACATAAAATGGGAAGGAAAAACCTTGTATATTAACCCGGGCAGCGCAACAAACCCTTTGCCCTTCACGAATAAGCCCTCTGTGGCGCTTTTGAAAGTGACAAAAGAAACGGTAACTCCCGAAATAATCCAAATCTAAAAAGCAATTTAGCGCGCTGGCTTCGCCTAGAGTATCTGCAGGATCTTTAAGTATAATAAAATGCCGAGAAGCATGGTGATTAGCCATAGCCCTATTGTCACACGCATAGCGCCTTTTTTGGCGAAGCACGTCGTCATATCAGCACGTAGCCGCCAGGAAGCCACAAGCCAGATGCCTAAACCGTCAGCTGCAATCCCTGTGAACGCATGAGCCATAATAGCCACTGTGATTATGTCAGTAAAATTTGTGCTGACAGCGAAAAGCGAGGCAAAAGACGGAATCATCCACACTAATATAAGCACCGTATGCACCGCAACCGCGGCAACCATAGCAAGACCGTGCTGACGAAGCTTCTTTCTCCTCTTGAACGCTAAGCCTGCGAAAAGCATGCACAACGCTGCAATCTGGAGAAGTAAGCTGACTGTGGCAATGGTTTGGTAATAATCCATTAAAACTTCACTGAACAATTTTTACGTGCTGCACGTATAAAAGTTTCACTTTAACTCACCTCTCTCCCCGCCGTCGGAATGTCGTTTCGCAACGAGTTTTAAAAGCAATCTGAGTCATCAATCAGAGACGTTAAGCACTGGAGGTAAGCGATGTTGGAGCATTGCAGAAATCCTTGGAATGATAAGTGTAAAAGCGAAAACATTAAGCTGTACATCCTCTTTAAAGGAGAAAAACTGCCCATCTGCAAGCATTGCTGGAGTCACTTGGCAGACAAGGAAAACTGGGGTGATTAATGCATGGAGAGTTTCTGTTTAAACAGTGCCAAGTCTTTTCTGGGGAAAAACGTTAACTTGCATCTTAAAGATGGCACAGTAATAATCAACGTGCGGTTAACAGGTATTCGAAAAAGCGATTTGGGAAAAGAAAGCCTTGTTGAGTTTGTGCCCTATGGTGGCTGCAAAAGCGGCCAGATACCCTTGAAGCGCATCGCATGGGCTGAACTGCTAAATTTGACAATGCTGCAGACGGCAGACTGAAATAGTAGCCAAGCTAAAATACAGTTCATGCACTGCTTACGCTGTGGTATCTGCTGTAAAGAAACAGAGATGTTGCTTACCAACGCGGATATAGAACGCCTAGAGCGGAAAGGCTACAGCAAAGATTTCTTCGTTCAGTTTGCCGCGGCGGGCTATGCGAAACTGCGCAACAGGCGCGGATACTGCGTCTTCTACGACGCCGAAACAAAGCGCTGCAGCGTCTACAGGGAGCGCCCCTTAGGTTGCCGACTCTATCCAGTAATCTATTTTGAAGGAAAGGGCGTAGATGTTGACAACCTCTGCCCCGCAAGAAACAAATGGAACAGGAAGCAAATAGAGAAAAAAAGCGCAAAATTGATGAAACTCATAGAAAAAATAGACTCGGAAGCAAAACAAAGACGCATAAACATCGCCCTTTCCAACAACACCAATCAACAAACTGGTGACCTCTAAAGGAATCAGATAGAGGATTCCATAACTACTTCCGTTTTTTCCTTTTTAATATACGTTCAGATCGCTTTTGCTTATATAATTTAGAAATACTCTGGTCAATAAGTACGGTTACTGGAATCAGATTTTGTGGCACATATTCTTTCAACTCGTCCAAGTTATGTTCGGATACAGCAAATTTTTTCTTTGCTCTTTCCAGCTCTTTTAGGCTATTCAAAAATTTCCTTCTGGTAGTTGCTTTCAGCCCTCTCATATATTCTGGGCGCATTGTTTTTTCAATGCGATCAAGAAGTGCTCTTGCCGCTTCTACCAATTTATTTATTGTTTTAGCATCTTTTTTAGAAAATATCTTGCCTTCATACAACTTTGCGAAGGCAACAAAATCCATGTTAATTCTAATAGTTCCTGCGTCTGTTGCCATATCGCCCATTTGGGTTATGAAATCATGTAAAAAAAGGGATCCAAATCACTCAATTTTTCCATGACACTGCTGCTAGTAAACCTTTTGCATCTCAATTTTCACTTTTGGCGCGGTCGCCGGGATTCAAACCTCTAGCTCTGGTGCGCTCACCTTCTTTTTTGGGTTTACTTTTCATGTGAAGACACCATACTTTATTTTTAATCGGGCTGAAATTAAAGTTGTTTTCTCGACAAATGACTCCTGCCAACTGCGCCAAAACAACTTAGCTGAACAATATCGTTAATTAACAATGCACCAGAATGAGCCGGGCATGCTTATTACCGCAAAACATGCCAAAAAACATAGATACTCTTAAAGGCAAAAATCCACATACCGTTTACTACTCATTTAAAACATCATACAACACAACCCACAAGAATCCGTTAATTCAGTTTGTAAATCTCATCCTCAAACAACCCCGCCGAATTTAGTTAAAAATAACTTTTTCCAGCAGTTTTGTTCAGGATCGTGATTCCCTATTAGAATATTATGGTTATAGCTTTGATGTTTTCTTTTGCCTTTCTGCAAAGGAGATTTATAAACGCGCCCAGAGTAAGGGCTTCATAATCACTATTTTCCGCCGAAACCGTCATATAATCGCCCTTATAAAGACGCACCTTTCCACCGTAGCGGTTATGCGTTAAAACTGTTCCACCACTACTAAACTGCCACGCTCTAACATCAGCATTTGTAAAGATGTCCCCCAAGATTTTTCTTATACTAAACCCTTCAGCTGGAACAATAACTATTGTAGGCAACTATTAAATCCCCCAATTGATCTTACAAATCCTTAGAATTTTGATCTTGCGCATTCCAAATCAATATCAGTTATACTGCATAAACAGAACTCTCGTATCATCTCATTGCCAATCACTACGAAAACATCATTTGCTGTCCTAATGCGCTCTCCAACATCAAGATCATTGAAAACCCACCAACAATTTGCCAATTTTCTTAATAAACATTCAAAATCTCATAACTGCTAATAATTCTCACTTTATTGCAAATCTGGAAATACCCATTTACTAAGAAAGCTTGCTGGGCATTGTAGTAAGCTCGAGCAATAATCACGCGCTTAGACGATTGCTATGAACCCTAACAAATAACAACAACCATGTTATATTTGATTAATCTTTTCTACGTTCTAATAGCCATTTATTTTTCCACTTTTTCAATCTTGATTGAAACTGTAGGCGATTCTCCCCTGACATACAATCCATTATCTTCAAGCATCTCTAACACAGCTTCTTCGGTAAGTTCATCCGTATAGTAAACCTCATCATCAAGTTCAAAATAACACACGACAACCCTCTCCCCATTCTTGATCGGACGCACATCCACCTTTAATCCTAACTGCTTTTCACCAGGATGCCAAAAACGCCCATAGATAAGAGTCTCTCTAACATACGACTCCGTTATTTCATTAAGATCATACTCGCTTTCATGAAAAACAAAAGTTATCGTTACCTTAGTTGCTGTTTTTCTGCTCATTTCACCCACCTTACTCAAAGCTACAAGCCTTGCTACGTTAGATTGATCTTTCCGACGTAAATAATAAATAATTATCGCACAAAGCCAACAAACCCAGATAAAAACTAAACCATAAACCCACAAATCTACTACACCAAAAACCAAACAACCCAAAATAACCCCTTATCACCGCCCCAAACACAATAACCAAAATACACACCTCAAATACTTACCGAAAAATCATCAGTTTTTTAAAGCACACAAAATACCAAAAAATAATCCAAAAGGGGATAATATTGGCTACGAAGACGCGAACAAACATGTATGCTAACGTGAAAACATGGAACCCGTTTGTCGGCTGCAACCACGACTGCGTATACTGTGACGCATCTTTTCAGAGACAACTGAAACGTTGGGCAAAAAGCAACTGCAAAGCATGTTACAACTTCACCCCACACTACCACCCTGACAGGCTCCGGCGACTTCCAAGTGCCGAAACCATATTCGTCTGCGGCAACGGCGACATAGCCTTCTGCGAAACAAGCTTCATAGAAAAGATAGTGGATAGGATAACGGAGCACTACGCCAGAAGCCCGGAGAAAACCTACTACTTCCAGAGCAAAAACTGGGCCAGCGCTTCCAGGCTACTGCCGCTCTTAGAGGATAAACCGTTCAACGCCATAATCCTGGAGACGCTTGAAACAAATAGGGACGAAGGCTACCGCCGCATATCAAAGGCGCCTATGCCAAGCCAGAGACACAAAACATTCCTCGAACTCAACCACCTCCGAAAAGTGATAACGGCTGAGCCACTATTGGACTTCGACGTGGATGTCTTCTTTGAGATGATCGCCAAGACTGAGCCGGAATACGTGTGGATAGGCTACAACTCAAAGCCAGCGCTAATCAGCCTACCCGAACCCACGTTGGATAAGACCAAGCAGTTAATAAAGCTTTTAAAATCTAGCGGCCTCGAAGTGAGGGGTAAAGAACTCAGAGGACTTACTGTTTAAAAAATTCATCCGAAGCATTCGAAAACACCCTAAAGAACTGAAAATTATTTAGGATAAGGCCTTTCTCGCCTTTCGGGTTTTCCAAGCCTTTTTGGCAGGATTATTTGCGGCTTGAAGAAAATTTGAACAATAAACGAGGCTACGACATGTTAATTCTAGCCTGTAAACGTATCCAATCCAATCAGTCGGCTCATTCATTGAAGCACTGCCCAGAATCAACAAAAACTCTTGATTAAAGTTAGCATCCCTTAAATACCCAAGTAACCTATTAGCTATGCTTTCTCCAGGAAACTCGTCATCGCCAACATATGTTATCAGCACCTTTAAAGGCGCAACAGTCTTCAGAAGACTTGGGATTTCCCTGTCCCAAACAGACGTTACATCATTTTCATGCTCAATAGCGACTAAAATGCCCTCTGGAAACTTTTCCCACGTAAGGTCAACTCCATATACTCCTTCCTTCGTTATTTTAAAACCGAAATTCTTAGCCAATTCGCATAAGAAACCATCCTTTACATAAACCGTCCACGCAGCATCACTCAACGCTCGTTCATACTTATTTCTGTTCCTTTTCACATAATCCTGAAAACCACAAAAGAAATATTTGTAGAACTCTTCGCCTGTAAATCTCATAACTCAAAACTCAGCTAGCAGCAATATATAAACAATTATGCTCATTTACCCATGCTAAAATTTGACCTAAAAATACGGGCCAAGCAATCATAAAGAAGACAGGGGACACAAAACTTCCAGTTAATTTTGATGGATCTGTGGTGAGAGGACATAAAAAGAAGGCGAAATTGAAATTTCTATGGTTAACCAGCTGCACATTATAAGCTTTTTAACGTTATCTACTCCATTATCAAACGCGGTGCACAATTCAAAATTTTTAACATTAAAATCGGTGAATAGCAGAGTGCAAACGAGGAAGGTATAAGTCGACGAGCAAACTGCGTCGAGTCACGACATAAAAAGTGGCAATTACTATAAGAACAGGCGAAGGCACGAAATATAAAGGAACATGCAACCAGCGCTGGTTTTCTGAAACTTTATATATTTGCAAGTGTTGGTTGCCCTTGGTGTTTTGATATGCAAAACTATTCAATAGAGTGGTTAAACGAGTTCCTAATAAAACGGGAATCGCAATACACAAATGTTTTCCTGTTTGAAACGTACGACATACAGCGCATAAACCAATTCATTTCTCTTGCCAAGGGCAAACTTGCGGAATTGCTCAAAACTGATTTCAAATTCTACCATTGGCGATTGCAAAAGGGCTATGTAGTGGATGCGGATGGCGTAAAGCTCGAAATAGAGCCGACAGTTGATACCTCAGAATTGCTGACTACGCAGACGAGCGTTCTGCTGATAAGCTATGCCTTTCTGAAGGAACATGTGGAACTCTTGTCTGAAGACCTTTTCGATTGGTCGCAATCGCAGGAATTATATCGCAAGGGAAGCACGGTGGTCGTGTTCTGTTCGGATGCGGGTCTGTTCAATGAAACATTGAGGCGCATGTGCTACACAATAGCGGTCCCGCCGAGCCTTGAGGTTGAGCGCAGAAACTTGATGAAAAAATTGATTGATGACCTTGTAGCAGTTGCTAACATTAAGCTTGAACCGAGCGAGGAAATTGTGCAGGCTTCAGCAGGGCTTGATCTGCACAGCTTTCAAACGGCTTTCTTGGAAAGTGTAAGTCGTTATGGCAAGTTGCAAACTTTGCCGTTTACGGAACACAAGAAAAACGTCTTGCGGAATTATGGGCTTGTGTTCGTGGAGCCAAAGATCGGTTTCGAGCAAGTTGGTGGCTATGCAAAGCTAAAGCAATACGTGAGCAACCGCATCATTTTGCCATTGAAGAATCCTGAAATCGCCAACTATTACGGTGTGGGCTTACCGAGGGGCATGATCTTCTATGGTCTTGCTGGAACAGGCAAGAGTTACTTTGCGGAGGCAATGGCAAAGGAATTGGGAATTGCAATGGTTCGCTTATCGCCGAGCGACTTCTTCAGAGGCATTGTGGGAGAGAGCGAGTCGCGGGTGCGACAAATTACAAGGATGATTGAGATGCTTTCGCCTATAATGGTGTTCATGGATGAAGTGGATCAGATCGCGATGGCAAGGGACAAGATCGGTAGCGGGGACAGCGGAGTAACGAGGCGAGTTACCAATATGCTTCTTGAATGGCTTGGTCAAAGGACACGCCAAAGTTTTCTCATAGGCGCGACAAACTTCCTCGAGGACATAGACTATGCCTTTATCCGTGCGGGTCGCATTGACGAGATTTGCCTTATTCCGCCGCCAGATTTTGAGGCTCGAAAGGAAATCCTTGAAGTGCATACTCAAAAACTGCGAAAGATTCCGCTTGCCAAAACGGTTGATCTTAATGCGCTTGCGAAGATGACGGCTTGGTGGACAGGTGCGGAACTTGAAAAGCTGGCTTTGGATTCCGCGAGGATGGCGATGGAAGAAAAGGCGAAATTCGTGGAAATGAAGCATTTTGAAGCTACAATCAAGAGTCTTGAGGTAAATGGTCTTGAGCGGAAACAAAAACTTGAGCGAATGATTGCGGTTCTTAAGAAACTAGAAAATGTGAACATGCACTTCCTCAATGAAACGTTGAAGATGATAATGTAGGCGGCAATTGTTAGGAATATTATTGCTCAGAGCACGTCATCGTAGTTATTGAATGATTGAATTGTAGAGGACCACCCCTCCAAAACCCTACTACAACACCATTGTAGCGCGCAAGTGTTTGTTCTAATTATAGTTTCAATCCTTGTTATGTTGGATTAGTCTTTTCGACCTTCCCCATTTAGCGTACTGGACAATTTGCTTTATGACAAGCCTAAAGTCATCTTTCGTGGAAGCCTTATATGGTTGACTGTTAATCCACGCTATGGCGTTCTCTACTTGGCTTCTGCTTATGGTTGAGGGGTCAAACGGGTGCTCCTCATGATGACGCAGAGGTGGTTCGCGTACTTGGTCAGTCGGCCATCTGAAAGGCCGAGAGCTTTTAAATGATCAATAAAGGCTAAAAGCGCCTGTCCGTTAGCAAGCCTTGAAAGCCGTAGCTTAGCCGCCTCAAGTCTCCTATCATAATCATGTATCACGGTGGTCCCGCAAATGTCCATACGTCTACATTTAAAAAAGGCAGGAATGGCCAGTGCACCAGAACTAGTGGTGATGGTGCGGTCGCCGGGATTTGAACCCGGGTCGTCAGCGTGGGAGGCTGATGTCCTAGCCAAACTAGACTACGACCGCAATTGCACACTTAAACATGCACATATTAAACTTAAACTTTTATCCCGCAAGTCGAACAGCAACTATTATCTGCTACCATCACGAAAGAAGTAGCAACAGGAGAACCAGACGCGCCATGGTTAAAAACTTTACTTACGCAGATGCTGGCGTGAACCGCGAGCAACGCGCAGAATCCAAGAAAGCCCTAAAGCGACTGCAGGAAACCTACAGGTACAGCCGCCAAGGCGCAGTGCTGCAGCTGCCCTACGGCAACATATTCCCGATTAGCGAAGACGCTTATTTGGACTTGGTCATCGAGGGCGTCGGCACCAAGGTGCTGCTGGCGCAGCTGGCAGGCAAATACGATACAATAGGCGTTGACGCCGTTGCCATGGCGGTTAACGACGTGATACGCTCAGGCGCCACGCCGCTTGCATTAGCCGACAACATTCACGCGCAAGTCAGCGACCCCGCGCTTGTGCGGCAGTGGCTCGAGGGAATCGCCCGCGGCGCAGAGGAAGCGGAATGCCCTGTCACAAGCGGAGAAATAGGCGACGTAGCTGAACTCATCAAGGGCATTGCGGAGGGCAAAGGCTTCGACATGATTGTCGCTGCCATAGGCAGAGTGGAAAAGCCTCGAATAATCACTGGTGAGGGCATCAAGGCAGGCGACCCGATAATAGGCTTGAGAAGTAGCGGTCTACACAGCAACGGCATAACCCTTGCACGGAAAATT
>JBBFKZ010000006.1:42786-80200 GCA_037481775.1 Bathyarchaeia archaeon
CGCACGATGCGCCAGACGCGATTGGCAGAGCACTCATCAGCGAGATGCTGGAGCCTACACGCATCTACGTTAAACCCATCCTCCAATTAGCCGAGACAACACGAATCAAGGCAGCGGTGCACATAACAGGAGACGCATACTTGAAATTCAACAATCTCGCCCGATTCTCCCCTGGCACAGGCTTCGAATTCCGCAACTTCAAGCCGCAACCAATCTTCAGCTTAATTCAGAAAACCGCCGCAGAACTCGGCTACGCCGTAACGGATGAGGAGATGTTCCGAACCTTCAACATGGGCTGGGGCTTTGCGGTAATCGTGGACAAGCAAGAGACAGAAAACGCGCTGAACACCTTAGAAAAGGCTGGCGCGCAGCCGGAGCAGATTGGAATCGTGACCGACACGCAGAGAATAGTGATAAAGCACGCCGGTAAGAATTTAGTCTTAGCATAATGCTTTGCATTTTATGTGATGAAAGCGTTTAAATTCCAAGCGCTTAACATTTAGCCCATGAAATACCGCGCAAAAATAGAAGTCAGCCTGAAACCAGGTCACAGCGACCCCGAAGGCGAAACCACAGCGCGCCTACTAAAAGAGCTCGGCTACGCAGTTAGCGCCGTGAACGTGGGCAAGGTTTACACAGTAATTCTCGAGGCTCAAACGCAGAAGGAAGCCGCGGCGAAAGCGGAGGAAATGTGCCGAAAACTTTTGGCGAATCCAACGAAGGATAATTACACAATAATAATAGAGGAGCAGAAATGAACGGAAGCTTCTACATACGCAGAAAAACCGCTTTCCCACTTTACGAAGTAGCCCTATCCAAAGCCTCTGACAGGCAGCTGTTAGAAATCAGCGGCGAACTGGGCTTATGCTTAAACATAGAAGAGATGAAAGCCATCAGAGATTACTTTGCGAGCGAGGGCAGAAACCCAACGGACGTGGAGTTGCAAGCCATAGCGCAGACATGGAGCGAACACTGCTATCACAAGACATTCAAAGGCAAAATCCGCATAGGCAAAACGGAAATCAACAGCCTCTTTAAAACATACATAGCAAAAGCCACCAAAGCAATCGCCCCCCGCTGGTGCTTCAGCGTCTTCGAAGATAACGCAGGCATAATCCGCTTCGACAAAGGCTACGGCATAGCCGCCAAAGTTGAAACACATAATCACCCGTCTGCAGTGGAGCCCTTCGGAGGCGCAGCCACAGGCGTAGGCGGCGTAATCCGCGACGTCCTCGGCGTATGGGCTGACCCCATTGCATGCACCGACGTTCTGGGCTTCGGCCCGTTAGATTATGATTACGCGAAGCTTCCAGCAGGCGTGAAGCATCCAAAGTATGTTTACATGGGTGTTACCGCAGGCATCGGCGCCTACGGAAACAACATGGGCATCCCCACCGTGAACGGCGCCATATACTTTGACGAAAGCTACACAGGCAACGTCGTGGTCTACTGTGGATGCGTGGGGATCCTACCGCTTAAAAAGTTCCGAAGAAACGCCCAGCCAGGCCACATAATAGTGCTTGCAGGCGGAAAAACCGGCCGCGACGGCATCCACGGCGTAACCTTCGCTTCAGCTGAACTGACCGAAAAGTCAGAAGAAGTCTCTCGTCCAGCCGTGCAAATCGCCGACCCCATCGAGGAGGAGAAACTGAAGCGAGCGGTGATTGAAATCCGAGACCGGGAACTCGCATCGGCGATAACGGATTTAGGCGGAGGCGGCTTATCCTCAGCCGTAGGCGAAACCGCAAAAAAATTTGACTGCGGCGCAAAAGTGGCGCTGGACAAAGTTCCCTTAAAGTACCTGGGGCTAGCGCCTTGGGAAATCTACCTCTCAGAATCCCAGGAACGAATGCTCTTAACAGTTCCGCCTGAAAAACTCGAAAACGTGCTGGAAGTTTTCGAAAAAGAAGATGTAGAAGCAACTGCAATAGGGACGCTCACCAAAGAGCAGCGACTACAACTCGCTTATCAAGGCGAACAAGTCGCAGACATGCACATGAAATTTCTCTTTAAACCGCCTGAAAGCGTAAAAAACGCTATATATCCAACTGTAGAAATTGAGGAACCCACGTTTCCAGAGCCTGCGGACCTCACGGAAACTCTTTTAGCGTTACTCGAGGCACCGAACATCGCCAGCAAAGAAAGCGTAGTACGCACCTACGACCATGAAGTAAAAGGGAACACTGTGCTGAAGCCGCTGCATGGCGAAAACAGCGGACCAAATGATGCCGCGGTGATAAAGCCGCTGGAAAACTCCTGGAAAGGCGCCGTAATATCATGCGGCATGAACCCGAATTACGGGAAAATTGACGCTTACTGGATGGCCGCATCAGCCATAGACGAAGCCATACGCAACAACGTGGCAGTGGGCGGCCGCAGAATAGCGCTTCTGGACAATTTCACATGGGGCAATCCGGAGAAGCCTGAGAGGCTGGGCTCCCTTGTTAGAGCATGTCAAGCCTGCTATGACTTCGCCATCGCTTTTCGAACACCCTTCATCTCAGGCAAAGACAGCCTATACAATGAGTCGCCGCTGGGACCTGTTGCGCCCACTCTCCTAATCACCGCGCTGGGCATAATTTCTGACATTCGGCTGGCAGTTTCAATGGACTTGAAGAAGCCAGGCGACCTTATCTACATAGTCGGCCGAACCTTCAATGAACTGGGCGGCTCGGAATATTATAAGCTTAAAGGTTACTTGGGCAGGTCGGTGCCAAAAGTGAGGGCAGGACAGGCAAAACGAACCTTCCGAGCAATAACCAAAGCCATTGACCTAGGCCTCGTTAAAGCCTGCCATGACCTTTCAGAAGGCGGCTTGGCGGTGGCAGCGGCGGAAATGGCTTTTGCAGGCAGCTTAGGCTTGAAGCTGGATCTAAGAGTGGCTCCGAGTAAGCAGGTAACCCGTAGCGATTTCCTGTTGTTTTCTGAGTCTAACAGCCGTTTTCTTGTGGAAGTTGACGCGCAAGACAAGGCGGATTTTGAAGCATTAATGAAAAATAATGCGTGCGCCAGAATAGGCGAAGTAACTGATGACGCAAGATTGACAATTCGCGGTTTACACGGGAAGGTTGTTGTTGATGCCGCAGTTGCCGAGCTATATCGCCGTTGGAAGAAAACTTTAAGCAGCGAGGTGTAACAGGCGTGAAGCGTGAGGAAATCAAAGTTTGTATTTTACGTGTGGGCGGAACAAACTGCGACGCCGAAACCCAACGAGCATTCCAAGAGCTAGGCGCAAAGGCGGAAATCTTGCATGTGAACGAGCTTGCCAAACGCAGAAATCTCATGGATTATCAAGCACTTGTCTTTCCCGGAGGCTTCTCATTCGGCGACTACGTCCGCGCCGGCGCCATACTTGCAAGATGGCTCTCGGCCAAGTTGGGCAAAGAAATCCGCGCATTCGTTGACGACGGTAGACCAATTCTCGGCATATGCAACGGCTTCCAAGTTCTCGTTGAGTACGGTCTGCTTCCAGGGTTCGACGGTGTAAGCGAATATCCCGAAGCCGCATTAGCTGCGAACATTCCACAAGGCTACAATTGCCGCTGGGTCTACCTCAAACAAGAAAACAGAGGCAAATGCATTTTTACAAGCAAAATTCCAACGGGCAGCGTTCTTAGAATACCTGTGGCGCATTCTGAAGGAAGATTCCTGTTTCCAAAGGAGAAGCAGCAGAAAATGTTTGACAGGCTCATTGACGGGGACATGCTGGTTTTCCGCTACTGCAGCAAGAATGGTGAATATGCAGAAGGTAAATATCCAACTAACCCCAATGGTTCTCTCCACGATATTGCGGGTATATGCAACAAAGAAGGCACCATTTTCGGTTTGATGCCGCATCCTGAAAGGGCGTTTTACTGGTGGCAACAGCCAGACTGGACGCGCCAAGAGAAGATGCCGCAGTACGGTGATGGGAAATTAATTTTCGAAAGCCTCGTGGACAATCTAACCCGGAAGTTCTAAATCCTTAGCGTAGGGTAACCCTGCCCTAGCGCCCATTTTCATTATGCATCGTGAAGCAACAAAGTTGCCAAGTGCGCCGCATTCTTGAAGGCTTTTGTCCTTAAGCAATCCGTAGAGGAAGCCGGCGCAGAATGCGTCTCCCGCTCCCGTGGTGTCTACAACCTTCACGTTAAGCGCCGGTATCAGATGCTTTTCGCGGCCGTCCGTAACGTAGCAGCCGCCGCTTCCAAGTTTGACCGCCACAATCGTAACGCCCTTTTCAAGCATAAAGTCTGCGCCTTTGCGGTAATCCGCTTCCCCCGTCAGCAGCTTAAGCTCGAGGGCATTGGGCATTAAAACATGGGTTCTTCGAATTATGGGTTCCAGAGCTGCGAAGCCTCGTCGGGCATATAATGCGCCTGGATCAAAACTTACCTTGACACGGTCGGGTATTATGTCTAAGAGTTTCTTCTGAGTTTCAAATGATTTTTCGCCGACGAACGAGGTTAAATGCAGAAAACGCGTTTGCGAAGCATAAGCTACGTTGACATCTTCCAAAGTTATGGTGTCGTTGACGCCCGAGTTAATATACAATGCGCGCCCGCCTTTTCTATCTACAAAACCAAAGACCGACCCGCTTCTGCCCTGCTCAGCGCGGACGATGCCCTCTGTGTTTACGCCTTCCCTGCAGAAGCTTTGGATTAGCAGGTCGCCTTCTCTGTCGCAGCCTACTTTGCCGATGAAGCCAACCCGGCAGCCTAACCGTGCAAGGCCAACTGTGGTGTTGGCTGCTGAACCACCGCAGTCCTCTGCGTAGTCCTCAACGAAGCTTTCTTCTTCCTCTCGCGCGATCCTGTTCACTTTGAAGAGTTTATCCACATTAAGCGCGCCGAAGCCTACTACATCAAAGCGGCTCATGAAACCAGCTCTCGCAGGTAAATTTTGTAGTCGCCTAGTTTTCCGCCATAGTTTCCCGCTGAAACGCGGGCGACGCCGTCAACATTAAGCGCTGCTTGGATTCCTGCTTTCATTGCCCGCTTGACAGCATCCATTGAGACACCGTTAATTACTATCTCGGGAATGTAACGCACTTCATCGGGCACTAGTGAACGAGGTAATTTCGGTTTAAGTGATGGACAATATGGATGGTTCGTAGTAGGTCCTATAGCTGGAAAATTGGTTTCTGGCTTTGAGCCAGCGGAACAAACATCAAAAGGAGTGATTACGCCCGCCACTGTGTGTATGGCGTCTAAGGCTTTTCGGCCCGCCTTCTTCACGGCTTCTTTTGTCCTGCACATAACCCAAAAGTTTGCGCCCATAACGCCGCGAGCATAGCCAAGCCGGCGTTCGATGACGAAGTCTGGAACCATAAGCGGCACAATGATGACTTCGCGGTCATGTCGCTTTTCAGTCCATTCGTAGCCGTCACCGCAGTGTCCAACATGCTCCATCATGTCCAGTTTTCCCTCTGCATCTGGCAATGCGTCATAAACTGCAGTGAAAGGCTTAACCAGAATGTCCTGCCGTATTCTGTAGGACAACTCGGTTTCAAACTTCTTCAACGATGCAGAGAAGGATGTACGTGAGTTTATTGCACCCCAGAACTGCAGCAGCGCGCCTGCGCGGCCGTCAGGCGTCTCTTTCTCGCTTAGCCATTTTTCAACTCCGCCCTCTACTCTGCCAATCACCACGGCCGGTGTTGCGGTTGCGTCCTCGGCTGCGCTGCGAACCGTACGCTTATCGTCAGCTGTAATGATTATGCGGCAAAAAATCCCGGCGAAAGCTTCCGCATAAGTGTCCTCGATAACAGGTTTGCCAGTCATTATCCGAGCCTCCCTATGCTTTCGCCTCGCACTTTCCTTCTAAACTCGCTGCTTTCTTTGGCTATGATGTCCATATTTTCCGCTGTTACTATTTGAACTTTGGGCAAAGCGGAAGGATACAATTCGAGGAGCTTGCTGCACAGATGCTGGCTAACCGTGCTTTTCTGCAGCGTTTTAAGGCTCCAGCTTTCCAGCACTTTCAGTGTTTGCTGTTTCCCAAGGTTAAAGAATAGGTCAGCGATTACGGCGGTTACGATGCTGCTTTGAGATAGCACTGCGACTTCAGCGTTTTTCACCGCGTACTCGTTGCCGTTGAATGAAACAGTTAAGCCGTCGCTGCTTCTAACAAGTTTGAAGGCTTCCACGTCAGTTATGCTGTCGCCCACGTACATCACATCGCTTAACTGCGCGCCTACGCGTTCCACAGCATCTTGTATGGCTTCAGCCTTTTGCTTGCCGCCCACAGTGGTTACTTCTATGAAGATTCGGCCTAACCTCGTGCCTGCAATTTCGCTCCAGAAAATCTTGTCAAGCCGCCTAATTGTTTCCTGATCCACAGGCGAAAAGTCTTCTATTGCCTTTGCAGCCGGCGGAATATTAATCATCGGCATCTGCGCAATTTCTTTCGCGACATCTTTCAGCCAAGCCTTTTCCCCTTCGCTGACGTCATACTTGCTGAGGCGCAGTTTAGTGCAGTAAGTGTTTGCGTACGGAAAATTTGTGGCTCTGCAAAGCGCCTTGATGTAATGCTCATAGCTTGTGCTGACAATAAAAGCGCTGGCTACTGCTTGCACATGTTGCAGTGTTTCTCTGCTGTTTGCAATTAGAATCAGATTTTGAGCGGAAAATTCCTCTATCTGCTCATCTGTGAGGTCATATGCTTTTAGGAAGGGCAGAATCAGCTTTAGCGTGTTTCCAGCGGAGTAGCCAGGCCGTTTAAAAGCGTCGGCAAGCACGTCGTCGTACTTGCTTATGAGCGCGAAAAGCTTATCACCGTTTGGGATAAAATGCGCCGTTATTTCATAAGCGTTGTCATTCTTGCTTATGGGGCCCTCGCAGTCTGATATGAAAACGGGCTTCACAGGTTACGCCTCAACTGCTCCATGTGGCTTATGCTCTGTGCTATGTGCTGCCTCGCCGCGATGTCAGTTCTGTTCCAGAGCGCTCCGCCGCTTATCGCCCGCGTGCCCTCCAATGAAATTTGACGTGCTTCCTCGATGCTTGCGCCGATGCCTAAAACGCCTACTGCCCGGGATTTCAGCGCGTAGGTTTCGCCGTCTCTAACCTCCATGGAGCCTGGGTAAACTCTGATTCGATCACCGTATTTTTCTGCAAGCGCATAAGCCCTTGACAAGTCAACTGGCGTGTCCACCTTAGTCTTATTCACACGCTCCGGGAAGGCGTCCGCGTAGCCGCCGTATGTGGGTGGAACCTTGTAAGTTAACACGGCGGCTGCCTTCTCCAATTCCACACGCTTGAGGTTTCCTTCTAAAATTCTGAAGCAGACTTCAACGAAATCATCCTTTAAAAGTGGAAGAATGTTAATGATTTCGGGGTCGCCTGGGCGGCTGTTGTTTTCGAGAACCTTTATACCCTTTCCAGTGTGCATAAAAGCCAAATACAATGGCACGCCTCTCAAGGCGGTGTTATCGTTTATTTTCGCCGCCCATCTCTCAAAAATTTTCTCGGCAAGCTCAAGTTCGCATTCCCGTTCAGCCGCCGTTAGGAAAGGCAATTTGTCATCCGCGTCTTTGTAGGCGCCCATGCCGCCGGTGTTTGGACCCTTGTCGCCGTCAAATGCACGCTTGTAATCACGCGTATCCGGTAACGGAACCAGATGCTTGCCGTCGCAGAACGCTTGAAAGCTGGATTCTTCTCCATCTACTTTCTCTTCGATTATAACCGCGCCATGTTGGAAGTTTGAAAGGAAATGCTCAAAGAGCTGCTCGCGCGTTGTGAAGTGGTCACCCCAAACGCCTACACCTTTGCCTGCTGCAGGCTTGTCTGGCTTCACCACCGCTTGGTTCTCAAGCTCATCAAGCCACTCGTAAACGTCCTTCTTTACAGCGGATAGCCCATCATAATCCTTCGGGTCAAAGATTTTGAAGCGCGGATTTGCTTCCGGCGCTATTTCCTGCAGCAACAAGCGCTGCTGAACTTTGCTGGCTTCTATGGCGTAGTCCCGTGTTGGGCAGATAACTGGGATGCCAGTTCGCTGCTCTACAAGGTTGCGTACGCCCTCAATTATGGGTTTTTCAGGGCCAACCAGCACAAAGTCGATTTTATCCCGGTTAGCCTCGGCAAACCTGCAAATTTCCTCGATGTTCAAGTCGGGTATAACAACATGCTTTGCGGCTCTTTTCATATTGAATGGGTTGCGCTGTTTGTCTGCAATGTAGAGCTCCACTTTGTGGTTTGGGCTTCGGCTAAAAGCGTCAATCATCGCGGCTTCTCTTGCACCGTATGACACGACGAGTACGCCTACTTTCTCCATTCGCGACACCTTTGTTAGAGAATAAACGGAAACACTTAATTTGTTTTATCACTATGCGCACTTGAAATCTCGCAGGTTTCGTAGAGCCTTCCCTTTTCCTCATAGCCCTTGAGAAATTTTCCTTTCATTTCGTCAGCTAACTTCTGTGCATAAGGCGTCGGGTATTCACCTGTAACGCAGGCTAAACATAGCTCTCCGCGGCTGTGCCCTGTGGCGCGCACTAATCCTTCGATGGATTGATAGCACACGGCGTCTGCGCCTATTATCTTAGCGATTTCTTCGGGCTTATGCTTTGAACCTATCAGTTGCCCGTAAGTTGCCATGTCAATTCCGTAGAAGCAGGGGCCGATTATGCGGGGAAACGTCACGAACATGTAAACCTTGCTGGCGCCTGCCCGCCGCAGTTTTTCTATAATGATTTTTGTGGTGTCGCCGCGTACTATGCTGTCCTCTGTTACTATAACTCGTTTACCTTTAACTTTGGAGCCAAGGATGTTTACTTTGCGGTCGATTGTTGAGAAACGCTCATTATTCAATAGTATGAAGGCTCTTTCAGTTACGTAACGGTGCCTACGTGAGGCGCGCTCCCATCTAAGCCCGGAAGCCTCGTGGACCCCCATCGCAGAGTCATCGCCTGTCTCAGGCACGGAGAGAATGACATCCGCGTCTTTAACAATTTCCGGGTATTCCCTAACGAGATTTCTTCCAAAATCTTCGCGTATTTCGTAAACGTATTTACCATCAAACCTTGAGTCAGGCCTTGCGAAGTAGGCGTATTCAAAAGCGCAGAATGCCTTACGAGGATTCTTAATAAGCTGTATACGCTCAAAACCATCCTTTGAAGCCTTCACGAGTTCACCTGGCGCAAGCTCAAAATCTCGGATAAACCCGTTCATGTCCAAGCTTACGGTTTCAGAGGAAAACGCGTAGGTTGCACCGTCTGGGCTGTGCCCGGCGCAAAGCGGCTTTATGCCATGCGGATCTTTGAATGCGAAGAGTTCACCTTCCGCAGTTATGCCTGCTACGGAGAATGCGCCGTCAAGGCTGTGCATGCATGCAGCGACAGCTTCTGCTAGGTTTCCACTCTTGTCAAGTTCTAGCAGTAACTTTTGGCAAACTATGTCTGAATCGCAATTATATGAGAAACCTGGAAAGCTTTGCTCCAACTCCTTTCTTAACAGCATGGCATTAGCGATGTTGCCGTTAAATGAAATCGCAAGTTTCAGCTTATTCAGCGACGCAGTAACAGGCTGAGTGCCCTGAATAATCGACGTTTCATCGCTTTTTCCCGAAGTCGTATAGCGCACGTTACCTAATCCCGCGTGCCCCGGTAGACGCTTGAGCCATTCTTGTATGTTGCTGGTGAGTAATTTGGGCACTAAGCCAAGTCTCTTGTGCAGGTAAACCCTGCCATTGTCGTATGTGAGAAATCCATGGGACTGGTGTCCTCGATGGTTTTGGGCGCGTAGTCCCCAATAAATATATGGAAATATCGCTTCGTCTCTGAAGTTTATTGCAGCGAATACACCGCAGCCTATTTCAGGTCCCTTCTTGTTGCGGAGAATAAAGAAGAATGGGGGTTTATCAGCTTTTAGCACATATTTAATTAAAAAGCATGGAAAAAGAGAACTGAACCAGGCAATTTTCCTTTTCCAGCTATTGATTTTTGCAATGCTTTTGCAAACTAGTAAATGAGAACTGAAAATAGAATAAGGAAAGGGGAAGGCTTATGCCTATGGCCTTAGTGCTTTCCGCAGTTCTTCTGCCTTGTCTGTGTATTCCCATGTGAAGTCAGGGTCATCTCTTCCGAAATGACCGAAGACAGCGGTTTTCCGGTATATCGGCCGGAGCAAGCGCAAGTGCTCTATAATCGCTTTAGGTCGCATGTCAAAGTGCTTCTTCACCAGCTTCAGAATCTCGTCGTCAGGCAGTTTTCCAGTGTCGAACGTGTTCACGAACACGGATACGGGTTGTGCTAGGCCGATGGCGTAGGCTATTTGCACCTCGCATTCGTCTGCTAGGCCTGAGGCAACTATGTTCTTGGCAATGTATCTGGACATGTAACTGCCTGATCTGTCCACTTTTGACGGGTCTTTGCCTGAGAAGCATCCGCCGCCGTGGCTTCCGAAGCCGCCGTAGGTGTCCACGATTATTTTCCGTCCAGTCAAGCCTGAATCCGCTAGGGTTCCACCGATCACGAATCGTCCTGTGCCGTTAACGATGTATTTTGTTTCTGAAGTTAACATTTCTGGTGGAATAATGGCCTTGACCACGTGGTTAACTACATCTTCTCTTACTTTTGCCTCGTCAACTTCCTCGGTGTGCTGTGCAGCGATGACTACGGTGTGCACTCTTACGGGTTTTCCATCACAATATTCCACTGTAACCTGCGATTTGCAGTCTGGCCGCAGATAAGGCAGGATTTTCTGTTTTCTGCAGTCTGACAGCCTTTTGACTAGCTTGTGCGCAAGCATTATCGGCATGGGCATCAGCTCCTTTGTCTCGTTAGTGGCGTAGCCGAACATCATTCCCTGGTCTCCAGCGCCCTGCTCATGTGTCTCGGTTTCGTTAACGCCCATTGCGATGTCCGGCGACTGCTCCTCTAGGGAAACTAGGATGCCGCAGGTTTCCCAGTCCAGCCCGTCTTTGGCGTTGTCGAATCCGATTTCGCGGAGTGTGTTTCTGACGATTCTGGGTATTGACACGTAGCAGGATGTTGTGACCTGGCCGGTAACTATAACGTTCCCTTGCATCACCAGTGTTTCGCAGTCAACCCTTGCTTTGGGGTCTTTTGCTATGATTGCGTCCAGAACACTATCAGAAATTTGGTCGGCAACTTTGTCGGGGTGCCCCTCGCCCACTGATTCTGAAGTAAACAAGTATTTCCCTTTTCGTCTCATAGGAACACTTCATTAAATCTACAACTGAGCGTTTTAATAACCTACCCTTTTTCTTAAAAGGCTTTCTGCATTCTCAAGTAAAAGCAAACAAACTATCGCTTACATTCCGTTTAATATCCAAAAGTAATTTTAGGCCTCTATACAAAAATGAGGCTTCGGAGCGCTGAACTATGAAACAAGTCATCCAAACCGAAAATGCGCCTAAACCTGTAGGCTCATACAGCCAAGCAATAAAAGCGGGAAATTTCCTGTTTATTTCAGGACAGCTAGCCGTAGACCCAAAAGAAGGCAAAATGATTGACGGAGACGTTAAAGCACAGACCGCACAGGTCATGCGGAACATCAAAGCAATATTAAACGCTGCCGGCTACGACATAAATGATGTAGTGCAGGTTACTGTTTACCTTTCATCCATCTCGCTTTTCAGCGAATTCAACAGTGAATACTCAAAATACTTCGGAAAAGCGCCGCCAGCACGAGTCACTGCTGGAGTAGAGCTTATGCGTGGTGCCCTTGTCGAAATTTCCGCCATAGCATACAAAGAATGAAATATATGATGAAGGAGATTTTTGATACAATAAAAAGTTTGAGAAGAAACTGAACATTGAGATATGCCTCAAACATGCGGCTAAGCTTCGTCTGCTTGTTAGTATACGCTTAAATGGCTGGGCGCGCACTCAGTATTTAGGTAGATGCAAGCATGACTGAGTCAACGGAAAAATTACCCATCTCTGAATTCTACAAGGTTATCGATTACGTTACGATTTTTAAGAGTGGCAAATGGTGGGAAGCCATTGTAGTCTATGAAGCTGCTGGAAGGCGTTCAATTGGGCTTTATCTTTGGGAAAACAGGAACAACACTTGGAAGCGAAAAAACAAGTTCAGCATAAGAAACATAGACGAATGGAACAAAGTCAAAAACGCGGTAGAGCAGCTTGCCACCAAACTATCCCAGAAATAACGGCAAGTTGACAGAGTCAAATGCCCACGTGCAAGCTTAAGTTTACACTGTAACGCTTCAGCAGTCATAAATTATAATAATTAGCCACTTTAAATAAGGGTATGTGGCGCCAATTATGACCTCACAGCTGAAAAGTTTTATTGAAAGTCTGGCCAGCCCCAAAGGCCCAGGGCCGTCAACCACGTTTTCCATGTTTCACATTTTTGCGGCCTTGGAGCTTATGGCTAAGAGGCCGATTGGCCGCAATAAGCTAGCTAAGAAATTAAACGTGGGTGATGGGGCCGTCCGCACGATAATAAGCCGCCTTAAAGATGCAGGTTTAATCGTAACTTTAAGAGAAGGCTGTAAGCTTACAAGTGAGGGGCTTAGCGTCTGGAAGAGTCTTGAAGAAGTTTTCCCCGTGCGAGTTGAGATAGAGCGAACACAGTTAACAACTTCGGAGTATAATTATGCTTTTCTAGTCAAGAATAGGGGGCATAAAGTGAAGTCTGGCATAGAACAGCGGGATGCCGCCATAATGGGCGGCGCGAAACGCGCGCTTGTCATAGTCTGCAAAAACGGCAACTTAGCCATTGAATCCGTAAGCGACAGTATAGAGAAAGATTTCCCTGATGCAGCAAGAAAAATTCTCCAAGCCCTCAAGCCTGAAAGCAACGATGTCATAATAATTGCTGGTGCTGATAGCCCTCTTAAGGCAAAGCGCGGCGCCTTCGCTGCAAGCTGGGTGCTATTAGGCGACTAAAGGCGGAAATCGCGGCTGTGCGGCGGGATTAGTAAGTGTATTTGTCACCGCCGACGAGTATCCGCTCCAACGCCATATTGAAGTTTATGAAACCGTCGTTTGTTTTGGCTGAAACTGGCATCAGTGTGAATTTTAGGCCAAGCTGGCTTATCGCGCGCATCATGTTTCTACTGAAGAGACGCTTCATGTCTTCCAGTTTTTGTTCAATTGCATATTCTAAAGCTTTCGGATTGACTGACCAATCAATGATTTTATCAACCTCATTTTGTGGAAGTAAATCACATTTAGAAAGCAGATGTAGTTGCGGCTGGAAAAAACGGTTATACACCGCCGCGGAGAGAAACATGTTGGAGACGTAATTGAGTGGATTAACAGAGAAAACAGCATCGAATAGATAAACCAATGCTTTAGGCTCTTTTGTAAGCTCGTTCACAATGTAGGGGCCGCTGGCTCTGAAGGCGAAAAGCTCCATCTGCCCAGGAGTATCTACTAAAACAATGTCCGCTTTTAATTCTTCCACCTCTTTTGTGATGTTTTCGATTTCGTCGGCTATAAGATCTGCAGCCATTATCAAGGCGCCATTAGGGCCTAAACCATAATCCTCCATCAAGTTGCCGACGTCCACATAGTTTCGCACATCAACATCCGGCGAATAGGGAAGCGTTAACGCGCCGGGATCCAAGTTCACGACGGCAATATCTTGCTTTGACATTTTAAGCCAATCGCTGAAGGCTGCTGTGAACAGCGATTTACCAGAACCCGCAGTTCCAATTATGAACACAACAGGCATATCTGCCTCTCCTTTTACTTGCTGCCTCTATAATTTTGAGGGTAATAACTTTTCTGCTACTGCTACTTAGTCATAGAATCTTCTCATGATAAAACTTTTGGAAGCATAGATTACTGTGTTTCCCCAGATAGCCCCTCTATAGGTTTCTGCAATGAATCGCTAATAGCCGCCAAATATGACGCCGCAAGTGGAGAAGTGGGGCACTTGCAAAGATCACTTTTTAGTTTGCTTAAGCTCTTGAAGAATCTCTTTGGCTCGGTCGATGCGGATTTTTCGTTCCTTTACCATTCTTTCCGCTACTAAGTCGATTAGTTCGCCTTCTGCGCCTGCTGCTGCAGCGATGTTTCTGGCATGAAGTGACATGTGCCCGCGCTGTATGCCCTCATGTGCCAATGCCCGAAGCGCAGCGAGGTTTTGGGCTAAACCCACAGCGGCCAACACTTCCGCGAATTCATTGGCTGTTTTTACACCGAGGATTTTCACAGCGATTTTAGCGATGGGATGTGTTCGCACGGCGCCTCCTATAAGGCCCACAGCCATGGGAAGTTCAATGAAGCCTTTAAGGTCGCCGTTCTCAGTTCTATCCCATCTAGAAAGCGAGGTGTATCTACCATTCAGCGCTGCATAAGCGTGGGCGCCGGCTTCCACAGCGCGGTGATCATTTCCTGTGGCGAGGACCACGGCGATTATGCCGTTTAAGGCACCTTTGTTATGCGTCGCCGCTCGATATGGGTCAGCAGCAGCGAAGGCAGAAGCGTTAACAATGCCGTCCACAACTTCTTCTCCGCCCAATGCCTCTTTTGGAACGGTGCACCATGCACGGGCAAGGCGTTTCACAGCTAAGTTGCTGATTATCCGCAAGTAAACCCGGCCGCCTGTTACACGCTCTACCATAGGCGCCACTGCTTCCGCCATGGTGTTGACTGCGTTTGCGCCCATGGCGTCACGGCAGTCCACATGCAGCTCCACTATGAGCATAGATCCAACAGTGGTGCTGATGATTTTAGCGTCAAGGTCTTTTGCGCCACCGCCGGCTGAAACCAACACTGGGTCCTGCTCATTGGCTTTTCTCAGAATTTCCGCTTTTGCGTCCAAAATTCGCTGTCTGGCGGCTTCCGTGTCTTTGATGCCGACGACTTGTATTTGCCCAATCATTATTGGCGGCGTGCTGCTTGTGTGGAAGCCTCCGCCTTCACGCACCATTTTAGCCGCGTAGCTGGCTGCAGCCACTACAGATGGCTCCTCGATGGCCATCGGAATCAAATAATCCTTATTGTTGATGAGGAAGTTAACGGCGATACCTAAGGGCAGGGGAAACGCGCCTATCACGTTTTCTATCATGCGGTCAGCTAATTCCAAAGGCAAAGCGCCGGTGTTCAGCAGCAACTTGCATTCCTCGTCGGATAGGGCTGCGAAATCTTTAACGAGCGCTAATCGTTCCTTCGGGCTGAGTTTATAGAAGCCTGAAATTGCAGATGATTTGTTCATGGCTGTTTCACGCACGCTTCTGAACAAGAGTAACGTTAGCTTTTAAGTTTTAGCTGTCTGCAAAAGAAGTCCATTTGTTAAATTGGCCTCCAGTTTCTCTGATTCTACTGAAGCCATGAGCAAAGTAACCACCGTATTTTAACAGTTACCTCTTTCTTCCCGGCATGGCAACTGCGGGAATTCCAAGGCGGCGACTAATTTCTTTAGCCAAAGTTGCGCCGTGGCTTACGCGGTAGTTGTCTGTTATAACACGCTTAGGCTTACAGCGCTCAACGTACTCAAGTAAGCCTTCAAAATCCGCGTGATCACTAAATGCAACCAAATGCTCCCGCTCACCAATCTGCCTACATGGCGAATGAAACTCCCAGCCGCTGACGCAAATGCGCGAGGCATTTAAACCCACACTGTTTCTGGCGTTCATATGGTAAAACGCTACGCACGGCAGGTTTTCATCCAGCAGCGTCTTTCCTTCCTTTGCGCTTGCCAGCGTCAAATTGCCCAGCCGCATTCCATGCTGTTCGCACACCTTAGAAACGCGAAAAACCATTTCAGGCATAACAAACGGCACGCTCACATCAGCATTATGCAGCAGCTGCATGATCTCCTGAAGTTTACCGTAATAACCAAAAACGTAAACTGCGCCGTATCTGAGGTTTTTCTCAACAAGTGAAATTAGCAGTTCCTTTACATCCAGCCCGAAAGAGCGTTTACACAAGGGGTTCCCATAAGTTGCCTCCACAACCATGACATCGCAATCCAACAGAGGCTCGGTTCCCTCTACCCGAAAGTCTCCCGTGTATGCAACCCGTGCGCCTGTCGAGTCCTCAACCAAAACTTGCGCGGCGCCTAAAATATGGTCTGCTTTGACAAGCGTGACCTGTTCGCCATCGTGCTTTAAGGTTTTTCCGTAATCCATTACTTCAACGGTGTTGCCGTTAATCGGGAGTGAACCATAGATGACTTCCACAAGATCACGTGTGGCTGCGGTCATCAAAACTTTTTTGCCGCTCCGCAGGCTTTTTCTTAAACCAGCTAGATGGTCTGCGTGCGCATGAGTGACCACGTGGAATAGCCGGTCAGCATCAAACGCGTCGCAAGCAACTGAATTGCCCAGTAAAACCGCGCCAGCCTCGCTCACAGAAGCCTTCGCCAGTTCACTTCTGCCTCCTGTTGCTAAGCGGTTCTGGGCGCAAGCCAGTCAATGAGCCGCCGCGGTTCATCGCATTCGATTGTAACTTTAATCGGGCCTAAGGGTGATTCTGCTTCTGCTTCGGAGAAAGAGATGTGCCCCGCAAATGCTGCCTGCTTGTTAAGGTAAAAGCTAATGGTCTGCTCGCGTATGGCTTCGAGAAGTGCTTTTCTTGCAGCGTCGCGGATGCGGTCTTGGCGGAGTAAGTCACGAAATTTTATAAGCGCTTCTTGTCCCTTCGCCTTAGCTTTTAACAAGCTTCCTTTGTAGGATGGCTTAATTTCGGTTGATAGATTGCCGAAGAGGTTCTCCACTGCTCTCTTCACTTTTTCTTCACTTTCTGTAAGGTTGATGCTTGTCTCGATGTTGACGGTTATCTCATCCATTTTTCTTCAATCATCCTCAATGTCTCTTTTACCTTGATGGCGGCGTCTTTTTTTTCATTCTCGTTTACTATCATGTACTCAGCCATGGCTATAGCGTTTCCTAAACCTACGCTGAGCTCGCGCATATCCCGCTCTTGGAAAAGTTCCCATCCATCGGGGTCATCGCTTCGGCGGCGACTGAAGAGGCGGTTAAACCGTGTTTCAGGTGAAGCGTGAACTGCGATAAGGCTGAATTTGGCGAAATGCCTCTTGAACGCGTCAACTTCGCTTAGGCTTCTGATGCCATCCACGATAACTTTATTGCTTTTCTGCTGTTCAATCTTGGGAATGCACTTGTCCGCTATCACGCTTGGCCCGCCTTTTTCCCGTAGTTCAAGCATAACTTTGCCGACGTTCTCAGGCGTTAACGGCAAGCCGCACCTCCGCGTCTCCTCACGCACCACATCGCCCATAACCACAACTGCGTAGCCTATTGTCTGCGCAATTTCTGCAACTATAGATTTCCCAGCGCCCGGCATTCCTGTTAATCCAACAACAATTTTGTCAGCAGTCATGTTACACACGTTATTCGCTACAATAGCAGCACTTAGAATTAAAAAGCATTTATGCTTGGAAAATGTAAAAGTAGGGAAGGGAACGTCATGTCTGAGTCTGTGAGAAGCTTCATAGCTTTTGATATTGAAAGCGCCGCTGTCCTAAGCAAGGTTGCAACAGCACAGAACCTGCTGGCACAAACGGGCGCAGACTTGAAGCTTGTAGAGCCGCAGAACATTCACATAACGCTTCGCTTTCTCGGTAATATAACATCTGCAATGGTTGAAAGAATTTTTGAGGAAATGAAGAAAATCCAGTTTACTCCTTTTAACGTGCAAATTAAGGGCTTAGGAGTTTTTCCTGACCTGCGCTATCCACGGGTTGTTTGGGCTGGAATAGCTGAAGGCGCAGAACAATTGAAAAGCATTTTCAGCCAGCTGGAACCACGCTTACGCAGTTTAGGCTTTGCCCCAGACGCTAAAGGTTTCAGTCCACACTTGACAATCGCTCGTGTGCGCTCAGGAAGAAACAAAGCGCAATTAGCCAAATTCATCACCGAGAACGCGAGCTACGATTTCGGCCCGGTCGCCGCAAAGTGTTTACGGCTTAAAAAAAGCAATTTAACGCCTAAAGGTCCAATTTATTCAACGCTTAGAGAGGTTTGTTCCCAACAATAAGGTATTGACCATGCAGAAACTGGAAGCTGTTACGAGGGAAGTCTTGAAGAAAATTACGCCCACGCCAGAGGACAGAGTGAAAATGAAAGCGCTAGCTGAGGAGCTGCAGCAGAAGACAGCCCGTGCCTGCGAGGAGCATGGCGTCAAAGCTACCATTAGAGTTGAGGGCTCAATTGCTAAGGACACCTGGTTGCGTGAGGAGCCTGAAATCGACATCTTCCTGCGCTTGCCTACATCAGTGCCCCGACGGGAACTCGGCGAAATCGGATTGAAGATAGCACGGAGAGCCACTGAAGGCGCGAAACAGGTTGAGCGCTTCGCGGAGCACCCGTATTTGGAAGCGTTCGTTGACGATGTAAGAGTGAACATTGTTCCCTGCTATGAAGTGAAACAAGGCGAGTGGCGAAGCGCCACTGACAGAACACCCTTTCACACAGACTATGTGCAGAAGCACTTGGCGGAAAGCTTACGCGGCGAAGTACGCTTGCTCAAAAAGTTCCTGAAGGGCATCAACGCCTATGGAGCTGAGATAAAGACAGGCGGCTTCAGCGGTTACCTCTGCGAACTGTTGATACTTCATTACAAATCCTTCGCTGAAACTCTGCGTGCGTTCGCCGCCTATACGAAGCGGATAACAATAGACATTGAAGGCTATTATGCAGGTAGGCAGAATGAGCAAAGACTACTCTTTCCAGAGCCGCTGGTCGTAGTTGACCCAGTGGATAAAGGCAGAAACGTCGCGTCTGCTGTGCAACCGCAGAAACTTTTCACGCTAGTAGCTGCTTCACGCGCTTTCCTAAAAGCTCCAGATACAAATTTCTTCTATCCGCCGAAAACCAGCGCCTTGCCAGTTGAGGAACTAAGAAACAGGCTGGAGAACAGGGGAACCACGTTTATTTTTCTGATGCTTGAAAGAATCGAAGCGGTTCCCGACGTTTTATGGGGGCAGCTTTACAAGACGCAGAGGGCTCTGCATAAGCTGCTGGAACTTAACGACTTCAAACTCATCAGAGAAGCCGTCTGGAGCAACGAAAAATCGCTCAACGTGTTCGTTTTCGAGCTTGAGCAACGTTTTCTCTCAAAAGCCAAAAAACATTTGGGGCCTCCGCTGGAGCGAATGAAAGAATGTGAAGACTTCCTCGACAAATACACCAACGCAGACAGTGTAGTTTCTGGACCCTACATTGAAGGCAACAGGTGGGTTGTAATGCTACACCGAAAATTCACAGACGCTGTAGAACTGCTAAGAGAGAAATTAAAAGACGGCGGAAGAAACGCAGGCGTCGCGGAGCTCATGGCAAAGTCATTCAGAGAAAAACTTGAAATCGTAGTCAACAGCGAAACAGTTGAGGCTTATCGGCGCAACAGAGATTTCGCTGAGTTCTTAACCAGCTTTCTCTCTGGCAAGCCTTTTTGGCTAGAAACCACCGAGGCTCAGCGCTAGAAGCATAAGGCTGAAAAGCCAACAGTAAAAGGCGAAGAAATGTAATTTTTGACCAACCACAATTTTCCGGAGTAGGCTCAGCGCAAAATAGCCCACAACCATCGAAACGCCTACACCGACGAGAAGTTCTGGCCATTCTACACCCGCAAGCGCCAAGGCTGCATGCTGCTCGTAAAAGGTTAAGCCTAAAGCGCCGACTATGGCGGGAATCGAAAGCAGAAAGGAGAACTTAAAGGCTTTTTCGCGTTTGATGCCAAGCAGAAGCGCAACAGCAATTGTTAACCCGCTTCTGGATATTCCCGGGATTATGGCTATGCCCTGAGCTGTGCCTATTGCCGCCGCCTCCAACAGGCTTATGCCGTCTTTTCTTTCTAGCCCAATTTTTGACGTGTAAAGCACCGCACCACAGACAATAAAGGCGCATGCTATCGGAAGTAGCTGGCTGAATGCCGCCTCGATGGCGCTGCCGAGAAATAGTCCTATCAAAACAGTAGGCACTGTTCCAACGATGATTGGTGGAATTAACTGGCCCTTTTCTGATTTAAAATCCATTCTTCCAAGCGCTGCAAGAAGCGCCTTTAAGTCCCTACGGAAAAAAAGCAACGTTACAATAAGTGTGCCCAAATGCAATATACCATCAAACAGTATGGGCACCCGCAAACCTGCGAGCTGCTCAGCTACGCGCAGGTGGCCCGTGCTTGATATTGGCAGCCACTCTGTTAAGCCTTGGATTATGCCGAGCATCACTGTTTGCATCAGGTTCATGTGCAGTCAGCTATTTCTCATTAGCACCTTTGAGATTTAAATCCGTAGGTTATTTTCACCAATATCAGCTTCGCACGAGCATAAAAGCTCGAAAGACCGTGGAAAATTTAGAAAAATTCATCTTATGACAGAGGGAATTTGCTTGTTATTGCGTTACCGAGTGGTACCAGCTGATTATGTACTCGGGGAGCTTCAAGCCTCTTTGACCCAGCCTTTCAGCTAATTTGACCGGCAGCGGGCTCAAAACATAGGCGGCACGCGTGTAGAACCGCCTCGGCGTTCCAGGTTTGACTTCTTCTTCCAAGATTATTTGCAAGTCTGCCTTCTTAGCCAAGGTTGATTCCTTCTTGCCAGTTATGGCCAGCACAGTACCGTTAAATTTCTTCATCACTTCAGCCCAGTTTATGACGAGTTTCGTTTCGCCAGTGTAAGATAGCAAGATTTCAAGGTCGCCTGCTCTTGGATGCGGCGTATTTACGCCTCGTGTGACGTAGACGTTGTCACCTAGGAAGCTCTTGATGTGAAACAGCCGTATCCCCGTCATCTTGGCGATTTCGTTCGCAGTGCCTTTTCCGCCGATGAACACGTTGGTTCTTTTCTCCAGCAAGTCAACCAGTTGCGTGTAGGTTTCTGACTGCACATTAGAATCTATCATGGCGCCTACTTTTTCAAACTCCTCCTCGCAGAGCATGAACACGTCCTCTGCTTCTAGGTTTCTGAAAATAGCCTCAATCATCATGCATAAAAGCAGAAGCGTACCCAACTCGAATATGTCGCCCATCATGCCTGTCTCGCTATACTCAAACGAGGGCTTGGATTTCCCGCGTCCCTTAACCTGCACCACGTAGCCATACTGCCGTGCTATCTGAGCTAACGGCGATTCTAAATTGGATGTCAATAAGCCAATTGTGAACTTGGAGGTTTTCTTCTCTTCAATATACCGTGCCAAATCTTGCGCCATCATCAAGGGATCATCAGAGTAGCCGCTGCCAGAATTTATCAGCAGCAACGTCTTCTTGTAGCGACGCTCAAGATCTGCCGCGGCGTCATACATGCTTTTTCCGGGGAATCCCGGGTCATCAGGGGTTATTACCACCTTGTTTCTCCAGCCTAGCTGGCTGAGGGCAATTTGGCTCATAGCCGCGTTTAACGAGTGCAACGACCTGCCTGAGCCCGCGCAAACGACGCAGTCCGCTGCTTTCAGCGCTTCATACAATGGTGAAAGACTTTTCACTGGAATGCTTAGTATGTTATCGCGGATTTTGTTTACGTAGCCTATACTGCTGATTTTGCTTTTGATGGTAACGGCACCCAGCTTAACAAGTTCAGCTGCTCTTATATTACTTTTTATTCAAGTTCCCGCGTATTTGCTTAAAATATTCTTGCTTCGCTGAGCCGCTGCCTTTTAACCAGCGCTTTTCAAGCCGCATTTTATAGAACCTTTTCCAATTTTAACTACTAAATATTTATATCAATTTGGCTCAATCAACCAGAGCATCGGTGAATGCTAATGGCTCCACAAAACGAGCTTGGGCAATTCGAGTTTCTTAGAAAAACGGCTTTGGAAAAGGGGGCAGTTGACGCAAAACTAATTTCCACAGACAAAATAGTCATCGAAGACCGGGTGGTTCTGAAATGTAAAGTTGGCTGCCCAAATTATGGGAAAACATTAATGTGCCCGCCCTATACGCCTACTGCCGAAGAGTTCCGAAAAATAGTTAAAGAGTACCGCTACGCCCTATTCATGAAATTTAAATCATGCGCAACAGCCACTCCCGAATTATCAAAATACTTTTCCAAGGCTGAAACCGATCCCGCCATTCCGCCTGATATTAAAGAGAAATTGCAAAAGTTCTGGGCGGACTGGAAAGAGGACAAACTAAAAATTCTGTCTTTAGTGCTTGAGCTTGAAAAAGCAGCCATGAACAAAGGTTACCCGCTGGCGGTAGGGCTAATCTCGGGCTATTGCCAACTATGCGAAAAATGCACACTGGACAGAAGCACATGCCTTCACCCAAACAAAGCGAGGTACTCAGAAGACGCCGTGGGCGTAAACGTTAGAGCCACAGCGAAAAATGCGGGCATTGAGATAACGTTTCCCTTTGAAGAGAACCCAGAGACCTTTGCGTTGCTCCTTATAGACTGAGCTTAAGCTTCGACAACTTCTATTTTTACGTCATCGATGTAATACGTCATGCAGGTTTCCCACCGCACCGAAATGTCAACCGCAACCCATAAGTCGCCACTTGAATCCGTGTTCAAGGTTAAAGTGTAAACGTATTTTTTCCATCCAACTGCTTCATTAGCAGCACCCACGACAGCGAAATCTTCTTCAACAACGGGTTTAGTGGCGCCAGCGTATGCAACCACCGCCGCGATGGTGTTAAAGCTTTCCTGCTCGCTGTAAAGCCAAAAAGATACGCCAACATGGATCTGCGTGTTCGTTTTCACGTTTATTTTTCTCTCCAGCCATATAGTGCCGTCGTCCTGAGTACCATCAATGAAAAACTCTGACGAGTACAAGCCTGATCTTGAAACGTTTGCCACTCGCCTTATGTGCCACTGCACAGGATTTCCCGGCCCATTCGGATCTAGGGGAACCTGACCGTTTGCCGCCCACTCGCCAAGGTTGCCGTCTCCAGGTAGCTGCTCGAAATCCTCTGTCACAGCTATGCGTGATTGAAAAATGTACAATGCTTGAATAATACCCATGGATAGGGCGAGGGCGATTGCCAACGTACTAAAGATCCACATTTTATTCATGCCATTGCCCCGCACTCAGAAATATGTGCCTTCTTAAGGTTATATTTCTATTTTTTAGAACACCCTGTTCTACTCTTTAGAACAGCCAGCTAAAGTTGAAGAATAAACAGATAAATATTTGAGGCTTCAAGATTAAGCCCTAACCAAGAGGCGTAACAAATGAAACTGCTGCTTGACGAGATGTACGCGGGTTTGAAAGAATATTTTGAGACGCTCGGATACGAAGTTTTAACAGCGCAGGAGGTCGGCTTGCGTTCTGCAAAAGATAAGGACATAGTGGAGTATGCGGGTAAAAACGGCTTAATTCTCGTGACACAAGACCAGAAGCCTGCAGAATTAGCGGAGCTAACAAGTGTGAAATACGTTCTAATCTCTAATGCTTTGATTGCTAAAATAGCAGATGAGAAAATAAGGGAAAAATATAAACAATAAATCCCTAAATCGCTAACCAAAATTCTCGCTGCATTAATATGATTTTGATGTTAAGTACTGCGGAGCATATTTTTTGTAAACCCACAGTGGAAGCTGCTGCTTGGCATTTTTTGTTCTAATTATTGTTAATCGTGTCTTTTTTGGATCTACCATCAGTGCTCTCGCATGCCACTTTGCCACTGCACATCCTTTCTTATGGAAAAGCTTCGTAGCATTGCTCTCCTTTCTTTACCTGCATCCTGAAAAGAAGTTTAAAAAAAGTATTTCAATATCAGAATATATCCTTCCAAAATTTGCGTACACAGCCGTCTAATGTCGCAATTTACGCTTACGCGAGGGATTTCACGTTTTTCAAGTATTTGTTCCAGAGATAGGCCGCGGCATATCCGGCAGAGATACCGCTACCTGCACCTAAAAACAACATAAGCGATGTCCACATCGCATCTATTGGAAGCCATTTGAATAGAAGGGAGCTTATGTAATAACTCAAGAATGCAATCAGCGCAGTGCTCAGTGCCATGGCGAGGACAACTCGGTTGCGGTTTACTTCTTCCGAATGGGCTGTAACTTTGAAGAGGAAAAAGGTTACGTCCACTAAAAAACCGAAAAGAAATGTGAAGAAAAAGGTCATCGGCCCCAAGGCTGGTCTTGCTAACGTCGCTAAAATGCCGCCGACAATACCAACGTAGGTGGCGCCCATCGATTTGATGAAGAATGCAGCTAAGGCCAGCAAGATTGCTTGAACAACTATTAACAGATTGTCCCATGGAGGGTTAAAGAAGACCTTTGTTACGAACAAGATGGAGCCGAAGAGCGCGATTATGAACAGTTGCTGCGCCTTTTGCACATTTACCCCCTCTTACCTTAAAGAGGGCATCTTTCCATTTTAAAAAGCTTAATGCCACAATACTAGGCAGTGCAGCAGACTGTTGATATTTTTAACGGAAATTATAAATTAGCAATCTACCATAAAGAGTAAACGTTTTAGTATTTGACGCATCTGTGTTTAAACGGTTAGATGGGGGAAAAGGATGAGTACACACGCAGAAAATCTAAAGCTTCGTCTAATGACAATCGAGCTTTTAAGAACTGCAAAGTACAAGCGAAACATCACTTATCGTGAATTAGCTTCCAAAACAGGCTTACCTGTCACGGTTTTAAGTAGGTACGCGAAAGGCCATGTTCTGCCAAACACTACCAGAGCTAAGCAGCTTTGGCGCGTACTGACAAAAATTGTTGGGCTAGAACCTGAACTGCGTAGCAGAATAAAATTCGACGAGACCGGATACTTCGATAACACCGAGATTATAGGTGATCACAACATACTCCAACAAGCTGCAAATTATGCTTTGGCAAACTTTGCTGGGAAGCGTGTGACGAAAATCTTAACGGCAGCTGTTGATGGAATCCCCTTAGCTACGATGGTTGGCAACGCCCTCAGCGTCAACCTTGTCGTAGCGAAGAGAAACAAAGAAGTCGGAGTGAAAGCTTTTCTGGAGGAAACTTATGTCCTCGGGAAAGATTCAGGAGTAACAATGACGCTGTATGTTCCTAAAGACGCGATTAAAAAACGCGACAGCGTCTTGATAGTTGACGACATGATCAAAAGTGGGGAAACGCAAGAAGCCTTAGTTAACCTTGTTAAGAAGGCACGAGCTGAAGTCTCAGGCGTCTTCGCGCTTATTGCTGTAGGTGAAGAATGGAAAAAAAGGCTAAAATTAGGTAATGACGCCCCAATTGAGGTAATAACTTCCTTGCACTCGCCCTCGGAAATCGAAACCCGCACCTAAGCATTTTTGTTTAAAGCCATACGAAAACTCAAGGAAGCAGAGGTTGCCTATATGCGAACAATAGAATGGCAGGATGGAACTGTTATCACAATAGATCAGACCAAGCTGCCTAATGAAACAGTAATTTTGAAGATCAAAACAATTGAAGAAATGGCGGAGGCCATAAAAAACCTGCGAATTAGAGGCGCACCCTTGCTTGGTGCTGCTGCCGCCTTTGGCTTGGCCTTGACGGCTTTCCATTCAGAAGCAGCTAGCAGGGAAAAACTTCTCGAGGATTTGGAAAACTCCGCGAAATTTCTAAAAAGCACAAGACCGACGGCTGTAAACCTCTTTTGGGCAGCAGACCGTATCCTAAGCAAGGCGCGGAGTTTTTCTGGCGCTCCTGAGGCGCTGCGGGCAATTGTGGTTCAAGAAGCAAAGCTGATAGCAGATGAAGACGCAGCTGCAAATCGGGCGATAGGTGAAAACGGCGCTGCTTTAATCAGCGACGGAGATGTAATCTTAACACACTGCAACGCAGGAGAGCTGGCCACGGTTGAATACGGCACCGCTCTCGGCGTCATACGTGCCGCGTGGAAGCAGGGAAAAAAGGTCAAAGTGATCGCCACAGAAACGCGGCCGCTACTGCAGGGTGCTAGGCTTACTGCTTATGAGCTTAAACGCGATGGCATACCCGCCACGTTGATAACGGATAACATGGTTGGCTACGTCATGTACAAACGCTTGGTAAACAAGGTTATAGTGGGCGCCGACCGCATAGTCCAGGACGCAGTAATTAACAAGATCGGCACGTTTACCGTGGCGGTTTTAGCACATGAGCACGGAGTACCCTTCTATGTTGCAGCGCCAAAGTCCACGTTTGACTTAACACGCAAAGCATCCGACGTCGTCATTGAAGAAAGAAGCGCCGAAGAAGTTACTCATTTTGGTTCTCAGCGGGTCGCCGCAAGAGGCGTAGACGTGCTTAACCCTGCTTTTGACATTACACCGTTGAAGTATGTGTCAGCGATAGTTTCTGAAAGCCGCGTTTACCATCAAAAGGACTTTGCCAAGTTTAACACCGGAGCACTTTATTAGGTCACATTGCATCTTAGGCGCATTAGCGTATTCATGTTCCGTATTGTATAAAAGGAGAAAAGTGTAACGTAAAGACTTAGGTTAAGCTAATACAGTTGATAATCGATGAGCGATAAAGTAAAAGACACCGTGGTTTCAGAAATTAAATCCACCGGAGTGCTAACTAAACAAGGGGTTAGAATAACTGAAAAAAGCAGCATTGATGCGCTTTCTCAACGTGGCTACGGCACCGTCGAAAATGACACGCTTGTGCTTGCGTTCTACGAGGCGCTTTACCTTATGGATAAGGGTTTGCTGGAAGTGAAAAGCGAAAAGGATGCACCAATGGATTTTCAAGCTGTCTTACATCGTTACGAGAAAGTAGACGCGAATGCGTGGGTTAACTATCTGATTTACAGGGATCTGCGTAGCAGAGGCTACGTGGTCCGCGAAGGCTTTGGCGCTGGCACGGAATTCCGAATGTATGAGCGAGGCGCGTATGGTAAGGACTCTGCTGCCTACTTAGTGTTGGGCATTCAAGAGGGCAAGCCGCTGCCGATCAAGGACTTGGCAAATGCGCTGCAACACTGCCAAAGCCAGAAGAAGGAACTAATCTTAGCTGTTATGAACCGAAGAGGCGAAATAGTTTACTACTCAGTCTCACAATTAACCTTCAAATAACCAAGTGAGCCTGTTATGCCGACGTTCCAACCTGTCCGCGGGATGCGAGATTTACTTCCTGAAGATGCAGCGATGCTGAACAACGTTATAGCAAAAACAAGGAAAACCGCAAAGCTCTATGGGTACAGAGAAGTGATAACACCCGTTGTTGAGCCGTATGAGCTTTTGGCCGCCAAGTCCGGCGAGGAAATCCGCCAGCGCATGTTCACCTTCAAAGATCTTGGCGACCGCATGGTGGCACTGCGTCCAGAATTCACCGCTTCCATAGCAAGGTTAGCCACAACCGCCTTGCGAAACGAGCCTAAACCGCTGAGGCTTTTCAGCGTTGGCAGCGTTTACCGTTATGATGAGCCACAACGCGGGCGCTACCGCGAGTTTTGGCAGGCAAACTTTGAGCTTATTGGTTCAAGCACACCTGAAGCTGACGCCGAAATTCTAACACTCACTAACAATGTAATGAAAATGTTGGGCTTACGTGGCTACTTCTTCAAAATAGGGCATGTTGGCGTATTAAGAGGTATTCTAAGCCAAGAAGGCGCGGATGAGAAAGTTCAAAACGCAATTTTGCAGCGCATGGACAAGAAGGAGTATGATGAAGCATTCAAGCTTATAGCGCCGGAGAAGTGCAGAAAAGTTCTGCAAGGACTATTAGAGCTAAAAGGCGAAACGCCGCTTAAAGCGGTTGAGAAAATACGGCAATACGTTGCAGACTACGAGAAAGCGGAAGCGGCAGTGGACAACCTAAAGGAAATTCTGCAGCTAGTCACCTCAAGCGGATGCCCCATTGGAACCGTAGACGCCGCGTTCGCCAGAGGTCTTGAATATTACACGGGCATGATTTTTGAAGTTAATATTCCAGAACTTGACATCGCTTTAGGCGGCGGTGGACGATATGACCGGCTTATTGAAGTCTTTGGAGGCGAACCGACGCCCGCCGTTGGTGTTGCTCATGGCTTAGACCGAATAGTTCTGGCAATGCAGATGCAAAAGATTAGCGCGTCAAGCAGGCAGGAGAAAACTGCCGTGGTGATTCCTGTTAAGCAGGAGCTGAAAGTTGAAGCGTTAAAGCTTGCGCAGTTTCTCAGAGAGGCAGGTGTGTCAGTGGAGTTTGAGGTCATGGGGCGGAAAATGGCTAAGGCGCTGGAGGATGCTGACAAGCGGAAAGTTGACTACGCGGTTATAGTGGGAGAGCGGGAGCTTAAAGAGGGCACGGTGGTTCTGCGGGATTTGGCAAAACGTGAGCAGATAACTGTTGAAATTGCCAAGTTGCCTGAAAAAATTAAGGGTTAAAAAAATGAAGGCAGCTGCTAATTCTAGAGGCGTCTAATGTATCTATTGACTTCCCATTCAGTTACTTGTGTTCGGTAGAGATCCCATTCTTTGCGTTTCTCTCGCAAGAAGTTCTCGAAAGCAACTTCGCCAAGCGTCTCGCGCATCAGTTTGCTGTTTTCCATCTCGTCTAATGCTTCTTTTAACGATTCGGGCAGTGAGACTATGCCTCGTTTCTTGCGTTCTTCATAGCTCATTTCGTAAACGTTTAGTTCCACTGGCTCGCCTGGGTCTATCTTATTTTTAATGCCATCTAATCCAGCAGATAGGAGAACCGCAAACTGCAGGTACGGGTTTCCAGCGGGGTCAGGACAGCGAATCTCGCATCGGGCTGCTCCTTTTCTTCCTCCAAAGTTAGGCACCCTGATGAGCGGCGAACGGTTTTTGTGTGCCCACGCAAGATAAACTGGTGCTTCGAATCCTGGCACTAGACGTTTGTAGGAGTTAGGCCAAGAGGCAAGGACGGCGCACATTTCGCGTCCGTGAGCGAGTTGTCCGCCTATGAAGTTCATAGCGGTTTCCGAGAGATAACCCGTTTTTGGGTCATCATCGTAGAACAGGTTTTCAGTCATGTCTGTGTTCCAGAGGCTTTGGTGCGTGTGCATTCCTGAACCGTTGATTCCTGCAAAAGGCTTTGGCATGTACGTGGCTACGTAGCCGTTTTTTGCTGCTATCACTTTCGTAATCATTCGCATTGTCAGGGCTCTGTCGGCAGTAACTAGCGCTTCATCATACTTGAAGTCAATTTCGTTTTGTCCTAAAGCCACTTCGTGGTGGGAGATTTCAATTTCAATGCCAAACTGTTCAGCAGTGTCAGCTATTTCCCGTCGCAAGTCGTCTGTGAGATCGCCCGGGTGAAAGTCAAAGTAGCCTGCCAAGTCAATTGGTGTTGGTAATGCTGAATCGTTCTCTTTTACAATAAAGAATTCCTGCTCTGGAGCGCAAACATAGGTGAAGCCGGCTTCTCGAGCTTTGGCGATTGCTCTTTCGAGTATGTAGCGCGGATCACCTTCGAAGCGCTTGTACTCGGGAGTGTACACGTCGCAGATGAGTCTACAGGAGGATTTTTCTTTTGGCCGCCAGGGCAGAACCGCGAAGGTTGTTGGGTCAGGGAACAGCACCATGTCTGACTCTTCAATTGGTCGGTAGCCTGTTATGGATGAACCGTCGAAGGATTGGCCGTTTTCGAAAATGGATTTGATGTTTTTGGATGATACTGCTAGGTTTTTTATGATGCCGTTTATGTCGGTAAATTGTAGTCTTACGAATTTTATATCTTGTTCTTTTATTTGTTTAACGACTTTTTCCACGTTTTCTTTCCAGACGGAGTCTTTGAAGTTTTTCATTTTTACGCATCTCCATAGCTTTTTCGTGTCTTGGTTTTCACATGTTATGGAAAACACATTTACCATAAACGTATATAAATTTATCGCATAAATAACTTGATAAATGTTCACAAAAATAGCAAATCATTAAAATTTTGCAAAATCAAAACCATATGCCATTTAACAAGAAACGACGTTAAACCGCAAGCAACTAAACCTCCCTGCGCAAGAAATCGCCAACATCCAAAACATTCTTAACAGCCACTTCATCGTCTCCTACAGCCTCATCCAAGGCGCATATTATCTTGCCAAAGCCCAAACACTCTCCGAACTCATTTACCACCAGCGTGTGAGCACCCCTCTTCCGAGAACCGTATATCGCGGTTATTCCCCGTCGAAAAATGTCTCTGCCACAAATGAACAGCCAAGCCGCCTGCTTATCGACAACAACTTTGTTAGCATCGCCCTTCGCGAGGATTGCCAACAAGTTAAAACTTGGAAAAAACTTTCCATTCTTCACTTTTCCCAGATAAATTCCAGCGTAATAGAAGTCTTGCCGCGTAACTTTACGCAATGCCTCATTCAAAAGAAAATATCGCCCAGCTTTATTCACCACAGAATCAACATTCAAGGCTAGTTGAGCGCCGACTTGAGAAGCAAACTTTAAGATTGCCTTCATCGCTTTCCCTCATGCTTTTTGAGTTTACAAACAAAAAAGCCCTGCGTTGAACCCGGCCAAATCCTTCTACATCGCGCCACAGAACTATCCAATTCCTTTCCGAAAACATTAGTCAAACCCCTTTGGCCGTGGCAATTAATCTCTTCAATTTGAAGCCCCAAATGCTTCACAGCCCAATCCATGTTAACCTCGTTTTCCTCAGGCTCCAAAGAACAGGTTGAGTAAACAATTTCGCCCTCGCCATTTAGGCATGCAGCAGCCTCAGCTAAAATTTCCCGTTGCAACCGCGCATTGCGCTCAACATCCTTCAGTGTCCTTCTGTTAAACCAATCTTTATCCGCAGCAAAATTCCCCGAGCAAGGTGCATCTATAAGAATCCTGTCGAACCGCACTTTCAGCCTCGAGGCTTTTCTTGCGTCAAGCAAGTAAACAACAGTGTTACTTGTGTGGCAGCGTTCTAGATGATTTGCCAAAGCTGCGAGCCGCCGCTTTTTAACATCCAAAGCCACTATCAAGCCACTATTACCCATCAAATCCGCCAGCTGCACAGTTTTCCCACCTGGCGCAGCACAAGCATCAAGCACCCTTTTATCCTTCAAGTCCGTGAACAATGTAGCTGGAATCTGGGCTGCAGCCTCCTGAATAGAATATAATCCCAGCAAGTATTCAGTTGTGGCGCCTACCGAAACTTTGGATTCGCGAATCCAATAGCCAGCTTCAAGGAAAGGAATCTTGTCAAGATGAACACCTATGGCGCGCAGTCTTTCTTCAATGTTTTTGCCCTTTGCGTTGGTCCAGTTTATTCTGATGGCCTGCTTGGGCGTAGTGGCTTCAAATTCCCAACCTAACTGCTTATAACGGTTTACAAAAAACTCCTTACCAGACATCAATCGTGAAATAACCGCGCTTGCAAATAAAAGCTTTTCAAGGTATGCGCAGAGGCTCAGCAACGTTCAAGAGCCGCAATTAACTCGCTCAGGCTCTTTATTGTCTGATCTGGACAGAATTGTTCCACTTCTTTCTGCGGGCGCCGTTCGATAAATATGGTTTTCATGCCGATGCTTTTCGCGCCCTTAATATCTGCATCCACAGTGTCGCCTACAAAAACCGCTTCAGCGGCGCCAACGCCTAACTTATCTAACGCTGCTTGAAAGATTTCTGGGCTGGGTTTGCGCTTGTTAATTGCCGCCGACACGATCACAACATCAAAGAACTTGGCCAGGTCATACATTTTCAGCAGTTTAATAACGCACTCTGGGATGGCAAAATTTGAAACTACTCCAAGCTTATACTTGCCATGAAGCCTCTGCAAAACTTCAACGGTATAGTCGTCAATACACACGTACTCGATGAAGCCTTCGCAGAAAGCGTTCGACGCGCCAGCCACAACTTCGCTATTAACATCAAAGCTGAAGCCCAAATCCTTAAGCGCGTTTGAAATGCGAACATTAAAATGCGGTTCCTCCAATTTTGCATCAGCTTTTGCATAAAGCGCATCGCGAGCTTTTATGTAAGCATTCTTGAAGTCACTGAAGCTAGCATTCACGCCGTTTTTGACGAGAAACTTGTGCATTCGTTTTAACGAAGGATTATAGAACGCATGGTTCCTCTCAATTAGCACTATCGTGTCAAACATGTCGAAGAGTACAGCTTTGATGGGCATAGAGCTTGATCCTACACCACTAAAATTACATCAAACTTTAAAACGCTTCTCATGAGCTAATCGTGCTCCGCAAGATGCCAACTTCCTCTACTGCCGAGCGTATACGCTACGATGCTGCGTAATCGCGCGAGCAAGTTAATTAGCCAGAGAAACGGGAAAAATGGCGTGTATAAGACCAAGCGGTCATGGCGAAAACTATTGTAGGCATACTTCAGCGCGATTGCTTGGTTGACTATACTAATTAATAGACCATAAACTGCAAACACGACGAGATTATATGCAAAGTGCAGCCTGTCAGGTGCAAACCAGAAGAGCAGCGGAAATGCTGAAACAGCCAATAAATCCACGAATGCTCCGGCATACTCGAATATTAAACTGTACCATAATACTGCTGACAGCCATGAGCGTTTATTGAACAGGTCAACATGTATGTCCATTGTATTATGCAGCCATCCTGTAATCCATCGTAGCCGCTGATGCCACAAGGGCCTTAGCCGTTTAGGTGCATCTGTGCTGCTATAAGCAGTATTTATGTAGCCTACTTTTCCTCCACGCTTATGTATTTCTAAAGTGATTTCTGAATCCTCAGCTACACTGCGAATGTTTGATTCATTCAGGATGTTCCGCAATACATCTGCATCGTAGATGCCAATGGCTCCTGGAACAACAAGAACACAGTTGCCGAGCGCTTGAGCACAGCGGTCAATTCCCAATCCTTGACTGTACTCCAACTGCTGTAAAGCCACAAGAAATTTGCCTTTTGCGTCATCGGTTTTTGGGTGGATGTAGCCTGTAGCAGCGCTTTTCCCATTTGAAAGCATATAATCAACCAGTCTTTTCAGCGTGTAAGGCGCCCACTCAGAATCGCTGTCAACAACCGCGATTAATTGGCCTAAAGCCTTGTTTGCACCAGTTCTTAACGCTTCAGTTTTGCCAAGGTTCATCATGTGCCTTGATATCTTACAGTGGACTCTGTGGTTTTGGGTATGGAGCATTTTTGCGGCTGCGCATGCTTTTTCATAAGTATAGTCTGTGCTGCCGTCGTCAACTACTATAATTTCGCAGTTGCCTTGGTAATTTTCTGCGCACTTAAAGAGACTAGCTATGCAGTTTGCTATGTTTTTTTCTTCATTGTAAGCTGGAACTACAAAGCTTACCATGGGATAGAATTCTTGTTTAGTCGCTGCATGTTGCTTTCTCGCGAAAAAGGCTGCTACAATCCAGATACCCGTAACGCCGATAGCTAAGAATGTGTACCAACTATAAAAGAACCTCAGTAACCAGTACCAAATGGGGTTGGCAACTTGCTCAACTGCGGTGTAGCCAAATAACTTGTTTATTATCCATGTGGCTAAGAGCGGGAAGTACATCCATGAGAGCAGAGCCAGAATGAGGGGTATAGTAAACGCTATGTATTGTACTTTGAAGCGTCTAGTAAATTTCATTCTGTGCTGCCAGCCTCGAAGCCTTGCTCCATTCTCATGGAAGTGTTTGCTTTAGCTAATAAAGCAAGTATTCCCGAAAAAGCAATATTTCAGTTGCTATGCTTTGTGGTTGTTGCGGGTGTATTCTGCCGTCAGAAAAAGACTTATATTATATAGTGTGACATAAGATTTAACTATCAAGGCGGAAAAAACAACATGAAAAATTATATAGACAAAGAAATCCGCTGGCAAGTTGTAAAATCCATGCTCGACGAATTTCCTACACTACACGAACGAGTTAAAGACTACATCAAAAAACAGAAAAACTGAGCAACAGTTTGACACTTTAACGTTTACCACTAATTTTACAGCAACAACAAACATGACACGCTAAAAATAGGCATTAAGCGTTTTTAAGCAGTTTCTGAGGCGGAATTTTCACACCATTCTTGCCCTTTTCAACCTGCTTCAGCAGCTCGGTCAATTCACAGTACCTTTGCAAAAAGTCCAAACCCTTTGCGGTTGCCGCATACACCATTTTTCCTTTGTCCGGAACCTTTTTCAGCAACTCATTTTTCAGCATAAACCTAAGATACTCGTTTAACTGCGTAAAGCTGAGGTTTGCCCGGTACATTATTTGAGTTTTCAAGGTGCCGTCTTTCGCGATTTCCAAAATTTCCGCGATTATGTTGAGTTTATCTCGCCGTTTTGATTCGACATCCGTTATTTCCATGCTAATTTCAGCTCTCCCATAGAACTGTTTTCTATAACTGAGTTAGAATCAGCGTATTTTAAGGGCTGTTTCGCTCGTCAACATATTACCATGCGGGAATATTCTATAGTATTCTTCTATAACGGGAAACCTTAATTTGCGTCGATGCGAAAAAACAGAAAACCGTGATGTAAAATGCTGGTAGGCGTAATCTCTGATACGCATGATAACTTGCCCATGATCGATAAAGCAGTTAAAAGGCTTAATGAGGAAAAAGTCGGACTAGTGCTTCACGCAGGAGACTACGTTTCACCCTTCGTCATCCCCAAATTCAAAGCGTTAAACGCCCGGCTCATTGGTGTTTTCGGCAACAACGATGGCGACCGCGAGCTGTTAAAGAAGCGGTGCAGTGAAACGGGAAACTGCGAAATACGCGGCAGATTCGCCGAAGTTAACGCTGAAGGCTTCAAAATGGCGTTGTTGCATGGCGACGAAACCGAACTACTCAATGCCTTGACTAATTGCGGCTGCTTTGATGCAGTGGTTTACGGTCATTTTCACGCTGATGTTTCTCGCGTCAACGGGAAAACTTTGGTTGTGAATCCCGGAGAAGTTTGCGGTTACATAACGGGCAAAACCACCATAGCGCTGCTGGACACGGCCAAACGAGAAGCGCGGATAATACCACTATAAGCACTTATCTTTTTCTTTAATGTATCGTGGATGGCGGCTTGCAACCGATGCCGCGCTTGTTTTTTGAGGAACCGCTGGGCAAGGTTTAAGAGTTACAGTTCACCTATTCTGTCGTGTAGGTGAATGAAACATGCCAACTCACGGGTCGCTTTCAAAAGCTGGAAAAGTTAGGTCGCAGACGCCGAAAATCCAGGCTGCAGAAAAAACTAAGCCTAATCCAAAGATCAGAAGCAAGCGCAATTATGAGAAGCGTATTATTCTGCAACGGAAAGCAGGGCAAAACTGGATGTAAACCTTTTTCTAGCCGGAAGCCTTTTAAAATTTTATCTTTTTGCAACGTGTAGTTTTTGTTGTACGTTTAAGCTGGTGTAACCTTGGAATCCGCTGATGCCGCACGGGAAGTCATAGATGCACTGCTGCTTTTGCCCTCGCCTACTCATGAGGACGTGCAGCGCATAAAGACGCAGGTTGCAGCTAAGCTCCAGCTTAAGCGGATACCATCCAACGCTGAGATCATAGCAGCTTTGCATCCTGAAGAAAAGCGCAGGCTACTGCCTCTTTTGCGGCGAAAAGCCACACGGACAATTTCAGGCGTTACTGTAATAGCAGTTATGACGAAGCCGCAGCCGTGTCCGCAGCTTGAACCATGCGCTTACTGTCCAGGCGGTCCAGCGCAAGGTGTGCCGCAGAGCTATACTGGGCATGAGCCTGCAGCCATGCGTGGAAGCCAAAATAGCTATGACCCGTATTTGCAGGTGAAAAGCCGCATTGATCAGCTTTCGGCGATTGGGCATCGCGTGGACAAGGTTGAGCTTATTGTTATGGGCGGCACGTTTCCCGCAACGCCGCTTGAGTATCAAACATGGTTTATTCAGCGCTGCTTGGATGCAATCACTAGCGTGACGTCTTCAAGCTTGGAGGAGGCAAAATCTGAGGCGGAAACCAGCAGAATCCGCAATGTGGGCATAACCGTGGAGACAAGACCGGACTGGTGCAAGCAGCCGCATGTGGACGCTATGCTCAGCATGGGCGTAACCCGCGTGGAAATAGGCGTGCAGAACCCGTCTGACGAGATTTACCGCTTGGTGGGCAGAACCCACACAGTGGCGGATGTTATTGAAGCCACGCGTATCGCCAAAGATGCCGGTTTAAAAGTCGGTTATCACCTTATGCCTGGAATGCCCGGCTCGAATCCAGAGGCTGATTTGGCGGCTTTCAAACGGGTTTTTGCTGATGCAGCGTTCAAGCCGGACATGCTAAAAATTTACCCTTGTCTGGTAATTGAAGGCACGAAGGTTTATGAGTGGTATCGCAAGGGCACTTACAAGCCATACTCAACTGAGGAGGCTGCGGCGCTTATCGCCGAAGTCAAAAAGGCACTTCCGCCATGGGTGCGCGTCATGCGCGTTCAACGCGACATCCCCGCAGGCCTAATTGTAGCAGGTGTGGACAAGAGCAATCTCCGCCAGCTAGTCCATCGCCGACTGGCGGCGCAGGGCCGACGGTGCCGCTGTATACGCTGCAGAGAAGTAGGGCACCGCTCGGTGGTTGACGGCGTAAATCCTGACCCTGAGAACGTGGAGATTTTGACCACACGATACGAGGCCTCTGAGGGCGAAGAAATCTTCATTTCAGCCGAAGACACCCAAAACGACGTGTTAATCGGGTATTTGCGGCTGCGTGTTCCCTCAGCCAAAGCATACCGACCGGAAGTAACCGCGGTGCCTTCAGCTATAGTGCGCGAGCTTCACGTTTACGGTCCCGTGGTGCCCGTGGGTCAGCGCTCAGCCAAGGCATGGCAGCACAAGGGCTACGGCGCGGTTCTGCTAAGCGAGGCGGAGCGTTTGGCGCGTGAAGAATACGACTTAAAGAAGCTTCTGGTTATCAGCGCGTTGGGCACGAAACGGTACTACATGCGCTTCGGCTATAAGTATGACAGCGCATACGTCGCAAAAACGCTACATTAAGCTGTCGAGAATTAGGGTACGATTTTTGATTATATTGCCTCTATTTATAGTTAAACTAAAAATTGATTCTAATTGTCAATCTCTGTTTCGGCTAATGAATTAACACTGACTGGCTTGCCTAACTGGGAAATAGCCTGTAACAAAACAGGATCGCCTTCGGTTACAACAAAATACTGCTCTGGGATACTGGATAGTTTTTCTGCTGTTATTTCTACTTTTGGAGCCGCAATATATGGAATTAGAATCAACAATGCGACGCAAAACAGAAAGAGCACTGCAAGCATCGCTACAAGAACCTTTGACACGCCAACTTTAGAGCATGCTCGTGCATCCTGCTTGCGGCGGATGCTATGTAACTTTGCTTTTTTCCACTTCTCTGAAAAATGGATAACGAATTTTAGGGCTAACGGACTGCCTTTTTGAAATAAATTCGGTTGCTCTTGTGTGCCCAGGGCATTTTTGTTAGACACATTGAGCACCAGTTAATAATGCAATATTGGTTACGTAAAAGGATTATCTACGTTATAGAATATCTTAATTAGCGCAAAATCAGTCAATTTGTCTCTAAATTAACTTTGGTATGTAAGCGCTGCTGGCAGGTTATTGTGCGATAAAGTTAAAGCCCTAAAACGCCTTCTTCTCCAATGAATTGGCGGAGAACCATAAATGAGCGAAAAAGCGGAAAGTTCAGGTTACAAGGGTGAAGCGTTAAGCGCCCTCAAAAAAGCAGGCTGCCAAGTCGGCGACGTCATACGCATCACCGCCGAT
>JBBFKZ010000007.1:0-55947 GCA_037481775.1 Bathyarchaeia archaeon
GTGAGAAAAGCGCGAATCCGCTTAACAAGCACAGATTACAGCAAGCTGGAAGAGGTATGTGAGGAGCTGAAGAACATCGCGCAGAAGACAGGCGCTAAAATAAACGGGCCTGTTCCATTGCCCACTAAGCGGCTGCGCGTGCCCGTCTTGAAGGCGCCTTCAGGTGAGGGCACAGCCACATGGGATCACTGGGAAATGCGTATCCACAAGCGTCTGATTGACATTGACTCGGAAGAGCGGGTTATGCGCCGTATTATGCGTATCAGAGTGCCTGAAGAAGTCCATGTGACAATAGAACTCATTTAGGTTTTTTAATAGAAGTAGTAGACGTAATAGCCTATTATTGCCAGTGCCAAGCTAACGGCGAAAGCGATTGCCCAAACTGTTTTGTTCCAGTTGAAAATTTTGTAGCCGTCAAGAAGGCCTATTGGAATTAGGTTAAAAACGGCAATGTATCCATTGAAAAAGGCGCCTATAGCAAATATCTGATAATATGGGGTAGGCGCAAACGTTAATCCAATGAAAACAGCGGATAAAACAATGTTAGTGGCGGGTCCAGCGATTGAAATTTTTCCTATTTCCTTCATGTTTGTATGCCCCGAAATCATTACGGCGCCAGGCGCGATTATTTTGAAAGGCAGAAAAATTGAAATAAACGTTAAGATGGCGCCCCAAAGGGTTAAACGAAACTCGGCCCATAAACCGCGGCGTTGCGCGGTTAGTTTGTGCGCTATTTCATGTGTAAGAAAAGATGAAGTAATTATGGCGGCTATAGCAGAGAGAATGAAAGCCCAATTTGTCGCACCTAAATAATCAAAACCGAAAGCCGTGCTGATGCCCATGACAAGCAAAGCACCTATTGCTATATGCTTCAGCTCTTTGGGGCTGAAGTATATGCGGCCTTTGGCTTGGCGTGATGCGCCGTAAGTAACTCGGTACTCGTATGAAGCGGGTTCGTGAGATGCCGCATCGGCTTCTTCCCATCTTCGCACACGTGCAAGGTCCATTCGTGGGCAATCGTGGGCTTCGGGCAACCGATGCGTAGCGCAGAATTGGTCTCCGCAGTAAGGACACTGAAAAGGAAGAAACGTTTCTTCTCCGCATTTTCGGCACTTCATATGTTACGCACGACTTTCATGGTAAAAAGCAAAGTAGGCGTTTATATGTTTCCCTATAGGTAGCAACGAAGCATTGCTGATGCAGGGTTGCCAAAGCCTTAAAGCATTCAAAACCAAAAATAAAGGGCGCAAGTAAACAATTTACATAGGGGAGGCGGACTGCTAAACTTTGAAGTCCTTCAGTTTTGTCCATGCTGCAGACTTGCACTTGGGCTATGCGCAGTATGGCTTAGAAGCGAGACGCGAAGACTTCGACAGAGCTTTCCAGGAGATAGTTGACGAAACCATCGAGTTAAAACCAGACTTCATGATTATTGCTGGCGACTTATTCCATCAGGCGCGCCCCTCGAATATCACGCTCGAGAACGCCATAAGAAACTTTAAGCGCTTAAGAGATGCGGGAATTCCGGTTTTAACAGTTGACGGCTCGCATGATGCAGCGCCCAACGCGATAACGGGCACGATTCTGTACCCGCTGGACAGCGCCGGCTTAATCTATCACTTGCCGAGACATGACGGCGCTTGCTGGCGTAAACCTGACTGCTGCTATATCTATGGCGTGCCCAATTTCCGCACGAGGCGAAAGACAGAGGAAGAGCTGCCAGCGTTTATGGAGCAGAATCCGCCTGCGCCTGATACAGCGGTTAGCAATATCTGCGTTTTTCACATGGCAGTGGATTTGCCAGGCGTGAAGCCGCCGTATATGGAGGCGGAAGCGCCGCCTGAGCTTTTACCCGACGGGTTTGACTACTACGCTGCAGGCCATATACATGAAACGGGCACATGCAGGTTTAAAACTGGGCTTTTAGCATACAGCGGTTCCACGGAGACAGTGAGCTATGACGAAGCTGAGCATAAGAAGGGCTTCTTTCATGTTAAAGTTAACGCGAAAGGCGAATTCCAACCAGAGTTTATCGAGCTTCGTTCTCCGCGCAAGTTCAAGGTTATAGAGCAGGAATTTCAAAGCATGCCTTCTGCGAAATTAACAGACATGGCAGTTCAGCTTGTCAAAAACGCGGATGAAGAAGGCGTCGTAATAATTCCCGTTTTAAAGGGCGTTTTGCCCGCCGAGGCAAGCCGCGCAGAAGTGGACGTAACCCGCATCCGCAGCGCTGCAGAGAAAGCCTTGCTGGTGCATCCGATTGTGATGCTCAAAGAAAGCGCTGTTCCCGACGAAATCGTGCGTTCAATATTCGAGAGCGAGTTTAAGGATTTGAAAACGAAGTCGTTTGAGTATTTTCTGCAGATTTTCAGTGACCGCTACAGCCGTGAAGAAGCAGAAAAAATTGCGCGTGCCGCTATAGCGCTGATAGAGCCCTTAACGAGGAAGCAGGACGAGCAGGTTAGGCAAGCTATTGAGGAGTTGCTGCGATGAAAATTGAAGTTGTTCAGTTAGAGAATATACGCTCGCACATAAAGTCCACAGTGCCTTTCACGCGGGGTTTCAACTGCCTCTTGGGTGGCGTGGGCACTGGAAAATCCAGTGTGCTTTATGCCATAGACTTCGCCTTGTTCGGTGAACCCCTCGGCAGAAGCTTTGAGTATCTGCTTCGCGAAGACGCTGATTCAGGCAAAATCACAGTGCAGTTCAGCCAAAATGGGCGAACCTACAGGATTGTCCGCGGGCTCAAAAGGCGTGGAAAAGGTATAAGCCAAGACCTCGAGGCACTTAAGCTGTTCGATGATGAAAAGCTCTTGGCAAGCATGAAAACCGATGCCGTTGCTGAGCAGTTAAAGGCTATAACTGGGCTTGATAGGGAGCTTTACCGCGAAATAATGTGGGTTAGACAAGAGCATTTGAAGGAATTATTGGATGCGGCGCCCAGAGATAGGCAACGTCGATTGGATGAGCTTTTCGGTTTATCCGACTACGAGGTAGCTTGGAGTAACATGGCTGTTTACCAGCGTGATTATGAAACGGAGAAGAAAGTCTACGAGAAAGACGCCGACGTTGTGGGGTTGGAGAAGCTTAGCGCTGAATACAACCGCATCACTGAGGAATTCATGCTTCTAGAAATGGAATTGCAAGACGCCGTAGGCAAGCTGGCTGGTGCCAAGAAAATTTTGGAGGTTGCGGATGAGAAGCTGAAGATGCTGGAAGAAAAAAAGACGCTGATAGAAGAGCTTAGAAGGAAAGAGGCAAAAACCCAAGCAAGCATCGCAAGCATACAGGAAGCTTTAGCTTCGCTTAGTCAGCGAGTTGAGGATAAAAAAACCATAATCGCCAACCTAAAGCAGCGCCAAAGCTCACTGGATTCGCAGATAGCCACACATAAATTGACGCTTGAGCAGGCAGGCGTATTTGCGAGCCAGCCTGTTGAAGCGTTACGTCGGCAGCTGGCGGCTTTCGACGAGAAGCTTGCCAGTTTAAGAGCGGAGCAGGAAGCCACAATGCGGAATTTGCGGACTGACCAGAAGAGAACCGAGTCGCTGGCGCTGGAGAGCCGCTGTCCCCTGTGTTTGCAACCTCTGAATGACGAATACAAGAACGGCTTGACACAGAGAATCAAGCAAGAAAACATAGAAAGGCAAGGCATGATAGAAAAGCTGCAGATTGAAATCAAAAAATTGCAACGAACCAAGACTGCAGTGAACGAAGCGTTTTCGAACCTGCAGATGCTCACGACAAAAGCTGAGGACTTGAAGACAAGGCTAAGCGAAGAAGAAAAAACCCTCAAGGACTTGACAAGTGAAATCGAGGCAAAACAGCAGCTTGAAATTGAATTGAATAGGGAGCTTGAGGCTTTACGATTTGAGATAGGCCGATTCGACTTATCGGATTTGGAAGAGGCCCGTCTACAGCGGGAACAAGCATTTAGGCAATATTACCGTTTGGAATCCGAGTTACGCACTAAAGAAAACCGCAAAAAAGACCTGCTGGCACGCTTGGACGAGGTGAAGGAACGCATTGACCACGCGCAGGAAAAACTTGAGCGCATGCAGAGAATCGCTCGAACTCTTGAAGTTTTAAGCGCTATCCGCGACGCCTACAGAAGCATTCAGCCTAAACTGCGAAGTGAATTCGTGAAAGTGCTCCGCAACTTTGTGCAGCAAGTGCTTGACAGCCTAGTCGGCGGAGAAGCACCACTGCTAAACGTGATTGTGGATGAAACCTACACGCCTTACGTAAAAAGCGAAAGCGGCATCGAAAGGGATGTTGCCAACCTCTCAGGCGGAGAGCGGACGCTACTGGCTTTCGCCTACCGTCTTGGACTAGGCCAGCTTATCATGCAATCAAGAACGGGGCACAGCTTGAGCATGTTGGTGCTTGATGAGCCTACAGAGAGCCTCGGCAGCGAAGACGGCAGCATCGACCGTTTAGCCGAAGCCATCAGCCGCTTCAAGGCAATAGAACAGATAATTGCGGTGACGCACAGCGAGGCGTTTGCGGAAAAGGCGGAACACGTAATAATGCTTGAGAAGGAAGCGGGAATAAGCAAAATATCCCTAGAAAGATAGCCCTTTACTCTGTATTCCAATTTCCCCACCTAATTTTTTCAACAAAAAGTGCTCAACACGAAACTTCTGGAACCACAGGCTTGGATATGCCGCTGGCGGCTTGGGCTGGCCCAAACCACCTGGCACTTGCTAAAAAATATTAATCCACCAAATAGGACAACTAGGAAGAACCCCACTCAAGAACGTATTCTCTTTTTCACAATCAAGCACCTATTTAACATCGGTTGTTTCTACAATACAAGGTTCCAGGTTTTTATACTGAAAAGCCTTTTCTTAGCCATAACTTCGTGAATACAATATATTTGGCGCATATTAGCAATTCAATGCAGAAACCTATAGAGGGGCTATCACGGCGACAGCAGAAAGCATTTAAACCGCCAAAAGCGCATGAGATGGGAAACCTAAACAAGGTTTGGAGTGATGTTAAGCGCTAAACAATTATTAATTCTGTCACTCATACTCTTCTGTTGCGTGCGTTAACGTGATAAAAAAGATCTTGACTGGCTGCAAATGCTTAGATCACCGCTTGAGCGGCGGCGTATCTTCTGAGAGTGTTACTTTGATTTATGGAGAGCCCGAAACTGGGAAAACAACTCTGGCCATGCAATGCGCTGTAAATGGTGCTCTGCAAGGTTACAAGACGTTATTCATAGACTGCGATAACACGTTCTCCGCTGAAAGGCTTTCGCAGATCTCTGCAGGGAAATTCGAGGAAATCGCCGCCCTCATAATTCTGATGAAACCGAACGATTTCAGAGAGCAAACAGCCGTAATAGATCACCTACCTGATTATACTACCAAAAACTTTGGTTTGGTAATAATTGACACAGTCACCTCTTTGTATCGAGCTCAAATCGCTGAAGCAACTGGAAAAGTATTCGATCTCAATCGGGAATTGAACAGGCAGATGGCTGTTTTAGCGCAGACTGCAAAGACCCAAAAAATACCCATCATAGTAACCAGCCAGGTGAGAAGTGTCTTCAACGAATCCTACATCAGCGTGGCTCCTGTGGCTACCAGAGTTTTAAAATTCTGGGCTGACACAATAATCGCCATGAAGTCTACAGAAAACCCGCAGATCATTAGAGCCGTGCTCGAAAAAGCATACGGAAAAGCTCAAGAAGCAACATGCCATTTAAGAATAACTGGAACAGGAATACATGATTACCCGCTTCACTAGTGATGGTTGATTGAATGGATATAGCAACAGTGATAATTGAAGCATTAATTTTCATTTTCCCCGCCTACTGCGCAAACGCCGTGCCAGTTATAGCCGGGGGAGGACAACCAATGGATTTTGGAAAAAACTTTTTTGATGGAAAACCAATTTTCGGGAAAAACAAGACTTACCGAGGTTTCTTTTTCGGTTTAGCCATCGGCATAACGGTGGGACTGGCAGAATGGGTACTTTTCGATTATCCTTTACTACTTAGCGTATTTTCCCCCTTGGGCGCTCTCTGCGGAGATCTAGGAGGCGCCTTTCTAAAAAGACGAATAGGAATTGCCCCAGGAGATTTACTGCCCATCGTTGACCAAGTGGACTTTGTGGTTGGCGCAATCGTCTTTTCGTTACCGTTTACCTCGATATCATGGGAGCTCGCAGCGGCGACTCTGATAATTACTCCGCCTATTCATCTGCTTACAAATCTTGTAGCCTATAAGTTGAAAATGAAAAAGAATCCATGGTAGAAACTGCTTAAACTTTGATGTCGATTGCAAACTCGAGGAATATGTAGGCTAAAAGGAGTAATGTTACGCCTATAATTAGCATCATATATGCTTGTCTTGGCTTGTAAGCATATTTTGTGCTTTGGTAGATGGATAGAAGCCCAACAAAACCCATCGCGTAAAGAGCGCTTGAAATAATAGTTTCCGACACGAATTGCTCCCCAAGCGCACTGCTACCCTGTAGTATGCGACTCCAAATAAAGTAGAAATTGTTACTTATGTATGCGTAGTAAGGCGGTTGTGTTGTAAGCGAGAATATTCCTCCGCCTAAAAGAAAAATTGCGTAAGCCATCACTATTATGGAAATAATTACTGATGATGGCTGTGCTGTTGAGATTTTACGGAACCATCTGCTCAGTGAGAATGACATTGATGAAGCGGTTTTCTTAACTTTGTTAGACATCCTTTCTTTCCTCATTGTTAAGTAGGTATCTTGCTATTTCCTTAGCCCATTCACCTGTTAAAGAGTTTTGCGCAATCTCACTTAAATATTCTTTCCAAGCAACATTCAGTGCCTTTCTCCAAACAGCATATTTCTTGATTATATTCTCATAAGCTTTTGAATGTAACAAGCAGAAATCTTTTCCTTGAGCCTCTCTTTCGCATATTTTGCACTTCAATTTTTCTCCCCCGTTCTCTCTTTCATTGGGCATTTGGGATTAAGGCATAAATTCCACGGGCGTTTCCCCTTCAGCCACACGTGAACAGCTGGCCAACCACAATAGCTACAGACCTTACCAGCAGGTTTCACTAAACCTTTCTGCGGAAGTGGAAAAGCAGTTTTGCAAACGCCAGCCGAATAGTTCGTGCAGCCAACAAAGCGTTTGCCTGTTTTTTTCGAGTGAAAAACTACAAGTTTGCCGCTTTTGCAGATTGGGCATGCTCCGAGGATTCTGTCTTCCAGAACCGCTTTCTGTATGGCTTGACTCAAGCGTGCGCCTATTGCCTGCTCGTTTTCTTTAAGCTGCTTAATCACTGGTTCCAATAGCTTAACAGTGAGCTGTAACATGTTTTCTTTTGTCTCTTGTCCCTGTTGAATGTTATTCATTCTTTCCTCAAGGGCTCTCGTTAGCTCCACTGAAATAACGGTTGGACAGTACTTTTTCAGAACATCAATAACTTCAAAACCCACATCAGTTACCACAATTTTTTCTCCACGAATATACTTTCTATCGTATAATGTTTGGATTATGCCCGCGCGGGTTGCTTTAGTTCCTATTTCTTCCGCCTCCATTTTTCGCAGAAGACTAGCTGGGTTGTATCTTGACGGCGGATTGGTGAACCTGGCTTCCAAAATCACTTTTCTAACAGTTACTTTTTGCCCCTCTTGTATGCGCGGCAAGGGTTTGCTTTCTGACTGAACATAGGGTTCATAGAAGTGGCGCCAGCCTTCCGCCAGAATCTGCTTTCCGTTAAGATGAAACAAATTGCCATCAATGGTCAGGGTGGCTGTTACACTCTGCCACATTGCTGGCTCACCAAAAGCCGCCATAAACCTTCTGGCAACAATGTCCCAAATGTTTCTTTCAGCACGATTTAGCTCGCGGTCAGGCAAATTTCCAGTAGGGTAGATGGCTGGGTGCGCCGGATCTTCTTTCATACCTTCGACCGGCTTCAAAACTGGTTTTGCAAGAAGCTCACTCGCTAGTTTCTTGTACTCCTCATTTCTGCCTATCCCTCGCAGTATTGCCTGATAGCCAATCACCGGCGGCAGTTTTTGGCTGCTGGTTCTAGGATACGAAATTAAAGCATCCAAGTATAAACGTTGAGCAACTGCTGAAGTGCGCATCGGTGAGTACCTAAAAACGCGGTAAGTTTCACTCTGCAAGGAACCTAAATCAAAAGGCAAAGGCGGTGTTTGCTTGAACTCTTTTGTCGCTACTTTCTCTATTACACCTGCCTTACCTTTGCAGGCGTCTATCACTGCTTCTGCTTCCGCCTTAGTTTCAACAACTTTCTTTGCGTAATCTGCTTCAAAAACTACGCCGTTAACTTCAACTTCTGCCTTTATGCGCCAGTAAGGCGTAGGCACAAAACACCTTATGCTTTTTTCCCGCGCAACCAGAAAGCGAAGCACAGGTCCCTGTACCCTTCCACTGCTGAGTGTGGCGTATTTTCCGCTGTAGTTCTTTGCTGCCGTCGTTAAAGCGCGAGATAAGTTTATGCCATATAGCCAATCCACTTCATGTCTCGTCAGTCCTGCTTCTATGAGAGCGAAATCTAGGTGAGGCAGCCTTGCGGCGAATACTCTTTCCAGCTCCTCTTTTGTTAGCGTGGAATACTTCATGCGTTGCGCAGTTTTCTCCTTACTGCCACAAGCATACTTCAGTATGGTGTAGCCGATTATGCTTCCTTCAATATCGTAGTCGCATGCATCAACGAACTCGTCAGCGTGCTCAGCCAAGTTAGCGATAACCTTGATCCATGCACGTATCCGAGACGCACCTCGCTCAGCGATATATCGTGGAACCCACTGGTAATCAAAAACAGGATAACCCTTTTTCTGGCTTGCAACCGTGTACAAGTGCCCTAATGCTGGAACAACAACTATATTTCCTTCCCTTTTCGCCAAATAGTAGGGAACACCATTTTCCACAACTTTTTCAGCTTTCCCTTTCGCGTCTAATGCTGTGGCTATCCGGCTAGCTGCATCGGGCTTTTCAGTTATAATTAACGTATATTTCTCCAACAGTCTGTGAACCACACTTGCGCATTAAAATTACTTTCTTCTTCAAAAAGGTTTTACCAATAAGGCTTTTTTCGGGTTCGCCGAAAGCTGATAAAGCCTCAATGTAGATAACTACTAAAAAATGTTTATTAGTTGAATTCCAGCAAGTCTCTTTAGCATCGTCGGCTTTTTAAGCCGGTTATAAAAGTGAGCTTGCCAAGAGGAACAAAGCAATGTTTGAGGAACTAGGCCTAATAGGTAACTTCGCAATTCTTCTTGGGACATTGGCTATTCTGGCCAAAGCTAGTGAAACGACAATAACGCATGCTTTAAACGTGGCAAGCGTCACGAGGCTGGGAAAAACAACTATAGGCTTCATACTTGTAGCCTTCTCCACGTCTCTCCCTGAATTTTTTGTTGCTGTGTTTTCAACAGTAAACCCTGAAAACGTTGGAGTGTCAATTGGAAACGTTTTAGGCGCCAACATTTCTAACATCTGCCTCATACTCGGCGCGTGTTTCTTTCTTTTTGCACTGAAAAACCCACGGGGCTCCTTTTTTCTACCTAAAATGGCGAAAGAAGAAATAAGCAGCCTCCACTTTGGTCTGTTCATAGCGTCTGTTGTTCCATTGGTGCTGCTTTATCTGCAGCATGTCAGCCGTTTTATCGGCATCATCCTTTTAATAATATTCATGTTCTACATGTACAAGCTTTCCAAAAGCGGCACTCCTGAAGCAGAATCACCCTCACGAGCAGAAAAACGCAAACTTAGAAATTACCTAACCCTCACATTTCTCGGTGCTATAGGAGTTGTTATCTGTGCTTTTTTCATAGTTGAATCAGCATCTAACATCGCAGAAAGCATTGGGCTTCCAGCAATCATCATAGGCGCCACACTCGTCTCTTTTGGCACAACTATGCCTGAATTCGCAACCAGCATAAGCGCCGTAAGAAAAGGACACTTGGAGCTTGCATTAGGCAACATAGTTGGAAGCTGTTTTGTGAACATTACCCTGATTCTAGGCATTACTTTGACAGCGACAGCCTTCGGAATAGACACCGGCGGGTTTTCCAATGTCGCACTCTTCTCGTTGATGGCAAATCTTCTCCTATGGTATTTCTTGTCTAGCGAAAAAATAGGCTGGCGAGAAGCCGCAATTTTACTTTTCATGTACGCGCTATTCCTCTCAATTAGTTTTGGTGCACTATAAACCAGACAAAAAACTCGTGATGGCATCATCGGCTTGCAACATATTTTGAATAACAAAATGTCAGAGTACACCGGTAACCTACTTGCCTTTAATGCTTCTGGCTAAAAATGCTGTAGCACAAATTTAAAAGCTCACTATAGGTCAATAAAATAGGCAATAACGAAAACTCGCAAGCAAAGGTGGTTATACTTTGGATCCAACTGTGATAGCGTTTCTTGTTGCAGCAGTAATCATAATTCTTGGTTTCTTAGGCGAAGAATTCTTCAGCCGAACAAGCATCCCTGACGCGATATTCCTACTGCTGCTGGGCCTTATGTTGGGTCCAATCTTTCAACTGTTTGTTCAGGCAGAGTTACTTGCAATTACACCCTATTTCGCCGCGTTAGCCCTAATCATAATTCTCTTCGACGCTGGCTTAAACATGGACATACATGAAGCAGTTGCCAGTAGTTCACGTGCTACAGTGCTGGCTGTACTTGGCTGGGGCCTAAACGTGCTCGCAACAGCAGGCCTTTGCAAGCTACTGCTCGGTTGGCGCTTTCTGGACGGCTTACTTTTAGGGTGCATCGTCGGCGGAACCAGTTCAATAATAGTCGTTGCTTTAATAAGGAAACTGAAAGTTGGAGAAAAAATTGAAACTACTTTGAGTATAGAGTCTGTTTTAACTGATGTTTTTTGCACAGTGGGCGCTTTCACCGTAATTAAGATACTGCTGTCAGGCGAGGTAAGCATGGGCGCCGCCTTAGGCTCTGTAGGCACAGCATTCGGTTTAGGTGGTCTTGTGGGTTTAGGTTTCGGCATTGCTTGGCTAATCCTTCTTGAGAAGCTGAAGGGCAAACCCAACGCTTACATGCTAACCTTGGCCATGTTACTTTTAACCTACGTTGTTACTTCAAACTTGGGTGGAAACGGAGCAGTCTCCGCTCTATTTTTCGGCTTAGTTATTGGAAACTCGCGCCCCATAGGAAGATTGTTCAAATTTAGAAGCACTGTTTCAATAGACGACAACGTACGCAACTTTCACTGCCAAATCAGCTTTCTAGTTCGCGATTTCTTTTTTGTTTTCACAGGACTTCTCTTTAATGTGTCATCGCTAACGTCAATTTTCTTCGGCATACTCTTAACTTTAATCTTCCTTGGAACACGATTAGTTGCAGTAAAAATATCTGCCTTCAAATCTGAGTTACGCAACCATGAACTTTTGATGACTGTAATGTTCCCTCGAGGTTTGGCTGCCGCCGTGCTCGCCTCATTGCCCCTTACAATGCTTGGATCGAAATACCAAATTTTCTCGGAAATCGCCTTCATAGTAATCTTTGCAACAATCATCGTCTGCACCATCGGTGTCGTCATGCTTAAAAAGCGCGAAAACACTCGCTCCGCGACAAAATACCACATCCAAAGTACCCAAAACTACTGAAACCCAGTTCACAAATACCTCTTGAAGTTCGTAATCAATAAATATGCCGCGGATGCTAAATGTTGACAAGAAGTGACATGTAATGCCCCAACTTGTAATCTGCCATGGCTGCAAACATGTGTTATACGAGGGCTCAGAACTTAAACCTCCAGACGAAATACTGCAAAGTTACGATGGAAAATGCCCTAAATGTGGTCGGAAACTATCCTTACTGCCTATTGACGTTGACGTAAAATCCGTAAAATAAGCTCTAACGAAAAAGCGGAATACTCTTCAAAAATGCAATGTAAGAAAACTTGAAACCTCAAGAGAAGCCTACGTTACCATAAGCAAATATTTAATGCTGGAAAGCTTCATTTTTTAATCAATTCACCTACATAAATCTCCAATATCTTATCTATAGCCGCAAAAAATTTCTGCCTATATAATCAAGCCTTGGGCGATCATACATGGCTTGAACGCAAATATACCTCAGCTTTAGCTTAATTCTAGGAAAGCAATAAATAAACGGGCTATTGTGACATAACGATTATTAACCGCAAAACAAATAAATGGTTTCATTCACGTATGAAGCGATTACAAGTTGGAGGAAGAAGACACGGCTAAGGAACGGTTCTTCAATAACCTTAAAGTTCTTGGGCAACTTCGCATCCAAACAAGCCACGCTTCGATAGTATGTTATTCCGCTTTGTTTCTGATACTCTTTATCGCTTTTACAATTCGTATTTTACCCATGCGTTGGGAAATACCCTTAGGCACTTTACGCCTTAACGAATTTGATCCATATTATCAATACAGCTTAACAAACTATATGGTGCAGAATGGCCTTCTCTCGCCTTATTGGCCCACACCATGGATAAACACACAACAATGGTACCCTGCCGGGCTGGATATGTCTACTTCATATCCATCTCTACCGATGACAGCCGCTGCACTTTACAGCATCATCTCATTTTTAGGCGTTAACGTAGATCTAATGTCATTTTGCTCTTTCTTACCCGCCATCTTCGGAATGGTCGCCTGCCTGATAATCTACTTCATAGGAAAAGACATAGGCGGAAAAACAGTTGGCCTATTCGCCTCACTTTTTCTAGCATTAGCACCTTCCTTCCTAGCAAGAACCGCGCTTGGATTCTTTGACACAGAATCTGTAGGCATCCTTGGTCTCTTATCATTTATTTTCCTATTTTTGAGAGCAATTGACGAAAATAGATCCACGCGTTCAGCTTTGCTGTACTCTTTCGGCGCCGCTGGCGCATTAGCCTACTTCCTCTTGGGATGGGGTGCAGCCTACTATATGCTAGGTTTAACCGCCCTTTTCGTTTTAACGCTAATTCTGCTAAAAAGGTACACTCCCCGTCTGCTGCTTTCCTACAGCATAACTTTTGGTTTAGCATTCTTCATAGCTACAAAGTTTCCATATCTATCATTGCATTACCTAACTACTGGCCCAGTGTTACTGGTCGCCGGCGTGTTCCTTTTGCTTTGCCTTTCAGAAGTTTTGCGTCATAACATATCCGCCAGGACAAAAACCTTGCTTGCTGCCGTAACGCTCGTCGTGCTGGTTGGCGTATTCATTGCACTAGCTCAACTTGGTTACTTGGAGAATATAGCAGGCAAGTTCCTTTCGGTGGTAAACCCCTTTCTCCGCTCAGCAGTTCCCTTGTTAGAGTCAGTAGCCGAGCATAGAATCACAGCGTGGGGCAGCATTTACTATGACTTGGGGTTAGGGATACTCTTTTTCTTAGCAGGCTTATACTTCACGCTGAGAAACCCCACTAACAGAAACATCTTTTTGCTGCTTTTTGGCGCTACCTCACTTTATTTCGCTGCCTCTATGGTACGTTTGCTTGCCATCTTCGCGCCTGCCTTCAGCCTTCTAGCAGCGACGGGAATTTTGGGTATACTGAAGCCGTTTTACGCTTTATTGCGGGAGGCACCAGAACTTGCAGTGAAAGCGAAACGTAGAATAGCTCGCGTAAGCAGGGAATACAGCGGAGCTGCAGTTTTTCTTATTTTCCTGCTTCTACTTACGAATCTCGCGTTTTCGCCTCAAAATGGCGGTATACCTCGCGTCTACGGTCAGGCGTACTCGCCTCTCACGATTACCGCAGCAAGCCTTCCAGTAGTGCCGAATGAGCCGGCGACTGAATGGTTAGACATGCTGAGCTATACGAGGAATAATCTTCAATCAACCACAGTGGTGTGCTCTTGGTGGGACTACGGATATTGGCTGAGCATACTTGGCAACGTTACAACCTTAGCCGATAACGCCACGGTTAATAGTACGCAGATAGAAAACATCGGTTTCATCTTTATGGCGCCTGAAGAAAAAGCGCTTGCCATGCTGGAGCGGTATAACGCCAAATACATACTAGTCTTCGTTACCCTCGGCATAGCGCAATCTTCCAGCGGCAGCTCCTATGTGGTTCGCTTCGTGGGATATGGCGACGAAGGGAAATGGATGTGGATGGCGCGGATTTCAGGTCAAGCCCGTGACAGATTCATAGCGGAAGGTTTGCTTGATGAAGACTCTGCATGGACGGACGAAAAAACATTCGTCAATACAACTAGCGGCCAATGGCTTGACGCCGGAAAGAACACGACCATTTACAAGTTAATGAGCTGGGCAAAACAGCGTTGGGCTGATGTATCCGGCGTACAAAGCGGCATTACCGCGGACGAGGCAGGTGTACAGCCTACCTATTTCAAGGAGGCATACTTCGCCGGCGAGAACCTAAGCGCAATTGACGCTTCTGCAAAATATGGCGGCCTCATTCCAATTGTGGCTTTGTACGAGATTGACTGGCAAAAATACTACAACGCTACAAGCCAACCCTAAGGAAGCGAAACTGTGTTCCCCAGAGTTCCCGACCAGCACAAGATAGATAAACCCTTGGTTCCAAACGGCTTAGGCGTAATTTACGTTCTATTCACAACAGTCTACCTCTTCCTAGGCTACTTTCTGGGCATCGCCGAATCGGGGAATGGGGTTTCTGTGCCGTTAACTTTGGCTGTTTGCATTCTATTTGGCGGCTTCATGGGGCTGCTGGACGACTGGATGGATCTGAAATGGCGGTACAAGGCGTTTATGCCTCTAATCGCCGCGTTGCCTTTGGTGTACTTGGCGCGCGAGTACGCTTTACGCACCGCCATTTCGTTGCCCATAATAGGCATAATAGACTTTGGAGAGGCATACTATTTTCTAGTAATTCCATTACTAGTTATGGTGGTTACTAACACCGTGAACATGCTTGGCGGCTTGAACGGTTTAGAAACTATCTGCCCTGCGATAGTCCTAATCGGGTTAATGGCGCTGTCTCCGCTTTCACACCTTCTTCTTATGCTTGGGCCGCTGATTCTCTGGCTTGCTCTTGCGGCTTTTAACTTCAAGGGCAAGATTTTCGTAGGCAACAGCGGCTCATTCGCCATTGGCATGACAATAGCCTCGTATGCAGTAATCGCCGATCTGAAATCAAGTTTGCTGATCTCGATTATACCCTACGTTTTCAACTCGTCTTTGATATTGTTGAGTGTTTTCCTTTTTGGAAAAAAGGCAGCGGTCACACTTGACGGTAACAAGCTTGTTTCCACACACAGGCGCAGTTTAATTACGCTTATTACTTATCAGCGGCCGATGACTGAACGCCAAGTAGTAATCGCGGTGTCTCTTCTGATCGCAGCTTTTGTAGCTATCGCTGTTCTCACCGAGTTGTTGTGGTGATTGTCGCTTAGTTTTGGCAATCCTCATCAGATGTTGCATGGGCTAATGCGAATTTTGCCTTTTATAATTCAGCAAGTTTTAATAGGCAATGTTTGGTTGTGCATAAACTAATGGGCGGGTAGGTGGGCCTCCACCCGTTCCGCCATATAAACCCCGGCGTAGGAGGTGTAAAATGGTGAAGATTGATAGTCGAGATTTGACAGGCACCGCGGTCTTTGCGGCATTGTACGTGGTAATCAATATTGTGCAAACTGTTACGGTGGGTAACCCTACAATTTATGGGCCTATACAACTGCGCTTAGCGGACTTCATGATTGCGCTGGCAGCATTATTCGGCTGGCCGCTAATTGGCGGAGTCACGATAGGTTGCTTCTTAACTAACGCTTACTACTTCCTCGGCGCACCGGACGTGCTTCTCGGGCCTATAGCTAACTTTGTCGCCGCTTGGCTCGTAATGTTCTTGAGAAAGCGTCGATTGCTGGCATGTGTTGTCGGCGCTTTGCCCATCGGCTTAATCGTTGGCGGTTATCTCTGGATTTTCTTTCCTCCACCAGAAGTCTTGGGCAGTTTACCTGCGTGGGCAGGCATGATAATTAGCATCACCGTCAGTAGCTTAATTGCAGTAGCGGTCATAGGATACTTGATGCTGACGATGTTAAGTCGACCTAACATTATCAAACCGTTGAAAGCGCGTGGGCTAAAAGTTGTCTCGGAAAGGTGATACGTGGATTCTCTGTTCAAATTCCGCTTTTCTTTTTCGTTTACTTGCAGAAGGCTTCGTTGCTTATTGCCAAAGTAGGTCTTGCTATGATGCTGTTTTTAACTTGCACTTTGCAGTAATTAGTATAATTTATAACTGTCTGTTGCGCCTACTCTCGTAGGAGGTTTATTAATGGCTAAAACTGAAGAGAATTTGAAACATGCTTTTGCAGGTGAATCTCAGGCTAACAGGCGCTATTTAGCTTTCGCTAAAAAGGCTGAAGAAGAGGGATACATACAGGTTGCTAAACTCTTTAAGGCCGCTGCAGAAGCGGAAACAATTCACGCACTGAACCATCTGCGGATAACTGGGCAGGTTAAATCAACACCAGAGAACTTGGAGGCTGCGGTTTCAGGAGAAACCTTCGAATTCAAAGAAATGTACCCCGAGTATATCGCTACTGCAAAACAGGAAGGCAACAAGCAGGCAGCGTGGAGCTTTAACGTGGCTAATCAAGTAGAGCAAGTGCATGCCAAGCTGTTTGCAAATGCAATTGACGCACTGAAGAGTAAAAAGCCGCTTGATCAAGTGGACTATTATGTGTGCAGCGTATGCGGCAACACTGTTGAAGGTTCACCGCCAGATGTGTGTCCAATCTGTGGCGCGCCGAAAGAAAAATTCTTTAAACCCACATAACACCCTTTTTTGTTTCTAATTCTTCAAAACATTATTATGCGGCCGCGGCGAGATTATATCTGGTGTTTTCTTTGGGTTGCTGGAAATGGTTTAACAGTGTTTTAAAAGAGGCAGGAGTGCAGGTCACAGAGAAAAACAAGGATGCAATTGACCAAGTCATACATGATTATGTAAGTGAGCAGCTAGTTATGGCCGCTGCTCGGCGGATTGGCGAAAAGCCCGTAAAGAAATTAACGAAAAACCTGAAATGAAAAAAGAACTCATCAAAAAACTGAAGTCGCTCGTCTAAAAAGTTGTTTTGCCCCTCTCTTTTTTTCTGCAATAAAGCATGTTTTCGGCGATAGTGCATCTTATATATGGGCGGGTCCCTTTATTTTCGCAAAAGAAGTGTTCGAATATGGATAAATGGGAATGCACCCTCTGCGGTTACATATACGATCCGGCGAAGGGGGATCCTGAACATGGAATACCTGCTGGAACAGCCTTTGAGCAGTTGCCTGTCAACTGGACTTGCCCAATTTGTGGAGCGCCAAAAAGCCAATTTGTAAAGAGACAGTAACCAAAAGATTAACTGCACTCTAAGAGAACCGTTGTATCAATTTTTTGAAAACTTTATATCACTATTGAAACACAATAATTTTGGATATAGATGTTTTTAAACAAAATCAAAAAGAGAGACGGAAGCCTCGCTGATTTTGAGCCGGAAAGAATCAAAAACGCTGTTCACAGAGCTTTTCTTGCGGTTGAACTTGAAAACGGCGAGAAAGCTGAAGGCATAACTGAAGAAGTAGTTGCGTTGTTAAAGGAACGATTCAGAGATGTGATTCCTTCAGTTGAGGACGTGCAGGACATAGTTGTCGAAGTTTTAAAGAAAAAAGGCTATGGCAAGGTGGCGCAAGCCTATGATGATTACCGGAAGAAGAAAGAAGAGCTTCGTTCTCTCCGAGAAACTCTTGGAATAGAACCCAAACTGACTGTGAACGCTCTTGAAGTTCTAAAAGCAAGGTATTTGTTGCGCGACGAAAAAGAAAACATTATAGAAACTCCAGCGCAGCTTTTTGAACGGGTAGCTAAAGCCATAGCCAAAGTTGACAAGAAATACGGAGATGAGGCTGAAAAAAGCGAGAAAATCTTCTATGAGATGATGGCAAAGCTCGAATTTCTCCCTAATTCCCCAACATTGTTCAACGCGGGGACAACCATAGGACAGTTATCCGCGTGTTTCGTCCTTCCAGTTCCCGATTCACTTGATGGGATATTCACTGCCTTAAAAAACATGGCGCTTATTGAGCAGACAGGCGGCGGCGTAGGCTTCAACTTTTCACAGCTAAGACCTAAAGGCGACATTGTCCGATCAACGAAAGGCGTAGCCTCTGGCCCAGTAAGTTTTATGCGAATTTTTGATGTAGCAACAGAAGTGATAAAGGCTGGCGGAAAACGCAGAGGCGCCATGATGGGCATCCTGCGCGTGGATCACCCGGATATTTTGGAATTCATCACCGCCAAGCAGAATCCCACTTTTCTGTCGAATTTTAACGTTTCAGTGGCTGTTACAGACGAGTTTATGCAGGCGGTTGCCGCTGACGAAGAATATTGGCTAGTTAACCCGCGGAATAAAGAGAAAGTCCGGGGGCTCAAAGCAAGAGAAGTCTGGAATTTGATAGCACGGTCGGCATGGGCAAGCGGAGACCCCGGCGTAATCTTCATCGACGAGATAAACCGCCATAACCCGACACCGCAAGTCGGGCGAATTGAAGCTACAAACCCCTGTGGCGAACAACCATTGCTGCCTTATGAGTCGTGCAATTTAGGCTCAATTAATCTTTCGCGTATGGTAACTGATGGCAAGGTAAATTGGGATAAGCTGCGGGAGACTGTGCGGAATGCTGTGCATTTTCTGGATAATGTGGTGGATGCAAATGTTTATCCGCTTAAGGAAATAGCCGAAATAACGAGGGCTAACCGTAAAATCGGTTTAGGCGTTATGGGCTTCGCTGACATGCTGATCCTGCTTGGCGTGCCTTATGATTCCGAGGAAGCGCTAAAGTTGGCTGAGCAAGTGATGCGGTTTATCCAGGAAGAGGCACACGAGAGATCTAGAGAGATTGGTGAGGCGCGGGGTTCTTTTCCAAATTTTGAGCGGAGCATTTGGAGGAACAAGTACAGCGCGTTTAGGAATGCAACCGTGACTACTGTGGCGCCTACTGGAACCATAAGTATCATCGCAGGCTGCTCTTCTGGAATAGAGCCGTTGTTTGCTGTTTCGTTTATTCGGAATGTTTTAGGTGGCGCTAGGCTTTTTGAGACGAACGTGCTGTTTGAGGCTGTTGCCAAGGCAAGAGGCTTTTACAGCGCCCAACTCCTTGAAGACGTGGCTAAGACGGGCTCAGTTCAGAAAATTGCTGGCGTACCTGAGGATGTTAAGCGACTTTTTGTTACGGCTTTGGATATTGCGCCTGTATGGCATGTTAAGATGCAGGCGGCCTTCCAGAAGTTCACGGATAATGCTGTTTCTAAAACCGTTAACATGCCGTTCGAGGCAAAAGTTGAGGATGTACAGGAAATTTTCGATTTAGCCTGGCGGCTTAAATGCAAAGGCATAACGGTTTTCAGGTATGGCAGCAAGCCGGAACAAGTATTGTACATAGGCGAAGTCAAGACCAAGGAAGGCAAGTTTGTTTCTGCGCAGTCCGAGTACGCGGGAGGCTGCCCGACGCCTAACTGCCCCTTCCCCAGCTGAGGTGAGCATTTATGGGTTATATATACCTGTATTATGGCACTGGCGGTGGCAAAACCACTAACGCGCTTGGGTTGGCATTGCGGACTGTGGGCCACGGCAAAAACGTTGTGATAATCCAGTTCCTTAAATGGAAAAAAGACATCGGCGAGTACTTGATTAAGGATAAGCTTGCGCCACATTATGAGATTTATCAGTTCGGCAGACAGGCGTGGCTTGGCGAAGAAGAGAAAACAGCAGAATTCGCGGGTGAAACTTTCCATGTTGAACGTGTCAAAAGCCGCGATAAAGCGCTCGCTAAGGAAGCACTTGACTTTGCAGCGCGGATCCTTATGGAGAAGCGGCCGCATTTGCTTGTTTTGGATGAGATATGCTTGGCGGTGCAGTGGAAGCTTCTGGATGTGCATGATGTGCTGAAACTGCTTGATAACGTGCCTGAGGAGACAACTGTGGTTATGACTGGGCGGCTGGCGCCGAAGGAGCTCATAGACAGAGCTGACTTCGTTAACATTGTTGAATTGGTTAAAATGCCTGAGGCCTTTAAGTTAACTGAAGGCATTCAATACTAGGCGCAACCTTGCCGATGCTTAAGTAAAGTATATTAGCTATGCTACGCCTTTAAAATGATGATTTTTGGTGAGAGAGAATGTCTGCTGTAAAAATGTTTAGTCTGCCGAAGCTACCTTATGACTATAATGCGCTTGCACCGTACATGTCTGAGGAGCAGTTGAAGCTGCATCACGATAAGCATCATCAGGCATACGTAAACGGCGCCAACGCCATATTCGAGAAGCTGGACAAGGCGAGAAAAGAAAACCTAGACATCGACATGAAAGCAACACTGAAGGAGCTGTCGTTCCACATAGGCGGCCACCTGCTGCACAGCACTTTCTGGGATAACTTGGCGCCTCCCGGCAAAGGCGGAGGAAAACCAGGCGGAGCAATAGCTGATGCAATACAGAAGGAATTTGGAAGTTTTGAGCGTTTCAAGAAAGAGTTTACTCAAGCCGCCACAAGCGTTGAAGGCTCAGGCTGGGCTGCGCTGGTCGTGCAGCAATGTGTTGACAGGCCGCTGATAATGCAGATAGAAAAGCATAATGTGAACGTTTATCCTGCATTTCGCTTGCTTATGGTTCTCGACGTGTGGGAACACGCGTACTACGTTGACTACAAGAATGACCGCGCCAAATTCGTTGAAGGCTTCTGGAACCTCGTTAACTGGGACTACATTGACAAAACATACAAGCTTGTAAAGTAGATAAACACCATTTCCACTCTTTTTCCCTCTCAAGCTCTTAGAGAAGCCATCTGATACCCCTCTATAGGTTTCTGCAATGAATTGCTAATATGCGCCAAATATGAGCATGTGGAATGATAAATTTCATATATAAGTCGCCGCATCTACAATGCGGTGCATGTTGATGAGTGGATCATACTTTAATAGAAAGCTGGAACCGATAATGGTTAGAGAGAAAAGTATTTCGCAGCTTCTGGCGGAAATGAGCCGAACTGCTTATCAAGGAAGAAAACTGGGCGAAGCCGTGGGCATTTGGGAAAAAATGCTTCAAGAAAAGGATTTGACCATTGTTATGGGTTTTGCGGGGTCAATGAGCACGGCTGGTCAGTGGACGATTGTTAATTGGCTTATGGAGAACCGTTTCATTGATGTGTTGGTTTCAACAGGAGCCAACGTTTCAGAAGACATCGTGGACGCCATGGGCTTCGGCTACTGGCAGGGCAGCCACTTAGTGAACGATGAGGAACTGTTGAAGGCTGACATTAACAGGTATTATGATGTTTTCGGAAAGGAAACAGACTATCGCAAAATGGAAGAGTTGCTCACGGATTTCATCATGACCTTAAAAACTGATTACGTGTATTCATCTGCAGAGTTCTTATATTTATTGGGCAAATATCTTAGTGAGAGAAAAATTCCAGCCATCGCTGCGGTTGCCTACGAAAACGGCGTCCCAATATTCAGCCCAGCCATGGTTGACAGCGCTTACGGCGAAGCCTTTCTGATGGCCAAGAACAGAGGTCACAACGTAATCCTCGACAGCGTAAAGGAATTCGACCAATTTGTCACCATAGGCACAAAAACGCAGGACATCGGCGTAGTTTACATCGGCGGAGGAGTGCCTAAAGACTTCACTCAGCTTATTGCAATATCGGTTTCGCCGAAAACAAACGACCAAGGCGTTAAAAGTAGGAAGGGCGGCCTGCGCAAGAGCCTGCAGGAATACTATTACCCACACAAGTACGCCATACAAATAACCACAGACTCGCCGCAATGGGGCGGCTTAAGCGGCTGCACGCTGGAAGAGGCTATTAGCTGGGGAAAAATTAACAGTCAAAGCGGCACGCGCGCCGTATGCTACTGTGACGCCACCATTGCCTTGCCGCTGATAGCGCATGCACTCTGTGAACGGGTGAAAACCAAGCGTAAAGGGCCAGACATGTCGTGGCTCTTCAAAGACGTAGTCTAAGCCCTGCTCAGCCGAGTTAACAGCGCGCTTGCCATTAGGGGCAGTATCAGCGAAGCGTCACCTTCAATCATTATGCGCTTTGCTTGCGCGCTTATTTTTCCCCATGAGACCGCTTCGCGCGGGCGGGCGCCGCTGAGGCTGCCGTCCCACTCGTCTGCGGTGCTCACGTAAACAACGTAGTCTAAGCCGTTTTTGAATTGGTTCCACCATATCGTATGGTGCTTTGAGATGCCTCCGCCGACGATTAGCGCTCCTGTTTTTTTAGCCGTAAAAATTAGGTCGCTTAATTCGCCTTCATCCTTCAGTAGGTTAAGCCTAAAATCGTGGTCTTGGCTGAAAAGCCATGTTTGATAGCCTACTGCGCCGTCCGTGATTCCGGGCACGTAGACTTGGATGCCGTTTTTCGCCGCCCAGTAAAGTATGGAAGTCTCGTTGCAGCAGCGTAAGCCTATTTCGCGGCACAGTTGACTGCCAGAAACCTCTCTCAAGCCCTCTTTCCAGAGGCTTTCCAGCAACGTCTGCATCTTCTGCTCTATTATTGTTCCGTAGCTGTCGTTTGGAACCAGCACGTTGCCTAAGCGGTTTATGCCCATCTCATGCAGCTTAGCATCGTTCATGACGAAGGAGCCCTTGTAATAGCTTCTCCAGCACCTCGCCAAGTCATGATCCAAGGTTCCGCATGTTGTGATGATAACGTCAACGAGTTTTCTTTTCGCGAGCTCTTTAAAGACGCCGCGCGCGCCCGTGGCCACAAGGTTGCCGGTGAAGGAAAGAAACTTGACACAGCCGGCTGTGCGAATCATGCGTTCCAGGATGTCTACTCCCACAGCAACTTTGCCGGCTGTAAAGCCCCATGCCTCTTTCATCTGGTTAACAAGTTCATTCACCATTATGTCTCCGCTGAACTCATAGTCTTTAACAGTGTCCTTCAGCATAGCGCATGTTCTCCGCTGTTCTCTTTTTAGAGTGATAAAATAAATACGTGTCGAATAAAACTGTCATTCAGATAGGTAGGCGATGATTTTTTCGTATAAGTCTTTGTCTCTTTGGTCTTCGTAGCCCGCGTAAATGCTTGGGTTGTCGTTGACTTCCACCACAACGTAGTCGCCATCAACCTCTTTGATGTCCACGCCGTATAGGCCTTTCCCAACAACGCGGCAGGCTTTCAGCGCTACTTCCTTCAGCTCTTCCGGCGCATTTTTCTTCTTAACCGCCACGGTTCTGCCCCAGATAACCGTAGGCTTACCTCGGAGCTTTGCGCCGTGCTTCCAGCGGCCCTTTGGAATCATGTATTTGCAAACGTACAGGACCTCATCGTTTAGAACGCCGACGCGCCAGTCGAAGGCTGTTGGCACGAATTTCTGGACGGCGATCATGTCGGATTTTCTGAAGAACCTTTTGGCGATGTCGCGGAAGCTTGTTTCACATGAGGCTTTTTCCACATACCGTGAGAAGCTGGTGTATGGCGCTTTTATGACAACGGGCTTTCCTAAAGTGTCAAATACGTCCGAGATTTTTTTGTGATTAAGCTCGTACTTGCTTAGGAACAGTGTTGGAATATGCGGTACGTTGAATTTTTCAAATAACTCGTATTGATGGATTTTGTTGGCGCACACCTTTATCGATTCGGGGTCATCGATGACCTTCAGCCCCAGCGTCCAGGCGGTTTTCGAAACGATGTATGCAGTGTTGAGCGGGTCAGTGGTTGCTCTGATGAATACAGCGTTATACCGTGGTATTTCGGGTATGTCTTCCTTGAATAGAAACTTGAATTCTCGCCCCGAGTTTTCTGCGACCCGTTTAAAGTTTTGAAGAGCCGCTTCTTCGGCGGGGTCAGAGAAATTGTATTTCTCTACGAAACAAGCAATTTTAGTCATTCACGTGATCATCCTGCTTGGAGAGCAGCAAAACTTCTTGAGATATTTGTTGCACGTCGCTTGGAGAAAGCTCGTTTCTTTTTAAAGGTTGAAAACCGCAGAGATACACTTTCCCCTCAACCTTTTGGATATGCAGTTTACAAACTGGAATCCTAAAAACCTCATAGACCTTAGCCAAAATTTCCTGTACTTCCTCATCATCGGATTCACTGCATTTGCCAAAAACCGATTTAAACGAAACCATTTCTCCTTTAAGCGGTTGAGCACAAACGGCAAACTTGTAATTCATGCTTAAACTTTTCACCGCCCGGTACAATGCACTTCTGTTATGCGCTATTTTATAGCCACTGTAAATAAACGGGTTAACAGCGAAAACAGCCACTGGAAAACCATATTCACGCATTATTTTCTTCACTGAATCCGTGACAAGGAAGGGCGTCGTGGGAACCCCTGCCTTGGCCGCTCTAAGCAGCAGGAGCGGCGTGCGGTTGGCATCGATTATATCTTCACTTGAGGGAATTACTGCATCACCGATTACTTCCGCGTGTAGAGACACGTAGTATCCAATTTTCAAATAGCGATAATCATTGTTAACGTTGACAATGAAGTCTTTAACTGTTGATTTAAGAAACTGGGAAGGACGCATTACGCGAATATCAGCAGTTAGGTCAAGGTCTGAGACGACCAACACCCATAGGACACCAGACAATTGAAAGCTCGTTATCAATTTAGCCATATTTAAAATTAACTATCTGCTTATCCTGAACCCTTCAAAGAGCATACGGATGTAACATGTATGGAAAAGCGCATGGCCACCAGCCGCCGAACAGCCCCTCTATAGGTTTCTGCAATTAATTTCTAATAGCCGCCAAATATGAAGACGCCTTTGCCTAGAATTATAGGCACTCTTCGTTTGTTAAAAAGTTGCGTTGCGGGAGTTATGATGGTGAGTTGTCTGTAGGCTAAGTTGCGGGGGCGGCTGGTTGGGCTTCGTTTCTTGTAGGCGCTACTGTTGTCTGCCCAGCTGTGCTGGCAGGCTGCGGGCTCGGCGCCTGTACTGTTTGTGCTGGTGTTTGCGTTAAATTTACGGTTTGTTCAGTCTCAGATTTAGTTACGGTGGGTAAAATCTGGATTTTTTCCGCCATGGGATGTAACAGGTCTGGTGGCGGGTAAGGTGTGTTTAGAATAGAAGCAAGGATGTAGATTGAGTTGAAAACATGCTGGTAAACTGTGAAGAGAATTTGTGGGATCTTTGTTTTCGGGTTTGCTTCCAACTTCTTTTTTATGTCGGTAGGCGTGCCTTCCAAAGTTACAATTCCAGCGGTTGAGTATTTTACAACGTTTGGTTTGGTGGTTATAGACAAGCTGAAGTTCAGATCAACTTGGTTACTGCTACGCTTTTGCTCTTCAAGCTTGACGTTTATGTCAAAAAATAGGTCTGCAGACGGTAAATATTCGCTGGTTCTTTCAGCTTGAAGGCTGTTTATGCGAATAGAAACGATGACGCCTGTAACAGAATATTTTGGACAGATTACGGATTCCCCTAACTTACTTCAACTATTTCATATTTAACTTTTGTAGCTTCTAAGATCACCAGCCCTCACAATGCGGTCGGCTACTTATTGGTGAAATCGAAGAAGGCAACGGGAACCGATAGCTCGGCGGTGAATTTGAAGACTTCATTAGCAAGTGTCCCGCTCTTTGCGCGTAGCACCATCTTCTTAGGAATGTCGTCTTCAATGTAAACCATGTAATTGACGTTTTTTCCTAACCCAAGTCGCTCTAACTGCTGAATTGCCGCTCGGAACTTTTCGATACTCTGGATCTTTTCACCAATTTTCTCGATTGCCTCGAACAGCATCTCCGCTTGCCCTTGTTCAGTAGAAGACAGCAAAATTTCGCCTGATTGAATCCAAACTGATGCTTCATTCTTGCTTTTTCCGCCTTTTTTGCCTGAAGCCTTTTTTTCAGCGGTTTTCTTTGGAGGACCACGTAGGTTTTTTTGCAACGCAGCTAACTTTTGATACCATTCATCATTCTTGTGATTTTCTTCGCAGCTCCGCAGAAGCGCTCCAAGCCATTGACTGTAGTCTTCATATAGCAGTTTATACTGGTCCAGCTGCTCGCTTATGTATTCGTTCATTTCTTTTAGGGCGGTAAATGTGCGAATTTCAGTTCCCACCGTATTTCACCCGCATAGGCTATTTTTTGGCTTTATTGGTCCGTGGCTAGCAGATCATTTTTGGGCTGCTGAATACAGCGTCGCCATTGTATCGGAAACTCTCTGAATTTCCTTGGTCACTGTTGATAGGAATTGAACTCTGTTCTCAATTTTGGTTTTCTGCTCGCTGGTAAGTATTTTGAATTTTGGCATTACGTTCCGGACTACCAGAATCATGAGGTCGCGATTTTGTTCGTCGGCAAGGTTTCGTAGCTCCATGCGTTCGTCTTCATGTATAAGAGCGATGTGGCCTGTGGGGTCGACGTAGGCTTTTTTGATGTTGCCGATTTCTGCAGGCAAAATCTCGATTGAAACTGGTATTGAGGATGCCAAGGGCTGCATTAGCTTGAGGAAGGATTTGAAGAATTCGGCGACTAAGAGTTTTTCTTCTGAAGACATTTCGCTTATTTGGCCGATGTCTTCTGCTAGGCTTCTTATTGTTTCGGCGAATTCTTGTAGTGACATTTGCGCTGCTGGTTTTCCGCCTGTTTTAGGTGAGTATGTTTGTTGTTCAGTGATTTGGCTCAAGGTTGATCGATATTGCTTATGTTGTTCGTTGAAAAAAGTGCTTGTATGTTTCAAGAGTTACGCACATGGAAATTTAGATTTGTGGTTTGTGTGTGGTGGTTTGTAAACAAGAGGACGTATAACAAGTCGTAATACATAATATTTATATTAGTTTTTCCAAACAATAAATAACGTCTCCGGAGGACACTTCCCATGAGTTATGGACATCAAGGCCTAAGAGAAGAGCGCACAATCAGCAGAATAGAAGAAGTCTCATCTCTTAGGCAAGACCTATTCAGAGTAACGGTGTCCATAAACAAGGAGCGGCCCATGTCAAAATCACCCTTATACAACAAATACGACATCCAAAAATACGATCTTCACCCAAACTACAGTTTTGCCCACCTCGAAGACATGATACCCAAAAACACGCCGGAGTACATCGACAATGGACAGCACTATGTAGAACGAATAGTGCGCGCGCTATATTACTTCAAACAATGCGCCTTAATAGGACCCTCAGGAACAGGCAAAACTCATGTGGTTTACTTAGTAGCTGAACTCTGCGGTTTACCCCTCTGGGAGGTAAACTGCGGATTACAAACATCATCCTATGACCTTATAGGCCGCTTCATCGGCCTCGGAAAAGAAAACTGGGTTGACGGCTTGCTGACACAGTGGCTTAGACTAGGCGGAATAATGTACCTTGATGAAGCCAACATGATGAAGCAAGACGTTGCTACAAGACTAAACCCAGTTTTAGATACCCGAGGCCACCTCGTACTTAACGAAAAAGATAACGAAGTAATAGAACGGCACAAATATGGCTACCTCATCATCAGCATGAACCCGTACTCAGCTGAGTTCGCAGGAACCAAACCGTTAAACGCGGCGATGCGAAGGCGCATGGCAGTCTGGATAAACTTTGACTATCCCAGCGTAGGTGAGAGAATCTCTCCGAGCGAAGTTGAAATGCTGCAAAAGCGGACAAAAATAGATTACGATACAGCCTACAAGGTTATACAAGTAGGCGCTGAACTTAGACGACAATACAAAGTTGGAGACTTGCCTTACGGGCCATCCCTTGGCGACTTGATAAATTGGGCTACATTAATATATGACGGAAATACACCGCTCCAAGCAGCAGAAGAAACAATCATTGCGTTAACCAGCGACAACACAGACATACAAGATGACGTTAGACGCGTGATAGAAACCATATTCGGCAACTCACGGTAACCAAGTAAAGGGCATCCCCCATGGGATTCATCGATTATGCTTGGAATATCTCCCTTCAAAGGGATTCTTTGAAGCTAAAAATGATCATGGATCCTACTCTTAATCAGCCCACTCTTGAGCCAGATGCCTTTGGCTTCACCATAAAATTGCCCACTATACATTCCCAAGATCCCGAAAAGATTTCCTATTTATGCTATAATTTCCAATTCAACAGAGATGGAAAAGTAAAAATTGGGAGATTATTCCGCGCTGCCGTTCTGCACCTAACAACACATACAATGCTGCCTTTGCCGAAAGAAAAAGCTGCCCCAAAATTTTCATCAAACTCAATACTCCAAGTTTTCGCTAAAACTTTGGCTGTGGACACATGTGTAAACGCTTATATTCAAGCAGTGCACAGCAACAAACTTGCTGACCTTGCCTATGCAAACGCCATGTTCTTTATGAAACTTAAGCCATGTGAACGAATTATAACGCCCTCGACGAAGGCGATGGCTGCATTACTTTCAAAAGCCAACATAGGAATCATAAAAGGCAAACTTGATGTAGAACTGGAAAAAACCGTAAATGAATTAAACGATAAATTGCTCACCCTGAAAAAAGCAGCAGCCGCATCATTTACTGGAAATGCAGTTAACATCGAAGGATTATTTGACGAGACTGTAAACAACATAATCGCGGAGATGGAACCTTTTGGTCCTTTTCTGGAAGCACCTTCTTTGCCGCATACAGAAGACATAGGTTCCTGCAGCATCCTGAATCAAATGGGTATACAGCAGGACCAAGAATTTTACAACATTTTCTGTAAAGCCATCCAAACATTAGGCGGCTCAATCCCATGTGGGGTAGATTTTGATGCTATTTGGGGTAAAGAGCAAGAAGTAGAGGCACTGCAAGCTTTTGACGCGGAACAGCATCAGAAAGCGAAAAAAGAGAAAATTCTCTCAAGAATTAAACAGTATACTTCGTGGACCAGATTCAAAAAAGTCTGCTTCCCAGAAGAAGATTACACGCAGTACTTGCGTGCCAGAACGCTCATTCAAGGAAGCAGCAAGAGACTGCTGGATAGTCTGCGCGTAGCGCAAAACACTCTGGACGATGATTATGGCAAGGATATTGGCCAACTTGATTTGCCCTCCGTAATTCAAGCGATAGCAAGCAAGAAACCAGCAACTGACGTTTTCTTTAAAGAAGAATACCTCAAACAAAGTTTTGCGTGGGCAATAATCTTCGATACAAGCGCAAGCATGCAAGTGAAGGGTGAATCCGCAAGGGCGCTGCTCATTTGCGTTGCAGAAGCGGCAAAAGAGCTGTTAATGGATCCAGGTTCATGGTCTCTTTATGGTTTCAACGACAAATTTTACATACTAAAAGACAGCAGCGAAGCCTATAATCGCCAAGTACGCGCCAGAATCGGTGGACTAAAATTTGAAGGATTATCTTACCTGCCGGATGCAGTTCGTGTTGCGGGTCAAGTTTTGACTAAACGTTTCGAAGAGCAACGTGTGCTAGTAGTAATTTCCGATGGCTACCCGTATGGCTATGCTAATATGCATCCTGCATTGGCATCTACAGTTAACAGGTTGCAGAAACAAGGAGTAATAGTAATCGGCATAGGAGTTGAGACAGAAAAAATGAGCACGTTATTTAAACTGAACGTTGCAATCAACACTCAAAAAGACTTGATTAAACGCTTCGCCAAAATATACACCGACGCCTCCGCAGCGTTACTTGAAACTTAGCGCTACAAAAGGTCATGGTTGTTTTGCCTTCCGGATCAATTTAGGCATAGCGAAGCGACTGAAAATATTGATTTACAATTCAGATTTGTGGATCATAATTATAAAATATATAGCCAGTCAGATTAGTCGCTAAAAATTCAGAAACAGAATCAGAAGGTGAACTTGCCGCATGGAGCTTGCATTGGAAACACACAGCGACATAATGAAAATCTACAGCGAAAAAAGCCAACCATGGAAATACGTAAAGAAAGATAAGAACTACATCAAGCAGTTATCAGCCATCGAGGAAACTCTTTCGCGCTTCGGTCTCCTAAAAAACGAAATCAGAGTGTACTTGTATCTTGCTAGAGCAGGTGAAAAGAAAGCAAGCGAGATAGCTGAAGCAATTTCATTGCATAGAACTGAAACTTACAGGATACTTCGGGATCTTGAGAAAAAGGGAATAGTATTCTCAGTTTTTGCGAAACCCCTAAAATTCACCGCTGTGCCGCTAGATAAAGCAATAGATATGCTTGTGGAAGCCCAGAAAATGAAGATAAAACTTCTGGAAAAAGAGAAACAAAACCTTGTGGAACTCTGGTTGTCAATTCCGCAGCCCAAAATGGAGAAAACCACGAAGGAACTTTTCCAAATGTTACAGGGTGAGCAGCAAGTTGTGCTGAAGGCGGAAGAGTTACTTGAGAAAACAAAGAGGGAATTGCAGCTATTTGTGCCAGCTGATTATCTGGCCCAGCTCTATTATGGTGATTTCACAGACAAGCTGAAAAATAAACTTGGGAAACTCGACATAATTCTGCTAGTTGAGAATTCGCCTAAAAGCAGATTCTTCATTGAGCAAATGCAATGGCCAAAACACAAGTATAAATTAGTGAATGCTCAGAAATTGCCGTGCTTTATGATCTCCGACAAAAATGAGCTGCTAATTGCTTTTCAAGACGAGGATGAGGCAGGCCAAAATGAAGACAAACGCAGAGACAGAACAGCGGCAATTTGGACGAACTACAAGGCATTCATTTGGACCCTACAAATGCTTTTCATCAAGCTGATGGAAACACAGGTACACGAGAACCTTGTTCAAAACTGATTTTTAAGCATATTTTTCGGCTTTTTCCTCTTTAAACGCAGCAAGACAGCGATTACCAGCAGAACTGCGGCTAAGCATGCTGTAGCATAAACTGGCCAGGATACCTCGCCAGTTGAAACACTTATTTTTACTATGTAGAAATCGTAAGCACCGCGACCAATTGAGTTTGTCCACCCAGCCATAACAAAAATGTTTTCTGCGACTTCTATAAGGCCATAAGCTTCTTCATAGCCATCTCTGCCGGTTGCAGCCTGCCATAGAACTTTGCCTTCGTCATCAATTTTGAACAGCCAAAAATCTCTGTAGCCCCTTCCGAAGGAAAACGTGAAACCGCCAACTAAGGCGCCATTAATTGTCGAATAGGTAATGCATGTAGGCATGTCAAAACCTTTCCCGCCTATAGTGCGCTCCCAAATCAATTTTCCCTCAAAGTCCACTTTTATTACCCAAGCGTCGCTATCGCCTTCGCCTTTTGAACGTGTATCACCCACAATCAAGAAGCCTTCAGTGACGTTCAACATTGCGTATGCCTTGTCGCTTTGGGCACCGCCGTACGTTTTATTCCATAACAAGTTGCCCTCTGAGTCTATTTTTAACAGCAAAAAGTCATAGTCGCCATTTCCAGCTGAATTCGTGTAGCCCGCTATGAAGTATTGGTTGTCATCTTGCAGGGCCACGGCTCTGCCTGCTTCATCCATTCCCAAATCGTAAGTTTTACTCCAAGTCAGATGGCCGTTGTCGCTTATTTTTATAACCCAGACATCAGATCCTCCGCCAAGAGAGGTTGTTAAACCTGCAAGCACGAAGCCATCGCGAGTTTTCACTGCAGAAAACAGCTTATCCACTTCACTGTTGTCCATATGCACTTGCCATATCGGCTTACCGTCGGCGTCAACTTTAACTACATAGCCATCTGTATCGCCGGACATGAAAAACGTGTTGCCTATCAGCAAAAAACCGTCATTCAAAGTTAGCACATAGCGGAATTCACTGTTCTCTTGAGCAGAGAACGTTCGATTCCAAATCATGTTACCATCGTCATCAAGCCTTAGAACCCACGCCGCTGTCTTATTAGGCTGAAGCGACGCCGTTGAACCAACCACCAGAAAGCCCCAACTCAAGGCAACTGCATAAAAAGCGCGATCATCTCCCGCTCCGCCATATGTTTTCTCCCAGATCATCTCTGCACTGTAAGCGTCATCTGCTGCTGCGATCGGAATGCTCGAATCCGCAGTTACCCAAGAGGCGATTAACAGTAAACATGACAGCAGTGCAATTTGCTTTTTTGCCAGCATCTCATCCGCCTCGCTATAGGGTTGTTATTTGCCTTTCTTGAAGCGCGAAGTCTTTTTAACCTTACCGTATTTTGTTGCCGCAGTTTCCTTCTCGCTTACAATACCATGTAACTGAAAAGTATTCCAAACACGCAGAGCAGGATAGCAAAGAAGAGTAGAAAATGGAGAAAAGAGCTAATTAAACTATGTAAGAAACAATGCTGGGCATGCTAATTGTGTCCTCTCTTGCATGCTTCAGCAGCCAATTTGAAAGCTTGAGACACTTGTTTGGGCTACAGGAAAAGCTTTTTGTTTCCTGGTTCCAAGCCATGCATTTAGCGCATGGTATAACGTCATCGTTTTCCATATCTATCAATAATTATTGAATTCAGAATTAATTTATCACTTGTGAACACGCAATCATGATTAGAAATACACATTCTTCACAGTTGTTAGCAACGCTGATAATTGAGCACGGCTAAATTCTAGTGCATGTCACGTTTGCCCTAATGAATATGCCACGTAAATCGCGACAATGCACTGAAACTATTAATGGATCATCTGGACTTGTTGTTTCAGCGGTAAACATAATGGAATATGTGCCATTGCCGTAACTGGTTATGCTGGGCGATTCTACCATTATCCATTCTTCCGTGGTAAGCGAGCCGTCTCTTTCAAAATAAACCGTGAAGTTCTGTGCTAAAGCAGGTGTGCCATCATTACGAACCGTGCAAGTTACAATTGCCGATTTCAAGTTACCCTGCCTGATCCAAGCGCCACTTATCTGAATTTCTGAGGTAACATTAACCGAATATTCCGTCTGATAACTTGCGGATAGACCTGAAGCGTTTATTCGGAAATCCACACAAGCGCTCGAGACTCCTTGCCCATTAGCGGCCCAGTTCAGCCAGAAGCCATTCTGATAAGGTGCTGTGTCTATGGGGGTAAATTCCACGCTGAACAAAACATCGTACAAGTGTTTTTCAACTACAGAAGCAAATTGATTTAGATCTGCGGGTAGCACGGCCTCGGTGCCTCCGTTGGAAACATTGACTAAAGCGCTTGTGACAGTATGCATTAAGCCTAGCTGATACGCGGACAGAGCAGGATTGGCATCTTCTATGTTGGAGGCTGCGCGATTTTCTTCGGTTTTAATAACATAAACAGCAGTGGAAAGGATCAAAAGGGTCACTATTAGCGAGATAATGATAAGCACTTGCCCCGAGTTGTGATGGCGTAAGCTGCGTGGTCTCATTTATGCTATTCCACCATGGCTAATTGCAATCTAATGATGTACACTGCATAGTTGCATGTTGCCGTTGCACACACGTAATTCACTGCTGTAACTTCGTCGGCCACAGTGCTTCCACTGCAGATGGGGACATCATTGAGGCGCGTCATGTTTTCGTCAAAAACTGTCAGGTTAAACCACACGGTAGGCGCGAGCAAAGATTGAACCGCATTTTTCAAGCCTGCCCAGTTTTTGTTCTCCACTGCAGCGGCTAAATATCCATTACTGTCCAAGCATATTAGAAGGTTATATGCCGTGGCTGTAAGATCATTTGCTGAATCGTTTATGCTGTTTTGTGTAACTTGAATCAGCGAAAGCGATGACAGTAAAAGAAACGCGGCGAAAACAGCTTCGATCGTGCGTGTTTGCGCTTTTCTGTTTTTTAGCAGCCTCATCCTTTTACATCCCCGAAGCTTATAGTCACCTGATAGAAAGTTTCTTTGATGATCACAACATAGGAAAAAGTGTTCTGCTCCGCGTCCTCAAAGTTTGCTCCAAAATTAAAGGGAACGTTGGGATAAGCGGTCCACTCGATAAACGGTGTGGTGCCGTTATATCCGCAGGCAACCAACACTATTGGGCTTTCGTCTACCCAGCGCGGTATTGCATAGGATGCTGCTGACAGTGCAGTTAGGTTAGTTTGGTAGTTATAAGAGAACGCGTAAGCCTTGTTTATAGTTACATTTGGGAAATTGTAAACTACACTCATTGTGTAATTAAGCGGACTCAGCGTCAAAAAAGTAAAGTTAGACTCTGGCTCCTGCGATAGATGTGCGAAAGAGTACGCTGCATATGAGGTTATTCTCTCGTCAAATGCTGCGCGGGCAAAGATTATTAGAAGTGCAGGCCCGCTGGCGCTGTTAGGAATTTGAACGTTGATATATCCCAAGCCTGTTCTCAACGTCGTGTTATATACGCTACTTGTGAAGTCGCCTGCCACAACATAACACTGCAAAGTCGCGTTTACTGGCCCGGTCGCGTGCTTCACAGTAGTGGTAAACGTGTACTCAGTTAGGCTTTCTGAAGACACAACCTTTGCGAGCTCAACGTCAATGGACAAGATTTGAGATACAGATATGCCAAATGCAATATTTTGCAGTCTTGCCGCATTAATTGCTTGAACGTAAGATAGGGCGTAACTGCTTTTATTGTTCAACCTACTAATTTTGTCGATATCCACTTCATAGAGTAAATTAGATCCGCTGCGAGATAAACCGAAGGTCAATGGAGCGGTACCGGTTGCGCCCCACTCTGCGGGTGAACCACTATTTGTTAGTATGTACTCAGCTATTGCATTTAGATAATCGTTTTTATTAAAGTCCGGCAATTTGTCGATTCTTGCCTGCATTGTTCCCGCCAGCGACGCTGTTGCCAGCAAAGCAACCGAAACTAGCAGGGTGCAGGCGAAGAATGCGTCTATGGATTCTGTTGGCAAGTAACTTCCTCCATGCTACGGCACTATTGCTGTCACTGTAAACATGTTTGAAAGGAACTGTTGGGACAGCACCAGCGACAGATATGCAACTGCTGCTAGCATCGCGGAATATTGGAAGCCGGCGCCGAGATTGCCTTCACTTATTTTTCCTATGAAGAATCCTGATATCCAGCATTGAAGGATTATGCCAACTGAGAACATTCGTAATTGTTCCTGCATGGCCATATAGGCTACTGGCGCTAGACTCATGCTTACTACGCTGGACATCATGTAAGTGGTTAAAGCCACAATTGTTGTTGTCACCGCAATTAGTATGCTCCAGATAAAAGCAAGGATTATGTAGGGCTTCAGCAGCGCGCGCTTGTTAATCTGCAATTCCCGTTCTTTTTCGCTGTAATCCGAAAGTATCTCAAGCGATTGAGTTGAGCTACCGCCAATCTCGATTGTTTCAATCAGCATTGCAAAATTAACGGTGACAAACCAGCTTCTTATTTGTCGCTTCAGATTTTCATAGGTTTTTCTTAAAGGAGCACCCCATTCTATCTGGCTTCGCAGCAGATCCAAGTATTTAGAGAATGAGCCATGATACTTGCGTTTTGTAGCATGTATTATGCTCTTCTCAGGAGAAAGACCGATTTTTCGCGCTTCAGTGATTTCTCTAACAAGGCTGGGAACGGCGTCTTCAGCATCGTAATTCGTTTTTGCTATCCGCCAGTACTGAATAGCGGGAACAGTTGAAGACGTTACCAAACCTATTGTTACTATTTCCGGTAACCCTGCTGGCTTCAGCATATCAGCTAAGGGCGGGTAGAGGATAAACACGGATAAGGTAATGCCCGTGGCCATTAGGACGATGGCTGCTTTTCTATATAGGTCTTGTAGGTTTTCAAAGGAGCTTTGCTGCATGTTATGAGCAATAAGTATGAAGAAAAGTGACATCACAGGCATAAGCACAAAAGCGACCAAGTAGGACATTAAAGGTGAAATAGTTATTGACGTTTTAGTTAGAAGCTCCAGCGTATTGGTCGAGGCGAAAACTACGAAAAGAATGTAGAGGCAGAGCACAACGATAAGCATCACTGTGTAGGCTTCAACTAAGGTGGCTATCCTCTCAACAGAACGAGACATTGAGTTATGCCTAAGCTCAAAAATGGCGCGTAGCTCACTTTTCATATAGTCAACTGTTTTTCCACCACTTCTTATCGATGCTGCAAAGCCGCTTATGAAATTACGATAAAGTTTCGAGTTTGTGCTTTCCGCTCTCTGCGCCATGGCTTGCAATAAGCCCTTTCCTAAAACCTCAACTTGCCGTATTATTTCTTCAGCTTCTTTCTTGAACATGGGGAAAAAGTTCATTTTTCGCACTTTTTTCCAGCTGTCATAAGGCGAAACACCGCTTGCCGCCAAAAGCGTGAATATCATAACTACGAAGGGCAGCTCGCGTTCGATTTTCTCTTTTTCTTCGCTTGCAATTTTTTTCAAGAACCCTCTAATTTTGCCAGAGAAGCCGCTTGAAGTCTGTGTGCTCATTATTCTCTACCCACGGTTTTGTCTAAATCTAACGTGCTGACAGAGCTGTTCAGTGCCTTGTGTACGCTTCTGAAATCTCGAAGCCCCTTTTCAACCAACATAAGCAGTATTTTCTTTCGTCGCTCCAGCTCTTGAGCAACAACGCTGAAGGGTATATCCAAATTCCTCGCTATTTTGTTTAGCAGGTAACTTTTCTCAAGACTCTGCTGGAAAGTGTCAGTTGAAGGATTCCACGTGAACACATCATTTACTGCGCAGGTAGGATCGATTTCTGAAATTCTGATGAAGCGTCTACTGCTGGTCATTTTGCGGTTCAATGTCACGAAAGTCGGTATTCTCACCTGTTTAACAACGATCACACAATTCATCAACGGTATTATTCCTCGCGGAATGTTCATTGGCGGCTGAGTCAAACGTGTAATTGCCGCTTCAACATCCTCTGCGTGCAAAGTGCAGACTCCGCCGTGACCTGTGGCCAGAGCTTGGAAAAGAACATAGGCTTCTTCGCCGCGGACCTCGCCTACAAGAATTAACGTGGGACGATGTCGTACCGCTGATTTGATAAGGTCGTAAAGCGACACTTCACCTTCACTTTCCCCGCCGAAGCCTGGGCGTGCAATCGTTGAAACCCAGTTCTCCTGAGGCAGATTTATCTCAGCAACTTCTTCGACGGAAATGATTTTAAAGTCAGGCCGTGCGAGACATGCAATGGCGTTAAGCGCGGTTGTTTTGCCTGCGCCTGTTGCGCCAACTATCATCATCGACATTTTATTTTCCATTAGCAGCCATAGATAAGCGCCTATTGTTTCATTGATGGTTTCATTCATTATTAAGTCTACAATGGTAATTGGATCTTCTCTGAACTTTCTGATGGTGAAACTTGTTCCAGCTGGAGTTGTTTCTTTCCCATAGGCTACCGCAAGCCTGTGCTTTCCCGGCAAGGTTATATCCACAATGGGGTGAGCGATGCTGACATGCTTGCCTTCCTTGTGAACCAATCGCGCCACAAAATCATCAAGTTCCTCTTCAGAACTGAAGATGACGTTCGTTCTCATGCTTTCATATTTTCGATGCCATAGGTAGAGGGGTTTGTTTATGCCTAAGCAGCTGATGTCTTCAATGTAGTGATCACAGATTAGCGGGTCTATTTTGCCATAGCCAACGAGATCGCGCTCTATATAATAGAGAATTTTCTTTAAACCAATCGGATCGATTTCCTCGAAGGCTTTTGCGTGCTCATCCATTATGTCTGGTAGCTGTCGTTTGAAAGCCTCTGCAAGAGTTTCATCCGCGCGCGGTGCTTTCAACTCGTATTCTAGAATGTTCTTTAATCGTTTGTAAGTCGCACACTCTTCTATGGACATGGCGAGTTCATCGACAACGTAGAAGAAGCTTCCCTCCGCTTCCTCTTGGAAAATCCATGCGTATGCAAAAGGCGGCTTAAGAGGATAACTTTCTATTTGCACATAACCTTCAGGTACACGTGCGCCCTGAATGCCTAGGTAGCCAAGCAATTCTTCGTCATGAATCTTCGGTTTTTCTTCCTCTTCCTTCTTTTTCTTTCCAAACACCATTTTTATGATCCTCCAGTTAACATGAGATATGCGGCATCCGCGTCTATTCGGTATTCCAGCATGGCTGGCCCGGAACCGCTTACGTATGTGCCCGAGGCTGAAACTTCAACGGGAACACATACTTTATGTTGACCTTGCTGCTGGATGGTTGTGCCAAAGCCTGCTTCCACCCATGTTGCCGCAGAATCATTTGCGATTTTAATCCAGTAGCTTTTTTCTCCTATGAAAGGTGGAACATTCAGCGGGAGCAGCGCCGTTGCATTGTTTCTTTTTGCGCATGTGATGAGCGCCATGCTTTCTGTCGAAACGTATTTTGCCAAGTTGAGTAGCTGCTGTTCTTCTGCCTCAGCGCGGATGTTCATCGCGAAGAGAGTGCATGCTCCAATAATTAAGGCGCCAACGATGATTGTTGCGAACAAAGTGTAGATGTAACTTGGAACTATAGATGGCATGTCTTATCTCACCCACCTTTGGATTGTTATGTTGCAGATGACAAGTTCGATGTTTATGACCGCGCCGCTTGTAGAGCTTGTGATCGGGATGTTAACGCTGCTGCTTGATCCTCCGAGAATCGAGTTTACCGTCAAAAATTCCGGAGCATACGAAAGCTCATAAGTTAAAGATGCCACATCGATTGTTGCACAGGAAATTCGAAGCGGCACTTTACCATAAAGGCTCATTTGCTCAGATGTGTTCAGGTTAACTATGTATATCCGTATGTTATTGACGGGGTTGCCGTTTTCCACACCTGCGGCTACATAGGAAACTTTGGGTCGATAGCGAAGCTGGATTTCCGAGTTCTGATCACCTTTTGCAATGGCTAATTGGGTTATCGTGGCGCTTTTTTGGCTAACCACTGTTCTGCTGTCGCCTTTTAGGAAAAGGCCGGTGTCAGCGGTCTCGGAAAACGGCAGCTCATAGATTACTTGCCCAATGGTCTCGTTGAAAATTGTGTCTGCAATCTCCCCGCCATCAGTGATGCTCAGCGTTAAAATGTTCGCGGCAGGTTGAACGTTTATTCTTCCCCCTGAATCGCTGATCTCAAATATCCGTGCTGAACCTGGGTGCCCAACTAATTGCAGTATGCTTTCGCTTAAAGCCAGCATGTCCTGCCTTGCAGTAGCCATCTTCAGCATGCCGCTGCGCGAGTTAACTTGTTCAATTGCAAAGTAATAAGTGACAGAAATTATGCCTAGCATAGCTACGAATAACATTAAAAAAGTGACCGGGATGCTCAGCGCTCTTTTTGAGAGGAGAACCTCACGCTTAAAGCCCCTGTGCATATGTCACCTGCCTCTTCAATAGTTTTGGGCTAAAAATGGATTAAGCCATTTGTGTGTAAAAACAGATACACATAATACAGGATAAAACTCCAAAAAGCGGCATGCAGACACGGGATATTTTAAGTGTTTATTTATTTTCTAAAAAAGGAAGAAAAAGGAAGTTTTGTGGGGGGGGTAGGGTTTGCTTCTACTTTTAAGCTACTGCTTGAACGTTGGTCTCTTTATAGTACATGGCCTGTGAAGTGAAGATGGTTATCGCAACTGTTAAGCCTATGTCGTTGACTGTGATGCTGTCTGGCTTGTCAATGTAGATTAGCAGTGTTTTGCCAGATTGAAGCGTTAAATCATTGCTGGCTTTCGCGAAAATGTAGTCAGTACTGCCAAGTGTTATTTTACCGCCGTCAGCTAAAGTTGTGTTGAACGGCAAGTCAGCAGATATGGAGTCTGATGTGATGTTGTAGTAAACGTTTGTCCATTCGCATTCTTGGCCTCGAACGGTTATTTTGTCGATGACTACGTCTCGTCCGCCAGTGTTAATTATCATTATTGCCGCTTGCGACGTGCTACCGTCTGCGTCATACCATACGTGTTGTTTGGTTAGGTGTAGGCTTTCTTCTTGTACACGCGTGCTTGTGACGTTGATTGCGAAGTAGGTGACGACGCTTGCGAGAAGCACGGAGATGACGAGTATGATTAGTGTGGTGACGACTGTGCTCAGAGCCCAACGATTCTTCAATAGTTTGTGCATTGCTTTTTCTCACCTTTAATATAACGCATTGCTGTCTAATTATAAATATATTCTGTCGCAAGATTCAATATTTAATTTAAGGCTTAAAACTAAAAAGACACCTTTCATCTTCCACATTCAAATCAAAAATACACTCCGAACAAAAACCGCAACCAACCATGAAATGGTGCGGTCGCCGGGATTTGAACCCGGGATCGCAAGCTTGGAAGGCTTCCACAGATACATGACTATTGTGTCCTAACCAGACTAGACGACGACCGCATACATAATAACGATGTTTACAACATGGATAAATCTTTTATTGATTGGCAACAGTTTAGTGAATGGGTAAACGCTAGGTACAGTAACACTTATGCAAGAATCATCCTACAACATACAAAGAAATATTATCATTTAATAAACGATGTTAAATCTTTAGAGTTAATTAAGCCTAGTATAAAAAACAATGTGGTTAAAAGCTTAATTATCTTAAGTAAGTTCTTAGGAATACATGAACAGTTTAAGAACACATTAAAAAACTATGGTGTTAAATTACATAAACAAAATGCTTTACAGTCATTTCTTAGAATATTAAATAATAATCATGATGTCTTAGACTGGTATAATATTGCCATATCTAATCTAAGAGATAACGAGAAAACTTTACTAAAATTCTGTTTGTATTCTGGATTAAGAAGAACTGAAGCTTTGACATCATTCAATAAAATTATTGATTTACATAAACAGAATAGACTTAGTGAATACTATGACTCTAACCTTAACTGTTTAATGCATTTCAAACATCCTAAAGAATTCATTAGATATACAAAGAACGTTTACATATCATTCATACCTGAAAGCTTAGTTGATGAAATAAGTACTAGTGAACCTGTTAGTTATGCAGCTATTAGGAAAAGACTTAACAAAAACAACATTAAAATTAGAATAAACGAACTTAGAGATTATTATGGTACATTCTTGTTACAACATGGAATCTTAGAACAGGAAATTAATCTGTTACAGGGGCGTATTCCACCATCAATATTTGTCAAGCATTACTGGAGTCCAAAATTAAGTGAATTAAGAGACAGAGTGTTCAAAGTATTAAATCAGTTAGAACAATAATTCCCTTTTTTCTTCTTTTACTAAAACATCCCTATATGGGCACATATTTCTTCTAGTTCTTGAACTCTTTTCTTGAGGTTAGCTATTTCCCTTTTTAGCTCCATTATCTCCTTTTCTACGTCCATAACCATCCCATTAATCAATTGAGTACGTCCTAATTAAAAACATACCACCCCTCTATCCCCTAAAAGGGGAAGTTTTAAACATACATTGTCAATACTGGTATGCTTTATTATATGTAATTCTGGGATAAGTCAAATATCCCCGTCTAGAAAATATCCTTTTAAAAATTGAAACCCAAGTCGCACTCTAAAAAATTCCATATCTAATTTTTATGCTTGTCGTATGCTTTAGCTTTGGTGGTGTAATCATCATAGGTGGCTGTTCGCTCATTTTCCTTCAGTTTGAGAACATCAAAAATGTTATCAAGCTTTGCTCTTGCTTCTTGCTCTAACTTCTCATCACCTTTATTCATTTACTATCGTTATTTTTCCTTTTAGTTGTTGTGTTAGCCATAGTAAACAATATATTCCTAGTAATGTTAATGCACATAGTGGGATATAAATCATTAATAATAAATCTATTAGCGAATAACTGTACCAGTACCAAGGATGTTGTAAAACCTCAATACCAAAGGTGTATAACCAATAAGCATTTGGTATTGTTAATGATATGATACTTGCATTTTTTTATGTTTTCTTTTTTAAGTATAATACTTAATGCTAACGTAATTATGCTGATTAAAGGTATCCATAGATTTATTAATTGAAGTTTTAAGGTTTCTATTCTATTTATATGAAATTCTGTTTCGTCCCCGTAGCCCCAAATCCAGAATTGAAAAGGTAAATAGCCGTATAATAGTGGAAGTATTATTAGAAAACATGTTAATGGTAGTAATAGTAATGTAGCTAAGTTTTTGATTATGGTTCTAACTTTTATTTTCATTTTTTACCCACACCATTCTAACCATGTTAATATTACATGTAGGTTTTCTACTCATCATCATTTGAAGTTTTGGTCTTTATTACACATTGATTAAAGTTTGGTTGGTTATTCATTCTTCTAATACTTTGACGGTATTTATTGCATCAACCCATCTATTAACAAGATTCTTTACACGGTTCATTATTTCAGAGTAGGAGTCAAAAGCTAACAGCACATCAAATTGTCCTGCTTCAGGACACTTAAGAGCGAAACTTTGTTCTCCATTTTTCAGTTTTATGCCTAATTTACCAATACCATCATTGAAAGCCTCTACAATGTCTTTTACTAAGTATACTTTTTCGCCAATAATCAATTTAGTTTTGGTTAATTTTATAGGTTTTGTTTGTTTCTTGAAAAGTCCAAGTTTTTCTACAATTTCCCCCGATAATATTACTTTTTCTTCCATGCTTTTTACTCTTCTTTTTCAACTATGAATTGTATGGTAAATTCGGTAAAAAGTTTATAAAATTTTTTAAACTAGAATCTTAACGGAAAATCAATATGAAAAACCTTTAGGATAAAGAACCTTGCTAAGTTGAAAACGAGGTTAAACTTCACAAGTTCCCAAATATTGTCATTTGCTTTCCTTATAAAAAGCCTATCAATCAATCCATCCTTTAACTTCAGGCAGTTTATGTTGCTGTTCCCATACGATCAGAAATATCTTATTTTTGGCTAGTATCTTTTGGGCTTCTTCAATATTCCATTCTTTGCTTTTTCTTTCGTCTACAGCCTTTCTTAAATTTTCAAAATAACTTATGACAAGAAACCTATGACATTGTAGTCTTGTAAGATTTTTTATGTACTGCCGAAATTTATTCCACCTAATATAGCTGTTCTTGTTGTAATTCGTTATTTCCCATGCACTCCATCGCTGTCCATCTTTATACACAAGTACATCTAGAGCCTTATTCTTCGGTCTAACTACTATCGTAATTCCCTTTCTATAAACATAAAATCTATCTCCTCTAGGCTTACCATCACTAAACGGTCCACTATAAGACAGCAAATTATCAAACGATTTACCAGAAAACAACCTCTTAAACTCACTATTCAACCCTGTAAGACTATATCTATTTAATAATACGTAAACGAACGTTTCTGGGTTATTTTTATATATAGTGACCAGTATGTCCGCAACTTCACGTTCTCTAAGATGCCCAATTTTAAAACATTCATCAGGCTTAACAACTGTTCCCATTGACATCCCTTTTATCTAGTACTAAAAATCGCATGTACCGTCGAATAAGAGAAAACTGTTAGTCTTACCGGATTGAAAGTATGCTCTGAAGTTTCTTGTTTCTTCATATATCATGCACTCATAAATAAAAGGGAATGTGTATTTAAAAATCTTATTTTCAAATTGACGATATGGACATTATAAAAACATTATACACAAAGTTTTTATATTTTATGGCGATAAAGTATTATACACAAAGAAAAGGGAGAAAGAAAAATGCAAGTAACATGTCCAAAGTGTAAAAAACAAGGAACATTAACATCTAGATTAACCATAAGCTACGGAATACATTACCATTACTTCTACATTCAACATGTGGAATTCATTAAAGGAAAAAGAAAGACAACATGGCATTACTTAGGAAAATATGAAGATTTACCAGAAGACATTAAGCAACTTATACACAAAAATTTTAGTACTGATACACAAAACAATAACTCTGAATTAACCTCTAATCAACAAACAAACAACAAAAACGGGTTAGGACACAAGCTTGGAAGGCTTGTGTCCTAAACCAACTAGACGACGACCGCTATACATCAGCGCCATAAAAACATTAAAAAAAGCTATTTTAAGCTTCTCCATCAAAGCGCCCTCAAATTTTCCTCCGCAACTGCGTCTAACCGTAAACGCACATAAGCAGCAATAACCGCCTCCACTGCTATTACAACCATCAGAAACACTGCAAGCATCCACGCCAAATCCCGAAATGCACGTAGCGCTTGATAATCTACATAGCCATTGACTAAGGCTATCCAGCTCCAGTAACTATGCCCTTGCGCCGCAAGAAACTCTTCTAAGTCCGCCGAAATCCACCAGCAAAAAGCCGTCAGAATAACTGCGAATAAGCTGCCTATTAACGTCAGGTTCTTCCAGTCAGAAGACAACGCCGAAGAATAAGAAATGCCAGTTCCAGAATTAGCTGGTGAAAGACGGTAGTGCATGATTTTCTTGGCAGTTTTAGGCGAAACACCCCAAAGCGAACCCTGCTGGACTGAAACAGCTATTAGTGGCTCCTCGGCAATAATCTTACATCCTTTCCTAAGCAGAAGAGTCCTCAAACGTGAATATGCTTCTGCAATTTCCAAGTTAACAACATGCTCAACCATAAGCGACACTTACCGCGCATCTCTGCTTGAAACAGCTTTATTGGGGTTTTTCATCAGGCTTGAAAAGCTGCTTCTCATGCGGCGACCGCGGCTTAAAACCTCGAATGGCACGGCTTGCCGTCCGCTGACGTTCCAAATTCTTAATCCGCGCATAAAGCTTTGAAACTTTCGTTTTAGACGGCAGCTTACGTTTTGGCGCGTGAACAGGAACAGGCGTGAAAGGCTTAGCCGAATCATCAGCACGCTTGGACTTCTTAACGGGCACCTCACGAACTTTCTTAAACACCACATAACCCTCATGCAAGTTCACTTCCTGCACTTCCCAGCCTGCATCCAGCCAAGCCCGCGCATGAGCACTGGACGACGAATTACTCCACCAAGCCTCATCCCTATAAGCGTTCATCGGAAGATTATTGCCGATCAAGCCGTCTATTCTGGCAAAAGAAAGCTTCACAAGCTTGGTGAAGGCGCCGCGAAACTTCAAATGCGCCGTGAGCCCACTGTACTTCGACCGCGAAGGCGGCGAAACTACGCGCCTCGCACAGTGCAAACAGAGCATCATTGTCGGGTCCCCGGTGGAGACGTCAGGTACCATGCAATCTCGGCAAAAAAGTCGCTTGCACCTCTGACATTTCCTCATGTAAGCAACACTAAGCACCCTGCCGCAGATTCCACATTCATCTTTAACCAACGCGACCACGCAGAAAGCCTTGAGGAAACCTGAAAATAATAGGTAAACTCGCTATTAATCTTAACCTTTGACAACTGCTATTGGCACGAGTCTTGCGACCTTTGTGGCAACTCCAACTTGGTGGCTGACCTCGGCAACGACGTCCACATTCTTGTACGCGGCATCAGCTTCCTCAGCTAAAACCGCGGGGCTTGCGGCCCTGACAACTATGCCGCTCTTCTCCAACGCGGTTCGTATGTCTCCACCCCAGTACTTTCGTTTGGCCGCAGAACGACTTAGCATCCTGCCCGCGCCATGAGCCGTTGAACCAAAAGTCAAATCCATGGCTTTTTCTGTACCCACCAGAATCCACGAGCTGGTTCCCATGCTGCCGGGAATAAGCACAGGTTGCCCTTCGCTGCGGTAATCCGCTGGGACGTCAGTGTGGCCAGGCGGAAACGCACGTGTAGCACCTTTCCTGTGTACCCAAACCTTTTTCTGGCTGCCATCAACCTGATGCTGCTCCACTTTTGCAATGTTATGCGCTACGTCGTAAACAAGTTTCAACCCGAACTTTTCCGGATCCGCATGGAAAACTTGCTGGAAACTCTGCCTTACCCAGTGCATAATCGCCTGCCTATTCGCAAAAGCGTAGTTAACCGCGCAAGCCATTGCTTGGAAATAGTCTTCAGCTTCCTTGCTTTTGCCAGGCGCGCATGCCAATTCCCGGTCAGGCAAGGTTATCTTATACTTCTGCACCGCGCGTTCCATGACGCGTAAATAGTCCGAGCATACTTGATGCCCATAACCGCGCGAGCCACAGTGAATCATCACCGTAACCTGCCCCTCCTGTTCGATACCGAAAACCTTGGCTGTTTTTGGGTTGTAGATTTTATCAACTCTCTGAATTTCCAAGAAGTGGTTTCCAGAGCCTAAGGTGCCTATCTGCGTTAGTCCTCGACTTTTCGCGGTTGATGAAACCTTATCTGGATCTGCGTTTTTCATGCATCCACGTTCTTCACAGTGCTCTGCGTCCTCTGGCCAGCCTAAGCCCTTACTGATTACCCACGATACGCCTTCAACAACAAGCCTATCAAGGTCGCTTGGAGTTATTTTGAAATCTTTCCGGCGGCTCCCCAGCCCGCAGGGAACATTCTCGAATATGGCGCTTGCCAGCTGAGCAAGCTTTTGCCGCATCTCTTTCTCCGAAAGGTTCGTTGTTATCAAGCGAACACCGCAGTTGATGTCGTAGCCCACGCCGCCCGGACTGATTACGCCTTCCTCGTAATCCGTTGCGGCTACACCGCCTATGGGAAAACCGTAACCTTCATGACCGTCAGGCAAAGTTACAGCATACTTGTAGATGCCGGGCAAGTGTGCAACATTAGCACATTGCCAAAGTGTCCTGTCAGTCTGCATCTTCTCCAAAAGGCTTTCATTCGCAAAAATCATGCCGGGAACACGCATCCCCGACCTATACTTTGGAATGCGCCATATACACTCGCCTACTTTTTCTAGGGGAACTTTCTCTGGCGGCGGACGACTCTCAACTTCACCCATAAATTTTTGCCTCCAAACAAAAAGTAAATGCTAGATATAAAACGGTTTTGACTCTGACGCCAAAAACAGGTGCATGATTATAGTTAGCTGTGGCGCAATCTTCGGGATGCTTGTCAAATCCAATTGAAAAAAACGATTTGCATAAATTTGCACCGGTCTGTTTTATTAGTGCTCTAATCAACATGGTTTTGTCACAAAGTTTTTTTAAATATGAGCGATAGTAGGTATTCCATAATTTGCTCAAGGTTGTCGTTGATTGGAAAAGAATGGGTTGGACGCAAGCACAAGGAGTTTTGTTCCAGATAACCTCATTCGCACTTTAGCAATTATCTTGGTTATACTGCTTCATGCGGCGAATACAACATTAAAAGCATCTTCCGTGCCAGAGTCATACTGGTGGACCGCAGTTGTTTACAAAAGCTTAGCTCTACCGTGTGTTCCATTGTTTGTAATGTTGAGTGGAGCCTTGCTGCTTAAGCGTACTAAACTCGATGAGCCTATACGGGTTTTTCTTAAGAAACGGGTAAGCCGTCTTGGCTTGCCCATTGTTTTTTGGAGCGCAGTTTATCTTGCATGGGCTTTTTTCGTCAGCCAAACACCCGTAACGTGGGAGAACGTCGAAAGAGGCATACTTTATAGCTTGTTTGGCGGCGCTTACTATCATTTTTGGTTTATCTACCTCATAGTGGGCATTTACTTGATTACTCCAATTTTGAGGGTAATAATAGCCCACGGAAATATGCGGGTCATTCGGTACCTATGCTTACTTTGGTTTGTCAGCGTCGCTGTCGTGCCGCTTATAGAATTGGCTACCGGCCACACTTTAAACCCCCTCGCCTTCGTAATCAGCGGCTGGGAAGGTTACTTTATTTTCGGCTCATACCTGAAGAGAGTGAAGGTGCAGTCTTCCATTTTATATGGCCTATTAATTCTCGGTTTCGTTTGGACAATATTCGGCACTTGGTTAATGAATTATCCATTGAGCGCTATGCAGCGAAACAACTTCTTTTTTGATTACCTAACAGCAAACGTGATCATAAGTTCAATTGCGTTATTCTTGATTCTCCTGAGGTTCCATCGAGACTGGCCAGGAAGCAATCACGCGATTGCTAGCCGCATTGTACAAGCAATAAGCAAGAATACTTTACCTATTTTTCTGTTTCATGTGATAATTTTGGAGTCATTTGAAAGAGGCTTTTTTGGTTTCACATTAAGCTTCACGACGTTGCATCCAATTATCGAAATTCCATTAATCACGGTGCTAACGCTTTTCATAACGCTCGGCTTAGTCCTGTTAATGCGGAAAGTGCCACTCCTGAATAAGATGATAGGCTGAGATGTGGCAGAGAACCATTACGTTGAATTGGAAGTGATGGCGCGGTAAACAATGTTAGCGATTATTTGTGATCCCTCAGTGTTAGGGTGCACGCCGTCTGGAAAATATTCTGGATGATTGACGAATGGCGTGTAAACATCTATGGTTGGCAAGCCAAGCGTGCTTGCAACTTGTTCTATGCGGGGAAGTACGCCTTCCACGAAACTCGTGCCGTTCAAATAAAACGTGTTATTGAAGATGGGCGGAGGCTTTACCAGAAAAATTCGCGGTTTACTTTCAAGCGTTTGAATGCTATTCAGTATTCTCGTGTAGTCGGCTACGAAATTATTTATTTGTTGATAATAGTCTGCGCGGGCATCGTTTGTTCCAAGCATTATAATCACGGTCGTAGGTTCAAAACGCTTAGCTCGACTGAATGCAGGTTCAAAATAGTATGGTTTGTAGCTGCTGAAGCTTACCGTTGCTCCGCTAGCACCAAAATTACCTACAACAGAGGCATTTCCAAGTAACTCTTGCAGATAAGCTGGATAACCACTGTTTTCAGTAATGCTATCGCCGAGGCAGGCGACGCGGGCTAATTTAAGATTAACGCTCTTGTTCTCCTGATTTTCTAAAAAAATCGCCAATACTCCAACCGTCGTCAACAAAAGAATAATGCTAACTATCAAAAGGCTCTGTCTTTTCTTGTTCATTCAACATCCCTAACATTTTAACAAGTTTATTAATCTAATGCCAAATCCAAAGAAAGTAAGGCTTAATGTATCTCTGCTTTTTAGAGAATAAAATGGAAATTTTAATTATGTGCTTCGTCCTTCTTAGGAAGCAAAAAGCTTGAGGGAGAACAGAAGCAAATGAATGCTATAATATTCGGCGCGCCGGGTTCTGGGAAGGGCACTTACGCGTCAAGGCTCAATGCGAAGCTCGGCGTGGAAGTCATCGCGATGGGCGACATTTTCCGAGAAATCATGAAAGAAGACACCGAATTGGGAAAGAAGGTTAAGAGTTACGTGGAAAAAGGATTACTTGTGCCTGATGAAATCGTTGTGGACGTGTTGAAGCACCGCTTGACCAACATTTCTAAGGAAAAAGGCTTCATCTTGGATGGTTACCCGCGGACGCTGGAGCAAGCGAAAATTCTAAGCGACATAGCCAAAATAGACGTTATCATCCTACTGATGGTTCCTGACTGGATAATAATCGAGCGGTTGTCCACGCGGCGCATATGCAAGAACTGCGGCGCAGTGTACAACATCCGCTTCCTGAAGCCGAAAGTTGAGGGCGTCTGCGATAAGTGCGGTGGATCACTGTATCAGCGCTCAGATGACACGCCAGAGGTCATAAAGAAGCGCATTCAGATTTATGAGGAACAAACCAAGCCGATCTTGCAGTTCTTTGAAGAGCTTAAGGTGCCTTTTGTCGTGGCTCACTGCGACGCCTTAGATGTGCCGCCAGATAAGGTGGTAGAAGCCATCTTAAGCGACTTGAAAAAGCTGAAACTAGCCTAGATGTCGAGAATAAACTCCAGCGTGACTTTCTCTATTTCCTTAATAACCATCATCCGATGATACGTGACGGCTTTAACAGCTACCTTCTGCGTGTGCTTCGCAGGGTTGAATTTTTCGCCCCACACGGTTGCTTTGATTTTGAAACCCACTGGAGTTTCTTGCAGGCTTGAGATTTTGAATTTTGAGTAAAGCATATTCTGGGTTTCAAACTTTACAAGCAACGTCTCAAGCCACGTATACAGAAGCGCGTACTCGTCTTCAGCTTCAACTTCGACGGTTTCTTCAATTGCAGGCGCGACTTTCTCGGTGTCAGTCATAACCTCAAACATTGCAAGCGCTGCATTTTCGTATGCTTCCTCCATGGTTGCGCCGTATGCCGCAATATAGACATCAGCAGTGTGCTCAAGAAACTCAAATTTCTTATCCATGGCTAAGCGCCTTCAATAAAAATAAGTGGAAAAGCTAAAAATGATTTCGCATTTGACTGCCAATGCCTGCTAATAGCTTAGGTTAGAATTGCTTTTGGAGTTTCTGAATTGCCGCTGCCACCAGTTTCGCTGCGTTCTCCGCGTCTTTCAAGCTGAGCATGCCCGTTGGGCTATGGATGTAGCGCGTTGCCACTGACACGGTGCCGCTTGGAACGCCTTGCCTTGTGAGGGATATACGTGCGGCATCCGTTGTGCCTGGCAAGCCTGTTTCAAGCTGATAGGCAATTTTGTTTTCTTCCGCCACGTCAAGAAGAAGACGCAGAATTTTTGGGTGCGTGATTAATCCGGCGTCGGCGACTGTTAGCGCTGGGCCTTTGCCCATTTTCATGTTTGACTCGAATTCTTTTACGCCTGGCACGTCGCCAGCTACGGTGACATCCAAGGCGATGCCGACATCAGGGTCTATGCCGAAGGCGGAGGTTGTCGCGCCTCTTAAGCCAACTTCTTCCTGAACAGTGCCCACGGCGTATATAGTACAGTCGGTTTTTTCCAGCATTTTCAGGACTTCAATCATTATGGCGCAGCCAACGCGGTCGTCAAAAGCCTTGCCAATTACCACATCATCACTTATCTTCGCGTACTTCACGTCAAAAACCACTGGGTCACCTATTTTAACGCCTTTCGTTTCCGCGTCTTCACGGCTTGCCGCGCCGATGTCGATGAAAAGCTCGTCATAAGCGACGATTTTCTTGCGTTCTTCTTCTTTTTGTATGTGCGGCGGCTTCGAGCCTATTATACCATGCAAAAGTCCCTTCTTGGTGTGAACCAGCACTTTTTGAGCCAGCAGGATGCGGTCGTCGATTCCACCCATCTTTACAAACTGAAGAAACCCCTCTTTGGTGATTGTTTTCACCATTAAGCCTATTTCATCTATGTGTGCTGCAAGCATTACCTTCGGCGAGGACTTCTTACCTTTTTTTACGCCAATAACATTCTCAAGTCTATCAACGGTGATTTCGTCCACATAAGGTTTCATCAGCTTAATTAGCAGGTTGCGGACTTCTTCTTCTCGACCTGTTACACCGTAAGCGTTGGAAAGTTTTTCTAAATTTTCAGATAACGACATATCTTATCCACTTTAATTGTTATAGCAACAAGTCTGTAGTTCACATTATTAAATGATTATGGTAATATTTCAGTTTGATTAAAGCATACGCAGAGATTAGGCCGTGGCAAGGGAGTTTTTTGAAAAAATGGCTCTTGCCGCTGTTAATGCAGATCCGCTGTCTCGCCATTTGGTTTCAGTGCTTTTGTTATCCGTGAGTAGAGCAAGTATGCGGGAATTATGTTGATTAAGCCTTGCGTTATGTTGAACAGCGCGATTGGCGCAAGCAGGCCAACAACGACGGCTTCAGGTATTCCATAGAAAAGTTGCAGTAGATAGTAGTTGGCCACTGTCATGACAACAACGCGTGCCGCTATTGCAAGCGCTGATTTCCAAATGATGTTTCGCTTTAACAAGGCGAAGCCTAGAAGGGTGGCTAGCTCGGCAAGCAGCTTGAAAACGCCTCCAGGCACATTTCCTCTTAAGAAAATTATTGAGCACCCGATTAGGCTTGTGTAGACGCCGGCTATTGGCCCATAAAAGAGGACGCTAACCATCATAGGTACTCCTGTGATGTCCCAGGAGATTTTAGGATAAATTGGAAATGGAATATCAAAAGGCGGCCCAGGCGTGATTTCCCATAAAGCAGCTAAAGCGCCGAGGAGGCTGGCGGCTGCAACAGCTTTTGTCTTAATTTTTCGGGAATTGTACGGAGGCATAAATTGGAATGGCTTGACGGAAATAAAATTCTTTTGCAAATGACTATGCTGCTCCCTGCTCTTTGAGCCAACGGGAAGAGTGAAAGAGGGGTGGAAAACGAGGCGTTAGCGTCATTCGAAATCTCGCAGACTTGTGATAATTCTTAAATTGCTAAACCGCATTCAAACACAGCTATGGTGAAAAAGTTTGAGTGAACAACCAGCTTTCAGAAAAGTTTTCATTTTTCTAGACACCGACAAATACTGCAGCCCGTTCGACATGCTTGTTGCTTTGGACGCTTTCCCGGACTCAATGATATTCAAGTATGAAAACGTCACTGACGAGGATGCGCCGAAAATAGTCTATGACCTGCTGTTTCCACGCGGCCCCGAAGGGGCAAAGCATACCAAGATATTCATTAACGGCAGCAACTTTGACATGGTCAACAAGGTCGTTGACGCGACACTAAAATGCATGAAATCCGCGCCATGGGGAAACTCGATAATCGTGGATCCACGAGGCGGCTACTCAACTGCCGCTGCTGCGGTGGCGAAAACACTTGGCTTGTCGCTTGAGAAGGGATTCGGCAACTTGGAAGGCAAAAACGTGACGGTGCTTGCTGGCACAGGCCCGGTTGGTCAGACAGCCGCTAGAATCTACGCTTCGGAAAAAGCCAACGTAACCATAACCAGCCGTTCAATGGCGAAGGGCCAGGCGGTGGCTGACAAAATCAACAAGGAAGTAGGTGCAGAGCGGGTTAAAGTTGTTGAGGTAGCGAGTCCTGAACAAACAGCGGCAGCAGTCAAAGACGCGGAGATAATTCTTGCTGCAGGTGCAGGCGGAGTGCAGTTGCTTTCTAAGGCAGATTTAGACAAGGCTCCTAAATGCAAAATAGTCGCGGACATAAACGCCATCAAGCCGCTTGGCGTAGAAGGCTTAGGCTCAAACGATGACGGCAAAGAGCTTAAACCCGGACTCTATGGTATAGGCGCGTTGGCTATTGGAAAACTGAAAATCAAAATTGAAAAAGAAATGATAACGCGGGCAACACTGGAGCCGCAGGGCCTCTTCGACTACGCAGCAGCTTATGAAATAGGCAAAAGCTCGATACTGAAGAAACTCGCTAAAGCCGCAAAATAAAGCGGCTTCAACTTTCCACTTTTTAAGCTGCAGCAACGTTTTTTCTCTTTTTCTCCGAGAGTTTACCCAGCAAATCTAATGCTTTATCTCCAGCACTAACGGTTTTGGCGCGCAAGAACCCAGCTTGCTCTGCGCCTGAAAATAGTGCTTCACCTTTCTGAGTGCGAATTATTGCGAAGCTCCAGCCGTTTAAGCCTAAGCCGCCTATGGATATGTCTGCAAGCTCGCCGCTGAAGTCTCCGCAAGCACTGCAGCCTTTCTGCTGATACCGCTTTATTTCTGCAAGCGGAAATTCGATAAGGCCCCGGCTGGTTGTCAGCAGCAGCTTTCCTTTAATGTTCATCTTCTGTATTTCGCTCAAATCCACATTTTTCTCTCCATGAAGGTACTCGTCCATTAAACCTTCATAAGTAAAGCAGCCAGAACACATAAGCCCAACCAGCACCTCAATGCAGTCTATCTGCTTCCTCAGCCCAGATGCCTGCATCTTTCGGATGGCTTGAATTTGACAGGGCATCCCAACAAGGGCTATTCGCCCATTTTTCTGCTCGCGCACGTCGGATAAAAGCAGAAGATTCGGCGAGCAAGTGTACTTTGAGCCGGCGCACTCCAAAACTTCCTCGAAAGTTGATGCCAAAACGGGTTTGGGATGAAAGGGCTTTTCTCTGCTTGACGCTACGGCAACGGCACCACAAATGTGTCCAGCTTTAAGCGCGTAAGTCAGCAGCGCCGTGGCAACGCCGCCGTCTTGGCAGCGCTGCAGTATCCGCGCGTCAGTTGCTTGCGCCGTCGCAAGTTGGCGGTAGATGCCGAATGGCTCGTCGAGTTTTCGGTTTCTTCCAAAAACAAAATTTTCAAGCTGCGTCTGCGAAAAACCATAGCGAGGGCACGCTTGCGCACACAATCCGCATAATTGGCATTCTTTCACTAAGCGGGGTTTTCCTTGCGTAAGTTGCAGGCAAGCGTATGGGCATATGGCGATGCATGCACCGCAGCTTACACATTTGCCCGTTTTAAGAACGTTGGTGGCGAGAGAAGCCTCAAAGCCTATTTTGCCTGTGCTCATGCAACTAGCATGCGCCATTGAGCATATATAAGCTTACAGCCGCATCGTTCATTTGCACCGGGAAAGCGCCGCTATTCTTTTTGCCGCCTCGATTATGCGCTCTTTCGGCTGTGTTAGAGAGAAACGCACATAGTTTTCTCCGTATTCTCCGAAGCCTATGCCTGGTGTAACCGCCACGCCGACGCTGAGCAGTTTGGTGGCGAACTCGATGGAGCTGGATTGGCAGTTTAGCCAAACGTAAAATGTGGCTTTAGGCTTATCGCATTTAAAGCCCATTGCACGTAGCTGATCAACCAGCAGATCGCGTCTTTCCGCGTAGATCCTATTATTCTCCTTCAGAAAGTCAGGTTGCTCGCGGCCTCTGTAGCTTTCTAGAGCTTTGGCAGCCACCTTTTGTATGTAAACAGGCGGTCCCGAGTCGATTTGCGACTTAACTTGGGCAAGCCCGTTGATGAGCTGTTTGTTGCCCACCGCGAATGCGATGCGGTCGCCGGTCATGTTGAAGGTTTTGGAGCACGAGTGGAATTCAATTGCCACGTCCATGGCGCCGTCAATTTCCAAGATGCTGGGCGCATTGTAGCCGTCGAAAGTTATTTCTGAATAAGCGTTGTCGTAGCAGAGGATTATGTTGTTTTCACGTGCAAACTCCACTGCTTGCCGCAGGAATCTCTTGTCCACTGCTGCGCCTGTAGGGTTATTCGGGTAGTTCAGAAACATCATTTTCACTTTTTCCGGGTGCACCGCGTCGAAATCAGGTTTGAAGCCGTTCTCCTCAAGCAGAGGCATCGGAACAGGGACTCCGTCGTTTAGTATGGTGCTGCCGTTGGCGTAAACTGGGTAACTCGGGTTAGGCACAAGCACATGATCCCCCGGGTTCACGAATGCCCGTGCGATGTTGGCTAACCCCTCTTTCGAGCCTATAAGCGCTATGACTTCATCTTTGCCGACGTCAACGCGGAACCGTTTCTTGTACCACGCGGCAACTGCCTCTCGAAATTCGGGTTCGCCTTGACTTAAGGAGTAATTGTGATTCTTCGGGTTCGCCGCTTCCTCTTTAAGCGCAGAGATAATGAACGGTGGCGGCGGAAGGTCTGGGTCGCCAATGCTTAGCGATATGAGGTCTACGCCCTGCGCCTTCTTTTCCTTGATGGTTTTCTCTATTTCAGCGAAAAGATACGGCGGAAGCCGCTTAACCCTATCCGCAACCTCAAACATGCTTCTCACACGCTCTCCTTAAAGAGGGTTCCCTCAAAAACCTTCTCCGCAGAACCACGCAAAAACAATTGGGTGCCGTTATATTCTACTTCTAAATCACCGCCCAACAAATGAACCTGCACTTTACTTCCGACTTTTTTAAGCAAGTTGCCGGCGACAACCGTGGCGCAGGCACCTGTGCCACATGCAAAGGTTTCTCCGCAGCCGCGCTCCCACACCCTGACTTTCACTTCATTAGCGTTTAGAACCTGCGCGAATTCTACATTGATTCTCTGCTGGAAAACCTGATGAGTCTCGATTTTCGGGCCGATTTGCTGCACTGGGAAAGCTTCCACGGCGTCAACGAATATGACGCAATGAGGATTTCCCACTGAAAGGCACGTTACCTTGTAAGTGTCTCCGTTAACCTGCAAATCCTCATCTATGCATGTGCCTTGCCCATGCATGGGAATCTTGCTGCGCTCCAACGTTGGCGCGCCCATGGCAACCTTCACGGAAGTGACCGTGCCGTTTTCCACGGTCAGCCAAGTCTTTTTTAGGCCAGCCAAAGTTTCCACGGTCAACTCGCTTTTTTTGGCGACACCGCTTTCGTAGCAATACTTAACGAAGCAGCGTATGCCGTTGCCGCACATTTCCGCTTCACTGCCGTCCGCGTTGAAAATCCGCATCTTCACGTCAGCCACTTTTGAGACGCAGACCAATAGAAGCCCGTCTGCACCTACGGAGAAGCGCCTTTTGCAAAGTTTTTTGGCTAAAGCCGCGGCCTTCTCGCTGCTTATTCTTCCATCGCGGTTGTCAATTACGATGTAATCGTTGCCTAATCCATGCATCTTCCAAAATTTCATTGCAACCACTCAGCCACCTGCTGTCCCGCAAGCAAGTCATCCAGCGCCTCGCGCTTCCTGATTAAGGCGTATCTGCCGCTTTTAACCAGCACCTCTGCTGCGCGAGGTCGGGCATTGTACTGTGAACTCATGGCGAAGCCGTATGCTCCCGCGTTAAGAACCGCCAGCAAGTCTCCCTCCTGAATCTTC
>JBBFKZ010000007.1:55957-78638 GCA_037481775.1 Bathyarchaeia archaeon
TAGCCGCCTGTCACGGGCCAGCACGTCGCCTGACTCGCATATAGGCCCAACAACATCGTAGGTTTCAGTTTCTGCCTCGCCCAGCCTGTTTGCCACTAAGATGTGGTGATATGAACCGTACATGGCGGGTCTAATCAGCGTGTTGAAGCCCGCGTCGACGCCGACAAACTTCTTGAAAGGCGTCGTCTTAACGGTGTTCACCGCGGTTAGCAGGATGCATGCGTCGCAGACCAAGTAGCGACCAGGCTCAACACAGAAGAACGGCTCGCCAAGGTTGTACTCTGCCGTCTTCTGCTTGAAAAGTGAAAGCACGGCGCCGGCGAAAGAGTGCAAGTCGAGTTCTCTGTCTTCTGGCTTGTAGGGCACGCCAAGCCCGCCTCCCATGTCCACGAACTCGAAGCTTATTCCAAGTTCGTCGCGGATCCTTTTAGCTATGCTTAACAGTTTTTCAAGCGCTAAAACAAATGGCTCCACAGCGAGTATGCCGGAGCCTACGTGCATGTGTATTCCGAATCGCTTCACGCCTGCCTTCTGCGCTTGCTTATATGCGGCTATTGCGTCGTTTTCCCATAGGCCAAATTTTGTGTTCTTGCCGGCTGTAATGCAGTGGTCATGGTGACCTGCGCCTATCTCGGGGTTAACTCGGACAGACAGGACCTCCGGCGTTGCAATCTTCAGTAGACGGCTTAACTGGGATAGGGAATCCACATTCACGGTTACTTTGGCGTCCGCGAGGAACCGGAGCTCGTTGTTTCTAACGCTTGTTCCAGTGAATAAGATGCGTTCAGGCGGAAAGCCAGCCTTTAACGCCATGTAAACTTCTCCGGGGCTGACGGCGTCCAGATGCACGCCTTCAGACGCTAAAATTTTCAGCACCGCCAAGTTAGAGTTTGCCTTTGCAGCGTAATAGATTCGGATTTTGTCATAGCGGCTTGTCAGTGCCTTGTGAAGGCGCTTGTAGTTTTCTCTTATGCGTTTTTCGCTGATCACATAAAGCGGCGTGTCAAATTTCTCAGCTAACTCGCTGGCGGAAACGCCGTCAAAGTATAGTCTGCCATCTCGATTTTCTAAAGGTTCACGTAGCTCCCGTATGTTCGACACCATAGGCGCTCTCCAATTTCTCTACATGCCACGGTAAAGTAGCGCTTTTAGCATATGCCTTTTGCTACCATGAGTTCGGCGCTGAGGATGCCGCCTCCTGCGGCTCCGCGGATGGTGTTGTGACCCAAACACATGTATTTAATAGTCATAACTGGGTCTTTTCTGATTCTGCCTACGACGACGCTCATGCCTCTGCCTTCGTCGCGGTCATAGCGAGGTTGAGGCCTATTCGGCTCCTTTCTTACCACTATAGGGTTTTCTGGCGCGGAAGGTAACTTCAGCTTTTGCGGTTCACCCTTGAATCCTCTAAAGGCCTCTTCAACCTCTTCTACGCTTGGGTTTTCTTCAAGCTTTACGAAAACCGCTTCCAAGTGGCCATCCTTTACGTTGACGCGATGGCAACTGGCGCTGAGGACGACGTCGGCGGGGCATATTGCTTCTCCGTCAAACGTGCCCAAAATCTTCAACGGCTCGCATTCCACTTTATCTTCTTCGTTAGAAATGAAGGGAATAACGTTATCAATTATGTCTAATGAGGCGACGCCTGGGTAGCCTGCGCCGCTGAGCGCCTGCATAGTTGAAACAACCACTTGTTTGAGGCCGAATTTCATGAGCGGCTTCAGCGACATTGCTAGCTGAATTGTGCTGCAGTTTGGGTCTGTGGAGATGAAGCCCTTCCAACCTCGACGCTTTTTCTGGATTGGAATAAGCGACGTATGCTCAGGATTCACTTCGGGAATGATTAGCGGGACATCCTTATCCATGCGGTGTGCGCTTGCCTTGCTGAAGACTGGAAACAGTGCGGCGAATTCTTCTTCAACAGGGCCTGCTAAGTCGCCTGGCAACGCTGAGAAAACAAGGTCCACATCTCCAGCTTTTTCCACCGACTCCACGTCCGTATGCACTACGGGCATCTCGGCGATTTCCTTGGGCAGAGGAGACTCCATGATCCAGTTGCATGCAGCCTTGTAATTTTTGCCTGCAGACTTCTCTGAAGCTGCAAGAACCTCGATTTGGAACCATGGGTGATCCTGAAGCAGCTGGATGAACCGTTGCCCAACGGCTCCTGTTGCGGCTAATATGGCTACTTTACGTTTTGAAGGCATTACTTATCGCTTCCTTTGCTCTTTTGAGTTGATTTTCCTCGATAAAAACGTTAATGGTTGCTTTGCTGGTGGTTATTTCAATTATGTTTATGCCCTCACGGCTAAGTGCATTAGAGATTTTTGCAACGCCGCCGGGTGAGTCGACAAAATCAGGGTGGCTTATCTGAAGTAGGGCAACATTTTCTCTGTGACTTATAGCCTTGACGCCCTCTACTTGATGAAGTCTATTTATGAGCTCGCGTACGTTACCGTCGGAAGTAAACACCGTAACGGATTTTCTTCCTGAGCTGACACCGTAAACAGGATTGCGGCTGAGAGTTTGGAAAATCTTCCGCAAATTTTCCGTGTTGACATCGCAAACCACGTTAATGGCCAGCAAGCCTTCTTGGCTGTGCATTTCTGCCGAGTTAATGGCGAAGGAGCCTGTGATTTCGGTGCCGCCTGTAGCTAAGCTGCCAGAGGAAAAGTCAACTATCCTGAGCTTTTGGCTTGGCAACTTGTATTTCAGCGCTTCGGCCTTCACTATTTTCGCGCCGCCCTGCGCGAGATCGAACATTTCGTGGATGTCAAGCTTGCTGAGCGGCTTGGCGTCAGGAACTATTTTCGGATCAGCCGATAGAACGCCGCTTGTCTCCTTGACAAGGATTATTTCGTCAACGTTTAAGCAGTGAGCCAGCAGTAAGGCTGTTGTGTCGCTTCCGCCGCGGCCGAGAGTAGTCACTCTGCCTTCTGCGTCCTTTCCAAGGAAACCGCAAACGACAGGAACACTTTTGCCGAGAAGCGGCGCTACGAATTTCCGTGTTAGCACAGCGGTTTTCTCAATGTCAGGTTCTGCGTTGCGGAAGTTAGAGTCCGTTATTATTGGCCAATTGTCGTTTGCCGGGTCAAAAACCTCAGCTTTGACGCCTCTGGCTCTTAGTGCGGCTGTGAAAACGCGGGCGCTTGTGCGTTCGCCCATGGAGATGACCTCCGCATAATCTGAATCGTCCACGCCGCCTAGCTGCGCGAGTGTGCTGATTAGGCTGTCGGTTGTTTTGCCCATCGCAGAAACAACAACCACCATTTCTTTGTAGGGTGCCTCAGCAACCATTCTAGCTGCACGCTGAATTTTTTCTCCGTCTGCGAGGTCAGCGCCGCCGAACTTGATGACTACCCGACTACCCAAATTTCCGCCCTCCGCCCTTAAAGCTCCAGAACATCTTCCATGCTGAAGATTCGGGGTTCCGTCTGCCTGCTTAACCACTCGGCTGCGTATACAGCGCCTTGAGCGAATACACTCCGCGAAAAAGCAATGTGCTCTATGCGCAGCATTTCGTATGGACCTGCGACTATGAGATCGTGGATTCCGGGTACGCCTCCCGCACGCAGCGCGGTTACTTCCAGCTCGTCCGGTTGCCGTGGGCTGATGCCTTCCCTGCCGTATACGGTCTTGGCGTAGCCGCGGTTTTCCGATATTATCTGCGCTAGTTTTTTGGCTGTGCCGCTTGGCGCGTCCTTCTTGCCTGTGTGGTGTATTTCGCTTATGCTGAATGTGTACTCCTTCGGAAACACCTTTAGCGACTGTGCAAGCTTGAATAGTATGTTGACGCCTACGCTAAAGTTAGGCGAGAAAACAGCTGGAACCCTGCCTGAAACAGCTTCGTGCAACTGCCGGTTTTGCTCTTCGGTGAAGCCTGTTGTGCCCAAAACTATGCGCTTACCCAGCGACGCCACCACGGGAATGTTTTGCATTTCCGCCGCTGGCGTTGTAAATGTTACGTAGACGTCTGCTTCCTGAAGGGCTTCGCTGAGTTTATCCGCGCTTGCAATTCGCAAATCAGAGTTGCAGATGCCCAGCTCACGCAGTGTCTTACCTATAAATGGGCTTCCTTGGGCTTCAACTGCACCTGTTATCTGATGCCCCTTTCCGAGGGCTTCTTGGATAACGGCGTTGCCCATTCTGCCGGCAACGCCGGCTACGCATAGTTTAAGCATAGTATAATCCCTGCCAGAAGCGCTCGTTGTATAATCGTTCGCTTAAGTCTACGTCGAAGAAGTCTTCTATTGGCTGAAGAACTTCCGGATTGTTCTCGTAAACTCTGCGAGCGCTTGTTAAAACCGTTTCTAAACCGTTACGAGTCATCTTCCCAAGTGGGCGCCTGCATGGCCCAGCAGGCATGCCTAAAATGTTCATCAGCGTCTTGTAAGCCAAGGGGTTCCGCGCCCGGCATGTTACAGGTCCATAGGGCGTCTGTTCTTGGGTTTTCACGGTGACTATGGCGAAAAGCGGTTGTAGCGCTTGGAGAAGCTGGTTTGCCTTTGTTAAATCGCCGTTGATCAAGGCATTGGTCATGTCTGCTACAGCGCGGGGGGCAACGTTGCTTGCAACGGAGATAACGCCGCTTGCGGCGATGTTAGCGTCAGTCATCATTGCATAGGTTTTGTCGTCGTCGCCTGAAAGTATGCTGAAATCAGAGCCGCAGAGTTTTCTGGTTAAGCGCATGTTTTCCAAGTCGCCTGTTGCTTCCTTTACGGCGCTGACGTTTGGATACTCTCTGTGAAGCAACGCGAGGTCTTGCGGCAAAAGCTGTGTGCCGGTTCTTCCCGGAATAATATAGGGGATAAGTTGGATTTCGGGGAAGCGCTTGGCGATGGGCTCAACATATTCTTTTCGTATTTCAAGCGAGCTAGGCCCATTATAATACGGGTCCACCAGGAGCACGCAGTTTACGCCCACATGCTGCGCATGCGCTGTGCCTTCTATGGCTTCCTGGGTGGAGTTACTTCCCGTGCCCGCTATGGTTAAGCATTTTCCGTTTACATATTCGTGAACGCGTTCAATAACTTTATTGTGCTCATTCCAATCTAGGGTTGGGCTTTCGCCTGTAGTACCAACGGCGAGTATGCCGCTGGCGCCTTCTTTTACTTGAAATTCCACTAAGCTGCGTAGCCCTTCGTAGTCTATTTCGCCGAGGCGGGTCATGGGCGTTATAAGCGCCGTATAGCAACCTTTGAATTGCATTTTGTGTTCGCACCTTGAACACTAACATTTAATGCGGCTTTATTAAGCTTTCCGTTTTCCTGAATAATTTTGCGAATTTCGCAAATAAACCATTCATTAAAGAAGCAAATCCAAATACACATCACGATTTACGTAAAAACTGCAAAATCCCTTAAAGTAGCCTAATGTTTCACCAATTTTGCGATGAAAAAACCGTTACTTTCACTATTGTGTGGATAAAGCCTCAAGCACTTCTCCAATCCTCTAAGCCCAGGCTTACCGAGTTTAGGTTCTATCTCCACCAAAGCAAAATCGGGATGCTGCATCAAAAACCGCTCGATAATCATCTCATTCTCCTCAACTGTAATACTACAGGTGGAGTAGATTAAAAAGCCGCCCGCCTTTACTTTTTCAGCACACTTATCAATCATACGCCACTGAATATCCGCCATTCTCTCAATTGACTTCCGAGTGAGCCGCCATTTAGCTGACGGCTGCTTTGCAAAAACACCAGTACTCGTGCATGGAGGATCCAAAACCACCACATCCGCCTCCAAATTAACAGGCAAGCCAAAGCGGGCATCCGCAATTACTGGTTCTGCTACTTTTACATCCATGCGCGCAACTTCCTTTTTCCATGTTTGCATCCGCCGCACGGAATAGTCCACCGAAAAAATGCTGCCTCGATTCTGCATAAGCTGCGCGAGGTAGGTGGTTTTAGCGCCTGGCGCCGCACAAACATCTAAAACAGTCATATCTTGCTGCGGCGCGGCAGCCTCTGCAGCGTAACAACTTGCCTTATCTTGAATGTAGAACAAGCCTTCTTTAAAGCTCGCTGTCTCGCGTAAAGGCTGCTTTACACTAGAGACTTTGTAAGCATATTTCAACGGCTCAATTTTTTCCACCTTAATTCCTTCAGCTGCAAACGACGCCAGAATCTGCTGCTCAGAAGCTTTGAGAGTGTTTAGTCTAATGCAAACAGGCGGCGGCTTCAAGTTTCCTTCCAGAATTGCAAGGGTTTCATCGCGCCCAAAAAGGTTAAAGCAGTACTCAACAAACCATGCAGGATGGAAGGTTTGAAGTCCAATCCTTTCCATTTCGCTGGCTTCTTTCAGAACTGAGTTTATCTGGCGAGTAAGCAGAAACCCAAGAAAAGGTTCAACACATTGCAAAGTTTTCCAGCCCAGAATCGCTCGACCCAGCTTGGCAATACTTTCTGCTTCTTCCAAATCTAATTTAGACCAATTCTTAGTGATTCTAGTCTGGTAAACATAAAGCCGCAGAAAAGCCTGAACGCCCATAGAGAACTCGCTAATTTCCCTAGGCTTCAAAACACTGTTAACAAACGCATCTATCACATTTTTGCGCCGAACAGTTTCAATAACCAAACCATAAGCATATCGAACAGCATTAGAATCACTTACGCCTAACTGCTTGACAGTCTTAGCCAAAGCCAAATGTTCACTCAGTTTATGCAGCTCCATCCAACTCAAGGTTTCTATGGCAACTGTCCACGCCTCTTTCAGCAACTTCTTCACACAAACCTAAAGCATGCAAGGGCTCAAATAAAAATGCCGCGCACCAATCTAAACCAACCATAAATTTCAACCTAAAACAGCCGCGGCACCCGTCATATTTGGCGCATATTAGCAATTCAATGCAGAAACCTATAGAGGGGCTCCTCTTCGTGCTACCACCAAGTTGCGCAGAAAGCTAAATCCTATTTTCTTTATGATAAACGTTCTTTTGGGAAAAGTTCTTGGTGCCGGGGGCGGGATTCTCGCTTTGTGTTTGTTTCGAGCCCGCGACTTCTGGGTTTAGGGCGCTTGCCCCTTTTGACTCTCCAGATTATGAGTCTGGCGCCCATTCCAGGCTAGGCTACCCCGGCTGTTCATCAGGTACTCTTTCAGGGTTCAGACCATTTTAGTATAGTTGTTGTTTATTTACGTTTTCGGAGAAATCTTGTGTTTACTTGTGCGCGACCGAGACTGCAGCCGTTTTTTTAGCCCAATATCGCTCATTAAAAAAGTTGCATTGATGTTTCCATGCAAAAACCAAGTTACATTAATTTATATATACACCATAAGTTATCAAATAGAGAGGATAGCATGGCTTTAGTTGACACCGTAACCGTCACGGCAATAGTGTTAGTGGTGGTTATCGCTTGTGTAATGATCATTATTTACGCCATGAGAAAGCTCAGAAAGAAGCCGGAAAAAACGCTGATGCCTTCTGAAATGGAACCTGATTTTCGGGAGCTACCATTTAAGGTCACTAAAAGTGTGAAACCAACTGAGGCGTCTCAAGCTAAGGATGAACTGCGTATTCTTGAGTTGGAGAGGGAAATTTTAAGCGACGCCATAAGGAGACTTTATGAAGCTCATGCAGAAGGAAAAATCAGCGAGCAAGAGCGTGAAAGGCTTGCAAGCGCCTACAAAAGCCGCATGATGGCTGTTAAAGAAGCCATTGCTAAAGATGAAACCATCGTGGCGCTGCATGAACTTGAAAGCATGCAGGAAGACTTGATGAAGTTTTTCAGTGAACGATTCGGAGAATTAAGCTCTAAAGTCGAGGAGCTAAGGTCAAAAATTAACGTGAAAACCGTAAAAGAGATACCAGTGCAAATACCGAAACCCGCGGTTGCTGAGGCGCAGGCGGAAGCTGCCGAAGAAGAAGGAGAAGAGAAAAAAGAGAAGCCTAAGAAGAAGCCGCCTGAAAAGCCAAGCTTGAAGAGTGAAGCGGAGAAACGGATCGAGGAAATTAGGAGCGAAGTAGAAAAAGTCTTGGATCGGCTGGGGCAGATGGAAATTGAATCATGATAATGCGCTTGTGGAAGAGGCAAAGAAAAAAGTAGCTTTAGTAGCAGTTAAACATGTTAAAGACGGCTTTGTTGTGGGTTTGGGAAGTGGAAGCACCGCCGCGTACGCAATAGAAGCTTTAGGTGAAAGAGTAAAACGTGAGAAACTGAATTTGATGGCTGTGCCAACGTCGTATCAGGCGTTTTTGTTGGCAGTAAAACATGGAATTACCATAACTACTCTGGACGAGCATCCTGAGATTGACGTAACTATTGACGGAGCCGACCAAATAGACGCTGAACTGAACTTGATTAAAGGCATGGGCGCGGCGCTAGCTCGAGAGAAAATCGTGGCTTCAGCATCCAAACTGAATATTATAATAGCTGATGGAAACAAAAAAGTGCGGGTTCTCGGGGAAAACAATCATCCCGTGCCAATTGAGGTTTTGCCTTTCGCCATTACCACGGTGAAACACAAAATAGAAGCGATTGGCGGAAAAGCCATTTTAAGAGAAGGAAAAGGTAAACTAGGCCCGGTAATAACGGACAATGGAAACGCAATAATAGACGCTAGTTTTGGAGCAATAAGGAATGCTGCAGAGCTTGAGATTGAGTTGAAGATGATTCCAGGCGTAATTGAAACTGGCCTTTTCGTTAATTTAACAGACATCGCCTACATTGGAACGAGCTCCGCTGTAGAAAAAATTGAAAGAAATAGGCATTAATAATTCGTTTTCTTTCTTATCAACAGATAAAGCAGCAAGGGCCCGCCTAAAAACGCTGTGATTGCACCTACCGGCAATACTATGGGTGCAAGAACTCTTCTTGCCAACGTGTCCGCAAATAGAAGCAAAACAGCGCCGAATAGACTTGAGGAAATTATCAGGAACTTTTCATCACCGCCAATAATAGCGCGGCAGATATGAGGCGAAACCAAACCAATAAAGCCAATAGGTCCAGTGAAACTTACGACCGTCGCAGTAGAGAGACATGCTGTTATGAAAACAAGCTTTCTTACTCGGTTTACCTCTACGCCTAAGCCTTTCGCAGTATCATCGCCCATTTTCATAATGTTAAGATCCCATGACAACCGCAGGTTAATTGTCGTGCTCAAAATTAATACAACAAATATGTAGGGAGTTTGCCACCAAGCCGCCCTTGAGAGGTCGCCGATTGTCCAGAAAACCGTTGCCGCGACAGCATTAGACTCCGCAAAATATTGCAGGATAGTTGTGCATGCTGAAAAAATGTACATTATTGCGATCCCTGCTAAAATTACGGTTTCAGGAGACAGCCCTCTCTTTTTTGTTAGCAGAAGAATGACGATAACGGGAATCAAAGAGAAGATAAAAGCATTAAGTATAATCAAGAAAGGCCCATCAGTAAGTCCTCTGCCAAGTATTATGCCTATAGACGCGCCTAAGCTTGCACCTGCTGAGACACCTAAGGTGTAGGGGGTGGCAAGGGGATTTCTAAGGATTGCTTGCGTAGAAGTGCCTGCTATGGCCAATGTTGAACCGGCCAAAACTGCCAAGAGTATTCGCGGCAGCCGCAGATTCCATACAACATTATCAGCGAGTTCGCTTACACTGAACCACTCTGGGAAAAACTTTGCGAATACAGCAGAGTAAGCTTCAAAAAAAGACAAGGAAGCGGAACCAAGAGCAAGAGCAACTCCTGCCACTGCAAAAAGAAGAACAGCGCAGGAGACTATGAACAAGCTTCTCTTCAAGAGTAGCCTTCGATACTTCAGCTTTTCATTTTCAGCAACCGAATTGTTTTGTTTGGAAGCAGTGTCTATTCGTTCTTTGTCCACCATATCATTGCCACCTTCATTTTGCGACTTAGCAAAAACTTTCCGTTATCTTTCACCAAGATTCGACGCAGGTATTCTCTTAATTTCCCTTCTTTTTCGGCCGATATGTGATATAATTCCATGAATTTTGATACTGCATCATCTATGCTACCATAACTTTTCGTTGAGGTATAGTCCCAGATGTCCACGTTGGCCAGTATGCCCAGATTATGAAGAATATTATAAATGTAGATGTAATCTGGCCAGATGAAGACCGTGTCTCCATAAATTATTTTCTGCAACTCCTCTGTCATCCATTTAGATGCGGACAAGAAAATATAAACTCCTTTTTTGGCAAGAGAATCTATCGTTAAAAGAGCCTTTTCAATATCAACCATAAAAAGTGAAAAAGAAGCTATCGCCACATCGCAGAGACTAATATAATTATAAGCCTGCAAATCCTCTAAGGAACTATTAATGTAATGTATATTCTTGATGTTTCCTTTTTCAGCGTTTGCCTTCAAAAGTTCCAGCATATTTTTTGAGGGTTCCAAAACGATAACCTGTCTGACACGTTTAGCCAATGGTATTGTTAGCCGACCTGTGCCTGCTCCAACATCCAATACTGTATACTCAGGCAGTAACAGTAGTTTATCAAGTTGGCTCTTTGTTAGATCGCTCATGTAAGCCATGTTTTCGTTGAATTCGTTTGCGTGTTTGTCCCAATAGCTTGGTTTACAAATTTCAGTTCTATACGTGTCAAGAAGCATTATTCGCCACATTTCTCCCCAGTTTATCGCACACACAGCATTGACCACCGCTTGTTATCAGAAAAACCAAAAAATGGGAAAGAGAATGGGGAAGAACTGCATTGTTTACTGCGCTCCATTGGGTGCGCCTACTGTGTCACCGTTGATGCTCAAGGTGGGATACAGGAATACACCGTGCTCATCTAAGTTGTAGTTTAATCGCAGGAACCTTGTAACGTACTCTTGATGTATGGTTTGAGGGTTCCAGTCACTGAACAAGTCAGGGTAAAGCACCTTGGACAGGTAAACTGCGCCTAGAACGCCGCCCATTGCGTTGTTTCTGAAGTCACCTGCAATTATGTAGACATGGTTATTCTTGAAGGCGCTAACGCTGGCGAACATTGGTTGTGAAGTGTAGTTTTGCAAACAGTTCCTTATGCTTGTTACGTCGTCTACGTCCATTCCTTGTGCTGGATCAGCGTTCATCACACCGCTGAACGTGTAGCGCACCGTGTGCAGGAAAATGTAGTCAGGGTTCTGCTGTATTATCCATTCAGCATCGATGTTAACGGAAGACGAATTGAAGTAAGTAGGAAGACTCGCAGCTATGTTTGCACCTCCTGCTAAAATGCAGACTTGCCCCAGCGTGTCAAGTGTGGCGTAAGCCTTGATGGTCGTGGAGGTTGTGTAGGGATAGTTTGTCAGTAACACTTTTTGTTTTTGGCTTTCTGTTAGTGTGCTTGTTCTGTCTCTTATAGTGTTGGTTAAGTTAAGCAGCCAATTTGCATACTCTGTTGCCTTGTCCACTTTATTGAAGATGTAGCCCGCCTTCAGTATGCCCTGGAAGAATGCTGATGCCTCTGGGTGTGTGACGTTGGGATAGTATAAGCCCAAAAAGACGACATCAACACCTGGTAATTTTGAGGCTTTTTCAGAGATCGCTGAAGGCGTGTTAGAGAACGTCAAGAGCATGTCTGGGTTTAAGCTTAGAACGAGTTCGTAATCTGGCGTGTAGAGTTGGCCGACAGAAACTATTCGATCAGCGTTTTCTGGGAAATAGATTGATTTGAGCTTTTCCACAGCGAAGTCTATGCCAACGACTTTGTTTTCTATGCCTAGTACGCGTACCAGTTCAGCGTTCTGGATGTACTCGATTACTATTCGGTTGACTGGAAGCGACACTGTAATAACGTTGCCGTTACCGTCAAGCAAGGTTAGTTTTGTTGCGTTGCCGTTTATTATGGAGTTGATTTGATCTATATCTTGCTGGTCTATTGTGCCGTCATTGTTTGCGTCAGCAAATCTGGTTGTGGATGCTGTGCCGTTAATTATTCTCCTCACGTATTCTATGTCGTTCGCGTCTATTTTGTCATCCATGTTGGCGTTCCCATAAATTTCAAGCACCAAGTTAAGCGAAGACACGATATGCTGAGGAGTCGCGGTTGGTTGCGGAGATTCTGTTGGTTGAGGAGTTGAAGTGGGTTCGGGGCTTGTTGTTGCTTGCGGCGTTGCGGTTGGTTGTGGCGAAGAGGTGGCTTGCGGCGTCGCCGTTGGTTGAGTTGTGTTTGGTTGCGTGTTTGTTGTGGGTTGGAACCAGTTTTGGCTGTAACCTATGACGGCTGCGGAAAGTATTAGTGCGGTTATTACTATGGCTACGATTGCGGTTTTGTTCATTTGCGTCACCATTTGGTGCTACTTTTTAGCAGAAAGGTAATACTTATACTTTGTGTTACTACATGTAAAAAAGGTAACACTATTATACCGCCTACATAAATTATTAACAAGCAAGAGGCAAAGCAAATGAACATAACAGTACATGGCGTAACATTCAGCTACCGCAGCATCCCCTCGCTTACAGGAGTATCCTTAACACTCGAAGAGTCAGAAGTTCTAGGCCTAATAGGCCCCAACGGTTCAGGAAAGACCACTCTCCTAAAATGCATGAACAAAATTCTGGAGCCAAAGCAGGGCACAATTCTGCTTGACGAAAAAGATATAAAGAAGATGAGCAGACTGGACGTAGCAAAGCACATAGGATATGTACCACAAACATCAGTAAGCAACCCAACCGCGATCCCAGTGTTCGAAGTTGTGCTGATGGGCAGGCGGCCGCACATTGGTTGGCAGAGTAGCGAGCAGGACACTGCAAAAGTGTGGGATGCACTAAAGATGCTCGGCATCGAGCACTTGGCAATGCGCGATTTCTATGAATTAAGCGGCGGCGAACAGCAAAGAGTTCTGATCGCAAGGTCTTTAGCGCAGGAAGCCAAAGTGCTTTTGCTCGATGAGCCAACCAGCAACTTGGACATAAGACATCAGCTGGAAGTGATGAATTTAACAAGAAAACTGGTTACAGAAGAAAAAATTGCCGCTGCAGTTGCAATCCACGACCTTAATCTTGCGTTCAGATACTGCGACAAAATTGTGATGCTGAAAGCTGGCAAAGTGTTCGCGGCAGGCGAAGCGCGCGCAGTTTTGTTGCCTGAAATTTTGAGAAAAGTTTACGGCGTTGAAGTTGTAGTAAACCAAACCAACAATATACCATACATTGTACCCATCGCGCCTCTGCAATAGGCGCGCTAGAGGGCATCAACCGCCAAAGCACGCCAAAAACCGCAGGAGAGCCTCGGGCGGGATTTGAACCCGCGACCATTACCTTACCAAGGTAACGCCCCGCCGGGCTAGGCTACCGAGGCGCAACTGGTTCTCCGTGAACAAAACGTGCGGTATGAAATAAAATGCTTACGGTTCGCGTATAGGGTTAAATAAATATTAATGGATAACGTATTTTCACTCTCCGAGTGGTAAGCCAGCGGGGGTCTCCAAGTCTGGTCAAAGGAGCAGGGCTTAGGACCCTGTCGCGTAGGCGTTCGTGGGTTCAAATCCCACCCCCCGCATTTTCAAAGGAACCCGCGAACGTTTCCAGTGAAGAATCAGAGCGAGATTTTAGCGAGATACATGAGCTCTCTGCTCTGCTCTAAAGCGTTGAAGGCTTCGACTGTGGAGCGTAAAGTTAGAGCCTTGAAGAGTCTGCTTAAGCGTGGCGTTGAGTTGAATCCTGAGGCTGTGGTTAGCTTTCTGAATGTTGTGGTTGGAGTAGTGGAACTAAGGATTTGGTGCTTGATTCTTTCAAGGATTATCTGCGAATGATTGGCTTGAGCGTGGAGTTGCCTAAGGTTAGAGTTGAAGAGAAGCTTCCCTTTCTGCCCACAGACGTTGAGCTTGTTGAGCGCTTGCGAGGTGTCGAGGAAGAATTAAAGTAGCTTCGCGAGGAGAACAGGCTTTTGAAGAGGCTGTTGGAGAACCTGGGCAACGAGCTTAAGCGCTACCGTGCTCAGTCCTTTCTCCAGGAGACTTTTGAAGGTGTAAGAGAGGTTTGACAGGGGTTCTTGTAGAATTGTTGCGGAAGGGCTGATCCTGCATTGAAACGTAGATTTTGGTGCATCTAAACATCGAGCCATCTGACGCAGGCATGTCTGAGCGCCTGCCGACGCGGGCTGAGTGGCTTGATGCCGTGGCCATAAGGGATGTGTGGAGCAGGTATGCGGAGGCTGCTGAGCAGCAGCTGTGTGCGGTGAGGGCTCAAATCATCGGGAGGGTTGTTGCGCTTTTTAATGTGGTGGTTTCTTTTGCGTCGCCGTTCGTGGTGAGGCTGGAGGGCGACGGCGCTTTAGTGGTGGATGTTGACTGGGAGAGGTGGCAGTGGCTGGGGTGGAGGGATTATCCGAGTGGTACTCCAGCGGCGGCTGCTCAGTATGAGTTGTTGGAGGAGATTCTCCGGAAGGAGCTGAAGCTGGCTGCGAGGGCCATGTGGCAGAGCGAGGCTGGGGGCAGGGCGTTGTTGAAGTATAGGGTTGAGCGTGACTGGCTGATTGAGGGGTTGCGGAGGTATATAGATGAAATTAAAGGCATGCTTCCGGTGATTGCTGAAAAAATCCGAAACAAGCAGGCCGCTGCTCAAGGCGCTGGTGTGGCTGGCGGCGCGTAAGTGGGTGATGGTTTTTGTGGTTCTGTTATTTTGTGTGTTTGTGCTTTTTTCTAGTTGGCTGGCGTTGCTTAAGCCTAACGCATTTTTTAGTTGTTCGCCATAGCGACGAATCAATGTAGGTTTAAAAGCGGTGGCTTTTCGCGGTTTTTGCCGAAACCTTAACATCATAATAGGTCGGGCGCATAGGCCTGCCACTGTTAACAAAAGTTGGAACTTTAACCGGCAGAAATACTATTAGGCGTTGATAAACATGGGTTTGCTGGGGCTCTGGGCATTCGCTTAAAGGAGAAGAGAAGAATGGCAATCTGCTGCTACAATTGCCTCTTTAAGCCCAAAGCCCTTTCAGCTCGAATTTGAAATTAAAAAAAGGGAAAATGGCGGCATAGCACTGTGCTTGTTTTCGCCATTGTCACGGTCGCTTTCTAAGTAGTAAAACGCCTATGATAACAATCACCGCGATTATTGCAATGGTTGAAATAGCGAAATAGGTTTCGATCGGCGCCTGCGCCTGCGGTGTCGGCGTAGCCGGAGCTGGCGGAGTTTCTTCCACGAATACTGCGGTTTCTGCGTGTGATGGCCAGTAGCTCTTGGAGCCTGCAAACCTAGCGATAACAGTGTACTTACCTGGTACTGGCGGATCAAATGCTAAGCTGAAGAATCCATTCGCGTCGCTTGTTGTTCTGCCTACCTCGTAATAGTTGCCGTTCGGATCGAGCACCTCAACGATAACCTCAACTCCCTTAACATCAACCGGCTTAGGCTTCTGCATATACACATACTCCATCCAAGCACTCATACTTTCGTCCGCTACGGCGGGCACACCGTTGGGGAAGCGCGATGCTTGCTCATGTTGTCTTGTGCCTGGAGAGATGTCAGTCACTGTGCCTTTTACCAAGACTTTCTGTCCGAAGGGTACAACGTCATCGGTGATTGTAGCCGTCATTTCGCTCGGACCTTTGCCCACGGAATACACTTTGTGATCATAGTTGTTCCAGTAAATTAGGATTCCATCTGCAATGGCCATTGTACCAGGATGAGCCCAACCCATCATACTCCACACTTCTTCACCAGTGTCAACATCGAAACATCGAACTTTGGCGCCTTTCAAGAGCGGCGTGTCTGCTGAGTGCTCATGTGTTCCAATGTAGATTTTTCTGTCAGCAGTTACACCATGGAAGAGTGTATAGTACTCAAAGATTTCTCCACCTGTCGGTGCTTCCTGTTTCCATAAGAGAGTGCCATTGTAGAGGTCATAGCAGAAGACTGCACCGGTGTAGCCTGTAGTAAAGAATTTGCCATACGCAATCGCAGTTCCATAAACATTCATCAGACTAACCCATGTGAAGTAGCCGAATGGATTGAAGTCAGCTTGCGGTTCACTTTCCCACAATTTTTCTCCAGTATGCATGTCGTAGGCAATGAACGTTAAAGTCGGCATATGCTGCATGATAAATACGCCATCTCCGGCACGTATGAATATGTACTGTGAGCCATCATTCTTTGTCATGGTGAATTCTTTTATCCATAACAAACGACCCTCTTCGCCTTTCTTCAGACTTATCGCCCAAAGCGTGCTTTTTTCGACGTTATGATATGTGACCGCGCCTGTGCCTGCCGTAGGTAACGTGCCATTACTGCCCAATAGGACATCTCCATATACGAGGCCGCGGATTGTGGGGGCTGTTGTGAAAGATACGCCTAAGGATACATTGAAATCCCATGTGTTTATTGGCGGAACATTGGGTGCAGTAGTTTGGTATTGCACAAGAGCGTCGAGACTAGCGTTTCTGATTCCTGAAGTTTGTGACTGCAGAACCTTCGAGGAGTTCCACTGATAAAGCCGCCAGTTAGGATTAGCTGAGGTACCGTCATTCCGTATGATGTAGCGCAAAACCTCGCCTTTAGGCCCTATCACGCTGGGGCCCTGCGGAACGTTTGTTATGTTAAACGGCGCGGTAGTTCCATATCTCGGATGGATAGGAATCCAGTAGTAGTTAGGATTTTGAGCTGTGCCCATGTTAACCTCCGCAAATATCCAGCCAGGTGGCATGACACCGTGGTCATTCATGGTGTCCCAGTCGTAGTAATAGCCAAAAGACGGCCTAACACTCATCGTATCATTACGCCAGACTTCCTCGCCGGTACGCAAGTCAACGCACACCCAATCACCACCAGTTCCAGCCCAATAGATGGGCTCTTCGTAGAGCAAGCGTCCATGCATGATTATTTGCGTCTGGAATCTTGTCTGGTATTGATGGCCAGCATTGAATACTTCGCCAGGCGAGGAGAAATATTGGTCTCCTCCGACTACGCCGCCATCTTCAGTAGGTTTAGTCCATAATATGTGGCCAGTTTCTGGCCCAATACCTTCTGTTTGGAACCTGTTCTGTGTACTTCCGTAGTCTTTGTCATGCGCGCTGTTAAGCCAGTTTGAGGATATTGCGCCCCACGCGTCGTTTTGCCCCTCTATTGGGCGTGTCCAGTATTCGGTTGGTAATGGATATGCCCTTACAGCCGTTGGGTAGACAGGTTCTTCCTGCACAGTTATCACGTAAGTTCGGTTGCTTGACAGCAAAGTGACGCCGTAATAGTTTCTTGCCTCACTAAAGTCCCAGCGCCAATAAAGTTCCTGGAAGATAATGTTAAATGTGTAATTTCCAGTCATAGTAGGCGTGTAGAAAGTGAATGTTGTACCTGTAGAGTCTGACTTGTAGGTGCCGCTTGCCGGCAAAGTTTCCTTAACTCCATCAGGTCTTGTTACTTCTAGCTTATACTCGTAACGGATGTCGTTTGTGTCTTGTGCTTGATATGGCACCTGCGGGTTAAACATGACGATGCTAATTCTTTGACCTACACCTACAGGGTTAGGTGTGAGAACACCATACACCCACGTTGGAACCTTGTCGTGATAGCGGTACCACATAAGTAGTCTAATGGCTGACGCATTATATGGCAAATCCCAGTGCATTCCCTCGTTAATAGCTGCCTGTGTTGCAGAGTCATACGCGCAAATCCCTTGTGGTATCAAAGAAACAACCAACGCTGAAACTAGTAGCAAAGTAATAACAATGGCGTTTAGCTTTTTTGCAAACTGCATTTTTCCTTTCCTCCTTGATTATATTGCGCGTAAACGCGCACGCCTAATTCACTTAAAAAAAGGGATAAATATCTTTGTTTATAGTAAAAATACAGACAAAATACACCAAAAGAGCGGGTTAAATGGCGCGGGAAATTTCAAGAGATAAATTTTTAAGAGATTTAGGGCTCACGGTTAACCAAGCAAAAGTGTATTTGGCCCTTTTAGATCAAGGGCCAGCTAAAGTAAGGGCGATAACGAAAACCGCCAAAATTTCCCGCCCAAACGTGTACGTAATACTTGAAAGGCTTCAACAGCTTGGAATAATCGAAGAATTAGTGACTAAACCCATCAGCTATAGGGCAGTGCCACTTAAAGATGCAGTGGCCCTGCTTATGGAAGCTAGAACACTCGAATATGAAAAAGCAAAAGCAGCTGTTGAAATAATGCATACCCTCGCGCAGTCCAAGCAGGAAAAACCAACGAAGGAGCTGGAGGCGGAGTTCATTTTGATCCCGGCAGGAAAAACAGTGATTAACAAAATAGCCGCAGCCATAAACGCAGCGGACGAATCCATTGACTTTGTTGTCTCATGGAGAAGGCTCGTTCAAGGAGTAACAGCAGTATTCGCGGAAAGTCTTGAAGAAGCGGCCAGAAAAAAAGTTAAAATCCGCGCCATCGTGGAAAGGCCGCTCAAAAGCGAATTCAACAATAAAGTGTTTTTCATCATTCAGCAAAAAACAAGCTGCAGCATCAGGTTTCTCCCACGGCCGCCTAGCGCTGTCTTTGGCTTATATGACAAGAAAGAGGTTTTTATCATAACGATGCCCGATGCAGATCTTCGAAGCTCGCCTGCACTCTGGTCCAACAACAAACCTTTAATAACGCTAGTTTCAGAATATTTTGAAACCCTGTGGGAAAAGGCATCAGATCAATCTGTACTCTCCTAAAGGCGATCCTGCTTTGGCACATTCAACATCTTTAAATAACAAGGCAGCTTTATTATCTCAAACATAGACTGCATCAATAATATTCAAGCAAAAGGTAAATTGGTGCCCCTTCTGCAATGATTTTGTGGCAAAAGCAGGACGTATTCCAGAACTGGTTTCGCTTAAAATAATTCTAATTAGCGAGAATAAGTATGAGACACTTCGAGTCTTTTGTGAAGTTTTTGTAAGCTTGAAAGGCAGCTGGGCTTCTCAAGCATAGGTGCTTTTTAACATCTATTCTATAAAATTCTTTAGCAAATTCCTCTGTATTGCACGACAATTTCCAGCGGTCTATCTTCTGCTAATGTCCTGTGAAGTGCATTAGCGAAAAATGGGGCTATCAGCATTCGTTAGTAGCTGTTGAGTGAATGGTTGAAATATCCGTTAAAATTTAGAATGGCATGAAATGATTTTGGATATTGCGAGTGCTTGCTGAAAACTACTTTTTGGGGGGCAGTCATAGTAGTTTCCTGTCAATGAGAAGAGGCATTTTCGTTCTGGAGGGAGCCTGCACGCAACCTTTTCGTCCGGATGTCTTTGCAGTGCTCCAGAAGCATAGGCAACTTTTAGGGATAGCCATCTGCAAAGCTATTTTTACGCGTGAGGTTCTCTGGCATCGTTCTTGCTCCATTTTGCTTGCTGAATTTGCAGTTGTTCGTTCTTTGTTAGGGACTTGTTGCTTTGCTCACTATTTTGCTTGTGAGCGGGGTTGCCGCTGAAGCGCGCTCGTGGTTTTAGGGGCTTTTTCTGTGACGCATTAGCTGTAGCCGCTGCAAATGTTTCCAGTGTTAGATCAGAGCAAGATTTTAGCGAGATTTATAAGCTTTGCTTAGCTATACGCGTTGAAAATAGACCTTAAACCTTATTAATTTGGTACTTAAGCACTTAAGAAGAAAACTAGGGGAAACATGGTGAGAACGGAGAGAATACGGATTGTCGCTGACTCAGGCGTTTTTGTGGAATGCGAGTTATACCTTGATGTGGCGCCTAAAACTGTTGGCGCTGTGCTGAAAGCGCTGCCCTTCAAATCCAGAGCAAATTTCTGGGGGCAGGAACTGTATTTCTCAGTGCCTTTTGTGGCTGGCTATGAAAACGCTAAAGATTTGGTAGCCGTGGGTGATGTGGCTTACTGGCCAGAGGGCCCAGCTCTGTGCCTATTTTATGGGCCGACGCCACTTAGCGTGTCGTCTGAGGTTATAAAACCTTATAGCCCCGTAAACGTTGTCGGCAAAGTGCTTGGTAACCCTAAAATTCTTGCGCAGATCGAAGAAAATGAAGAGCTTAAAGTGGAAAAAGGTTGAATAGTGCTCGGTGCCTATAGCTTATGATAAAGCGTGTAGCTTCCTTTGTTTTCTATAGCAGAATGCTCAGTGTTATTAGGGCGGCGGTTGCAGTGGCAAGTGCAATCCAAGCGGTTTTGTTCCATGATAGTATCTTTCTTCCATCCCACACGAAGCCGCCCGCCGCTTGCAGCGGAATCAAGTTGAAGATGACGATTAAGAGGTTGGTCGCGTAGCCCACTCTCGCCGCATCCAATAACAAGCTGTCTACTGTAAATTTTGGTATTGCCAAGAACATAAAACCGAGAATTAGACTGACAAGCGGGCCAATGGCGAAAAAGATGCCCGTTTTATCCTTTTGCGGGGCATACTTCCAATCGAGCTGTTTCAGGTATGTTGAGCCGTAGGCCGGGAAGAAGCCGCCTGCCAACGCTAAAAGCCAGCTGAAAAGGATCCCTGAACCCCATGCTTTGAATTCTGTTGCAAGCCCAAGCTTGCGCGCCACAAGCTTCTGAGCAAACTCGTGGGCTATGAGGGATATAGCTACGACCGCGAGCACTGCTGGCATGAGAGCGAAGGGACCTTGACCGCGCAGTATTTGTATCCACCACACTATGGATACACCCAGTATGGCAGCTAGCCAATGCCACACGCCGCTTGTTGGCCGTGGCGCATCTGAGCTCTTGTCACGCTTGAGAAAGAATGTGCCGTACCCTATGAAGTGAAACTCGACAAGCCACAACCTTAGTAAGTCAAGTCCATAGTCTCTGAGCTGCTGTGGAATTTCGTATGGATGGAAGCCTCTGAATAAAGATGTTCCAGGAAGGTGAATTGTACCGGTCAGCTGTGGCGTAAATGACCGCGCAGCCACGTTGCTCCAGCCACGATATAGCGCCGTCTACAAGCAATTTGCCAACCGCTCTGCCCCGAAACTCCTTAGCCACAACCAAAGCGTTGATGAAGCCAGCCTGCGTAGCCTTTATGCTCTGAATCCTCATGGAAACCGCGCCGACTATCTTGCCAGCATGCTCGGCGACCAAGGTGCCGCCGCTTTGCTTCGGCGCGCTCTTCTGCGCCGCCTCAAATGAAAGCTTGAACATGATTCTATCTATGACGCCGAGGTTGCTCGCGAAGAGTTTCTCCACATATACTTTCTCAGCTGGTTGCATTTCGCGAATAAGAGCAAGCATTTGCCAACGCTCCGCAATTTAGGGTTATAACTTGCTTTGAAGTTTAAAGCTTCGCTTTTTAATAGAGCTATGCAACATTATTCTTGTAGTTTGATTGTTTCTTTTGCTGCTTTGATTGCTACTTCAATCATGTCGTCGCTGGGCTCTCTTGTTGTCAACCGCTGAAAGGCCAAACCAGGCAAAGTAGCGATTCGCATAAGGAGGGAATCGTGGTATCTACCGCTGAGCCTTAGCAGCTCGTAGGATATGCCGCCGATAACCGGAATCAGCAGCAGCCTGTAGGAGAGTCTTACAGCGAAGCCCCAGTCTGGCATAATCGAGAATAATATGATGCTTACGATAACCGTGATGAAGAGGAAAGAGGTCCCGCAACGTGGATGCAGCCGCGAATAATTCTTCACGTTGGCAATGTCTAATGGCGCGCCAGCCTCGTAGGCGTTAATTGTCTTGTGTTCTGCGCCATGGTACTGCAGTACGCGCCTAAACTCGCCCCACATGCCAACCAGCACCAAGTAGACGATGAATATGGCTAGGCGGATTACAGCTTCGACAATGTTAAAGAGCACACCTGTCAAGTTGAATAGCGAGGTTAGCAGGAAAGGCACGACGAAAAAGAAGGAAAGCAGCCCCGCAGTCAATACAGCGGCTACGGCGAAATCTTTGTAAGTGAACTTCACGCCTTCTTCTTCGGCCACGGCATTTGCAGAGAAAAAGAGCGCCTTGAAACCAAGGTAAAGTGTCTCAAATAAAGCTACAATGCCTCTTAAAAATGGTAGGCCCAAGATTTTGTATTTTTCGCAGAGGGAGTTAATTTCTTCTATGTTTGTTAAAATCTCATTGCTTGATTTTCTAACGCACATTACCATGTGCCGGCGCGAGCGCATCATCACGCCTTCGATGAGTGCTTGGCCACCAAACGCCAGCGATTGCTCATGTTTCTTCTCAGCCGACAGCTTTCTCACCACAATTAAGTTTCAATTTAGTTTTTTAATAATATGAAATTTTCAGGCAAACTACTTTTGGATTTGTTTAGCCTTGATAGCGGCAAGTTTTCCTCCTGCTTTCAGCATGCTTTTTTCGCGGTCGCTGAGGTCAAGCTCAACTTGGAACTCTTCGCCTTTCGAAATGTTTCTAATGCAGAGTTTACTTTTTAACTCGGCAAGGTTTAACTCTAAAACATCGCCTTGAGCAACACGAGTGTAGTCTTGCTTGTTCGCAAAGGTTAAGGGAACAATACCGAAATTAACTAGGTTGGCAAGATGAATTCGCGCAAATGACTTAGCGATGACCGCTTTGACGCCGAGATATTTAGGCGCTAACGCAGCATGCTCCCTTGAAGAACCCTGCCCGTAATTTTCTCCGCCAACGATGAAGCCACCGCCCTTCTTGCTTGCTCTGTCTGCGAATTGTGGCTCAACATTGCAGAATACGTATTTGCTTATCTCAGGGATATTGCTTCTAAGCGACATAATCTCGGAGCCACCGGGCAAAATATCATCAGTTGAAACATTATCACCCAGCTTTAGCAGAACTTCGCCTGCCAGCTTATCAGGGATCGGCGCAAAGTTGGGCAGCGGCTTGATGTTTGGGCCTCGCCTAATTTCGCCCGTAAACCGCTTCGGAGGGAAAA
>JBBFKZ010000008.1:0-68957 GCA_037481775.1 Bathyarchaeia archaeon
CAAGTGCGCCTCCGCCTTTCTGAACCAACCTCTGCTAAGGACCACATCGCTATCAACAAACATGAACCATTCTGTTTCCACGTGGCTTATGCCCTTCTGCCTTGCGGTTGCACGGTTTCCCTTGTCTTGAAGCAGTAAAACGTTTCCATGTTTCCTCTGAAACTCCTCTACGATATTTAATGTTTTATCAGTTGAGTATCCATCAACAATGATGAGGCGGTTGACTGGAACATTGCTGTACACAGAGCATAGGCATTCTCTAAGCATTCTTTCACTATTTTTTGTAATTACAATAACATCAATGGGCATATCTCCTATTCACTGCCTATTGCCTAATTAAGATTCATGGCAGAAACGCAGCCAAACTCCGCTTAGACCCGCATATCGCCGATGGAGCTTGCAAAAGCAGAACCATGCGCCTTTAAGCCTTTTTAAAGAAAGGCAACACCTGATCTTTTTAACATCCACATTTAAATTTGCCCAATTTTTCCTTATGACTTATATAAGCGGATAATAGGTCTATTAAAACAGTCAACAGGTACGCACGGTGCTTAATAGTTGAACATAAGTTTACAAAAAGCTTCTAGAATCGCAATTAGCGCGCTTACGCCAAATAGGCCTCATCACGCGCAGTGGATGATTACGCGTAAATGCAATTATCACTGCAGAGGCTGTAATGTCTGGAAAGAGCAAGATCAAAAAGAATTGACAACTGAGGAAATAAAACGTGGAATGGACATACTGAGAGACCTTGGAATCGTGGAACTCGTGATCTCAGGCGGAGACCCGCTTTTAAGAGAGGACGCCGCCGAAATAATCGATTATGCCTCAAAGCTTTTTGTAACCACTGTGTATGACAACGGCAGCATGGCCGCGAAAAAAATTGAGGCACTGCGTAACGTGGATTTCGTGGCAATTTCAATAGACAGCCTAGACGAAGCCAAAAACGATTACATAAAAGGTGTGCCAGGCTCATGGAGAAGAGCCATGGAAACCGTGGAAGCTTTGCACAAAGAGGGAATAAAAGTAAGCGTGACGCCTACAATCTCGCAGCTGAACCTTTACGAGATCTTGGACCTCACAACCTATTTTACTGATAAAGGCATTCCAGTTTGGTATTGCCTCTACTCTTACGACACTAGTGAAGATAAGAATCAACTTTTCAGAATAGGCAAAGCAAATGACGAGTTCATTATACGGGATAACCAAGCGATGGTAAAGCTTTGCGACTCTCTCATTGCAATGAAAAAGAAGAATACCCGAATTCTAATGACAGACGAACTGTTGAAAGCGCTTAGAGCGCTATTTTCAGAGGGCAAAAGAAACTGGAGCTGCCGTGCCCTTCGCAACTTTTTAGTTGTTGATCATCTAGGTCGAATCGCCGGTTGCCACATCCACAACTTTGCCGGCTCAGTGTTTGATTTGCCTAAACTGTGGAATAGCGAAAAATTCAACATGCTGCGAGAAATCTACAGTAAATGCACACAGTGCTCTTACTTGTGCTATATATTCTATTCGATTCATGGCAACCCCTATGGGCATCTAATGTTAGCTAAGGACCAATGGAAAAACGCAAAACTTCTTTTAGAAAAATAGGAGTTACGCGTCTAAATTTGGTAAAGCCTCAAGTATTCTTGCTATGGAATGCCTTAGCGATGCGTCAAATTTTTGCTCTTTTTCGATGTTCTCAATCGGAATATTGTACATGAAGCATGATATACCTTCAAGCACGGTTTCCAATATCATACGTGGACCTTTGTCCTTTGGTTTTTTCAGCTCAACGAACGCGGGTAGGAGTGTAATGAAAATGAAGAGTGGTATTGTCACGCTGAATAAGACAAGCGCCTGAATCAGATTCAGAATCATGACAATCTTTCGAGCACTATTGTTTAATGCCCAATATAACAATTTCCATTACCAAAATGATGTGTTTTAGCCCAGCAGACTCGATTTTTTCTAAACAGTTTCGCAACAAAAAGATCAAAAAATGCTTTGGCACATATTAGCGTATTATATAGGTACACGAAGAGCAACAGAGGAATTAGCCATTGAATCCGCGTTCGGCCATCCAAATAGGCGCCTATTCCAACCTCAAAAAATGGTGCAAAATTTCCCACGAAACTGTAAAAAGCCAATGGCACTAAAAGCCAAAATGTATAAACAAGCTGGGAAGGCTCAAATATAATAAGGAGAGCACCTGCAATAAACGCGAGCATGGTTATAACAGGCATAAAATACACGTGCAAAATAAGTAAACCGTCAATTTTCTCTTTAAAATTTAATTTCTTGCTTTTTAAAACGCTAAACGCGTTTTTGAAACAAACCTGCATGTGCCCTAGCGCCCACCTGTGCCTCTGCCGCCAATACGCTTTCCAATTGGTTACAGCCTCTTCGTAGCATTCAGCGTCGGCGACGTAGCGAATCTTGAATCCCGCGAGGTAGATTTGAAACGTCAAATCTGCGTCTTCAGCCAGCATAGATTCATCGAAACCGCCCAGTTCTTTCAGAATGCTTAGTCTGAAGCCGCCGACGGTGCCGCCGAACTGAGGTATAAGTCCTAGAGCGTCACGTGCTTCTTGATCAATCCGGTAGCCGCCAATTCGCTCCAATGTAACCAGCCTAGTTACAACACTTTGCGCTTCGTTTAAAACAACGGGGCGACCTTGCACTGCGCCAACGGCGGGGTCGGCGAATTCCTTTACCAGTTTTTCAACAATATCCTTCTGTGGATAATAATCTGCATCGAAGCAGAGCACAATTTCTCCTTTTGCATACTCTAAGCCAAAGTTTAAAGCTGCGGCTTTCCCTTTGCCGCCAGCATTTTTATCTCGATGCAGCACCTTGATGCGCTCGCAACGCTTTGAGTATTCTTCAGCAATTTGCCCAGTTCCGTCAGATGACGCATCATCAATGACTATTATTTGAAGTTTATCTCTTGGATAAGTCAACTCCAACATGCGCTGCAGCAGTTGGCTAATAACGTTTTCTTCGTTATGGGCGGGAATAAGTATTGAAACAGATGGCTCGTACTTTGGGCTGACAGCGGAAGCGGTGTTTCGGGGGTTCTTGATTTTTCTTAAAACTGCCAAGGTGAAAATGTAATGTCTAACGAGATAAGCGGTTGTCAGCGTAGCGGCAAACAGGAATGTAGCTTTCAAAAAGGTGATAATCAAGCTTTCACCGTTTCGTGCGTACTTTTGGGAGTAAGAAAAGATAGGCTTACTGACCAAAAAGATACAATCCACGTGAAATTGAAAATGGGCTGGAATACTGTGTAGAAGACATTGAATGCTTCTCCGAAGAAGGCGGCTCCGCTTGTGGCAAAAAGATGGAGAAAGAAGTTCCAACTTGAACCTATGATGTTGCCTACGGCTAGCATAGCTAACTTTATACAGAGTGGGCTATGCAGTTGGAAAGTGAGGGAGAAAAAAAGTATATTGAAAATCAAGAGTGTAATTGTGGTTTCTATGTTGATGAAGCGGAAAGAAGCAAGCAAACACAGCGCAATCATTTCTAAAAATAGCAGTACAACTATCTGATTGCTTGCGAATTTCATTATTCCTTCCCCCTCGCGGTTGCTCACCGCGGCTCTTGCAAATGTTATTCTTAAAAGTTAATTTTATAGAAACAGATTCAGTTTTAAAATTTGCGGGTCTGCGTCGCTATTGAAGTAAAAATTTGCCAGAGAACGCTATTGAGCTTCACTCTTTAGAATGATGTTATCCATCACCATGCATAGAACTTGGAAAACGTCGCTTGCATCCAGGTTGTCAGTGTCCAAAATCAGGTGGAATGGCTCGAAATCTTCGCCTAACCTAAAACCGTAAAGTTTCTTGTATATTGCTTTGGTTCTAGCTTCTTTTTCCCTCAGCACTTGCAGAGCATTCTCCACGGACATTCCATCTCTTTTGGCGATTCGCCGTGCCCGTTTTTCTTCAGAGGCAGCCAACCATATTTTGAAGCCTGTTTTAAGCAGCCACGGCATTGCCCAACTGTCTAAAATGACGTTGCCTTGGTGCGCGTACTGCAAGAGTTTATCGTCCACCGTCTTGTCAAACTGCGGGTTGCTTTCTCGTTTCTTTAAAAAGCTGAGGCCCTCTGGGCTCTCCCACCATCCGCGGGTGAAGGGGTTGTATCCTTCTTCTTTTGCGAGCTCTTTCAAGGCGTCTCCGCCTGAATAATACCTTAGCTGATATTTCTGTGCGAGTTTTTTGGCTAAAGTGCTTTTTCCAGTTCCAGCCATGCCTGATATGCATACCACGATTTTTTTCTCGGCAGTGGATGTCATTTTTTCGTTTCTGCTCATAGCGTCAGCTCAACCGTATCGCGCTTATTCTATGGGTGTTATGCCTATTACGCGGGAGGCAAGAGTGCCGAAGAAGAATGAGCAGAGCATATACCAGATGAGCACAGGAATCCCGCCGAATCCGGGCACATATGCAACGGCGTTTCCGCCATAAACGGGAATTAGGAAAAACCACCATATTACTACGTAACTAAAGGAGATTGGGAGAAGAATTGTCTGCGGCTTCATCATTTTGGCCTGCATGTTTCTTATTTGGGATTCTTTCTTTTTCAGTTTTTCAATCTGTTTTGTGTCGTTGGCGCGCATAGCCTGCAGTAGCTGCGATTGATACTCCGCTGTTTCCTTCCGCATCATCTTGTACTCTTCCCAGCCGCACATGCGATTTATCAACAAGCGCTGAAGTATCATGTTAAGAAAGGAAACAGCAAATGCAATAAGCATAACAATAATTGTAGCTAACGGAATTTCCGTGATGAGCATAATCATTTTTTCTCCTTGCACTGAAACAAATTCTCTTAGCCTATTTTCCTTTTCTCGTTAATAACCATTTTTGCTGCTAAAAACTGATTATCCGCTTTTTAGCGCTAACACGCATATGGCTTCCCTTTGCACAATTGCAAATCAAGCTTTAACGCCAACTTCACATTGTCAAAATCAGGAGTATACCGCAAAACAGGGATACACCATTTCTTCAATCAAAGGCAGGGTAGGCACTGCAGCGGAGAGTTTACAGAGGCTCTGAACAAGCCAAATAAAGGAGAAAAGGAAAAACGCAGTTGCCATAAAAGCAAAACTAGCTGTTTTCCAGTTCAAAGCCTTCTCAGCCCCTCCGCTGCACCTAACAAAGCCCAATGTGTGCGACCAAGGTTTGCTGGGACTCTGGGCGCCAAATGAAAGGAGAGATATAGAAGAAGAGAAAAATGGCAATCTGCTGCTGCAGATAAACCGTAACCCAAAGCCCATTCAGCCCCAATTTTGCCATCAACACCAAAGTTCACGAAAAAAGAGGGAAAAAGAGTTTTGCTTCGCATCAGCACGTTCACCGTTTCCTCAGTATCAAAAGTCCAACAATAGCAATAGCGACGATTATGGCGATTGTTGAAATAGCAAAGTAGGTTTCAACAGGCGCTTCAGGAGCAGGTGTAGCCTCTACCGTAGCAGCAGGCGCTTCGCCAACGATTATAGAAGTTTCAGCAGAAGAGCCGTAGTAAGCCTTGGAACCAGCGAAACGGGCGATCACCGTGTACTTGCCTGGAACCGGTGGCGTGAAGGTGGCGCTGTAGAAGCCGTTTGCATCACTTGTTGTTCGGGCTACTTCGTAGGAGTTGCCGTTTGGATCAAGCACCTCTATGATGACTTCTACACCCTTTGCGTCGGCTGGCTTTTCAAACTGCTTGTACACGTAAAGCATCCAGTCGCTCATTGACTCGTCAGCAACAGCGGGAACACCATTCGGGAATCGTAATTTTATGGCTGTGTCCTGTGTGCCTGGAGAAATATCTGTCACTGTTCCTTGCACTAGGATAGCTTTGCCAAGTTCTACTTCTGTGGCAGGTGCAGTAACTGTTATGGCTGTGGGACCTTTGCCGATGGCGTAGATGCGCTGGTCATACGTGTCCATGGTGGCGATGATGCTGTCGCCGATAACGGAGTTTCCACCCCATCGGGTGCCGCGGAACATGCCGTTAACACGCCAGATTTCTTCGCCTGTTTCAGCATTTAGGCATATGTAGGGTCCGCCGCGCGGTAAGGGTTGCTCAGCAGAGTGCTCCACAGTGGTTACGTAGACTTTTCCGTCGCTGATTAGTGTTATCCAGCCCCACCAGTTGTTGCCAGTAACAGGCTCGTTGTACTCATCGCTCATTGTATATGTCCAGAGGGTTTCGCCTGTTTTAAGATCGTAGCAGTAGACTATGCCTGCGACGCCGACTGAGTATAGTTTGCCGTAGGCGAAGTACCATGTGTGCTCAGCGTTTCCCCAGCCGTAGGAGTCAAGCCAATGCTCAGAGTCGGTTTCCCATAGAAATTCGCCCGTTTCAACACTGAAGCCATAGTGCTTACGCAGCTCTTTGGACCAAACAGCGATGACGCCGCCTTCAACTTCGTTAGAAGCGCCAACGTAATGTATTGTGTTCGAGCCTTCAAGCCACTCTGCAGGAGCGGCCCATGTTTTATCGAACAGCAGCGAAGTCGACGTGGAAGTCTTGGTTAAGCCTTTAGTGTTCAAAGCCCAGACCCGAACTTGTGTTTGGTTGAAAAATACTGAGACTACCCTGTCAGAGTAAACCTTCAGTATCGGCGTAAAGAACGACGTTGATGCTGTCAAGCCAGCAGGTATTGATACGTTCCATGAGTAGGCGTGCGGAACACTTGCATTAAATGTGCGGCCAGAGACAAATCTGCCCCAGCTGCCGAAATCGCCAGCGCTTGTCAATTGCGATTGGCCGGCTGCAGTTGAGTTCCAAAGAGCCATCCAATTGTTTTGGTAGTCGATTTGGTAAATGAGGATTTCACCGTAGGGGCCGAAGACGCGGGTTCCTGATGGCACGTTTGTGAATGTGAAAACCCATTCGCCATTAAATGGATCCAGCGCAGTGTATGTGCTGCCGCTAACTGACCAAAGATAGGTGTAGACGCCGTCGTAGTTGAAGCTGTCAAAGTAGAAAATTTGTCCGAATGAGAGGGTGGTTGCGTTTCTGAACCAGAGTTCCTCTCCAGTGTGCAAATCAACAGCTACTATGCCTGTCTGCGGGGTCTGCGCGTCACCAATGTTGTAGTAGAGAATGCCGTTCAATATCACTGAGTTCTGCCATTTACCCTCGTATGCGTCTCCTGTTTCAGATCCAGCGGGAATCTGCGCGGTGCCCCAGTAGTCGCCAGTTAGGCCTCCAGTGGTTAACTGCTTCGCCCAAAGCACGTGAGCGGTTTCAGGCGCATCGTTATCATCTGCAAGCGAGTTATCCGGACGCGTCATCCAATTCCCTGCTATTGAAGCCCATTCTCTTAGTTGCGAGTCTATAGGCCGCGACCAGTATTCCGTCGGCAGAGGATGACCAGGATAAGTTGGTAGTGATTCTTCTTGTACGATGAGTTCTGTTTCGCTGGTGCTTGCTTTCATTATGGTTCCTGCAAGAAACATGGCGCCTCTTTCGTAGTCATAGTAAGTATAGGGGTTTTCTTGTTCAGGGAAGTTTACCGTCAACTTGTATGTGCCAGTCTGCTCGGGAACATAGACTATTATGGTTCCGCCTGTTGAGTCTGTCTTATATGGGCCGCGCGTTTCCGTGGTGCCATCAGGTTTAACAATTGTAACGGTAAGCCCTTCCCAGCCATACTGAACGCTGCCCAACTGCTGTGTGATTCCGAAGCGAATTAGAACTTGCTCCCCGACACCTACCGGGTTCGGAGTTGCATCAATGAAAGCATAAGTTTTCTGCGTCAACTGCGCGTTAGCGCTAGGAACAGCAAGTAAAGAGACAGCGAAAATTGAGTTATAAGCAAAGCGATTGCAGTCTTTGGCTTCTTCCAACCTCCATCTGCAAGGAATGTATCTATAGGAATGTTCATGCCCTCTTTATTCTCCTTTTATTTTTTGCGAGAGCAACGTCTCTTGCTCTTGCATTATGTAGGTTTTTCAGAATTATACCCAAATTATACCAGAATTAATACTCCCAAAAGCATCTACTTGCGCCGCATAAACTTGCAAAAGCAACTTGCGCGTAAAGGGCTGCGCGAAAAGTTAGGGCGCTGACGGTTTAACCCTCTATGTTGGGTAAAAATGCGATAACTTCAGCGAGCTGGGCAACTATCTTGTAATCAAACGTTTGGTCTGGCTCTATGTTTGCGAGTGGTAGTTCCATACCAGAATTCATTAGTAGCTTCTTTTATAGCAGTTCCTATGGCTCGGGCTTCGAACTTCGAAGTAGTGAGACCTTTCCTTTAGAAATCTTTGACATTTAAAATTAATTTTTAATTATCTGATCGTGCAAAAATTGCCGTTTTCGCGTATATGGACGCCGCAAACACGTGAAAGCGAACATTTTTCATGGTAATCTTTGAACTTTCAACCTTACAGCTATCAAGCATAAGTAATGACTCTACCCGAAAGTACGGTGCGGGTTCTTTCGTTTATTCGCCCAAGATTCTTCTGAACGCCGGGAACATTTCCGCTGCTCTTTCTCGCATTAGCAGTTCATAGTACTGATATATTATGCCCACTGCCAGCAAGATTCCTGTTCCTGAGCCGAACACGCCTAGGAAATCGGAAATTCCAGCTACGAGGCCTACAACTATTCCGCCCAGAATTGTAACCACTGGTATATAGCGTCTAAGGATGGATTCAATGGGTTTTTCTGACCGCCTATATCCTGGAATCTGCATGCCGGAGTCAACAAGTTGCTGCGCCACTCTAGATGGGCCGAGGCCGCCGACTTCCAGCCAGATAAGCGAGAAAACCGCGCAGAACGTCACAAGTATAGCCAGGTAAATAGCCGCGCGGATAGGGTCTGCTGCGACGGCCTGCACACTTTGGGGGGCAGTTACAAAGTATGCCAAGCCGCTTATGGGCTGATTGCTGGTGGCGTTATATTGGCCTAAAATGTCAATTAGAATGTTTTGTCCAGGTTCTGGGCGCCCCTGCGTGCTCCAGATAAGCTGGGAGAAGAAGTAGACGTTGGCGAAAAGAGCTGATGCAAAGATGACTGGGAGGTTAGAGACATACAACAGCTTTATCGGGTAGCGGCTGCGGAAGCCCTTGTAGCCCGCATAAGTCAGCGGCAACTCAACTCTAACGCCTTCCAAGTAAATTATCACAAGGAACGTTCCGATGGTGGCTATGAAGCCAATTAGAGAGGGGTAAGCGCCAGCGCCGACCACCCAATCCACTAGTGTCTGGTTACCTCGCAGAAGCATGTCAAGCGAACCCACGAACAATCCTGTTCCAGGGTTAAATGTTTGCCAGAGAATGTTCTGTGCAACTCCCGCCATAATGAAGAGGCTGATTCCGCTGCCGAGACCCCAGCCCTTCTGCACAAGCTCATCCAGCAACATCACGATTATTCCCGCGCCTAAAAGTTGCAGAAAAATCACTATGGTTGTTGGGCCCTCCAGCGCGCCGTACATGCCGCTGATTATGTATGCTGAAGCCTGAATTCCCGTGAGAAGAATTGAAAAGAACTTGCTTGCCACCGTGAATAATCCTCTATCTTCAGGGTTCGACATGTCACATTGAATAATTGCGGAGCCAACTAGTAGCTGAAGTATTAAGCCCGCGGTGACTATGGGGCCTATGCCAAGCTCCATCAGGGTTCCGCGGTTTGAAGCGAAAATTACTCTTAAGGGAGCAAATTGCTCTTTAACACCAGCGGGAATGCCGTAAAGAGAAATCTCAGACATAATCAAATAAATAATGAGGACCAGAGCAGTCCAGAAAATTTTCTCGTTAAAGCTGACTTTGCGGCCAGGAGCCTTTATCTCAGGCATCACTCTTCCAAGTGGTTTAAAGAGGCTTAGGAATCTTCCCGCCATCGGTTAATGTTACTCTCCGTCTTCTTGAGACGCGGTTAAGACTTCGCCGCCAGCTTGCTTAATTTTTTCAGCAGCAGATTTTGAGCATGAAGCCACATTCACGATTAGCGCCTTTGATATTTTGCCTGTTCCAAGAAGCTTGGTGTAGCCTAGACTTGACAGGTCTATGTGCAGCTTGCCTTTCTCTTTTTCAACTGATAACTTTTGGGCAAGCTCCTCAAGATCTTTTAGGTTTATGACGTTCTCTTTGCGTCTGATGCTTTGAGGGGAAGTGAAGCCTTTTTTGCCGAAGTAATCAGGTTCGTAGGTTACAACGTAGCTCCAGAGATGCTTGTGGCGTCCGACTTTTCTGTAACCTTTTGAGCCGGCATCTCTGTGTTGTCCTACTCTGCCGTAGCCGTGAGTGCGGGAACCGCGCATTTTCCTAACTTTTCTAAGCTTGTGAGGCATTGTCAATCAGCTTTTTTTGTTGATTGTTTCTTCTTTTTTAGCTTTTTTAAGCTTGATTTCAAGCACACCATTTTTGTAGGTGGTGCGCATCAGATTTGGAATCACTACCTTCGGTAAATTTAAACTTTTGTAGTATCTTCGGTCTTTAGCCTTTGCAGATAATGTTATTTTTCGGTCTTTCACATGTATTTTCAGTGTTTCCTTATTAAAGCCAGCGATGTCAGCAACTATGGTTATCCAGTTTTTCTCTTGGAAAATGTCGATAAGTGGCTTAGGAGCTTTCCATTCTCGCTTGGCATAGCCTTGAGAAAGGCGGTAACCCTGCGGGTAAGTGTTTTTTGTAAACCATCTATGCTCAACATGCAGAATTTCGGAGCTATCCACGTCGCTTTTCAAGTCTAGCCACTTCAAATGTTTTCTGCTTCTTCGCCACTTCGCGCTCAATTTTTATTCTCCCAGACAAAATGGCATCTTCACAGTAACTATAAAATGTATCGCATAGAAAACCTCAGAAAGCATTGTCGTTGAGACGCGGTCTCTCAATAAATTCGCGATTATAAAAAACGCTGTTATAACCCTAATTGCCAACGCAAGCCAAGTTTTTAGCCAATTGAAGTGCCCTTTTCTGCTCATCCATGGTTAGCCGCCTACGTAACTCTGGAACCTCATGAGCGCGCCATTCTGGTCTATACTGGAACATGACGTTAACACGCACAGTTTTGCCTAGATTCTCGGCTATCCAGTTCAAAATTGGTTCAGTACAGCACTCCAAATGGCTTGGCAGAACGAGCACGCGGATTATCAACTCACCATACTTTTTGGCAATCAAGTGATTCTGCGTGCACACTTCCCAGTATTTCGGCGCGTCGGAAATTCTGTTAGCGCAGTCAGCTGGGCCATACTTGAAGTCCAACAAGTAGACATCAACGAAGTTGGCGAGGAGCTGGGCAGTTTCTGGACTGTAATAGGTGTTGGAGTTCCACACAACAGGCACGTTCACTTTTACGTGCTTGAAGGTTTCCAGCCAATGTTTAAGCCACGGCGTAGGCTCGCCTCCCACGAGATTCACGTTTCTGCAGCTGCGCAAACGCAGATTTTCAATTTCCCGCGCCATAATGCTGGATGTGTACGTGGCTCCAGGCTCCATCCATTGGCTAATTGCCCAGTTTTGGCAGTGTAGACAACGCATTGTGCAGCCCATGGTGAAGATTGTTCCCGACGGCACAAGCTCAGGTTCTTCGCCTAAATGCTCAAAAATGCTGGAAACAGTCAATACATCCCCGCATCCACAGTAGCCCAGCGACCCCGCGGCTCGGTTAACGCCGCATCTACGGATGCAAAAATGACAGTTTTGAATAATTCTGCTTGCAATTTCAATTTTGAGGTCAAAATATGATTTTTCAGGCGTAGGAAGCGCATCTAGGTCTCTGCCGCCGTCAACCTCCTGCTCAAGCTTGCTGTACTCCACGGTAAGCTTCTCGTGCTCGTGCCATAGCTTTTCCAGCGAGTCGCCTTTATCGAATCCAGCTGGAAGCTTTTGTGATATGAGGAACTTTGCTTTTTTCTTGTTTTGCATAACTGCGAAGTATCTGGCTAAACTCTTCTTTGCCCACTCGTCGTTGAGAACGGCGACAGCGTCTGGCCTCAAAAGCTCCCACATTCTTATCCACTGAAAAAGTATGGCGAAAGCTGTACTAAAACAGTGCGTAGGGAAAACGTGAACCCGTCGGGTGCAGTCGCCCCTTTATTGGAATCGCATGTCCACATACGGGACAACGCATGTCCTTAGTTAAGTTCCATCGGGTAATCTCGAAACTGTATCGCTTAATCACGAGCTCATTGCAGTTTGGGCAATAGGTGTTTTCAGCAGGGTGCCCTGGAACATTGCCGAGGTACACGTAGTTTAGGCCAATGTTTTTCGCGGTCATGTACGCCTTTTCCATAACTTCAACTGTTGTAGCTGGTGTTAGCGTCATTTTGTAGTCAGGATGGAAACGCAGCAGATGGAAAGGGGTGTCTCGGCCCAGCACGTCTTTAATCCAAGTCGCCATCTCTTCTATTCTGTCCATTGAATCACCAATTTTCGGAACCACCAAATTTGTGATTTCTATGTGTACGCCGTTTCTCCGAAGTTCCTTTAGCGATTCGTAGATCGGTTCAACTGTGGGAACCGCAGAGTAACTTTTGTAGAAATCTGGGTCTCCTCCGCCTTTGAAGTCAACGGTGGCTGCATCCAAATATGGCGCAATTGTCTTCACTGCCTCAGGAGTCATATACCCGTTAGTTACGAAAGTATTAAACAGCCCAACTTGATGCGCGATTTTGGCGGTGTCATACGCGTACTCCATGAAAATTGTAGGTTCTGTATACGTGTAACTTATCCCCTGACAGCCCTGCGCACCCGCTGTTTTTACAACTTCGGCAGGCGGAAAAAGTTTACCCCCCACTTCACGTTCTTGACTTATCATCCAGTTATCGCAGAATTGGCAGCGGAAGTTGCAGCCCGCCGCAGCAACAGACAGAACTAATGCGCCTGGATTGAAATGGGAGAGAGGCTTTTTCCCTATGGGGTCAACGGCTGCAGAAACAGCTTTGGCATAATTTAACGTGTAAAGGACGCCGCCTTCGTTTTTCCTGACTAAGCAAAAGCCAGTTGCGCCATCACTTATGAGACATCGGCGTGCGCACAAATGGCACTTTACTTTATTGTCTTTCTCTTTTTTGTAGAGCATAGCTTCATGAAGAGACATTCAGTCTTCACCTTGCTCTGCTAAAACGGTTTCTGAAGTGAACTTCACCTAATAATAGGGGGTTATTTCTTAAAAACTATTAGCTCCCTACATAACACTCGCAACACATAGAATGTTCAGTGAACTCAAATATTTTTCCAGCTATGGCTAAAGGGGAACACGTCCAAAACGTGCTAAGGCTTATTTGCTAAGACGCAAATACTTACGAGGAGCACAGAATAATGGTTACAAAAGGAGTGTTCAGCAACGGTGTTCCTTATATCCGCTTCGGAGAAGGCAAACGGGCTCTTCTTGTTTTCAGCGGCGGACCAGGCAACACTCTTCCATCAAGCTTCATGATTCAAGTGGCGGGTCACTTTAAGCAATTATCCAAGCTCTGTGTAGTTTACGTTTTGGCTCGTAAAGCAGGCTTGCCAGAAGGCTACACGACTCGAGATATGGCTGAAGACTATGCGTCAATAATAAGAGAATACTTTGCTAGTGGACCAGTTGATGTGATGGGCGAGTCCTACGGAGGTCTAATTGCACAGCACTTGGCTGCTGACCACCCTGAACTAATCCGCCGCTTAATCATAGCCATGTCTGCTTACCGATTCAGCGAAGAAGGAAACGAATTGGACATGAAATATGCCCAACTGCTAAGTGAAGGCAAAAAGAGGGAAGCACTTCAAACTATGTATCCCCTAATAGAGGGGAACAGAGTAACGAAGGCATTCATGAAGCTCTTCACGGGTTACATTGCGCCTCTAATGTGGAGCATACCCGACAAACCATCAGATTTGCTCATGGAAAGCAAAGCGGAAAAGGCGCATAACTCCAAAAACAGGCTTGCAGAGATTAAGGCGCCCACTCTCGTGATTTGTGGCGACAAAGACTATTTTTGCCCGGTGGAAAGGCTTCGCGAGACAGCAGCAGGAGCCCCGAATGCCAAACTTGTCTTTTACAAAGGCAAGGGACACATGAACATTATGGGAAAAAAGTTTGACGAAGACATTCTTGCTTTTTTAGATGAGAAAGGCAGCTAACTAGCCTATCGAAGTCCAACAGATAGAATCCATTAAGCGCCAAACATGCCGGTGCTTGGCTGATTTAACTATGAAAAATTTCTTTTCATTATTTTCGAGATGAAATATGCTGAAGAGCGTAGCGCTTGGTTAGTGAAAGCACTGAGAACTGCTGCGTCAGATTTAATTTATCTTAAGCACGTGTCTGGATGTAGACGGGCAAATCCATTTTTGATAGCTCATTATTCAAAACTTATGATAATAATCTGTGATATATACAGAGGTTTCATAATAAACAAATAAGTGTTTTTCGAATACGCTAACTGAAAAAGAGCTAAGAGGGTGTTACAATGTCAAGTGCAGACACCGAAGTTGAAACAGCAGAAGAAATAAAAATGCTAACATTCACGCTGGACAACGTGTTTTATGGAGTTGATGTTCATCAAGTGCGGGAAGTCAAGAATTTTGAAGGAGCCACACCTGTTCCATATGCTCCACCGTACGTTAAAGGCGTAACAAACCTTCGAGGCGAAATAATTCCAGTTATAGATCTGCGTAAGCGCATCGGGCTTGGCGAGAATAAGAGAAATGATTCAAGCATCATGATAATAGTTCAAGATAAGCAGCCTATAGGAGTAATTGTTGACTCAGTTATCGAAGTTCTAACGCTGCAAAAGAAAGACATAGAAATAGGCGCAGAATGCCTCCTCAACGACAGAGCAGATGGAGTCGTAGGAATCGCAAAGCATGAGAAAGACTTGATAATTATACTGGACATAATCAAGATATTAGTAAGTGATAAATTAGGCAACGTAAAAGAAAGCATAAAAGGCTTCCAACTTCAATTTGACAAACAAAAAAATTCACAATAACATCATTTTTTAAGGTTAAGTTTTTAATCCCTTTAAACGCAGTGAGTTTTTTATTGAAAAGTGGTGAGAATTGAAAGATCAAATCAAAATCCTCGTCGTCGACGATTCATTGTTTATGCAGAAAGTTCTTGTTGGATTATTGCAGTCTGATCCCCAGCTTACAGTTGTTGGAACGGCGCGGAATGGGGAAGAAGCACTTTCAAAGATTGCACTTCTAAACCCAGATGTCGTAACAATGGATATTGAAATGCCAAAGATGAACGGCTTAACAGCTGTTAGAAAAATTATGGAAACAAATCCATTACCGGTGGTAATGGTTAGTGCTTTAACGCAGAGAGAAGCACAACTTACACTAAAGGCATTAGAGTTTGGCGCCGTGGACTATGTCCCTAAACCATCAGGTCCAATCTCGCTTGACATGGACACGGTGAAAGAGGAACTTATATCGAAAATTAAGACGGCGGCATCTGCAAATATAAGATGCGGAAAACCAAAAATGACAGAGGTAACAACTTCTAAAGGCAAGCGCAGCGAAAAGATAATATCCATTGCCGCTTCAACAGGAGGACCAGCGGCAATATCATATGTGCTTAAGAACATTCCAGAAAATTCGCCGCCAATCCTAATTGTGCAACATATGAAAAAAGGGATGACCAAACTTTTCGCGGAAATGCTAAACCAAGAATGCAAAATCAAAGTGAAAGAAGCGGAGAATGGAGACTTAATTCGAGACGGAGTTGCCTTAATTGCACCCGCTGGTTTGCACATGATAGTAACCAAAAACTGCAGAGTCAAACTTGCTGATGGCCCGCCTGTGAATTACGTGCGTCCCTCGGCTGATGTCACGATGAAATCAGCAGCAGAGGCATATGAATCCAAAAATATTGGAGTAGTGCTGACAGGCTTAGGTGCAGATGGCGCGGAAGGAATTGAAGCGATAAAAAAGAAAGGAGGGCTTACAATCGCACAGGATGAGAAAACATGCGTTGTGTTTGGTATGCCTGCTGCCGCAATTAAGACGGGGTGTGTTGATTTTGTTTTGCCTTTAGAGTATATCCCAAAGTTACTTTTGCGGGCATGTGAAGATTAATTCCATGATTGTGGAAGCGCGCTAATTTCACGTTTTTATCTTTTTTCTGATCTAAATTCTGATTTTGAATATACGTTGTTAATAATAACTTGGTCTAATTATGCGCATTTCATAACCTAATTATAAGCAAAACACAAAATTTTAAGCCCAAAATAGGAGTCTATCACAATGACCGATAGCACTCAAGACCAACGAAATTCTGAAATAGATAAACAATTAAAACAAATCGAGAAGGAGAACAAACGCCTTCTCGTCGAAAACGAGCAGCTGAAAGAGGAAATTATCGCCCTTCACAAAGACACTATCGATGGATATAGCTCCATGTGCACGACAATGGACATGCTTATACAAAGCGCTGCCAAAGCAGCAGACTACGCACTCAACGTGGAAAAAGCAGCCATTAGAGTTGCCGAACTAACCACAAGCGCAACGGAGATAGTTAACAAGGTCGCTGGCGCAGCAAAAGACGTAAGAAACGTGGCCAACCAATTAGCGCAAAGCGCAGACGAAGCCACAAAGGCACTCTTAAAAGTTGCGGACATGGGTAAACACGCCTCACAGGTTTCAAATCAGATGCGGACAGGCATGCAACAAGTTAGTGCAGCTTCGCAGCAGGTTGCCGCTGGAGCACAGAAACTTGCTGAACTCGCACAGTATGCTGCAAAGAATACAGAAGAACTTAAACGAGTTATGGATGCAGCAGGCAGCATCGCCAAAGAAGCCTCGTTGGTCACTAACGCCGTGCTAAATAAATCCAAAGACAGCAACGAGAAAGCCCAAAAAGGACTCACGGCAATCGAAACCATAAAGAGCAGCATAGAAAAGGTTTCTGAAGCTGTAACCTCGATGATTAACTCAATAGAGCAAGTAGGACAAATGGCAAACTCCGTTTCCGACATAGCTAGCCAAACAAATATGCTGGCTTTAAATGCAGCGATCGAAGCAGCACGCGCTGGAGAAGCAGGCAGAGGCTTCGCAGTAGTAGCCGACGCAGTTAAAAGCCTGGCAGGCCAGTCAAAGTCTGCCGCACAATCAGCCATAAACCTTGTGAAAGGCATAAAGGATGCAGGCACACAAACCAGCACGATCACCAAGCAGTCTCAAAGTGGCGCTGAGGAAGGCGCGAAAATCGTTTTAGGAGCAATAAAGGAAGTAGAAGAAATAGCGCGAATACTCGAAGAAATGGGGACTAAAGTCAGCAAACTTACAAGCAGCGTTGAACAGGGTCTCGATGCTTTGAACTCTGTGGTGAAATCAATCGAGGAAGTAGCCAGCATCGCCGAAGAAAGCTCATCAGCTTCTGAGGAAACCTCAGCCGCAGTGGAGGAGCAGACAGCAGCTTCTGGTGAAATCGTGGAGGTTTCAAAGTTGGTTTCGGAAACAGCTGAAAGCGTAGCGAAAACAACTCAAAATGTCATAATTGAGTCACAAAACGTTGCTAAGCTAGCATCAGAAGTAGTAGTTGACGCAGCAAAAGTTGAATCAGCTACAAAAAAGATAATAGAGGAAGCAGACACCGTAGGTAAAACAGCCGAAGCAGTAGTATCTGAGGCTACAGAGATCGCGGGAATAGCCGAGAAACTACAAAATGACCTGCAACAGCTGATTGAGAAACGCACACAACTTATGAACAAATTCCTCGAAAGCAAAGGCCAAAGCAACTAGTTAGAAAAAACCACTCTCTTTTTATGTTTTACCCCTCATTAATTTTGCATTAAATAACACATTAAAGCGTAATATAGACACGTTTGTTTTTGAAATATTGCTATTGCCGAAATAAAAGTATGTACTCGCGTTTATAGTTGTTCATAACCACGTGAAGATCCAAAAAGGTTTTGAGAATACAGGCGATTGAAGCCTGCTGTTACAGCAAAGTTAACCGAAAAGAAAAAGAAGAGGCCATTTTGGCTAGACTTCAACTTACGAAAGGGCAAGTTTCCGAACTAAGGGAGAAATGTGAAACATTGAAGCCTCAATCAGGAAACCGCGAAAATTTAATTTGCAGGGAGTGCAGCGAGTCTATTGAGGTTGACCAAGTTGCTCTAAAAAGTTCACTTGGAGAAATTAAAGCCTATTACCAGAGACCACCTTAGCAAAATTTGGCGGTCTATCTGCATGTTCGATTACTCGCAACTCAGCTTCCTTCAAAGTGCAAACAGCAATCGATAAGGATTTTTATAATACAGCCTTAAACTGCTCGGCTTTCATGCATACCACAAATTTTAACGTCGACAAGCCAGATGCTTTGGTAAGCAATGTCGAAACGCCACCAAAACGCTTAAGTGTGGCTGAGGTTTTAGTGTCTGTTAGTTTAATGAAATAAGGTGTTGAATAAAGTTTGGCTGTTGAAGGTTTTTTCGAAAGCAAAAGGCAACCAGTGGAAGCTAAAGTCGGCGAGTTAACCCCTCAGTCAAGGTCGGTTAACGTCACGGCAAAAGTGGTTTCAAAAAGCGAAATACGTGAAATCCCAATGGGCAAAGACGGATCACCGCACAAGGTATGCGACGCTTTAGTAGGCGACGAAACAGGCAGCATATACCTCACACTCTGGGACGACAACATCCAGAAAGTAAACGAAAACGACACAGTCCGCTTAGAAAACGGATACGTCACCCTCTTCAAGGGCAACATGCGTCTCAATATCGGCAAGTACGGAAAGCTTGAGATGGCAAAAGAACCGTTTGAAGGCGAAGTAAACACTGAAAACAACGTTTCCAGCAAAACATACGAGCAGCAACGCAGACCTTTCAGGCGTAGCGGTGGATACGGCGGAAGACGAGGCGGCGGTGGCTTCAGAGACAGACGCAGCGGCGGATACAGAGACAGATCAAGGTCATATTAGCCTTTAAAACAAGGTAAAAAAGGACCTGTTTCTTCGCTTTTTATTTTTTAAGTAATTTCATAAGTTTTGGCATAAGCTCGTAACCATGCTCTATAACGCCTAGGCTTCCGCGTGCGCAGGTTTTTTCACAGAATTTTTCGGCGCTGTCGCTATTTACTTTGCCGCCTGAAATGAGCACTGGAACAGGTGTGTCGCTGTGCACCTTCAAAGTGCAAGGAGTCGCATGATCTGAAGTAATGCAGATAATATGCCCCTTCAAAGAGATCTCCTTTAGTAGCCCACCAAAGAAGAATTTGTCAATGGCAGAGATAACAGCAGCTTTTTTGTGGCAATCGCCGTCATGGCCAGGCTCATCCGGCCCTTTAAGGTGAATGTAAAAGCAATCGTAACTTGGCAGCATCTCCATCAGCTTCTGCACCCTAAGCTCGCAGTCCTTTTCAAGATCGCCGGAAGGCGGCGGCAGAAGAGACGCATGCATACCAGCCAGATGGGCTATTCCACGTTCTGCATGCATGTCCGCAAGCGCAGCGAACCTTACGCCATAACGTTCACAAATGTTGAAGAACCTCGGCAGCTGGCTTCCCGCATCCCTGCTTAGCACAACATTTGCCTTCAGCTTACCCTCGGCAGCGCGCTTCTGATTTATCGGGTGATTGTCCCATAGTTCATGTGCTTTCTCGGTGAACTCGTTTACCAGCGCCGCTGCATTACGAGACTCCTCCGTGTCATCCAAGGGCTCAGATTTCTTGAGAACCATTTCCACATTAGGCGTGGCTACGCCTATACCGTTTATTACCGTGTAAGCCGGATCACTATTCGTTATCTTGCTGGATAAGCAGCGCCCTTTGCCCCTAAAAACGAGAACCGCGCGATGCCCTAAAGTGTTTCTGAACTCGAATGTTGCAGGGCACGATTCCAACTGTATATTTTCGTTAGCCGCTTTACTTAGCTCCGCGGCTTCCTCGGTGGTTAAGCTGCGGGCTACACGCCTGTCGATTATACGCCTTCCCGGGCCTAAAGTGGCGAAATTACACCGCAAAGCCAAATCGCCATCTGCAACGCTTAAGCCTGCACCCACAGCTTCGATCACTCCTCGGCCAGTGCTGTATTTGAAGGGGTCATAGCCCAAAAGTGAAATGACCGCAACGTCGCTCTCAGGTGCAATGCCCCGGCGGACGGTGTACATCAATCCAGTTTTCCCGTTTTTGGCGAGAAAATCCATGTTGGGAGTTTCAGCTGCTTCCAAGGGAGTTTTATCTCCAAGCGCAGCGATGGGCAGATCGCCCATGCCGTCGATGGCAATGTATATCAGCTTCAAAGGCTTCGGCCTCAACTCAGACCTTACAACATTTGCACATATTTCTTTTGCCTTTTAACAGCATCATTTTCATTGGAACATTCACAGGCTTCCCCTTAAGCCCGAAATAACATCCCTAATTGACTGAAACAAGGGACGCTTAATCTCTGCTACGCCGCTAAGCTTCTCCAAGCGGTTTATTCTGAAGTAAATCGGCGGGTGCGGATCCAGCCCTAGCCATTCTTGAATTCGAAATGACGGCACACGCTCATAGAGAAGTCGCTGGAAGCCTATTTTTTCCAGCGCTTCAGCTAAAACCTCAGGCTTTCCTATCTTGATGGCGGATATGAGGTCGGCGCGTGCTTCGAAGAATTTGGCGATGAAGAATATTACTGTCATGACAGCCCAGAAGTAGATAAAGAAGAGAAATGAGGAGAAAATGAACGGGAACAGCGGGAACAGCACGTAGAATCTGAAGAGAAATTCGGCAGAAGTCAACCCGTAAAGAAGAAGTGGATCACGTCCTTCAAGGTGACCAAATTCGTGTCCTAAAACACTAATGACTTCGTCCTCCTCAAGCTGAACCAGCAGGCCGGTGGTTACCAAAACGACGCCGCGGCTGGGACTTGGCCCCGCCGCTGCAGCGTTAGGGATCATGGTGTTTGAAACTACGATCTTCGGAATTGGAAACCCAAACTTGTCCGCGACGCGCTTCACGAGCGCGTAAACGTTCACTTTCTTTACCGCTAGATTTTCTGGCTGACAAGCAATTCCATACTTACTGAAGATTTTCTGTGCTGTTTCACAGTCAATTTCGCCGCGCTTGGCTAAAAGCTCATCATAAATCTCCTTCTTTATCGCCAAAATCTGAGAGCGCTGAAATGTCTGCCTAAAATCTTCTTTGGCGGGTAAACTGTACTTTAGAATGTGTATGAAAGGATTAGCTTCAGTAATGTGCCAATCTGCTGTTCGCGCAATAAAGTTTCTGGAGTAAAAAACGAACACAAACTGTACCGCAATTAAAATCAAAGGCGCGATCCAAAATGCTTCAGGATACAGCGCCGACAACAAAAGGAAAAGCATCATACCGAAAGCAATGAACACGACGAAGAAAAGAATTTGCGTTTCGAGAAACAAGCGATTAAAGGACTTCTCCTGCCGCTCAAGAGTCTCCGGAACTATTTTTTCACCTTGGCTCCAAGCAAAATATAGGGTTGATTTTCTGGCGTGCTCCTCGAAAATCTGCACTGTGATGACAATATCTTGCCTTGCCTCTTCTAACGCCACGGTAGAAATCTGCGACACGAGCGGCGTCAGCGTCAATTCCAGTGGTATAGTGCCTTTAAGCTCAACATTAATTATTGGCTCTTCCTGCGCGTCTAGAACAACGTAAGAAAGAACAGCGATGCCGTCTATGGTTACGCGGCGGACTTCGGCAAACCTCTGCTTTTGAGGCAGTAAATACTGTGTGTGCATGAAGATAAATAACTTCTCTATGTAACTAGCTGGAAGTTCAGTAGCAATCTTGTAGAAGACAATATTGGACATTTAACCTCAAATCTCAAAGGCGTTTACATGGAATTCAACAAGTTCCCTTTTAATAACCTTATAGGCATCATCTGCTTTAGAAAGCAGATTGCCTATACACGCTTAAGCGCAAAAGAAGCTATAAATCAGAGAAGCACATAATAACAAAGGCAGTATTTGCGGTGAAAAATTTTGAGAATTGGCTTTTTTGTCTGGGAATATCCACCACAGCTAGTCGGCGGCTTAGGCACATACGCGGATTACATAACACATGAATTCATCGACATAGGTCATGACGTTTCAGTTTTCACGCTTAACCCAGGAAATCTGAAAACCAGGGAAATTCTGAAAGGCGTTGAAGTGCACAGGCCACAAATCGCGGACGCCAGCAATGTTTTCCCAATGTTCGTTATTGACGACTTAAAGCGGTGGGGCACCAACATAAAACTCTTCAACGACATATTCATCTACAACATTCTCAGTGCAACAAAATTCATCAACCAACTAATAGAGAAAGAGCATTACAAGTTTGATGTAGTATGTGTTCACGACTGGCTAAGCAGCATTTCAGGCTTAGTAATTAAAAATCAAACAAAAATCCCAGTGGTTTTTCACGTGCACAGCACAGAATGGGGAAGAAGCGGCGGCCAAGGCTCAGAAGTAGTGTCGCATCTTGAATGGGCCATGGCGCATAAGGCGGACAGGATTATAACGGTTAGTTACGCCATGCAGGAGGACCTGATAAGACACGGGTGGCCGCAATCGAAAATCAGCGTAGTCTGGAACGGCGTAGACCCGGAACGTTATGACCCCCGCAAGTGCAGTAAGGAAGGTGTGGCAAAAATCCGTGAGCGATACAATGTGCCAGAGGACTGGAACATGCTGCTTTTCGTTGGGAGACTCACATGGGTTAAGGGTGTGCGTAACCTGCTGCAGGCGATGCCCAGCGTTCTACGGGAATATCCAAATACCAAGCTGGTTATTCTCGGTAGGGGAGAAGAGCAGTCTGACATTGTAGAAACCGCTGGCCGATTAGGCATACAAGACAATGTTGTCTACCGATTTGATTTTGTGCCTGAAGACGAGAGAATACTGCATTACGCTGCGGCAGACGTATGTGTTTTCCCATCTATTTACGAGCCTTTCGGCATAGTCAGTTTGGAGGCGATGGCCATGGAGAAGCCTGTGGTTGTAGGCGCACGCGGTGTAGTAGGTTTTAAGGAGCAAGTGATAAGCTCCGGTGTAGACCAGACGGGCATACACGTGAACGGCGAAGACCCAGCGGACATAGCCTGGGGCATAAAAGAGACGCTTAGGAACCCGGAGAAAGCGAGGAATTGGGGTGAGAACGGACGCAAAAGAGTTCTAGAATACTTCACATGGCGGAAAGTAGCGGAGGAAACACTCAAAATTTATGAAGCTTTAATTCGCTAGAACGGAACTTTATATCGACAGCATTTCAGCCAGCTCTAGCAAGTGCAAATCTAATTTTTTCTGCTTTTCACAACTTTCCTTAAGCTCCACATAGGTGATTACGCCATTTTGCAGGCCAACAACCTTGTTACCTTGACCCTGAATCAAGAGTTCAACGGCTTTTTCAGCGAAGAGATTAGCTAAAAGCCGGCTTCGCGCGGTCGGACTGCCTCCTCGCTGCGCATAGCCTACTATGGATAAGCGCACTTCGAAGTCTGTTTGCTTGGCGATTTCCTCTGCGATTTTCCGGGTGTCGCCTACGCCTTCAGCGGCGACTATTATGCCGGCGCGTTTACCTTTTTGAGCATTAGTCTTTATCACATCGGCAATCTGGTTGATTGCACACTTATGCTCTGGAATTAGGATTACTTCAGCGCCGACGGATAAGCCCACTTCCAAGGCTAAGAAGCCCCTTTTTCGCCCCATGACTTCTACTATGAAGATGCGCTCGTGCGAAATTGCGGTATCTCGAATTTTGTCGATTGACGCTACGGCAGTATTCACGGCAGTGTCGAAGCCTATGGTTTCATCTGTTCCGTAAACGTCATTGTCTATAGTGGCGGGTACGCCCACCATCAACGTGCTGCTTTCCCGGCTTAAGTCCAGCGCGCCCTTGAAGGAGCCGTCGCCGCCGATAACAACCAAACCATCCACCCTATTCGCAGCGAGCGTTTCAGCAGCAAGCTTAACGTTTTCTGGCTTCTTGAATTCAGGACACCGTGAAGTATGCAGCATTGTACCGCCAAGCTGGATTATGCCGCCCACGGCACGCGGCGTCAAGTGCTGATGCCTATTTGTTAGCAGCCCGTCCCAGCCGCGTTCAAAACCCAAAACTTGAAGACCACGCGAATGAGCAATTCTGGTGACAGCGCGTATAGCCGCGTTCATGCCAGGCGCGTCGCCGCCAGGAGTTATCACCCCGATTGTTTTCAACGGTCACCACCAATTCGCTTGTTCAAGACGCGTTAGGCGCTCGGAGAATTAAAGCTTATCTGAACACGCCAAAACACATAAATTCTTTTGTTTTATCACTAACAGTTTTGGTCGGGCGGTAGCTCAGCCTGGCAGAGCTTCCGAGCTGGCTAACACGCTTAGCTGGCGGAGACGCTGTAGAAGTCCACCCATGGTGGGCATCACCCAGCCTGCCGGGCGCACAAGCAGAAACCGGACTGTCGCAGGTTCAAATCCTGCCCGCCCGACCAAAGTTTACTTCAACAAAGGATATAACATAACATGACGCTATTTTGAAAACAGTGCAAAATAAACGGGGTTTCTTATACGCTGGCGCGCTTTAGCGCTGTCACGGCGGCGGCGAAGAAGGAGGCGCCGAAGCCTATTAGGATGAAAAATGACAGCCACGGAAACGGAGCGTCTAGGGCTAGTGCGCGTAGGGTACTACTTGAGTGGGTAAGCGGCAGAGCATACAGCAGCACCTTTGCCACGTCTGGAATCTGGGTTAAGGAGAAGAAGGTGCCTGATAGGAAGGTCATCGGCAGTAGCACTACGTTGCTGAAGGTGCTCATGCCCTGATGCGAATTGATAACCAGCGCTACGAGCACGCCGAAGAGTGCAAACACGAAACAGGACAAGAGCAGAAGAAGCACTAACCAAGGGCTGATTATTAGCTTAGGTGAAAGTGCAACGCCGACGAGAAGTATAGCGGAGGAGCTTATGAATCCGCGGAGTACGCCTATCAGTGCTTTGCCGACGATTATAGCGTAGATGCTTATAGGCGACATCAGCAGCTCATCGAAGCTCTTGTAGAAGAACCTGTCAACTTGAAGCTTTGATGCCGCGCCGTTAAAGCTTGTGGAGAAAGCAGTTAATGCCACGATTCCCGGGATTACAAACGCGAGGTAGCTGACGCCTTCGAGACTTATTCCGCCGCCCAAGCCATAACCGAACGCCACCAAGTATAGGAGCGGCTGCACAAGGCTTGTAGCAATTGTGGCACGCCAGTGATGACGAAGATTCCGAAGGTCAACCCAGAATACCGAGTACACATCATTCAAAAAACGCAGCATTTAAGCGCCACCAACCTTTTCTCCAGTTAGCTCTACGAAAACGTCTTCCAAGTTTGAATCGCGAATAATAACTGTGCCTGCCGTGGCGGGTAAACTCTGCACATAACGCGTTGCCGAAGCGCGGTCAGCGAAATACTTGTAATGCGTTTCCTTATTATTCACATGCGCCTCCACGGCTACTAAGCCTAGTTTCTCACGCAAGGCCAAAGGAGTATCCAAGGCGATTAGGCGGCCATGATGGATTATGCCGACGCGGTGACAAAGGGCCTCTGCCTCTTCAATATAATGTGTGGTTAGAAAGATGGTGGTGCCATCCACGTTTAAGCGGCGCACCAAGTCCCACAAGCGCCTGCGTCCCTGAGCATCTAAACCTACCGTAGGCTCATCGAGGAATAGCACTTGGGGCTGATGGAGTAGACTGCAGGCTATTGCAGCGCGTTTCTGCATGCCGCCCGAAAGAGTATTTATCATTCGATCAGCGCAATCACCAAGTTCAACATACTCCAGCAATTCATCTATACGCTTCCGGCGTTCTGTTGAGCTTAAATGATGTATTCTAGCGCGGAACTCCAAGTTTTCTCGCACTGTTAAGTCGCGGTCCAAACTTAAGTGCTGCTGTACCACGCCGATGACTTGCTTCACCTTATCCGCTTCCTTCACAACGTCGAAACCATTTATCCGGGCGAAGCCAGAGGTAGGCTTAGTCAAGGTTGTCATAATACGAATAGTGGTTGTTTTACCCGCACCGTTTGGGCCTAAGAAACCGAAGACCTCCCCTTTGTGCACTTGCATATCTAAGTCTTGAACTGCCCGGACTGACCCGTAGCATTTATTGAGTTTTTCAGTTTCAATGAAGACTTCCAAAACAGCCACCTACAATAAACATTGTGACAGAAACGCAAGTCGCATGTGAATATTCATAATCAACATCTCAGACACGCCAACATGCGGTTTAGCTGAGCCCATCATTCTTTCTCAATGCTTCCGTTACTGCATTTTTCGCCGAGAAACCCATTAATTCGCCTATTTTAACGTGCCCGCTTGTCGTCTGCAACGGCGTACCTTCCGTCCCGGAGACCACAATTACGTTGTCGGTGCCTGTACCTGTCGCTTGATGTTTAGGTGAAGAAGTGCTTCTGACATTTAAATCTTGAAGCGCCGCAGTTTTTGCTTCTGTAGCGGTAATGATAGCCCTTGCCATTGCGCCGTCACTTAATCTGGCATTGGTGAGAAGGATGATGTTGATTGTTCCGCTTACGTAGAAGAATCGGCCGTCACGCTCATAGTAGGAAGCCATATCCACACCTGTTCTTAAAGCGTTACCCCTTGCACCTGCAGTAGCAATACAGCATACCTTAAGCTCTTGGAAGGAACTCTCGTGAACAGCAGCGTTATCCATATTGACGCCGGTGCTCATAAGCGCTATATTATCAGGGTTGATTCCCAGAGTAAGCGGCAACTTCCTCCTGAAATCCTCGTAATTCATCATTGTGCGCTCTGACAACTTGAGCGGTGTATAATTGTTAGCCACAAACCCGACTTGCTTAAAGCCGTCTAAGGTTGACAGCACCCGACGCTTTTCAGTAAAAGAAACAAGGAGCGTATTTAAATCAAAGCCTTCATAGTTGTGATAGACTACTTTTACGTCAACTCTTGGCAGCTGAACTGGAATATTCCGTTCTTTCATGCTTATTTCACCTTTTGTTTAATTTCATTTGCACCTTCAAGTAACCCTTCAATTTGCAAGTATAACTTATGCAGTTCCTTCTTCATATCCTCCGAGGCATGCCACAGATTACGCTCGACAGCCTCTAGCAAGCGCTCAACCATGTTCTGTAGCGCGTAAGGATTCACTTCTTTCAGCCACTCCTGCATCTTCTTGTCAAAAACATATTTTTTAGCTAATTCCTCGTACATCCAGTCCTCGACAACCTCGACTGTAGCGTCCCAGCCTAAAACAAAGTCAAACGTCCTAGAAAGGTCTCCTGCAGCCTCATATCCATGGCGCATCATGCTTTCAATCCATTTGGGATTAAGAAGCCTCGATCGGAAGACATGGCATGTTTCCTCGGCGGTGCTTCTAACTTTAACTCTCTGCGGGTCAGAGCTGTCACCGCAGTAGGAACGCGGCGCCTTCCCCTTAAGGGTGCGAACAGCATTGATCATGCCTCCGTGCGCGTCATACCAGTCGTCACCATCCAAAATATCATATTCACGCGAGTCCTGATTTTTCACTGTCGCGTCGATGCCGCTTAAACGCCGCTTAAACTCTTCAGGAACAAAACGACCATAAGTCTTGCGACCATAAGCGTAGCTGCCCCATGTAACATATATATCGCTTAAATCCTTCTGATCCTTCCAGTTCTTGGCATCTATTGCCTCGCTGACGCCGCAACCGTAAGCGCCAGGGCGATCACCGAAAATTCTATAATGCGCCTCCTCCCTTGCTTTTTCCAGCTCAACGCCGTGCGCCACGCGCTCTTTCACTTCAGCTTCAACATGCTTCAGTATGTAGTTCTGCTCTGGAGACTCCTTAAGACTGGCTACCAGCGCCACTGCATCGTCAATTATGTGTACAACATTGGGGAATGTGTCTCTGAAAAGGCCGCTTATGCGAACGACGACATCTATGCGGGGCCGCTTCAACTCCTCAAGAGGAATGGCTTCGATGCCGACGACTCGCCCGCTGGTTTCTTCCCACACGAGCCTGACACCCATTAAATAGAGAATCTCGGCTATGTCATCGCCCTTTGTTTTCATAGTATCAGTAGCCCAGATAATGATGCCCACGCTTTCTGGGTATCGCCCTTCTTCCTTTAGATACCGTTCAAGCAAAGCGTCAGCTAACGCGACGCCGACACGCCAAGAAGCTTGTGAAGGCACGGCGCGAGGGTCTACGGAGTAAAAGTTTCTGCCAGTAGGCAAAATATCAGCCATACCCCTCGTCACGGAGCCAGAGGGACCCGAAGGGACATACGTGCCTTCACAAGCACCCAACGTATTCGCTAACTCATCACTGGTGGCTGCTAAAGCAGGAACCAAGAAACTGCTTATGTAACTGAGACAACGCCGCACATTCGGATTAGAGCCGCCGAGAACCTTCTGCATCACTGGATCAATCTCTTGCTCTCTAAAGCCCCTCGCATGAAACTCCCTGATCAGGCTTAAACAAAGCCCATGCAACTCCCGAATAACATCGCCGTTTGTTCGACCAGCAGCATTCAGCTTACCACGATTCGCCAGCAACTCCTCATAACTATAGCCCTTCATCTCCGCAATCGACTGACGCAAAGAAGGCACACCACCATTACTTAAACGAGTCAAAGTAACCAAAAACTCGTCTAATCTTGAATCAACGGGCGCTTCGCCTAGAATGTGTAAGCCATCGCGGATTTGTGCATCTGACAATTCATGTATGTAAGCGTGCAAGCGCTCTAAGAAGGCATCAAAATCAGCGAACACGGCCTCTTCAGTAACGTTCAGGTCGCGATCTAGTTTAGCGTTGACCACGTTTTCCCAGATGAGCTTTTGAGAAATCTGCGCCTTGTTTGGATCAGAAGCCTTGACGTGATAATATTCTTGTAGTTGAACTTCCAGCTTGGCGAGTTCTTCATAGGTATCCGCATTATGCATAACGGGCACAAGATACTCTATAATGCAACAGTAGCTCCTTCTTTTCGCTTGAGTCCCCTCGCCTGGATTGGTAATCACATATGGATAAATGTTAGGCAGATCGGAGATGGCTATGTCTGGGAAGCAGGAGGCGGAGAGCCCGACGGACTTGCCAGGCAGCCACTCTAAGGTCCCGTGTGTGCCGACATGTATTATAACGTTAGCTTTGAACACGTCTCGAATCCAGCGGTAATAAGCGTAATAATGATGAGGCATTGAAACGTCAGGGCTGTGATAGATGCTGGATGGGTTCTCAAGAAAGCCGCGGGGCGGCTGCAACCCAATAAAGACGTTACCATTAACCAAGCCAGCAACCAGCAACTCATCTCCATAGCAGAAGAGCTTCCCAGGAGGCTCACCCCAATCCCTCTGCATCTTTTCTTGGACATCAACAGGCAACTCATTGAACCATGCTAAATACTGCTTCTTGGAGATCTTGGCAACAGCCCTCTCAGCAAGCTCCTTGGCGCTTAGCCAGCGGCGGTCATTGGTTAAGCCATTTATTATAGCCTCGATGAGTTTCTGCCCATTCTCAGGTATTAAGTCCAGCTTATATCCTGCATTATTTAGTTCGCATAGAATTTTATGAACTGAAACGGGGGCATCAAGTCCAAAAGCGTGGCCGATGGTGTCGTTTCGAGGAGGATAGTTATGAAGGATTATTGCGACCTTCTTTTCGCTGTTTGGGATATGACGCAGTTTTGCCCAGTTTATGCTTAAACGCACTACTTTCTTAATTCGCTCTGGGATTGGCTCATACTGAATTACGGTGGTTCCTGGAGTGCTGGTTTGGGAGAGAGCCATTGCTGCAATGGGCACCGTGATTAAGAGGCCGTCGAACTCGGGCATCGCAACGCTGGTAGGCACATCGATGAGGCTGATACCTTGCATGCTCTCGCGCCATTCATCGCAGGTATTACATGTCAGAATAGCTTTTATTATAGGCACGCCCAGCTTCTTTAGAACCTCAACTGCAGTGGCGCCAAACAAGGAAGTGGAAAGAGAAAACGCCAAGGCGCTGATTACTACGTCAACAACGGGTTTTCCATTCTTCATAAAATAGTTTTCAATTACCCACTCTAGCCCTCTCATCCCTAAAGCTTCATTCTTGGCGCCTGTGAAAAAAACTGGAAGCACATTAGCGCCTTGCCGCTCTATTTCTGCTATTAGCTGATTTACGAAATTGGTGTTTTCGCCTTGCCACTGTGTCTGATGGAACCAAATTCCAACTGTGGGTCTACCCGGCGCAATTTTCTTTGCAGCATACTCCTCAAATGTCGGAGAATGCGCAAACTCTGGGTGATAGATGCCCTCCCATGGCGGGCGCTCCGGCGGTTTGATTTCATAATTGGCGCCGGCAAAGCGGTTTGCCAAATAAAGTAAAAGGTTTTCGATGTTCTTCTTTCCACCATAATTTAGATACTTGAAAATTTCCTTGTAGTCTTCTGCTGTAACAGTAGAATAGCCCTTAAACTTGGCATTCTGACCGAAAAATGAAGTGGAAACAAAAAGAGGAACTCTTGCACTTTTTAATGTTGACACGAGAAGATCGAATTCTGGAAGATCGCCCATCAGGTGAACGAGTGTTACGTGGGATTTTTGCGCAAACTGGATGAAGTCTTCAAGTTTACCGAGGGCCCTGAAGTCGCCGCCAGTTTGAATTTTAGCCTCCACAACATCGCCCAGCCTCTCGTTTACGGAGTTAACCGCGGAAATGAAGGGCACAGCGTCTGTTGGGATTGTCGTAACGAATGCGACCTTAAGTTTCGCCATACCTATGCAATCGCCTCTGACTTTGCTGTTGCGGACAAGTTTTTCCACAGTCGACTGCCCGAAGACTCAGGCATCAGAGGCGTAACTTGCGGTCTATCCACCACAGAGTTAGTTACGCGAGCTTTAACTCCGTAGACTGCGGCAATGTTCTCTTCCGTCAGCACCATCTCGGGGGCGCCAGCAGCGAAGATACTGCCTTTCTTGAGCATGAGGATTCTATCGGAGAATCGGCTTGCCAAATTCAAATCATGGATGGCCATTATTACAGAGCAGTGCTTGCTCTGCGCCAGACACTTAAGCATAAGCAGTATCTCTAGCTGGTGCTTAATATCCAGCGAACTAGTGGGTTCATCGAGAAGCAGAACCTGCGGCTCCTGCGCCAGAGCGCGGGCGATAATCACTTTTTGTTGTTCTCCACCGCTTAGCTCGTTAAAATGGCGCATTGCAAGTTCCTTTATGCCCAAGAAAGCTAGGGTTTCTGCAATTATCTCGTAGTCGCGTTCACTTAAGCTCCAGTGAATGTATGGTTTCCGACCCATCAGCACTACATCGAAGACAGTAAAAGGAAACGCGCAAGCTGATGCTTGAGGAACATAACCCATTATTTTGGATAATTCTTTGAGGTTAAGTTTGTTGATGTCTTTGCCGTCGATTAGGACAGTGTTTTGTCGAGCTTTTAGAATGCGGTTAATGCATCGTAGTAGAGTGCTTTTGCCTGAACCGTTAGGACCTACTATGCTTAAAATTTCTCCGGCTTCCACGGCGAATTCAATGTCACTTAAGACGGCGATGCTTGCATAGTTGAAGGAAAGTTTGTTTATTACAAGTTTCAACGCCAACTTTGCCTCCTTTTACTTATTAGAATGTAAAGGAAAAACGGTACACCAAGCAGTGAAGTTACAATGCCAACTGGCAACTCGGTAGGCTGCATTACCAGCCGCCCCACAGTATCGGAGCAGAGAAGTAGACAAGCTCCTACAAGGGCGCTGCATGGTATGAGAAAACGATGGTCGCTACCAATGAGCATCCGAGAAATGTGCGGAGAAATTAGGCAGATAAAACCAATTACGCCTGTGAATGCGATTATTGTGGCGGTTGCCAGCGTTTCCAAAACCATAGTTATTGCAAGGACACGTTTAGAGTTAACACCTAAGCTTGTTGCAACATCTTCACCCATGCTTAGCACGTTTATGTTCCAAGACTGAAAAATCATCAGAATGATTGTGACTAAGACTATAGGGAAAACAATTTGCACGCTTTCCCAATTTGCGGCATTAAGCCCTCCCATAAGCCAGAAAACAACTGCGCGAACAGCTTCATGCTCAGGCGCAACGTACTGAATTAGGGATAACATTGCTGAGAAGAGATAGCCAACAGCGACACCTGCTAAGATTATGGTTTCAGGTGTCATGGCGCGTATGCGGGCGATACAATACACAAGCACCATGGCTAATACGCTGAAGAAGAAGGCGTTAGCAATGATCAAGTAGTGACCATAACCCTCGATGATACCTACACCGAATACTATGGCTAATGCGGCACCGAATCCTGCCGCCGCTGAAATTCCCAATATGTATGAGGAGACAAGCGGGTTCCGAAGCACACCTTGCATTGTAGCTCCTGAAGCTGCCAGACCCGCGCCGGCGATTATGGCCAAAATGACCCGTGGCAAACGCAGATTCCAGATTATTATTTGAGTTATATTGGGGCCAGGATCTATTCCTAAAGAGGGAAAGAGCTTGGCTAAGATTACTTGCATGGCTTCGTTGAATCTTGGAGAACCAGCGCCTAGGCTGATTGAAATGATTGTAGCAGCTATTATGGCAAAAGAAACGGTGAGTAGGGCAAGAATTTTCCGCTTCTTGCCCGCACCGTAAAGCCTTTTAAGCTCAGCAACGCTGCTCATGGATAGGCAAACACTCCCTGCACGGTTGTTCCGAAAAACTTTTGATAAAGCTCCGCGTGTACAGCATTTGGGTCTATGTCTGCAAAAAGCGTGGGTTGGCACCATTTAGCCCAGTAAAGGTAGCCGACTACGCTGCTTATTCCACCCCTGATGTCCCAATCGCAGATGTAGACCCGCCCGTTTTTAACAGCATCAACATTAGTTAATTCAGGGCGGCTCATTATTGCGTCACGCTCAGCAATGAAGTCTGTTACATTGTGATTGGAGCTGCTGCTCATGCGGATAATTATAGCAGGATTTTGTTCAACCACGAATTCAGGGCTCAGTACAGGTGCGTAGACCGTCTGGTTTTCAGCAATGTTGATGCCTCCAGCTTGATCTAGGCCGGGAGTAACAAACGTGTTATATGGTGCATACCACTCCAGCATAACCTTGGGTCTCTGCTCTTGAGTCAAATTTGCTAGGCGCTGCTTGACAAGGTTATTGTAGTATTGCACGTAACTAATGTATTCATCAGCCTTATTTTGGCCGCCAACTATCGTAGCCAGCTTGCTTAACAAGTTGCAGCTAAAGTCCACCACAGTCAAATTTGAATGCTTAGTAGGTTCAGGATCAACGGGATCAGAGATGAAAATGGGTATGCCTGCTGCTTCCAGTTGGCTCATGGCTACAGTGTTATAGGGCAGCATTGAATCGGCGAATATTACGTCTGGCTTGAGTTCCAAGATTAATTCAACATTTGGCAGGTAGGAGTTTTCACCAACCACTGGAATGCTTAGCACAGAGGCAGGCATGTTCGAAGAAGCGTCACGTCCAACAATTTTATCTTGGACACCTAATGCACAGAGCATTTCGGTTAAGCCATCATTGATGCTAACAATGCGATTAACAGGCACTGTCAAAGTAACGTTTCTACCAGCACCATCCACTATGGTAATATTCTGAGGCACAATCGGCGTCGGCGTGGGAGTAGGGGTGGGAGTTGCTGTGGCGGTGGGCGTCGGTGTACTTGTCGGTGACTCCGTGGGTGAAGGTGTGCTTGAGGGTTCAGGGGAATTCATAGGAGTAGAGACGGGTGAAGGCGGCGGAGAAGGCGATGTTGATGGTGACGGGGACGGAGAAGGCTGCGGCGTGTAAAGCATGTTGTAGCCGCCGTAAACTGAAGCGACAATTACAGCAATTATAATAGCGGTAGCAGCAAGAACAATTCGTCTCAATACCACTCACCTCCTTTCAATTATTGAAACGTTGTAGAGTATCAGGAAACAGGTTGCTGCGGACCGCGGAGATAATGGGCGCTGCGCTAAGTTCTTCTAGCTGAAAATATTTGCCGCCCATTTCAGCGCATATCTGTTTCACGAGACCTAACGTGATGAAATTACGTTCAGTGTCTATGGCAATTGAATTTATTCCAGCTGTGCCTATTGCACGCGCTACAGCTTTTGCCTCTTCCACCGGATCGCCGCCATTTAGTGGAACATTTGCTCGACCATCAGAAACCAAAACTAAAAGTGGAATTGTCTCTTTATCTCGCTGCATATACTCGCGGATAACTGTTAGCCCAAGATTTAATCCGTGAGCCATCGGGGTACGACCGCCCGTGGGCAAGTTAGCCAAGCACTTCTGGGCAAGATCGACACTGTTGGTTGGCGGCAAGACTAGTTCAGCGGTTTTTTTCCTAAAGGCAACCATACCTACGCGATCGCGACGCTGGTACGCATCAAGCAAAAGAGAAAGTATGGCGCTTTTGGCGGCAGTCATTCTCTCTTCAGTAGCCATAGAGCCGCTGGCGTCAACCACAAACATGATCAGGTTGCCTACTTTCCTTTCCCGGACTTTTTCTCGTAAATCAGATTTTTCAATAAGCAATGCATTTGCTCCGCTGGAGCCGTTTCTTCGCTGAAGCTGGTAAGGTGCAGCAGCTCTCAGAGTAGCGTCAAAAGCCAAGTCAGTCACTTTCCCTTTAGGAATTGCGCTGTCTACATAGCGTCCTGTCTTGGCTTTGCTTCTGCTTTTGGATCGCCTTCCGGCGGAATTACGCGGCATCTGATCTAAAACAGGCGTGGATAGGCGTTTAACGGGATATGGTGATCCAGCGTTAAAGACTTGCTCTTTTTCAGGTGTCTCATTTTCTTGTGGTTGCTCATTTTCTGAGGAATCACTTTCAGATTGCGATTGAGGTGGTTCTTTATTTTGGCGCCAGTTCCGAACGCTTTCCTGAAGCTGCTGCTGCTCCAGCTTGGGTTCTTCGAAAGGTTGGCGCCGTCGCCGATGAGGTAGCGCTAGCTCGGCTGCTTCTATAATATCTTCCTCGGTAACTTCTGTGCGCCCTTTAAAAGCCGCGATGGTGCAAGCGGTTTTGTAAATTGTGATGTCGGCGCGGTGGCCATCGACGCCGAAGTCTATGCAGATTCGCGTGATTAGATCAAGCATTTCATCGCTTAATTTCACGTTGGGCAGGAGCTTTCTGGCCTCTTCGATCTTGCGGCGCATTTGCTCTTGAGCACTTTGATACTCCGCGATGAATGATGCAGGGTCATTTTCGAAGGCAACGCGCCTGCGCACTATTTCAGCCCGCGCTTCTTTATACGGGATGCCTTTGACTTCGACTGAGAGCGCAAAGCGATCTAACAGTTGAGGACGTAGCTCACCCTCTTCAGGGTTCATTGTGCCTACTAAAATGAACTGGGCGGGGTGGCTGAATGAGATGCCCTCGCGTTCTACAAAATTTACGCCCATGGCTGCAGCGTCGAGTAGAACGTCAACGAGGTGATCGTCCAGCAGATTCACTTCATCGATGTAGAGGATGTTTCGATTGGCTTCTGCGAGGATTCCAGGCTCGAAGTGTTTTTCGCCTGTTTTGATTGCTTTTTCAATATCAAGCGTACCGACAAGGCGGTCTTCTGTGGCGCCGAGAGGTAACTCGACTACAGAAACGGATCTTTTGGTAACAGGGATTTTCTCGCCTTTAGTTACTCGTGCAACACATGTATCGCACATATCTTTGGGACGCGCAGGGTCGCAATGAAAAGGACAATCAGCTACTACGTCAACTTCGGGCAATAGATTAGCTAATGCGCGCACCACCAAGGATTTGCCTGTGCCCTTTTCGCCGCGGAGTAGAACTCCGCCAATTTTTGGATTTATAACGTTAAGAATGAGCGCCAGCTTCATTTTTTCTTGTCCAACTATGGCGCTGAAGGGGTAAACGGTTTTGGTTCGCCAACGCATTCTGCATTCTCCCAGCTATATTGGTTGGATTATCCATTTATATAAATCTTGGTTCAACTAAAATTTAATACAGGTTGAATACATAAAAGGGGGATAACAAAACCACGAAATAAGCCATAAAAAGTAAAAAAGGAAAATGCGTCCTTTACAACAATAGAGCCATTCAGAGTTGCTTATGGATACGTGAACACTCCAGTTAACTCAGCATTGAAGAACCTTTGTATGTACTCCGCATGTATCGCAGCAGGATCAATGTCTTGGAACAAATTTGGATGTAGCCACTTTGCGAAGTATAGCAAACCAATTACGTCACGATCAACCAACAGCACGCTTTTAATCACATAGACAGTACCGTTCTTCACAGCTTTTGTTTCGCTTAGCTCTGGCCTAGCTAATATGCTGTTTCTCAAAGTTTGCAAAGACGCTAAATCTTCACCATCCAAGTATGTGGACATCCGAATAACAATAGCAGGGTTAGCCTCGGCCACGAATTCTGCGCTCAACTGTGGACTGGAGGTACTGGCATTTTCAGCTATATTTATTCCACCAGCATCAACTATCAGTTTATCGTAAGAACCACCTGGACCCGTGCTGAACCAGAGCTTGTACCATTCGAAGTAGACTAACGGTTTCTCGCTTCGTGAAAGAGCGGCAACTCGATTTTTAACCAGATTCACATAATACGTTTCGTAGTTTATGAACTCCGTTGCTTTCTGCTCTGCTTGCAATATCAAGGCTAAATTGCGTATGCACTCATATCTTCGGCTGCCTGTCAAGGTATCCTCCATAACGGCTATTCCCGCATCTTCTAGTTTCTTTCGGTTTTCATCGGTTAAGCGTTGGCTAGCAAGAACCAAATCAGGCTTTAACTCAACTATCAGTTCAAGATTCGGTTCCATGTCAGTGCCTACGTCAGGTAATTCCAAAATTGACTTGGGCAGGATTGCTTCAGCGTCTGAGCTTAATGAAGCACTCCGCGCTACGACTTTGTCGCCTGCACCTAACACATGCACAATCTCTATCATAGTAAGACAAATAATGCGTTTCACAGGAACAGCTACGGTAACATTGGCGCCATTCGCGTCAACCACAGTGATGTTCGAGATCTGTGGTGCTTCCGGTGATTGGGTAGCGTTTGGTTCAATTGTTGGCGAAGGCGAGGGCGTTGGCGTAGCCGTAGAAGATGGTGTCTGCGAAGGCGTAGGAGAAGCACTGGTTGGGGATTGGATAGGAGATTGTGAAGGAGTTGGTGTTGGCGATGTTGATGGCGATTGCGATAGGATGTTGTAGCCGCCGTAAACCGAAGCCGCAACTACAACAGCAACAATAGCAGCCACAAGAATAACACGCCTCAAAAACTATTCACCTCCTCATTATTGGTTATTGAAACTTTGTAAATCAAACAGATTGCTGTAATTTGCCAATGTTTGCGCGGCAACATGCTTGGATGGATTATCCATAGTTTTATATAAACATTAGTCAAACTTGAGTTAAGATGAGGTTGAATAACCTAATCTACAAGCCTATATCGTTAAAAACGAACATGAGGAGCTTATTTAGCAGGTATACAAAGGAAAACAACTTTTATAGGAATTATAATGAAACTGAAAAGAACAGATGAGGCAAAGGCCGGGGTGTGTTAAATGAGTGGAGAGATGAGGGCATCGCTGTTTGCAAAATGCGGAATAAACTGCCGAACATGCGTTGGTTTTTTCGGCTATAAATTGAATGGCGAAAGAACAAATCCATGCGGCGGCTGCCAAACAAGGCAGGAAAAATGCACGTTCTTTAAAAAGCACTGCAAAAATCAAGCAAACAGAGAAAAAATCGAATATTGCTTTGAATGTGATGACTTTCCATGCGCTGAACTGAAGAAAATTGATGCATACTATAATCAGAAATATGGAACGAGTTTAATTGAGAATTTTATGTATATAAAAATAAACGGCTGGGAAAAATTTCTGGAAGGGGAAGCAGAAAAATGGGAATGCCCGCGTTGTGGCGGCGTAATCTGCTCGCAAACAAAAAGATGTTACACATGTAATCCTTAAAAGGGGCAAGATTTCAGGCGGATCAAGGCATTACTTAAAAATATAAAATATGAGAATGGGGTAGATTTTTTAATGCATGAATGTCGCGCGGGGGTTTTGTCCCAAAATTTGTGCAACCGCTCGCAAACTTAGCGTGTCGCAAATCTTCTCCACGATCTGAACAGATTCCTCATCAGGTCCTGCTACAGCACCGCGCACTATGTAAGGGAAAAAGCCCTCATCATATGCAGCAAGATAAGTTGCTAGAACACAGTTCAGGGCGCTAAGCCCTATGAGAATTACAGTATCGCAGCCTTTATCCCGAATCATATGGGCTAACGCCGTCTTGACAAAAGCGTTTTGATGAGTCTTAATAACTTTGGCATCTTCAGCCATCGCGGTTAAACTTGGGATAAGTTCAAACTCTTTTGTCCCGGGCACAATACCTCGCTCGGCATAGGAATGGTAAGTAAAGATGATCGGGGCGCACGCTTTTCGAAATATTGAGATCGCTTCGCTCATTGCAGTTATGCGCTCAGTCACTGATCGTTTCAGTCCTTCAGACAGTTCTAGCCAGCCATTCTGAACATCAATCACAATCAACGCCGGTTTCATAGTAATGCGCTCCTATTGTGGTTATGCTTTATTCCCCTGATGTCGCTCATAAAGGAGTACTCATCATTTCTTTTCATTGGTGCTTTCAAGCAAACCATCAACCTGCAAATAAATCTGTTGTAGCTGCCTTTTCATATCCTCTGAGGCGTGCCACATGCCCCGTTCAATAGCTTCTAAAAGGCGTTCAGTCATGTTGTATAATGCGTAAGGATTCACTTCTTTCAGCCACTCCTGCATTGATTTATCAAGGACAAATTTTTGCGCTAATTCCTCATACATCCAGTCTTCTATGACTTCTTCTGTTGCATCCCATCCTAGCACGTAATCCATCTGTCGGGAAAACTCGGCGGCTCCATGGTAGCCATGTCTTTTCATGCTTTCAATCCACTTAGGATTAACGAGGCGGGCTCTGAAGCAATACTTAATCTCTTCAGCGGTACTTCTAATTTTAACTCTTTTGGGATCAGAAGTGTCCCCATAAAACGAGCGCGGCGCTTTCCCAGTAATCGTCTTGATGGCTACATCCATGCCGGCGTGATAAGAATAAGCATCGTCTATCTGTAAAGCGTCATATTCACGTTGATCCCAATTTTTTACGGTCAGTTCAACTTTGCTTAATCGTTTCTTAAACAAGTCAGGCGCTGTTAACCCAAAGTTTTTTCTGCCATAAACATAGCAACCCCAAGTGACATAAATATTTGCCAAATCCTTCTGGTCTTTCCAGTTTTTGGAATCTATCGCTTCATTAACGCCTGACCCGTAACCACCGGGTATATCGCCGAAGATTCTGTAGCATGCTTCTTCACGCGCCTTAACAGCATCGACGCCCTGCCCAATACGTTCAGCTATTTCCTCCTCCACATGTTTTATGATGTAGTTTTTGTCAGAAGTTTCTTTTAGTTCAGCAACTAAAGCAACGGCTTCGTCAATAAGATGAACAATGTTAGGGAAGGTATCTCTGAAAAGGCCACTTATTCGGACAGTAACGTCAATTCTCGGCCGCTTCAGTACTTCAAGCGGAATAGGTTCTAAGCCTATAACCCTACCGCTGGATTCTTCCCAGATTGGCTTAACGCCCATTAAATAGAGAATTTCAGCTATATCGTCGCCGTTTGTTCTCATGCAATCAGTGGCCCAAACAACAATAGCAACTGTTTCTGGATACTTCCCCTCTTCTTCCAGATACCGTTTTAGTAAGGCGTCGCCTAGTTCTACGCCAACCTTCCAAGCGGCAACAGAGGGCACACAACGGGGGTCTATTGAGTAAAAGTTGCGTCCGGTAGGCAAGATGTCGGCGTTACCGCGTGTTGGAGCACCAGAAGGCCCTGTTGGTACATAATTACCGTGACATGCAGATGTAGTGTTAGTTAGCTCTTCGGTTGTTGCATTCAATGCAGGAGCAAGAAAATTGGAAATATAAGATAGACAGTGCCGCAACTTGGCATTAACCTCGCCGAACAGTTCATAAAGCAAAGAATCAATTTTTTCTTCTTTGAAATTTACAGCATGGAATCGGTTTATTAGTTCAAGTGCAAGTTGGTTCAACTCGTCAAGAACATCGCCATTAGTTCGGTTATCTTGACGCAGAGCACCGCGATTTGCCAGCAACTCTTCATAGTTGTAACCTTTCAATTCAGCCAATGACTGACGTAAAGAGGGAACACTGCCATTATCTAGCCGCGTCAATGCTACCAAAAACTCTTCTAGCCTCGAGTCCGTGGGAGGCTCGCCTAGCACATGTAATCCGTCTGTGATCTGCGCGTCAGATAATTCATTCAAATAGCCATGCAGCTGCTCTACAAAGGCATCAAAATCCGCGAACGCCTCTTCTTTAGTGACTTCTAAATCGCTGTTGAGGTTAGCTTGAACTACGGCGTCCCAGATTAACTTCTTAAGAATTTCAAGTTTTCCAGGGTCAGCAGTTTTGGCATGATAATACTCTTTCAGTTGAACACAGATTTTAGCTAAATCATCATAGGAGTCAGCGTTATGCATTACTGGAATTAGATAATCAACTAAACAGGCGTAACTCCGTCTTTTCGCGCATGTACCCTCGCCTGGATCGTCGATAAGATATGGGTAAACGTTGGGCAAATCGGAAATAACAATGTCAGGAAAACATGAAGCGGAAAGCCCAACAGATTTACCCGGCAGCCATTCCATTGTGCCATGTTTGCCAAAATGAATGATAACGTCAGCTTTGAAAACTTCCCGAATCCAACGATAATAAGCATAATAATGATGTGGGGGAGGAAGATCGGGGCTATGATAAATAGATGCAGGGTCAGTTGTGTAGCCTCGAGGAGGCTGGAGACCGATGAATACGTTACCATTAATTATTCCAGGAATTAATAGGTCGCCTTTGTAATTGAAAAGTTTCCCAGGTGGCTTCCCCCAATGCTTAACCAGTTTCTCTTTGACATCTACAGGCAACTCATCAAACCATTTAATGTACTGAGCAAGGGGGATTTTAGCCACAGCTTTTTCTGCAAGTTCATCAGGACTTAACCATCTTTGATCATTAGTTAACCCGCTAATTATTTTTTCCATCAATTTCTGGCCGTTTTCAGGTAAAAACTCCAGTGAATAGCCTTGTTTCTGCATTTCTCGCAAGAGGTTTATAGCTGAAGCTGCAGCATCGAGTCCTGCAGCGCTACCAATATTGTCATTTCTTGGTGGATAGTTATGAAAAATCAGTGCAACCTTCTTTTTCTCGTTAGGAATATATCGCAGTTTTGCCCAGTTAATGCTTAATCTGACAAGCTTGTCAAGACGCTCAGGAATTATTACATGCGAGGTTATTTTTGCGCCGGTCACCGGATCTTTTTCAGAGATCTTTCTAGCGGCTATTGGCACAGTGATTACCATACCATCAAACTCAGGCATTGCAACATTCCATGCTACTTCAGTAAAACTTAATCCCAGTAGACTACTACACCACTCCTCAAAAGTGTTATATGTTACAATCGACTTGAGAACGGGAACCCCAAACATCTTAAAAAGCTCGTTAACCGATTCGGAGCTTGGCATGAACGCTGCAACAGAATGTGCAAGTGTGCTGATGACAATGTCAACAATAGGTTTTCCGTCCTTCATGAAGTAGTTTTCGATAATCCACTTCAAACTTTTAGCTGAAACATCATTCGCTGAGAAAAACACTAAAATTGCATTCGCGCCGTGCTGTTCGATAGAGCGGATTAGACTGTTGGCGAGGTTAATGTCGCCCGTTTTTAAAGGGTCGTTATGGAAAAAAATTCCAACTGTGGGTCTTCCACGAACGTATACTTTTTCCATGTATTCAGCTAATGTGCAGATATGACCAAAGTTTGGGTGATATATTGCTTGCAATGGCATCTTTTTTGGCGGCTTAGCCTCGAAATGGCTTCCCGCGAAACGGTTTGCTAAAAAAAGCAGCAGGTTTTCATAGTTTTCTATTCCACCATAATTGATGTATTGATGGATCTTTTGATAATCATCTTGGTTAACAGTGGAGCAAGCGACGATTTCTGGGTCAGATTGGACATCCGACGCGAACAAAGGCACATGTGCATCGCGCAACGCGGCTATAACGCGATCAAAGCCTGTGAACCCTTTTTTGCCACCCATTAAATGCAGGAGTGTTACGTGAGATGTTCGCGCAAAATTGATGAATGCATCCAGCAGTTTTGGGTCTGCTAAGTCTTCTGCAGTTCGTGGAAAAACATCTATAAGCATACCCGTCTTTTTAGCGAGGGTCTTAACTGCTAGGGTAATAATTTCTACTTCATGTGAAAGAACCACAAAAGCAAGTCTCATTTTTTGCTTCACCGTCTATTCAATACTTCATAAAAAAGGAAGAGGAACCATGGCGACTTGTGCCAGTATCATTTGCTGCAAAACGTTATGGATAGGCATATGTGCCCTCCAAGGCAACTCCGAAGAAAGTTTGAATCATTTCCCTGTGTATAGCAGTTGGATCTACATCTGCAAAAAGATCAGGATGGAGCCATTTGGCTAAGGTCAGCAAGCCAAGGGGGTTGCGTGTTCCTGTTCGGAAGTAATGATCCATAACATAGACCTTACCATTTTGGACAGCCTTTGTAGCACTGAGAGCAGGTCTGTTCATTAGCTCCTCACGCATAGCTTGAAAATCTTTGATGTCGTGAGTTGCACTGCTAATCATGCGGACTATTATGTCGGGGTTGCGCTCCGTAACATACTCAGGACTCAAGGTTGGATAGGTAACAGTCTGGTTGGCAGCGAGATTTATTCCACCAGCATCGATTATCATCTGATGGGGTAAACTAGCGTTATTGCAACTATACCAAGCTTTAACCCATTCGTAATATACTAAGGGCTTTTGATCATCTTTCAGATCTTTGACACGATCCTTAACAAGATCAGTTATGCCGTCCATAAATTTGATCAGGGCATCAGCCCTTTCCTCTTTACCGAGGATTTCGCCTAGATAAGTTATTATAGGCTTTACACGGTCCGTTTGGGAAGGATTATCAATGATTACAGGAACATGGAGAAGCGATTCGATTTCAGCGCGGGTATCATTGTTAATTCTAGTATCGGCAACTATCAAATCAGGTCGCATTTCCGTTAAGGTTTCCATGCTTAAACCGCTTGATCCGTAAACTACTGTCAGGTTTAAAACAGAATCTGGAAAAGTAGAATAAAGGTCACGCCCAACTATTTTATCGCCGGCGCCTATAGCATAGATTATTTCTGTAAAACCACTTTGTAAGCTTACAATACGGGTCACAGGAAGGGCAATAGTTACTTGAGTCCCCGTGACATCCACAACAGTAATTGTCTTGTTTTGTGGTGTTGGTTGAGTTTCTGTAGGAGCTGGCGTGCTTGTTGTTGAAGGAGAAGCAGTACTCGAGGGCGAGGGAGAAACAACTGGACTTGACGAAGGCGATGTTGACGGTGACGAAGGCTGTGGCGAATAGAGGAAGATGTATCCACCATAGACAGAAGCGATAACAATAACTGCAACAAGAATTGAAACTATAAGCCCTGTTCGTTTCAAGCGTGCTCACCTTCGTCGTTTATTATTTTAAATTGGTTCGTGATTGCGGGTATGATGTAGTGAGTGGGTTGTTGTTTCATGTTTACCGCCTTATTCATGGATGGATTATCCATGCACATATATAAATTTTGTTTAAACTCAAGTTAAAATAAAGTTGAACAATTCATGGAGTCAAAAAAATCCAGAGTTGTCAAAAATTACGCGAGATATCTGCTAATCGGAGCAGAAAATTGTGCTTAATTTTTCCATGTTAGCGAACAATGCGCAGTGACCGCAACACTCAAAAATTTCTAAACGTGCACCAGGAACCTTCGCGGAGAGCCTATAGGCATTCTCAAGCCGGCACGTCTTATCTTCGGCGCCATGCCAAACAAACAGTTTGCCCGCGGGAACCCGTGAAACTGGTATATCCCAAGGCTTCATGAAAAGCTTATGCTCCTGAAGCACGGCTTTAACACCATAATTGCCCTGGCGGAAAGCTTCAGCCATAGATTGACACAGCACCGCAGTCCAGGCGGGGTTAGAGAAAAATTTCAAATCATCCTTCGAGTAGCCACGCAGCAGTCGCTGGCCTTCTCTTGAAGCCAAGAAAGCCTCAACGTTATGGTTAGCTTTCAGCACTTGAGAACGCAGGTTTCTTATGGCCAATAACCCTAAAAGCGGGAGCTTCATAGCAAAACGGGCAAGAAGCGTATTATGCGCCGTCGCCACATCGAAAGGCAAAGCAGGTGCGCCGGCGACAACTGCGCGTGTTACGCGTTCGGGAAATAGCAAAAGGTAGGCAAGCGCGAAAACTCCGCCGCCAGACCAGCCGAGAACGCCAAATTGTTTAAAACCCAATTGGTCAGCGAGGAAGTTGAGGTCGCTGTTGAAGTCGCAGAGGCTTTTTACAGGTTTGAACGTGGATAAGCCGTAGCCGGGTCTGTCTACACCAATTATCTGCAGTTTCGCCTGGGAGACAAGCTCTTTCAAGAGCAGAATTTCCAGTCGGCTACTTGCTGTGCCATGGAAGTAGATGACTGGTCGTCCGTCGCCGATTGTTAGGTACCCAAGTTTTCGTCCGTCAGGTAAAGATAACGTCTGTCCAGCCAAATGCACTTACATCTCTGCTTCGCGCATGTAAATATGCAAATGCATAGGGCACAGCGCAAATATTAGCGTTTAGATGACGCCGCCGCCATGCGCGTGGTAAGCGCTTGAGAGATTAAAGGGCTCGCACATCTTTAACTTCATACGTTATCTGTGCTGTTCGTTTAGTGTTTTCTATGTCTATTTTCTCGATTACATGATTAACCATTCTGCCGACAACAAGTACGAAAACTTTGAGCCCTCTTGAAGCGGCAACTGCTGTTGCTCTGCTTATGCCGAATTCAAAGTCTGCTTTAAGCCCCATCTTGTTTAGAACAGCTCTTCCAACAACGCCTATAACGCCGATTCGATCAGGATTGAATTCCTCATACACCTTTCTAACTTTGGCGATGTTAACGGCTCTTGAGCCGCCTTCCTTTATGCTGGGCAGTTTAATGAGGAGAACTCTGCCCGGCGATATTTTCACTTTGCCCTGTACATCTTTTAAGCCAACGTCTTCTCCGGCGTTTGCATCGTTAATAGCAATTCCGAAGGCTTCAACGTTTGGACTGGATAAAGCCACGGCGCATAAAACTCCATTTTTCATGACTAAGCCGACTTTAGCGCCGGCTTTTATTGGCTGCGTCGCCATGGCGGGGATAAAGTGTTCAACTTTTAGATCCGTCTTGATCAGATTAACATAGCTGTCTAGGTTCTTTTGGTAGTCTTGAAGTTTCTCTTTGGCTTTGGCCGTTAGCCTGTAATCTGCACGCTCCGAACCTGCTTCTAGCAAGCCCTCCTTCATTAAGGTCTTAAAGTGCTTGGAGACGGCTTGGATGGTGATGCCAAGCGCTTCGCTTATGTCCTTCTGTCTTACGTGTGGTTGATGCCGCATAATTTCTAATAAGATTTGGAAGTTGGTGAATTCGCCTTTGTCACGTAAGAGAAGCGGATGACGTCGAGGCAACTGAATCAACCTGACTTAAACTTTAGTTTAACAAACATTTATAAAGTTTCGGATGGCTTATCCAATCCGGAAAGGGTGAGAATATGCACATAATGGAAGGCTTCCTGCCCCACCCATGGTGGGAAATATGGTTTGCAATTTCAATTGTAGTCGTAATTTTTGGTGTTTACAAGCTCAAGAAACTCACAGAAAAATTTCCCGAAGCTAAACCGCTTCTCGCGGTGATGGGCGCATTTGTTTTTGTGCTTTCAGCACTTAAGCTTCCATCTGTAACAGGCAGCTGCTCACATCCAACAGGCTCAGGATTGGCGGCTGTAGTGCTCGGGCCGGCAATCGCTTCAGTTCTTTCGGCGATAGTCCTGCTTTTCCAAGCTTTGCTGCTCGCGCATGGTGGTTTAACCACGCTTGGTGCAAACATATTCTCAATGGGAATAGTAGGACCAGTGGTAGGCTATGTCTTGTGGGTGGCCAGCAAAAAAGTGCGGCTACCAACATCAGTGGGAGTATTCATAGCAGTTGCCTTAGCTGATTTAAGCACCTACGTTACCACATCTGTACAGCTTGCGCTTGCTTTCCCCTCAACAAGCGTCATGGACTCGTTCATAACTTTTGGGTCAATCTTCGCCATAACACAGATTCCATTAGCCATCGGTGAAGGAATATTGGCAATTTTCCTTTTCGATTTCTTAGTGAAGTACAAAGGAAGACTCCTTAACGCAATGAACGTGATCGGCCTACGTGCTGACATACAATCTTCGGAGGGTAAAGAATAGATGCAGACGAAGATCAAGTACGCCATTTTAATAGTGATAATGTTGGCACTCTTCATTACACCTTTGATGATGCATCCTTCCGCGGAGTTTGGCGGTGCAGACAGCGCTGCGGAAGAAGCCATAAGCGAGCAAGGTTACGAGCCTTGGTTCACGCCTATATGGGAGCCGCCAAGCGGCGAAATAGAAAGCCTATTGTTTGCAGTTCAAGCAGCAATAGGTGCCATCATAATCGGCTATTTTATCGGATATGAAAAGGGGAAAAGAACAAAAGAATAAGTGACACATACACGAAGATACTGAGCTGTAATGAGCCACTTTAATTTATCAGCGGAAATTGACAGATACGCGTATACAAATTCCTTATCAAAGAATAGCCCAATAACTAAACTTCTCCTCGCACTTTCATTGCTGTTCATAAGCGTCTTATCGCCGTCCCCAGTGGTGCCCATAGCCGTATTTTTAACAAGCAGCAGCATGATTTTATTCTGCGCAAAAATCCCATGGCGCTTCTATCTTAGGCTACTGTGGTACCCAACTGTAATTGTTGCATTAACCTGCGTCATAATTGCGCTCTTTTTCGGCTACAAAGAACCGCTTGCAGAGGTAAATCTGCTTGGGTTCAAATGGATCATTTTCAGAGATGGCGTAGCTACAGGAGTCACCACGTTCTTTAGAGTGGCAGGGGCGCTTTCAAGCCAGTTTTTCCTTGTTCTAACAACGCCAATGACAAGCATATTGATAGTTCTCAGAAAAGCCCGTATCCCCAAGATCATAGTGGAAATGTCATTACTTATCTACAGGTATATATTTGTCTTCATAGAGGTCATGGAAACCATGCACACCGCTCAAGAGCTACGCCTCGGATATTCGGGTTGGCTGAGGAAACTTCGATCAACCGCCATGCTTATTGGAAATCTTTTCATACGAACGTTAGAGCAGGGAGAGCGCACCTTCATCGCCATGAGCGCCAGAGGATACGACGGCAACATCCGCGTTCTTGAAGACCTGCCGAGGCCAAGCTACGCCGCCTTATTGGGAATCACGCTTTTCGCTGTCGCGCTTGCAATAACTGCATATTTAACAATGCACATCGGGATTGTGTAATCAAAATGCTGTTCAGATTAGAAAATCTGTCCCACAAGTACTCCGATGGCACACTTGCGCTGGATAACATATCATTAAGTTTTGCTAAGGGAGAAAGAATAGCCCTTCTTGGACCGAACGGTTCCGGAAAAACTACGCTACTACTGCATCTGAATGGAATCCTGAAGCCAACGGCTGGCAGAATCTACTTTGAAGATAAACCGCTGGAATACTCGCCTAAAGCTTTGCTTGAGCTTAGAAGACGCGTGGGCTTCGTATTCCAAGACCCTAATGATCAACTGTTCGCGCCGACTGTAAAGCAGGACGTGGCCTTTGGACCGCTAAATCTGGGTCAACCCGCTGGCCAAGTGAAGAAGGTTGCTGATGAAGCTCTGAAGCTTGTAGGTATGAGCGAGTACGCGGATAAACCACCACATTTCCTCAGCTTAGGGCAGAAGAAGCGGGTTGCGCTTGCTGGAGTTCTTGCCATGAAGCCTGAAGTTGTAATTATGGATGAGCCAACTTCGAATCTGGATCCACGCGGCACCAGCGAGATATTGCATTTGCTTCTGCGGCTTAACAAAGAGCTGGGACTAACGTTGATACTGGCTACGCATGACGTGGACATGGTGCCCTTGTTTGCAAGTAAACTATACATATTGAATAAGGGAAAACTCGTGTCGGAGGGCGCGCCCGCGGAATTGTTTTCAGATGCAGAATTAATCCGAAGCGTAAACCTGCGCTCTCCACGGATAACGCATCTATTTGAAGTGCTGAAGAAGGAGGACAAGTTGCCGATAAACCCGCGGCTTCCACTTACCATAAGCGAAGCAAGAAAAGAAATATTGAGACTTCTAGAATCTAAAAAGCAGAAGAGGACTGAAACATGAGCGGCATCTTTGATCCAGCGCTAATTGGTGTTGTCTCCATAGGATTGCTGCATGGGTTAGAGCCGGGGCACGGTTGGCCCATAGCGCTGCTTTATTCGACACGGACTTCGAAGCCAACCTTCTACGCCCTTGTCAGCTCAAGCATAATTTCATTCTTTCACTTTATCTCCTCAATTGCCGTTGTCATAATCTACGTTGCCGCTAGCGCGCTGATAAACTTCACAAGCCCACTTCTAAAATACATTGCATTTGCCGCTTTGGTGCTGCTTGCAGCCAAATTTTTCATGGAAAAAGTTGATTCGGAACTGGAAAATCAGCACGGGCATTTACATGATAACGTGGAAGACATGGAACATGAACACGAACATGAGCATCCAGGCATTGGCTGGCACACGCACCCGCATTTCCATCCAAAACGGATGAATAATCTGAGTTTATGGAAAATAGCGAGTTGCGCGTTTTTCCTAGGCTTTGCCCATGAAGAAGAATTTGCGCTTCTGGCTTTAGCTATGGGCGGTGTTAACCCGCTTTTTATGATGACGGCTTATGGATTGGCGGTAACCGCAGGGCTTGTGGGCGTCACCATTCTTGGAATAAAAATGTATGGAAGGGTTAGAGCAAGAATCAGCAGATATGAGAGATATTTCCCAAAGGTTAGCGGCACAGTGCTTCTTGTACTGGCGTTTTGGCTACTTTTTGGCTAGCTCTAATGCAGGCGGTATCCACGGGGCGTGACCATTCTTTCATTGACGATTCTAGTGGTGGAGTTGCCCACGATTATTGCTGTAGCCATGTCTATCTCATGTTCGAGCATGCTTCCGAGCGTAGTGATGACCACTTTTTCGCCGTCTCGTCCAACCGCCTTAACAATGCCAACAGGGGTCTCCTGGCTTCTGTATTTAAGTAGGATTTGATGCGCTTTCGCTAAAGGTTCTTTACGGCCTTGACTTTGGGGATTATATAGCACAATCACAAAATCAGCTTCCGCCGCAGCGTTCAACCTTTTTTCGATAAGCTGCCAAGGAGTCAGAAGGTCGCTGAGGCTTATTACGGCGAAATCGCCAACCAAAGGCGCTCCAAGCGCGGCCGCTGCCGCTGTTGCCGCTGTTACTCCTGGAATAATTTCTATGGGAACAGCTGCTTTTTCATTGGCTGCAACTTCCAAAACCACGCCAGCCATGCCATAAACCCCTGGATCGCCACTGCTAATCACGGCTACCCGCTTGTTTTCCAACGCCTTAGCCACAGCCACTCTCGCTCTCTCAACTTCTTGTCCCATACCTCCCGAGATAACCTCGATGGCGCTTGTGATTACTGGCTGGATTAGTTTTATGTAGGTTTTATAGCCTATAATGACATCCGCGGCTTCTATCGCTTGCCTAGCTTTAGGTGTAAGGTGCTCAAGGCCGCCGGGTCCTATGCCGACTACGCTTATTCGCCCTCGGCTATGGCCACTGTTACACCATTCAGCTTCATTTTCTTTAGAATCAGTTTTGCTTTTGCTCCTGCTTCTATCAATGCTGCTCGTTCGCATACTCCTCCAACACCAATTTTTTGTTCCACTAATGGCGAATCAGGTGAAAGATCTACATGTTTTAGAGCCCGAAGCGCCTCAATTTCCAAGAAAGCAACGGACAACCCTAATTTTTTAGCAGCGCCTAGAATAGCTGCTGAATCCTTTTTTATGCTGACGGTGGCCAAGCGGTCAACACGCTCCAGCGGAAGATCCACACGCGCCAAAGCGTATTTCACAGCTTCTACAACTTCATTTTCACTGACGTTTTCTCTTGCGCCTAAGCCCACAACCACCGTTTTAGGTTTAAGTATTGTAGCAGGCTTTGCCAACTGATCCTTAGGCACTTTCTCTCTTGTGATGAGTGCGCCTGCATCGAAGTCATTCAAGATTTCTATGGCTTTCTTGATGCTGTCCGCTTGTTTTATTTCATAACCTGAAATTTTGTTTTCTGGAATTTTTACGTCGCCGACCAAAACAAGAGCCAGTCGGCTGTCGTTCACCAGCGCGGCGTTTACTGCTGTGAGGCTCTCAGGGTTCTCTATGGATAAATGAAGAGTTAGGGCAAGTTCTTCGATGCTTTGTTTTCCCATTACATCGGATGCGGTAGTGATGACTGGCACTGCATCTATCCCCTCAGCAAGCAGTCTTGCAAGTTCGTTAGCTCTTCCGTAATGTCCAGAAAGCAGGCTGATGACGAAACGGCCGGAAGCATCAACACATAAAACCGCAGGGTCAACCAGCTTGCTCTCGAGGTATGGCGCAACTGCCCGGATGATTATTCCCGTAGCCATGACTGCTATTATGGCGTCGACTTTGCGGTAAATTTCCTTGATGAACTCGTCAAGTTTCTTATCCAGCGAGGATACGCCGGCCTGGAGGTATTTTTCTGGCGCAAACACCTTGCAAGGTAAACCTAACGCATCCAGTGCGGCTTTGATTTTAAGTGCAGTTTCTACGCCGCGGCGCGTGATCGCGATGACAGCTATACCTCGCTCAAACATCTTTAACGCCTTTTCTAAAGCCCGTTGTGAAAGAAGGCTCATAGAGCTTGGAGAAATCGAAAGCTTCAGGGTTTAATACGCGTCCCACGAAGATCAGAGCCGTCTTAGTTATTCCAGCAGCCCGAACTTTCTCAACTATGTCGCCTAAGGTGCCCTTAACGATCTTCTGATCAGGCCACGTAGCCTTGTACACTACAGCAGCAGGCGTGTCTTCTGGGTATCCGCCTTTTTTGAGTTCTTCAACAACCTCGGCTATTTGCGGCGTGCCGAGAAAGATTACCATGGTAGCTTGATGCCTCGCAAGTTTTCGTATGCTTTCAGACTTAGGCACGGGTGTTCTGCCTTCAGGACGCGTGATGATAACGGTTTGTGAAACATTAGGTAACGTCAACTCACGCTTCAGACTCGCCGCGGAACCCTGTAAACAGCTTACACCTGGAATTATGGTGTAGGGGATCTGCTCTTTTTCGAGAAAAGCAATTTGCTCTTGAATGGCGCCGTAAAAGCTTGGATCGCCATCATGTACTCTGGCCACAAGCTTGCCTTCCCGGGCAGCTTTGGCGAATACTGCGAAAACTTCATCTCGGTGCATTTTGGCACTGTCGTATAGCTCCACGTTAGGCTTAGCGTACTTGAGAATTTCAGGGTTCAGAAGCGAGCCCGTGTATATGACAACATCAGCTTTTTCAAGCATTTTCTTTCCTTTGATGGTTATAAGCTCAGGGTCGCCTGGGCCCGCGCCTATGAAGACAACTTGACTCACAATAAATCCTCCTTTTCTCGATTAATTGGAAACTCGCTCCTCTTTACTATTGCCATGGAAAAATAATCTTCAGGTATATTCCACTCTGGAACATCGCCTAATCTACCGATGATAACAGCCTCGTCGGACATGCCACATCTTCTAACCAGCGCAACTGTAGCGTTCTTGGTAAATCCTGATTTCTCTAAAATTGGCATGAGAGCTTTGAATCGGTGAGCGCATTTCATGAAAACTATGTTATCTGCGTGTTCAGCAGTTTCTTCGATGAGCTTAAAATCAATGTCTGAGGGTATAATTGCGATTACTTCGTCCTTTTCAGCCAAAGGCACTTGAGCCCGCGCGGCACAGGCGGTTAAGGATGTCACTCCTGGGATTATTTCCATAGTTACATGGGGATATTTCTGTTTTAAAGTTTGAAAAAGATAAATGAATGTGCTGTAGAAAAATGGGTCGCCAAGTGTGATGAACGCTATTGTTTTTCCGCTTTCAGCTTTTTCAGCGATCAAGCGAGCACTTTCAGCCCAGCACTTTTTGGCTTCAGATTCATTTTTTGTCATTGGAAAGACTAACTCGAGCACCTCGGCGGGTTTCGCCCGTTCTTCTAAAATGTGTTTGATGAGGCTAAGCGCTATACTCGGCGCGTCAGCATGAGTTTTGGGAACCGCAATCACGTCAACTGTTTTCAAAGTTTTTACAGCCTTGACGGTTATAAGTTCAGGGTCGCCTGGGCCTACGCCTATGCCGATGAACTTGCCAACCAAACTTTTCCACCTACACTTTTGTAGCAGATATTATTGTAATTGGATTCCTAGCCAGCATCATGGTTCCTGAAGGAATTGCCTGCCCTTTAGCCACGAAAACCGTTGTCACATCTATTTCTTTGAAGCCTAACTTTTTCATTTCATCCAGAGCAGTAAAGCTTGTTTCCAGAAGTATTGCGTTCACAACGATGCGGCCATTTTTCTTTAGTTTCTGATGGGAAGCACGCAGCACTTCTCTTAGAACACGGCTTCCGCCCACGAACACCGTGTCAGCCACAGGCAGATGCAGCAAGACTTCAGGTGCCTTCTCGTTTATAACTTGCACGATGCTCTGCAGATTAAACTTTGCAACGTTAATCTTGGTTAACTCCACAGCCTTCACATCTTCGTCTATAGCGAAGACTTTGCCTGTGGGAGCTACCTGAAGCGCGGCTTCAACGGTTAATCCGCCTGTGCCGCAGCCAACATCGATGACGCAGAAGCCCTCTTTGAGACGCGCTTTCGAGATAGTTAGGGCTCTTATCTCTTCTTTTGTAGGTCCCGGCACAGCCTCATCTTGAGTGAACATAGTGTCGGGAATGCCGGGCGTCTTATACGTCCACATGACAATCACCATCTTGGCATTCAGCCGCATGCTTGTGTTGCGGTCTTATGGCTAATACGCATAATGAGCTAAAACTCATTGTTGAGATTTCTTCCAAGGTACTTGAAATGATCTTTTCATTATTAAGGGTAAGGTTTTCACACACAAATACAGGTGTTTTGTCGCTAACTCCATTGGCTATAAGAAACTTGGCAATCTCGCTTGGCGGAAAAGCCTTAGGCTCTGGAAGAAGCAGAACATCTTTGCCTTTCTTTACGGCTTCAACAAGCTCCGCCTGCTTGGCGTTGTCGACGCCCCTGTGGAAACTGAAAAGGCGCGCGTTATCCCAGCACATGCAGAGGCGGGCTGCGCATACTTGCAGCGCACTTACGCCTGGAATAACTTCTACTTCAACATGCCTTGCCCTGACAACGCTGAGAAAGGTGCCTAGTAGACCTGAGAAACTGGGGTCGCCTGTTGACAGCAAAACAACCGCTTTTCCTTCCTCTGCCGCGGCAACAGCTTGCTGAAGAAGATCGTTCACGTTTTTGGCGGTCAACTCTAATGCTTCGCCCTTTATGTCGCCCGCGAACAGGCGCAGTACTCTTTCAGCGCCGATGACTAACTGAGCGTTTTGCACGGCTTTCCGGGCTATGGGCGGAATGTATTCTGGCGAGCCTGGGCCTGCACCGACGATTGTGACTTTAGCCACTCTCATGCACTCTCCACGCTGTTCCATGTGCCCAAAACGTCGCCTTCCAGCGAAACAAGTATCACGTTTACTTTGACTTTACTTTTCGCTCTTTCAATAACCCGAGAAGCGATTCTTGTAGCGATTTTTTCAAAAGTCTGCTTTACTATGTTAGCTTGCTTAAGAAGCATTATGGCTTCTTCAGTGGTGTTTGACGTTAAAATCTTATTTACAAGCTGCGAATCAGCGCCGGCGGCAGCAGCATACGCTGCGATAACTTCGCTTCTTGCATCAGCCACTTTATGATGCGTATTAAAGATTCCCGCGGCTAACTTCACAAGCTTTCCAGGATGACCGAGCAAGGTAATTTCCTTTACTCCCTTCTCAATTGCCTTGTCAAGCATGTAACCCATAAAGTCGCCAGTCTGAATTATGGCCTCGTCTGGAACATTAAAGAGTTGCTTAGTTATCCGCTCGCCTATATTTCCAGGCACCAGAAACACGCGGTCGTAGCCCTTAGCCAGCGCCACGTCAATTTGAGGAACCAGCGAGCGCTTACAAGCTTCCAGCGACAACGGCTTCACCACGCCAGTTGTTCCGAGAATGGAGATGCCGCCTGTTACACCTAACTTGGCGTTTAGGGTTTTTTTAGCCACTTTCTCGCCTTCAGGAACGCTTATGACAACTTCCGCGCCTTTCCCCGGAGGAAGCGCTTCTTTAACAGCGGCGATTATCATGCTTCTCGGCACAGGATTAATGGCGGACTCGCCTATGGGCACTTGCAGCCCAGGCTTTGTTACTACGCCGACGCCCGCGGCGCCCTTCACCGTAATCTTGCCATCATCTGTCAGCCGTACGGAGGCATGGATCTCCAATTTATCTGTAACGTCAATGTCGTCGCCAGCATCCTTCACAACCACAGCTACTCCGGCATCGCCAAGTTTCCTGCTTTCTTTGACTGGAATCTCGAAGCGGATACCAATTGGTGTAGGAATAACCACCCTGTCGACTGGAGCGGAAGTCAATGCTATGGCTGCTGCTTTAGCGGCTGCGGCAGCACATGCTCCCGTGGACAGGCCATATTTTAAAAATCGCGCCATTGCTGGTTAATCCCTTTTGGTTTTAACTTCCTGCTCAGCCAGAGAAAGCAGGGCGTTCAAGATTGCCACTGCCACGGTGCTTCCGCCTTTGCGGCCTCTAACAATCACGAAAGGAATGGGCAGCTTTGAAATGGCTTCTTTGGACTCAGCGGCGCCAACATAGCCCACGGGAACAGCGATGATTAGGGCTGGTTTAGCTAAGCCTTGCTTAACTGCGTCGGCAAGTTCGAACGCAGCAGTGGGAGCATTACCGATAACCACGATGGCGCCGTCTAAGCCGTCTTTTACTGCTAAGCGCATTGCAGCAGCCGCCCGTGTTATCGATTCATCATTAGCTAACTTTATGGCGCGTTTATCATCGATGTACGTGAGGATCTTGGCGCTGAATTTCTTAAGTCGTGCCTCATTTATGCCTGCCTTTACCATTTTCACATCTGTCACTATTTTTGCGCCGGCTTTGATAGCCGCGATACCGGCGTCCACGGCTTTTTCGCTGATAATTAGCAGTTTGGCAAATTCAGGGTCAGCAGTAGCGTGGACAACTCGCTCGATAATGGGCACATTCGAAGGCGGCACATTTTCCAGGAAATCTCCGAGCGCCTGCCGAATGAGACACATGCTGGTTTTAGCAATCTCGTTTGAGGCTGTTATTGCATACGGGTCAATCAATACATTATCTTCTTTGACTTCTTGACCGAGCGCCTTCAAGGCTTTTTCTTCTATTATCTCAGCTATCCGCGCGTCAGCGCCTAAAGGTTCACCGTACACAAGCTCTATTCCACGTCCTTTCAGCAAGGGTTCTTTTTCCTTCATTGCTATGAGTTCTGGAATTTCGCGGGTCGTGTGTACACCAGGCGCAAGAAAGGCAGGAACCAAAACAATCTTTGACACACCCTTCTTAGCTAGGCTTTCGATTGCGTCAGGAATGGTTGGGGTATTTCTCACCATAAAGGCGATTTCAACCGTTTTGAATATAGCTCTCTTTCGTAAAATGTCAGCCAACTTCTCCAAGTTTTCCCTGTTATGAGGAAGTTTGCTGCCATGTCCGATTATGATTAAGCCTACTTTGTCCATAAACACTCACTTCAATTAACTTGGTTCCAAACCGAACAATTTTATTGCAAATTCTATAAGTTTCTTGTCACCGTCTCGTGCGGCTGAACGTAGATTCTCAACTATTGGCACATAAGTCCGCTTAAGCAAGATGAACGTCAAATCTTCTATGATCTTCTTCTCTTTCGCGCTGACAGATCCCAACATTTTAAGCGCCTCGGCAAGTTCTTTTTGCCGTATTTCTTCAGCACGTGCGAACAACAATGAAACGATGTCGCTAACAGAGAGGATTTTTATGTCTCTATTCAGCAAGACCAATTCTCTTTCTATGATTTCAGAGGCTTGTTCTATACTTTTCTGGCGTTTTTGCTTATTCTTTTCAGCTATTAATTGAAGATCATCAATGTCATAAAGTTTTACTTTCTCTACTTCTTGTGCTGCCTTCTCGACATTTCTCGGGTTTGAAATGTCAATTATGATCAAATCATTGGTGTTTTGACGTTGAGCCATTACTTTCGAAATCGTGCTCTTAGTTAACAAGTAATGCGGTGCAGATGTGGAGCAAATAACTACGTCCGCGTCTGAAAGAACCTTCTCTAATTTATCAAATCGTACCGCTCTGCCTGAAAGTTCTTCGGCAAGTTTTACCGCCCGCTCATATGTCCTATTAGCTATGAAAATAGGTTTTAGACAGCGCCGAGCTAAAGCCTTAGCTACAAGCGTGCCCATCTCTCCTGCGCCCATCACTAGAATTTTCTTTTCATCAAGTTTGCCCAGCAACGATTCAGCCAGCTCAACTGCAGCGGATCCAATTGACACGGCGCCTTTGTTAATACCAGTTTCTTTTCTTACGCGTCTCCCAACGCTCACTGCTCGCATGAACAGGTGCTTAAGGACTATGCCAGCAGTCTTTGCCGATGCGGCGTCTAAATAGGCTTCCCAAACCTGATTGAGAATTTGATCTTCACCTATAACCATTGATTCTAGCCCAGAAGCAAGCCGTAAAATATGCCTGAGAGCATCGCCATCCAACGCGTACTCGATGGCACTATAGACGTCATCGACTAATCCGCCGGCTCGCTTAGCCAGAAAATCTTTTGCATTCTTGGCGACCTTTTCGCCTTCTTTGCTTACAAGGTAAAACTCAACGCGGTTACATGTTTGGAGAAGAACGCATTCATCAACGTTTTCCATGGCGTGAATAATTTTTAGTGCTTCTCGGGTATCTTTGAACGTTACTGCCTCAATTAAGGGAAGACGCGCCGTTTTATGCGTGATTCTTACGTTGATTATGTGGAGGTCGTCAGCCGAAGAATGCATGGATGGATAAACCGACCGCCTTAAATATAAGCCTTGCCGTAATTAAAGAAAAGAGGGGCGACCGGCAATCAAATTAAAGCGCAGAATCGGATTAGCCTACTTGCGTGGCGCATTACCATGTTTTGAAGATTTTGGGAACTTGCCAACCGACATCGTCGGGGAAGACGGGCTTGTGCATGGGGAAAAGGCGTCAGATGTGCTGGATATGCTGATAATCCCCGGTGGTAGTCTTATAGAATCTCAGAGTATAAGGGATAGCTTAGCAAGAGAAATATTGTGTATGGCTGAAGCAGGCAAATTTGTACTGGGAGTATGCTCAGGTTTACAAGTGCTTTCGAAGGCAACGGATATTGGACGCTTATCGGCTACGCCTATTTTGAGGGCAGGTCTTGGGTTATTGGATGTGGAATTTAAGCCCCTAATATGCACTGACCGCGTCTCCGCCACGATAGTGGGTGAAAGCTTCATAACCCGATTTGCCGAAGCCGAAGTCACGGGATTCCACTGCCATACTTACGGCAAAATGATAATTCATGATAAAGCAAGGCCAATTCTGGTTTCCCACGTTCGGCGCGTCAATTATCATAATGATCCACAGGACATCGTGTCGGGCGTTGCCAACAAACAGGGAAATGTGGTGGGCGTGCTCATTCACGGCTTGCTGGATGAAAATCAAACCATAATTCAGAGCATAGTGAAGTCCTTGGACATATCCGCCAAAGAACTTGAGGAGATAAGAAAGGCTAATTCAAAGTTAAAAGCCGAAATCAAAAACGAAATAGGCATAGCAACAAGCATTAGAGCACGCCGAGGTGCAGGCTTTTTACCGAAAAACCCAGTCTTTCTTCTAATAACAGCAACAAGCAGTGGGTCAGGAAAAACTTTTGTTGTAAGCGGCATAGCCAGCGCATTAAAAAAGAGAGGCGCCAACGTGTCGGTGATTAAAGTTGGCGGAGACATACGTGATCTCGTGCCAGCACTTTATCTGATTAAAGAACCACTGAAAGTTTATTCTTCAATAAAAATTGGTGAAAGCGGCTGGCGGCCACTGCATCAGGTGATTAAGGAAGCAAGCAGAGAATATGATTTCATTCTAATCGAGGGCGCCATGAGCACTTTTACAGGATTGCTTAACGAAGAGGCCGAGCGACCTTCCTCAACGGCTGAAGTGGCATTGGCTCTGGGTGCTCCCACCGTTATCGTTGTGGGCTGTGATAAGGAAGGAATCGAAGGCGCGGTAATAAATGCTCTTAATTATGCGCAGCTCATGAGGAGGCTTGGCGTAAAAGTGGCTGGTGTTATCTTAAATAAAGCACGAGTTAGCTACTTGACCGATGAAGCAAAAATGCTTATTGAACGCGCATTTAACAATATCGGAGTTGAATTGCTTGGCATAATACCGCGTGTTGAGCTGGAAGGCAGAGGCATGATCCCGGAGGTTGAAATAAAATATGAAGACTTTGGAAGCAAAGCCCTTGAAGCAGCAGAACAATATTTGGACATCGAGAGGCTGACGGAACTCGCCGCTCCCGTGGAGAAAAGCGAAGTAAACTACAGGGTATTTTTGGAGAAATTCAAAAATTTACTTACAAACTTCAGTCCAAGCACGCGCGAAAGAAAGAGGCGAAAAATGTGATTATAGATTTCAAGTTCGATGGAAAATACGTTGTCATAATTGGGGGAGGCGAAGAAGCGTATAGGAAAGTCTTGAGTTTCTTGGACGCTGGCGCAAAAATTTTGCTTGTTAGCCGAAGCTTCAAAGACGACATAAAGAAGCTTCATCAGGAGAAAAAGATTAGCTTGCTGAAGGTGGACATTAAGGACGGGGAAGCTTTTTTCAATCAGCTAAATCCGAAGCCAGACGTACTGGCTATTGCTACAAGCGATCAGAAGCTGAACACGCAACTTTCCAAGCTTGCCCACTCAGCAGGCTGCATGGTTTACGTGGCAGATAACCCTGCAATAAGCGATTTTATACTTCCAGCTATAGCGAAAATTGGCGATGTGAGAATAGCGGTATCTACAGGCGGAAAGAGCCCTGCAATGGCGAAGATTCTGCGAGATAAAGTAGAGAAATTAATCACGAAGGAAGATTTGCTTCAGATTAAACTGCAAGCGCATATGCGCACGTTGCTGAAGCAGCAAATAGCCGATCAGAAGCTTCGGAAAAAGATTCTCTACAAAATATTGGAAGATGAGCATGTGAAGGAGCTTTTGAGCGATGGCAAGTTTGACGAGGCGCAGAGAGTAGCGCAAGAGATAGCGGAAAATGTTCAGGTCTGGCAGGAGGTGCAGTTATGAGTTTTCCCGCGGTTAGAATGAGAAGACTCCGCAGAACCAAAACCCTACGTGAGGTGATGCGCGAGGTTAGGCTTCATCCAAACAACTTGGTATATCCCGTTTTCGTTGACGAAAATGCACGTGCTCCCGTCCCCATTGAGTCGATGCCGGGCTATTCACGATTGCCAATTCACGGCGTGGTGGACGAAGCTCGACAGGTGGTTGAGCAGGGCGTAAAGGCAGTGATTCTTTTTGGTGTTCCATCGAAGAAGGATGAAATAGGCTCGGCTGCATTTGCTGCTGACGGCGTTGTTCAAAAAGCAGTTCAGCTCTTGAAGAAAGAATTCGGCGACGAACTTGTTGTGGCTACCGATGTTTGCCTTTGCGAGTACACAGTACATGGACATTGCGGCGTGGTAAAGAACGGGCAGATTACGAATGATTTGACTCTTGAAATTTTGCAGAAAACAGCTGTGAGCCACGCGCATGCTGGTGCAGACATCGTGGCGCCTTCAAGCATGATGGATGGGCAAGCCCGATTTATTAGAGAAGCACTGGACGATGCTGGTTTCAGCGAAGTTGGAATAATGGCTTACTCAGCGAAGTTTGCCTCCTGCTTCTATGGTCCCTTCAGAGATGCGGTGGAATGTGCACCAAAATTTGGCGATAGACGCAGTTATCAGATGGATTATGGAAATCTGCATGAAGCACTACGAGAAATGGAGCTTGACATAAACGAGGGCGCTGACATAGTTATGATTAAGCCAGCGTTAGCATATTTGGACATAATAAGCTTGGCTAAATCAAGGTTTAACGTGCCTATTGCGGCTTATAACGTGAGCGGAGAATACGCCATGGTGAAAGCAGCCGCCAAAATGTGCGGGATAAACGAGAAAGCGGCTGTTCTTGAAATTTTGATGGCAATCAAACGTGCAGGCGCAGACCTCATAATCACGTATTTCGCGAAGGACGTAAAATCATGGATAAATCAGCAGTAATTGTCAGCGTGGTTGTTTGAAATGATGTTGACGGTGGGCACGAGAGGAAGCAAGCTTGCTTTGATACAAACAGAAAGCGTGCTTGAGAGCCTCAGGCGCATCTATCCAGAGATGGAGTTCAAAGTCAAAGTTATCAAAACAGCAGGTGATAAAGTAAGAAATAAGCCGCTTTTCACCATTGACATGAAAGGAATTTTTGAAAAAGAGATAGATTTGGCCATCGCAAAAGGCGAAGTTGATTTCGCCGTGCACAGCTTGAAGGACGTTCCAACATTGGAGTCTTCAGAGACGGTGATAGCGGCGATACCTAAGAGAAACTCGCCACATGATGTTCTCATATCGAGAGGTAATGTTCCATTTGTCAGCTTGCCTAATGGCGCTGTTATAGGCACCGGCAGCCTAAGACGGCTTGCACAGGTTAAATTTCTACGCCCCGATTTAGAAGTGGTGCCTATAAGAGGCAATGTGGACACGAGAATTCGAAAAGTAAAAAGAGGAGAGCTTGACGGAATTATTGTGGCGGAAGCAGGGCTTGAAAGACTTGGACTGCAGAGCCTAATCGCAGAACGCTTCTCCTTGAAGCAGTTTACCTCTGCTGCGGGACAAGGTGCGCTAGCTGTAGTCGCAAGACGAGATAATGAAAAAATCATCAAACTAGTCAGCGCCGTTGACGATGCGCCGACAAGGGCAGAAGTCACTGCTGAAAGAAGTCTTGTCCTCGCTCTCGAGGGCGGCTGCCGCGTTCCAATAGGCGCAATTGGCCGAGCGAACAATCAAACTTTAACGTTTTATGGATGCATCTTTTCGCTTAAAACTCATGAGAAAATCTCCGCCTCTGCAAAGGGCACCTTAAAGGAAGCCGAAGATTTAGGCAGAAAAGTTGCCCATCGACTTTTGGAAAAGGGAGCTAAACGATTTGAAGCAGAATGGAGAGAAAAATATGGGTAAGGGTAAAGTATTTCTTGTCGGTGCAGGACCAGGCGACCCCGCTCTGCTTACCTTAAAGGCTGTCGAAGTTCTGAAAGCAGCTGACGTGGTAATTTATGACCGATTAGTGAACGAGACTATCCTCAATTTTGCATCAAAAACCGCAGAGAAAATTTACGTTGGCAAAAGTGCGGGAAAACACGAGTTGACACAGAAGAAGATTAACGAGTTGCTGGTGAAAAAAGCGCTTGAAGGCAAAAAAGTAGTCAGGCTGAAAGGCGGCGACCCCTTTATCTTCGGCAGAGGCGGCGAAGAAGCAGAAGTCTTAGCTGAAAAGCACATAGCCTTCGAAGTGGTGCCTGGCATCACATCAGCTGTTGCAGCGCCAGCCTATGCGGGCATACCGCTTACGCATAGGGATTATGCCTCTTCGGTTGCCATCGTTACGGGGCATCGTGCAGAAAACGGCGGAAAAAATGTTAAATGGGCTGAGTTGGCGCGTGCCGTGGACACGATTGTCATACTGATGGGCGTAGAACTATTGGAGTCCACAGCAACCAAGCTTATTGAAGGCGGATTAGCCACAGACACGCCAGTCGCCATAATCGAGCAGGGAACCTCAACGCAGCAACGCAGCGTCATCGGCAAGCTTGGCACAATAGCGCAGACAGCGAGGGAGAAAGGCGTGAAACCGCCTGCAGTCATAGTCATAGGCAAAGTCGCTCTTTTAGGAGAGAAACTAGCATGGTTCATGAAGACTTTACATTAAAAGGCAGAACTATCGTTGTTACTAGACCGCGAAATCAGGCTGAAGAGACAATGCGGTTGATTATAGAAAAAGGCGGGAACCCATACCTTCTGCCAACCATAGAGATTAAAAGTTCTGGCTTATCATCGGATATTAAAAAGTTCGCTGACGCTCTGGCGAAGGGCGAAGTGGATTATGTCATTTTTATGAGCGTTAACGGCGTGGAACACCTGCTAAAGGCAGCTGAAAACCTTGGTCTGGGCAATCAGCTTAAAAGGAATTTGGAGAAAGTTAGGATAGTGGCTGTCGGACCGAAAACGGCCAAGGCGCTTGAAGAACATCAAATCAGAGTTAACTTGATTCCGCCAGATTATACTTCTGACAGTGTAATAGAATGCTTACGGCAACAAGGCGTCTCTGGTAAGGCAATATGGATTCCGAGAACCAAGCAAGCATCGTCGAATATGGCGGAGAAACTGCATGCGCTGGGAAGCGCTGTGCATGAAGTTTACGTCTATGAGTCACATCTTCCAGCAGACCCAAAGCTGGCAACGCAGTTTCTTCAAGATTTAAGCGGCGGTCAGCTTCACGCGATTATATTCAGCAGTTCACTTGGAGTCAAAAACCTCTTCCACATGCTGAAGACACATGTTTCCGCCGAGGAACTTCGTGCTTTACTGGACAAGATAACTATCGTGGCGATCGGCCCTAAAACAGCGGAAGCATTAGCTGAAATGGGTTTAAAGGTTGATGTGATGCCTAAAACGTATTTGCTTGAGGATGCGCTGAATGCTTTGGCACAACACTGGAGTGATAAAAGTTTTGTGGAGGCGTAGAGCAGGATGAAGTCAGCTTTAAGTCTAGCACGTGAAGAGATTAAGCAGCTTAAGCCCTGCATACATGGCGGAGAAATCTGGGACATCATTGGTAAACGCGCTTCAAGTAGCGATAAGGTTTACGACTTCAGTTCAAACGTTAACCCGTTGGGACCTTCTCCGAAAGCTATCGAAGCAATAAAAAATAGTTTGGAGCTGATCTCGTCTTATCCAGATCCTGATTCCACAAACTTGCGGGATGCTATCTCCCGCTGTTTCAAGGGAATACGCAGAGAAAACGTGATTGTGGGAAACGGTTCCACCGAACTCATTTACTTATTCGCAGATGCTTTCATGGGTAAAGGCGATGTAGCGCTTATTCCTGTGCCCACTTTTGGAGAGTATGAAAAGGCGGTGAGAAAGACAGGCGCACACCCGAAACTTGTAAAATTGGGACCAAACTTCAAGGCAGAACCACCAATTTTCATTCGTGAAATGAAGGGAGCAAAGGCTGTTTTTATATGTAATCCAAATAATCCCACGAGCATGCTTATGTCCCGCGACGATGTAGCAGAAATCGTTGAAGAAGCTCTTGCAGCGGATGCACTTGTCTTTCTCGACGAGGACTTCATCGAATTTGTTGACGAGGAAAAACAGTTTTCGTTTGCCGGCGAAACAAAGCGTTATCCTAACCTTTTCGTGCTGAGATCATTCACCAAGTTTTTAGGGTTAACCGGCTTAAGAGTAGGCTACGGAGTCGCGGCTGAAGATACAATAAAAATCATGTCCGCTGCCAAAGCACCCTGGAATGTTAATTGCTTAGCCCAGGTCGCAGCAGTAGCAGCGTTAGAAGATGAGGAGCACGCGAATAGAACGAGCAAGCTCATCAAAACTGAAAGAGATTTTTTGACATGCGAATTAAGTAAAATTGGCGTTTTAAAGGTGTATCCCGCTGAGGCCAACTTCTTCTTTATAGACATCCGGCAGTCGGGCTTTACAGCAGCCAAGCTTAAGCGGAAACTGCTGGGTTATGGCGTTCTAATAAGAGACTGCACATCATTCGCCGGCATTGATGAATATTACATTCGAGTAGCTGTTAAAACACGGCGAGAAAATGAAAAGCTGCTTGAAGCGCTCAGAAAAGTCTTGGGAAAAAACGGTGAGTCAGCAAAAACAAGGTAGCTTGGAAAAAGAGTATGTTCACGGCAAATCTTTCCTTTCTTGTGGATTCTCTGCTGATTTTATTTTTAGCGTTTCTAATTGACATGACCTTCGGCGAAATTCCTGATAGAATTCATCCTACAGTTTGGATGGGTAAAGTCATTGCCTTTTTCAAGCCCAAAATTAGAAGCCAAAACGCGCGTGTTGAAATTACAAACGGCGTTCTTTTAGGCGTGGGCGTCATTCTGCTTTTCGCTGTTCCTACGTACATAACAATTTTCTTGGTTCGGCACCTCCTCGGCTGGCTACCCTACATTATTGTGTCAGCCATAATATTCAAGTCAAGTTTTGCGTTGAAGTTCATGCAGAAGTGTACTGTGCCCATAGCCAAAGCCATTGAGAATGGAGATTGCGACAGGGCGCGCCGGTTTTTACCTTATATCGTTAGGCGAGACCCAGCTACGCTTAGTGAAAGGCATATAATTTCAGCAGCTGTTGAGTCTATAGCTGAAAGCACCACTGACGGCGTAACCTCGCCCTTCTTTTACTTTGCGCTGTTCGGTGTTCCAGGCGCAGTGGCATACAGAGCGATTAACACGTTGGATTCAATGGTCGGCTATAAGGACGAGGAACATCGGAATATTGGATGGTTTTCAGCAAGCATAGACACATTAGCTAACTATGTTCCAGCAAGGTTAACCGCATGGCTGATGACTTTAGCAGCGCTTGTTTTGGGTGAGAAATGGAGGGAGTCTCAAAAGATTCTTCGCCGCGACAAGGGAAACACAGCAAGCCTAAACGCGGGATGGACTTTGGCGGCGATGGCTGGAGCTTTAGGTGTACAGCTTGAAAAACCTGGTTGCTACAAATTAGGCGACGGTGACGGCTTAGCTCCAGCCCACATAATTCGGGCCCTTCGGATAATGGTGCTAACCGCGATCTTGTTTGGTGTTTTAGTGGTTTTTCCAATTCTATTCTTTAAAGCACTATTTCTAGGCATATAGCAACATTCAGAGGGTGGTAGGCGAGCAGCTGGCTAACTCTGGGCGGTTGAGGGCCCGCTTGTTCCGATTTGGCTGCTTGTCAAGTTTAATAATTTAAGAATTATTTTGAGTGCAGCGGCTATTTTATGTCTGATTGCCCATATAAGTCCTGATAGTGCAAACGCGAAACCCGCGTATTGAAGGGCTATAGGAAAGCTTTCGGTTATTGGTGAGGAATTAACGAAAGAGTAACCAGCACTTTTGGTTTTGTCCACTTTGAATACCAGATGGTCTGATGTGGAGATGTAGTTCACGTAATGCATATTCAGAAAAAGCGCTACCGCTAATAAGGCCAGCCCGACGATGGCTATAGAAAAGATTAGTACACTTCGTTTCTCTTTTGACTTCAAAGAGTTAAAGAGTAATGCGCATTTAGCTGTCAGCGATGCCGCCAACAGGCTTAAGAATGGCAAAGCTTGATAATTGTATTTAACTGCGTTGTTATAGGGAAAGCTGAGGTTCAAACCTGCGCCTAGAAAAGTGTTCACGCCTATAACGGCGAGGCTGGTTGCGAGGCACATTAGGTCAAAGGGCAAAATTTTTTTGAAAAGATCTCCGCAAAAGAGATAAACAAGCAGAGATAAAGCTGCTGCGATTAAGAAGAATAGGCCTACGGCTTCTAAGAGGAAGTTGCCGACAAAAAAGTATGAGGGGGAAAACTCAGCAGGGTTAAAGTTTACAAAATCGTCATGTGTGAAAGTGGTGTGGCTTTCGCCATAAAGTAGTCCTCTGCCCCAGATTACGTCGTACCATATGAAGAAGATAAGTAGGGCTGGTAGGAAATAGGCGGTCACGGTGAAAATGTGGTTTAACTTTTTCTGGCGGTAACGAATGTAGAATAAAGCCAGAGGGATCAGCACGAAAATTGCGAAGAATTTTGTTAAAAGCGCTATGGCGAACAGAATGCTTGAAGCCATGAAAAGCACTTCAGAATCTTTGCGTATTGCGTGTATCCCTACAAGCAGGCAGAGTAGACTGAAGAACAGGCAAGGCACGTCGATGAGGAAGCTTCTCGAGAGGACAATTTGCCACGGGGTAAACGCGAAAAGTGCAGTAGCAAACAGTGCTGTTGGTTTTCCATAGAGAACTTCGCCGATTTTGTACACTAAGAAGACGCAGCAGATGCTAAACAATGTTATGAGCGCTACGCCGGTGTTGAAAGATAGGCCGAAGATTTTGAAGAAGGCTGCTTCAATGTAGAAACCTAATGGCGGCTGGTTAATCATGTCACCATAGTATTTCATGTAGGGCATTCCCCACGTGATTACGCCTGACGCAGCCTCGTATTCAAGTTGGGTATCAAAGTTTTGAAATGGGCCTACCGTAACAGAAACAAGTGCAAAGCCAAGCATAATGCTGAGTAGCGGATAATTTTCGCTTAATAATGTGCGTAGAGTCTCCTTTAGCAACTGCAGCAACCCTAAAATCAATTTTTATAGTGCTTTTTGGAAATAAAACTTTCCACTTTAGAACCGCGGAGAAGCACTGTGCACACGCTCACTTTTTGAGCATCGGCAGCCTATGGAAAGGGGGCCGGGCGGCGCGGAAATTTTTAAATATTTAATTTTTTGTTAAAAATGGAAACCTACAAGTGACGAGAAGCATGGCAAAAACTAAGCCACTAACGATAGTAGCATGTGCGGCATTCTTCTTAGCGTTATTTATTCAAAGTGCAGCTGCACTTAGCCCTTCTGATGCACCAGTGGATGTTGAAGTTGGAGCCTTGCTTGTGAATGTAGAGAAAGTGGATTTGTCGGCAAACAGTTACAGATTAGACTTTTACTTATGGTTCAAGTTTGACCCGGCAAAAATAAGCCTCGCAGAAGTGAAAGAGTTTGAATTCATTAACGGTGCACCATCGAAATATGAAGTTAAAGTGGATGAAGCTGGAGGTTACCTGGAGTACCGCGTTCGCGGAGATTTCATTAAAACTTTTGATTTCACACAGTACCCATTTGAGAGTCATGAGCTTGCGGTGATGCTGGAGCACAAGAACCTTAACAGGTCATGCATGGTTTTTAAGGAAAGCGCGGAGTCAGGCATGGAATCCACTGCCAGCGTGGTAGGATGGGAACTTAGGGATTTCAAAACTTATGTTACTGAACACGCCTATGGAGATGAGAAGTATTCACGCTTTGTTTTCAGCGTTACTTTAGCGAGGCCGAAGATTTCCGCGTTCTTAAAAAGCGTACTGCCCGTCCTGGTTATAACAACGATTTCTTTGCTTGCGTTCTTTATGGCACCGCAGAATTTCTCTCAACGCATCACGTTAGGCGTAACTACACTCTTGTCGGCAACAACATTTCACTTGTCTTTAATTAGCGGCATTCCACCGACTGGCTATTTGACGCTTGCGGATAGAATGATGCTTTCCGTGTACGTAGTCTTCCTCTATAACCTTGCCGCGTCAGTGTACATCATGCGGCTGATGGACGAGAAAAAAGTTGACGATGCAATGCGCGTTAAAGGGAAAGCCCTTCGGTTCTTGCCGTTTCTGTTAGTTGTTTTAATCATAATTCAGATATTGTTGTAGCTGCGCAGAGCCTTTTTTATGGTCTTACGCATTCTGCTTTGGGCCGCGGCGACCGCTTTGCTGTTCGCTTTCTTTTGTGGTACTCGCATTCGCTGATGCGGGTTAACAGCCAACCTTTGTCCTGGTATACGCAACCGCAGGGTGCTGTAACCGTTCTCTGTTCAGAATTATTCTCTTTCTTTGCTGCTTCCGTAGGTTATCCGCTCGCAACAATCTAAAGGGCAGACACCTAAAAATAATTTATTTAGGCGCATAATGCTGCGTCAAAGGGATAAACAGTGAAAACTTCAAAAAATGCATATAACGAGAAATTGCATTTAAATTGGAATTCACCTGTTAACCAGCAAATCCTTATATCTACTTGCATTAAATCATAGAGGCACAGGTGCACCTCGTTGAGCCTCGCGGTTGAAGTGAAATCTTTAGTTAAGCAGTTTGGCAACATTCGCGCGTTGGATAGCATAACTTTTGACATAAAGGAAGGGGAAATTTTCGGGTTAATAGGACCTAACGGCGCAGGGAAAACTACAACGCTTCGCACAATCTCCACGCTGATTTTGCCAACGTCAGGTACGGTGAAGGTTTTCGGGTTAGACGTGGTAAATCAAGCATCAGAAGTCCGCAAAGTCATAAGTTACCTGCCGGAGGAGGCAGGCGCTTACCCGAACCTCTCAGGCTGGGAATACCTTGAATTTATGGCCAAGTTCAGCAAAGGCGGTGCAAGTGACGTTAAACGAGCTATAGAAGAGGCTGCTGCCATAAGCGGCTTAGGCGAAAGGTTAAAGGATAAGACTAAAACCTACAGCAAAGGCATGAAACGGCGTCTTCTGGTGGCAAGGGCTCTAATGACACGACCCAAGCTTGCCATACTGGATGAGCCGGCAAGTGGCTTAGATGTTTTACACGCGTATCACGTGAGAGAAATAATCAAACGCTACGTGAAAGATCACGGCGTGACGGTGCTGCTCAGTAGCCATAACATGCTGGAAGTAGAATATCTATGTGACCGTGTAGCGTTAGTTAATAAAGGCAAAGTTGTAGTTGAAGGCGAGCCGCAGAAGCTTAAGGCTAAGTTTAACAGCGCGAACCTAGAGGAAGTTTTCGCGAAGGTGGTCGGTTATGCTTAAGGGATTTCAAACAATATTCGTAAAGGAACTGAAAGAGTTAATTCGCGACCCCAAAATTCTTCTCGGAATGCTTGTTATTCCATTAGTGCTTTTTCCCATCCTCGGCATGATACTTGGTTACGCGGCTGAAACAGCGCAGGAGCAAGCGGAAAAAGCCATTTTGCTGGTGGTGGATAATGACGGCGGCAACTGGTCTCAGGTTTTCATCACCTTTTTGAACGCCTCCATGAAAACGATAATCGTCAACAACATAACTCCACAGCAGGTTTTAGAACAAGACTTACTGACGCAGAATAATAGCACACAGTTCATCGAAATTCCAGCGGGTTTCAGCGCGAATATGACGGC
>JBBFKZ010000009.1:0-64601 GCA_037481775.1 Bathyarchaeia archaeon
CAACACAAACATCATTTTCCGCAAAGTTGCACAAATCTCTTGCAGGTCACTTGTCTTGCCCTTATCACAATAAAGCGGAATAGGCTCTCCATCGCCATTCTCATAGTAAACGTAAATCGGCGAAAGACTTTTTCGAAACTTGACCGTTTCAAATCCCAAATTCAAAAGCTTAGCTGTTTTTTCAGCCGCCATCTCGACAGACTTCAAGCGTTTCCTGCTGTCAGAATCAGCGGGCGCATAAACCAATAATTTTCCAAAATTGGTTTTGAGCATCAGCAGCCACCGTTATTACTTTCAAGAGCAAAAACCCCTTTTAAAACACGTGAACAAAAGACCATTGAATGCAGCAGAGAGGTGAGTTAAAGTGAAAGCTCTTAAACAATAGAAAGCGCCAAATTTTTATAATGCTGACACTTATGGCAGAAGCTATGAAAGTCAGAGCGCACGTGTTTGTAAGCGGCACGGTTCAAGGGGTCTTTTTTAGGTCAGAGACGAAGCGTAAAGCGGACCTCTATGGCGTGAAAGGCTGGGTTCGCAATCTACCGGATGGCAGAGTTGAAGCCGTTTTTGAAGGCGACGAAGAAGCCGTCAAGGCCCTTGTAGAATTCTGCAAACGTGGACCATCAGGCGCGAGAGTTACAAATGTTGATTTAATGTGGGAAACTTTCGCTGGAGAGTTTGTTGGCTTCAAAATAAAATACTAAAGCGCTTGTCGCATAATGCCGAGTTGAAGACATAAATTGAACAAGCTACTATTTCCTCAATACACGAGAGGATTAGATGCGGGTTCTTGGTTTGGTTGGAAGCCCCAGAAAAGGCGGTAACACAGACTTGCTGGTCAGCAGGATATTGGATGGCGCGGGCGCAAGCAAGCACCTGACTGAAAAGGTGCACCTTTACGCTTTGAATATTTCGCCTTGCGTTGACTGCAGAAGCTGTCAGAAAGGCAAACTCCAATGTGCAGTTGAGGATGATATGCAAATGCTCTACCAGAAGCTTGAAGATGCCGATGTGATTATTTTTGGTACGCCATTATACTGGTATGGGCCTACAGGCAAAATGAAGCTCCTAATGGACAGGCTTCGCCCCTTTGTGGCCTCACGAAAGTTGAATGGGAAAAAAGCCATAATTGTTGTTCCTTCTGAAGAAGGAGCAGGCGCGTGTGACTGCTTGGTTAGGATGTTTGAGCTTTCATTCGAATATTTGGACATCGCGCTGATAGATAAAATGCTGGTTAAAGCCTACGAAAAAGCTGAAGTGAAGGAGCAGCCTGAAACGCTTAACTGCGCGTTTGAAATAGGAAAAAAATTAAAATAACGTCTATTCCGTTTGACTTTAGCAATGCAGTAGCGGTTAAGTCTTTTTCTTATATATCCTGAAGTGCGAGTCACGCCCAGCGCTTATATATTCGCCGCCCATGCCGCGCACTGTTGAGGCGATTCTCGCAAAGTTTTCAGATCCAAGAAACTGCTTGGGCTTCACTATTATGTAGTCGCCTTTATCTTCGAAGTTAAGCATGTTTTCTAAATCTTCTGGAAACGCAATTCGAATGTCTTCTATGCTTTTCTTCTTTTCATGGGCACCAGCAGGCGGAGTAGCTACAACTGCTAGTTGAGGCGCTGGCTGCGCTGTTTGCGAACCCATCGTGGATTTCATTGAGGACACCACGGTTCGGAGGTCCTCAGAAATCTTGCCTAAAACCACAAGAAGCTCTTCAACTTTTTCTACAAGCTTTTCCAGCTTTTCTTCGCTCATAATAACGTTCCCTTCAAATCTAAAATACTTAAGGCACTTATTAATTATTTGCAACGCCAATAGAATCCGACTTCAGCATGATTGTTTGAGGATGTGAATATTGTTGATTGAGATTGATGGTAGCCAAAAGAGTGGAAGCGGCACAATTCTAAGACTCTCGGTAGCCTTAGCCGCTGTTACCAAGCAGCCGTTGCACATTTACAACATCAGGCAGAATAGGCCGCAAGCGGGCTTGATGCCTCAGCATTTGGAAGCGGTTTTAACAGCTGCAAAGCTTTGCAGTGCAAAAATAAAGGGTGCCACGCTTGGCTCTAGAGAACTTTGGTTTGAGCCGCAGGAAGTGAGGGGCGGTGACTTCGAAGCAGAAATAGGAACCGCTGGAAGCATACCTATGCTTTTGCTGGCGGCTCTGCCTATATGCATGTTAGCCAAAGATAAGGTACGCTTGAATGTGGCAAAAGGCGGCACAGACGTTTCCCACTCGCCTACAATCAATTACATGAGAAACGTGTTCGCGCCAGTGCTCCATCGCATGGGTCTTGACGTTGCTATCATAGTGCATAAGTATGGCTATTATCCGAAGGGCATGGGCGAAGTAACGATGATCGTAAAGCCCACGAGAAGTCTAACGCCTCTCAGGTTAGAGGAGTTTGGGCAGATAAAAGGTGTTAAAGGTGTGTCGGTTTGTACTTTTTTGGCGGAGAAAAAGGTGGCAGAGCGCCAAGCCAACGCGGCAAGCGAGTGCCTCGCGGAAAGGGGCTATGCCGCTGATATTCAAGTTGTAAATGATAAATCGAATCTTTTCCAAAAGGGGAGCTCACTTGTTTTGTGGGCTGAAACGGACAAGGGTGCAATGATAGGCGCAGACGCCATCGGCGAGCTTAAAAAACCCGGCGAAGCTGTCGGTAGAGAAGCAGCGGAAAAACTTGCAGCAGAGCTTTCCATTAAGCCTACGGTGGATGTTTACTTGGCAGATATGCTTATTCCCTACATTGCTGTGGCCAAGGGTGCATCGTGCTTTTTAACCAGAGCCGTTTCTGATCACTTGGAAACTAATGTTTGGCTTGCAGAAAAAATATTAGGCGTACGCTTTAGCCTCAAAAAGTATGGCAGCTTATTCAAAATAGAAAAACATGGAAACTGATCACATGCCAGAAACAGCATATTGTATTAAAATTGCTAAAGCTAATGGCGAAAAAGCCTTGACGCTAGTAAAACAGCTCGCTATGCTCAACACGCTGCTGGAGATTCAGAAGGACGATGATTTCATTTACATACCGCTTCTTCGTCAACCAGAAGGGAAAGAGCTGGAAACGCTGAAAGTAGCAACGCTTGGCTTTCAAATCATAACCAGGACCTTTACAGAAAAAAATATGCAGAGGAAAACTCTTGTCCAAGCCCTTCAAAAAACTTTGCCCTCGCACTTATTGGCGAAGGTGCCGCGAGCGCTGGACATAATAGGAGACATAGCCATCGTTGAAATTCCAGCTGAGCTTGAAGCTCATGAAGCGCTGATTGGTGAAGCCATCTTAGCGGTGCATAAAAACGTACACACAGTGCTTGCGAAAGCGAGCGCGATCAGCGGCACTTACCGCCTACGTGAGTTCAGAATTATTGCTGGAGAACCAAGGACAACCACTGTCCACAAGGAATACGGCTGTAAATACCATGTGGACATTGCGAAAGCGTACTTTTCTCCGCGGCTTTCACGAGAACACCATCGGGTAGCATCACTTGTGAAGAAAAACGAAGTCGTGATTGATCTATTCGCCGGGGTCGGTCCCTTCGCTGTTCTCATAGCCAAAAATAACTGTGACGTTAAGGTTTACGCTGTAGACATAAATCCCGAGGCCGTTGAGTTTCTGAAAAGAAACATCAGCCTCAACAGGGTGGAAAGCCGCGTTATCCCTATTTTCGGAGACGCTAGGAAAGTTGTTGAAGAGCGGCTTACAGGTGTTGCAGATCGAGTGATAATGAATCTTCCTGAAAAAGCCATAGAATACGTGGATGCTGCTTGCAAGTCGCTAAAGCCAGAGGGCGGCATAGTTCACTTCTACTCGTTTGTTAGCCGCGCAAACTCTATAGAAGACTTAAAGCAACTTGTTTCTGATGCAGTAGCGGCTGTGGGCAGAAAAGTGGATGATTTCCTTTTTGCATGGGCAGTCCGTGAGACTGCGCCTTATGAGCAGCAGATCGTTTTGGATGTCAAAATCCTCTAGGCGCGCGCTATTAGCGTGATTTTCACTTTTTGTTGCGGATTCTTCAATTTTTCAATCAACTCTCTAGACAAGTCGCATGCCGCTTTATCTGCGTGAACCGCCAATGTTCGGTTGCATACATAATCGCTTTTTCTAACCACCAAATCTGATGGGTGGGTTAGAATTAGACTTGGAGAACCTTGAGCGTTAATTTGCTCAGTTATGCCGTCAACTTCAATTGTTATAGTCAGTTTTGCATTTGTTTTCCGCAGTGTTTCCTTAAATTTAGCGCTTAAATCAGCTAGGGCTCTGTTAGCAGCCACGGCAACTATGCAGTCTCCCCTTTTAGTTAGGTGCGTGTCCTTTGTAAATTCAAGTGTGGTTTTGTGTGTTGCTTGGATATTTCTGTGGCCATAGCCCACAATTACCTCTCTTACTTCGGAGGCGTGCAATCTACTCCATTACCTCGATAGAATCTACTTTTCCGTCTCCGTCCAGATCAAAGCCTTGTATGACGGTTGCAAAGGTTTCTTCGCTACGATACTGCTGGAGTGTTTTTTTCGAAAAATTAGTTAAAGCTAAAACGCATGCTTTGGTTCCTACTGCTTTGTTTCCAGCTAAAACTATAATACGTTTAGTTGCATCCCATGGGTTCACAATTTTGGCTATTACACCTATGGCGTCGGCGGTGTAAACGCGCAAAGTCTTCTCTGACGTCAAGCCGCCAAGCAAGAACCCTTGATCTGAAGCTTGCATGTTAAACTTGACTGGTAAATAACTGTTGACTTCTTGCGTAAGCAGATTTGTGCCTGGGCCGCCGACGAGAATTAAGTGGTTTTTTTCTTCTTTTTCAGCTTTTACATCTACATCTAACTTTACGACAAAATCCGCTGGCATCCGGGCGAATTGGCCTAGAAAAAGAGCTAAATGTGCAGCATAGTGTCCATCGCGGGCGCTGGTTTTAAAGGGGCCATGTGGAATTGGGCTGCCCACAATTATTTTCCCTTCAAAGACACCCTCGTTGTTGACGTATTCTTTGAAGAATTTTTGAATCTGCCCATCCACTGGCTGCATGAAATTTTGAATTACCGTGTAACCTTTAGGCAGTTCTATGCCGAAAGCTGAAGAGGCAGTTTTATAGTACTTTGCTGTGGCGCCTTTCCTCTTTTCTTCCCTCGCTATTTGTATTGCGCCAGCTTTAGCCAGTTTTCTTATATGGTAATAGACCTTTTGCTCGTGAACACCAAGCTGGCGGGCTATTTCTAGGGAATACATTTCCTTTTCGGAAAGCATCGTCATAATTTTCCAGCTCAGTTTGCCCAAAATCATTTTCAGTTTTTGTGCGTCTTGTATCATGGTGATTTCTTTTACTTTTTGCGATGAGTCTTCATTTTGGAGCAGTACCTTTTTTTGCATAATTTCTTTCCAGTTTTAATTCTCTGCATTATTATTAAAAATTTTATTATAGTTACCTGCGGTGGGATAACACCTTCCGACTTTAAACAGGGACTTACAAAAGAGCAAGCGAGGAAAACTCCTAAAAAACTTTTTTTTAACATAGAAAGTTTTCTCCTAAAAATCCTTATTAACAAAAGAAACCTTTGGATAAAGCTCGAAACAACTAAACATACTACTGAGGTCTAAATGAATGTGCGGAATTTTCGGCTGCATAACAAAAGAAGGAACAGCTGCACCTTTAATACGCAATTCACTAAAACGACTTGAATACCGAGGTTATGACTCCGTAGGTATAGCCACAATCCAAGACGGAAAAATACACGTAAAAAAGGATCAGGGTAAAATAGATGATGTCCACAAAATCTGGAATCTTGACGATCTGCCAGGTAACATAGGCATAGGTCACACTCGATGGGCCACACATGGCGCGCCATTAAAGATAAACGCACACCCACATATAGATTGCACAGGACAAATAGCCGTAGTGCATAATGGCATTGTGGAAAATTTTTCTGAATTAAAAATTGAATTGGAAAATAACAATCACACTTTTGTTTCAAAAACAGACACCGAAGTAATAGCGCACCTCATTGAAGAAAATCTCAGAAATAAACCTGAACGCGGCTTAGCTAACGCGGTTTTAGAAGCGGTGAGAAGACTTAACGGCTCCTACGCTATCGCGGTAATCTCCGCAAGTGAGCCGGATAAGATAATATGCGCCAGAAATGAAAGCCCCTTGGTCTTGGGGATAGACAAAAACGCCATTTACTGTGCGTCAGATATACCCGCGTTTTTGCCTCTAACTAACAAGGCAGTTTTGATAAATGACGGAGAGCTTGTAATTATTTCCGACAAGGGCTACGAAATTAGGAGAATTAGTGATAACAGCATAGTCACCAGACAGCCAGAAACAATTGATTGGACACCAGAAATGGCAGTTAAGCAAGGCTATCCCCATTTCATGATTAAAGAGATCCATGAGCAGCCCACAACACTCCGCAACACATTGCGGTTGCAGGAGCATTATCTTGATTTAATCGCAACATTCCTCGATCGCGCCCATGAGGTTTTCTTAGTTGCTTGCGGCACATCATATCACGCTTGTTTAGCTGCGTCTTACATGTTCTCAAAACTTGCATTCTTGGCAACTTACCCTGTTTACGCATCAGAATTTATAGAGCAACACGGCAAATCAGTCAACATAGACAGCACCATTCTAGCAGTAAGCCAGTCAGGCGAAACCGCAGACACGTTAGCAGCAGTCACATGTGCCCAACAACGCGCCGCAACAATACTTGGTTTGACAAACGTAATAGGCTCCACCTTAACCCGGGTGTCGCGGGTCTATGTCAGCCAGCAGTCCGGCCCAGAAATTGGCGTGGCAGCCACAAAAACCTTCACCTCACAACTGTCAGTTTTAGCTCAACTCGCGCTTAGGCTATCAAAAAAGCGGGGCAAAATTTCCCAAGACGAAATGGATTACATCGAAGAACAACTGGAAAAGCTGCCTGAAACTGTCAAAACGATAATTCAAACACAAGAGGAAAAAGTCAAGCAACTTGCCAAAAAATACCGCGACGCAGAAATTTTCTTCTTCCTAGGCCGCGGTATAAGCACAGCCACTGCATATGAAGGACGCCTTAAACTCATGGAGATAGCCTATGTTCCCTCATTGGCTTTTCCTGCAGGTGAAAGCAAACATGGCCCAATCAGCCTAATTGAACCTGGCTTTCCGGTGATTTTCGTATGTGCAAAAGATGCGACGCATAAGACCTTGATTGGCAACATAATGGAGATGAAAGCCAGAGGCGCCTCAATAATTGCGATTATAGAGGAAGATGACGAGGAAATTAAGGCCCTCGCGGATGATTACGTTGAAGTCCCTAAAGGGATACCAGAAGTTTTATCGCCGATACCTTTCGTAATACCATTACAGCTTCTAGCCTACTACTTGGCAGTTGAGAAAGGGCTAAATCCGGACATGCCACGAAACCTCGCAAAGTCTGTCACCGTCAAGTAATCTAAACGCAGCCAAAGTTGCGGCATAAATTGGGACTTCAAACCAAAAGTTAAAAAGGCGCCATAAAACACTGCGTCATCATATTTGGCGCATATTAGCAATTCAATGCAGAAACCTATAGAGGGGGCTATCCAGAATCCTCCAAAGTGCTGTGTAACTTCCAAGTGGCTATAGACTAATTTAAGCAATCCCACTTGGAAACTTCATTCCACATATTTTCCGTCTGCTTTAAAGTTTATATAGGAATAAACCTCTGTTTCAACATGTTGAGTACTCAGGAGGGTTCTAGTTGAGTGAAGTTCAATTACGTGTTGGAGATGCACGTCAAAGGGATGTTGGTAGAGGCATTGCCCGCATAGATCAACGTACCATGCAGAAGCTGGGCATAAGTGCAGGCGACGTGATAGAGATTTCCAATAAGCGTACTACTAGCGCTATAGCTTGGCCAGCCTACAGTGAAGATCAGAATAGGGATATAATTCGCATAGATGGTTTCACCCGCAAGAATGCAGGTGTGGCATTAAATGAATACGTTGTGGTAAGGCCGGCCAAAGTTAAAACTGCACTCAGCATTACGCTTGCACCAGTTGATATGCGCTTGAATGTTGATGATGACTTCACCAACTTCGTTAAAAACCGCCTTATGGAGAGAACGCTTGTTGAGGGCGACACAACACTGGTTATGATGCTAGGCCATGCAATCCCATTCACAGTTTCGAAAACACGCCCTCATGGAATAGTTAAAGTAACTACGGAAACGCGGCTCACAATTCTCAATGAACCAGCGCCAGAAGCGAAAGGGTTGCCTAGAACAACCTACGAGGACATTGGCGGGCTCCACGAGGAGATTCAGCGCGTCAGAGAGATGGTGGAGCTTCCTCTGCGGCATCCAGAGCTTTTCCAACGCTTAGGAATAGAACCGCCGAAAGGCGTTTTGCTTCACGGTCCGCCTGGTTGCGGTAAAACTTTGCTGGCGCGTGCAGTGGCCAACGAGTCTGAAGCAAACTTTTACTCAATAAACGGCCCTGAAATCATGAGCAAATTTTACGGAGAGTCAGAGGCTAGGCTGCGGGAAATCTTCCAGCAAGCCCAACAGAACGCGCCAAGCATAATCTTCATCGACGAATTAGACGCAATTGCGCCTAAACGCGAGGAAGTTACAGGAGAGGTTGAAAGACGCGTAGTCGCGCAGCTTCTCGCTTTAATGGACGGCTTGTCTGGTCGGGGAAACGTTATAGTAATAGGCGCCACCAACAGGCCAGGAGCCCTTGACCCAGCGCTTCGGCGGCCTGGACGTTTTGACAGGGAAATCGAGATAGGTGTCCCCGATAAGCAGGGAAGATACGAGGTTCTTCAAATCCATACCAGAGGCATGCCATTAGCCGAGGATGTTGACCTCAAGAAGCTTGCTGAAATGACGCATGGCTACACTGGCGCCGACTTGGCTGCGCTAAGCCGGGAAACAGCCATGAAAGCCCTCCGCAGGTATCTTCCACAAATAAATCTGGAAGAGGAGCGTATACCGCCAAGCGTGCTAGAGAAAATGGAAGTAAAAATGGAAGATTTCATTAACGCTTACAAAGAAGTAACGCCGACAGCTATGCGTGAAGTATACATTGAAGTCTCCACGGTCCACTGGAATGATATAGGCGGCTTGGACGACGTGAAACAGCACTTGCGAGAGGCTGTTGAATGGCCAATGAAAAACCCGGAAATCTTCAAACGCCTCGGCATAAAACCGCCGAAGGGCATACTCCTCTACGGTCCGCCTGGTTGCGGTAAAACTCTGCTGGCACGCGCAGTGGCAACCGAAAGCGAAGCTAACTTTATATCCATTAAGGGTCCAGAGGTCTTCTCCAAGTGGGTAGGCGAATCGGAAAAGGCTATCAGAGAAGTTTTCAGGAAAGCTCGCATAGCCGCGCCTGCAGTAATTTTCCTAGACGAGATAGATTCGCTTGCTCCGAGGCGAGGCTTAGGCTTCTCAGACAGCGGCGTCACCGAACGGGTCATAAGCCAACTGCTCACCGAAATGGACGGCATTGTAACATTGCAGGATATAGTTGTCATTGCCGCCACCAACAGGCCAGACATGGTGGATTCAGCAGTGCTAAGGCCTGGCAGATTCGACCGACTAATTTATGTGCCAGAACCCGATGAAAAAAGTCGCCTTCAAATATTCACGATTTACACGAAAGGTATGCCATTAGCTAAAGACGTGGACTTGAACCAGCTTGCAGCCGCAACCAAGTATTATTCAGGCGCAGACATTGAATCTCTTTGCAGAGAAGCAGCTATGCATGCCTTAAGGCGAGACATTAACGTTCAAGAAGTCACGATGAAAGATTTTCAAGATGCAATGAAAGAAGTAGGGCCAACTATAACGCCTGACATGGAAAAATGGTACAAGAGTTTCATGCAACAAGTCCGCCAAGTGCAAAAGCCTGCGACGCCTGTCACTTAGGGAGTAAAAACGATGCCAGCGGCAAAAATTTGGAAGACACGCCCTGCATACTTTGTGGTGCTCGACATACTTAGTAAGAAAGGAGACATGACTGATGATGACTTGTTTGAACAGTTGAAAGAAGAATTTGAAGACTTAGGTTACAAAGACTTCAACAACATTCTGCTGCGACTGGAAGTCAGCGGCAAAATCCGCAGTACATCCATGTCTCGCGGAAAGCGGCGTATCGAGCTTATCTCATAAGCTTACCGTGCTCAGCGTGCAATAAATGAAAGAAATGCCCGACGCCGTGGTTGTCGGAGGCGGGCCTGTCGGCTCCTTTGCCGCTTTGAACCTCGCTAAACTACGCAACAAAGTTATGGTTTTCGAGGAGCATGAAGCGATTGGTCTGCCATCGCACTGCGCAGGTCACCTGAGCATCCGCAGCTTACGATGCTTAGGGTTATATCCGCTTCCAAGTGCAATTGTTGAGAACACCTTTTCTCAAGCCAACTTTTATTCGCCCGGCGGCTTCAATTTTTCTGTTAGATTAGCGAAGCCCGTCACATGCGCCGTTAACCGCGAGGCCTTTGATAAGTACCTAGCAAACAAAGCGGAAGCTGCAGGCGCGTGCTACCGTTTGAACTCCCGTGTGCAATCGCTCGTTGTGGAAGGCGGCATCGTTAAAGGCGTAAATGTTAAGCATGACAATACGCTCGAGAGGGTTCCAGCTAGAATTGTAGTTGACGCGGAAGGCATCTCCTCTCGACTCTTGCGACAAGCGGGTTTAACAGGATTCAATGGCGAAGGACTTGTTTACGGTGTGGAAGCAGAAGTGGAAAATGTCAAGGATTTGGAGCTTGACGCAGTTGAAGTATTTTTGGGCAAATCGTATGCGCCAGGCTTCTACGCATGGATTATACCGAAGCTTGATGGAACTGCCAAGGTTGGGCTTGCAGCAAAAAAAGGCAACCCGAAAATGTTCCTGCAAAGACTCATGCACAAGCATCCAGTGGCTTCAAAAAAACTCAACAAAGCAAGAATTAACCGCATGGCGTTTCACTCTATAACTCTCGGCGGGCCAATCCGTAGAGCATACACAGATGGCTTCATGGTCGTCGGCGATGCTGCCTCACAGGTGAAGCCAACCACTGGCGGCGGAGTAATTTTCGGGTTAACATGCGCGCGTATGGCAGCGGAAGTTGCTCATGAAGCTCTCAGAAGAAACGATGTATCCTCACGGTTCCTGCAAGCGTATCAGAGACGTTTTACTGAAGCTTTGGGCTTCGATTTCGGCGTTATGCTCAGGTTAAGGCGGTTTCTTGACTCTCTTTCCGACGAGAAGTTAGATGCGATTCTGCGGTTTTACAAAAGGATAGGATTGAATAAAACATTGAAGGATGTTGAAGAAATAGACTTTCAAGGCAAAATGCTTCTCAAAATATCAAATACTCCTGCCACGTTTGCTGCCTTGGCATATCTGCTTAAGCTTTACCTTATAGCAAACCCTTAAAGGCTTAAGAATACAACCGTTTAGAAGGCGCCGGAGAAAAGTGTGATGAGCGAATCCAAGTACAAGCAAGTTCTCGTTTTCCGCAGCGATTTGAAACTTAGTAAGGGGAAAATTGCGGCACAAGCAGGGCATGCAGCGGTTTCCGCAGCACAAGAAGCATATAAACGCCACAGAGAGTGGTGGGAAGCATGGTTGTTTGAGGGACAGCGTAAAGTAGCCGTTAAAGTGAAGAATGAACAGGAGCTTTTAACGCTCAAAAATCAAGCCGAAGATTTAGATTTACCCCACGCTCTAATCGTTGACAGCGGCCTAACCGAGATCCCGCCTGGCACAATCACCTGCCTAGGAATTGGTCCGGCGCCAGCGGAGAAAATTGACCGTTTAACAGGCAAGCTTCCTCTCCTGTAGATGAAGCCGCATGAAAATCTGCACTTCGGAAATTGACAATCTGATCGGCATTGAGGTTTACGCCGCTGAAACCGAGGGCATAGGCGGAGTTATACGCCAGTCTGTTGACGATTTTAAGGTTGAGGAGGTTCTTGTTGACGGCTCGAAAGCGGCGATTGAAAAGATTACTGAAAGCCGGGTCTTAGGCGCTTCCGGCATCAAGCAGCATTATCTGTTGTGCGTTTTGGTTAAGCGAAACTGGGACACTTTCACCGCCATAAAACGGGTGGCCGAGCAGTTAGGCATAAGCCCGCGACAGATTAGCATAGCTGGAATAAAAGACGCTAAAGCTGTTACCGCACAGCACATCACAATCGAAAACGCCACGACTGAGGACATAGCCAAAGTTAACGTTAGAGACATTGAGCTTCGCCCTTTGGGCTACATCCGCGAAAAGCTATCACCATACTATCTTCTAGGCAACAATTTTACCATAAAAATCAAAGCAATAAAACTTCCCGAAGCAACCGCTGCAAAACAGATAGCCGAGACAATAGAGACACTAAACGCGCTTGGTGGGCTTCCAAACTTTTTTGGGCATCAAAGGTTCGGAACAACGCGGCCAATAACGCACATCGTTGGGAAAGCCTTGGTCAAAGGTGACTTTGAGGAAGCTGCAATGCAGTTTCTGGCCAACCCAAGCAGCCGTGAACATTCCTCCTCGAGGCAAGCACGTGAAGCATTGCAGTCAACACGGGACTTTAAGCGTGCATTGCAAAACTTTCCTAGGCATTTGCGTTATGAGCGGCTGATGCTGCAACATTTAGCTGATCAGCCAGAGGACTTCGTTGGCGCCTTCAAGAGATTGCCCTTTAAGCTTCAAGCACTCTTCGTTCAAGCCTACCAATCCTACCTGTTCAATCGTTTTTTAAGTGAGAGAATTAAGCAAGGATTATCCTTAAGCAAGGCTGAAATAGGCGATTATGTACTTCGTGTAGATCGCTTAGGGCTACCCATGCCTAATACATCCAAAGCTGTAAGTTCGGAGACTATCGCCGAGGCTAACGAGCTTATTAAGGCGGGAAAAATGCGAATTGCGCTTCCGCTCGTTGGACCGAAGCAAAAGCTTGCGGGGGGTATCACAGGGCAAATTGTGCATCGGATTCTCGAGGAAGAAGGCGTCGAAGCGAGCGGTTTTAAAATCACCGCGGTTCCCAGCATAAGCGCGAGAGGCGGCTTTCGCGCGGTTTTGTCTCCCATCAAGAATTTCAAGTTGGATGCCGTCTCTGTATGCGCTAATGATGACTCTGAACGAGAAGCTAATTTGAGTTTCACGTTGCAGCGTGGTTCCTACGCAACAGTGCTTCTAAGAGAGATAATGAAACCTCATAGTCCAGATTGCGCTGGCTTTTAGCTCTGCAAAACAAGCCTCTCAGTTATCTTCAGTGAGTATTCTCCTGCGGGTTTTGGTCCTCATGCTTGTCGCTTACCTTTGCCTGCATCTTCTAGCAAAACCCTTTTTGCAATAGCCTAATAGCCGCTTAGTATCTTAGCAGGCTACATAAATAATTCAAGTTTATTCTTGCCGCTTTAGATTTTGTCGGTTTTGTTCAAGTCTTTGAGTCTGCTAACTCCGTCTATTTCGGTTATGAAATCCGCGACGCTTTTAGGAACCATAGTCATCCAGTTTTCGCCTTTAAGCATTTTTTCTCGGACAATTGTTGAGGTGTAAAGCTTTCTTTGGAAGAACTGTATGCTCTTCACTTTGTAGCCTGCTTCCATGAAAAGCCGACGCGTCAACGGTTCATTAGAGTAAACTACCTTGAAGCGTGGTGTATACCCTTCAACGGCAGAAACCCATAGCATATGTAAGTGCACATCTGGAACTGGAACAATCCAAATTCGTGATAAATCTATACTTGCTTCTTGTAGTGCTCTACGAATCATAACCAACCTTTCGCCAGCGGTGAACGGGTTGTTAATGTTGTGACTATACTGGGCGCTACCGATGACTATCACCAGTTCATCAACTTCCGCTAAAGCCTCTTTTATAGCCTCAAGATGCCCTAAGTGAAAAGGCTGAAATCTTCCTACGTAAAGTCCACGATTTACCATCATGATGCCTCTTGCACCTTTGAGGTTGACTGCAAGTGACTTTTATCATTTGCGATTTCAGAACAAAAAGGCTTTCCATGGCTTCCTTATTTCGACTGATTAGAAAAGGCACCCTTTTAGCTGTCTCGGGCTTCTAGTTTTTAGAGCGAATTCATCATGTGCCCCAGGCGCAAAAGTACTTATATGCAATGGTGATGTTCTCTTATTTATGGTTCTGAAAAGAGAAGGCGTAATTTTTCTCCTTGGAATAGCTGCTCTGGCAGCGGTTGTAGCCGTGCTTTTTTTGGCTAGCGCTACCAATGCGGAACCAGTGCGTTTGGTTGTACGATTTTTCGGCTTGTATGGTTACCTATTCCTTAGCGTGGCAACTTTGATAACGCCATTTCTGAAAGAAGTCACACAAACATTCGGCAAGCCCTTCCTCAAGGTACACCATTCCTTTTCCATAATGGGCATAGTATTCATAACTTTACACCCAGTTTTCAATGCGATAGAACGCCTTAGCCTCTCAGTGTTCATACCCAACTTCAGTTCATGGGACACTTTTTGGAGACTGGCAGGCAGACCTGCTTTCATCCTATTCTACATCGCGGTTTTTGCTGCCGTATTACGCGCTAAGGCGCCGAAGTACTGGCGCACTTTCCATGCCTTAATGTACGTAGTATTACTCTTCGGCATAGTGCATGCCAATCTTATTGGTACCGATTTCGAAAATTTTGGCGTAATGCTCATCTATAACGCCTTGTTTGCAGCGGCCCTTGCGGCTTTTGCATTAAAAAGATATCGAAAACATCTTATGAAAAAAGATGCGGCTGTTTTTTAATAAATGCAAAAGTGAACCCTGTTTTCATGTTCTTTCCATTTGCTTGTTGCCATAAACATTAATTACCCTTTCAACTAAACTCTAACATGAAAAGGAGCGTAGCAGCATAAACAAAGCAGCCGTTGTCATCAAGGATCTCGTCAAAAAATTTGAGGATGTCACTGCTGTGGACAACCTGAGTCTGCAGGTTGAAAAAGGCGAACTCTTCGGATTGTTGGGACCAAACGGCGCCGGCAAAACCACAATCATAAATGTTCTCTGCGGCTTGATAAAACCCACAAGCGGCTCAGCCACGGTGGGCGGTTACGATGTTCAGAAGGAAGCCTCAAAAGTTAAAGCGCTCATAGGCGTCTGCCCTCAAGAAACTGCGCTATACCCTTATCTGACGGGCATAGAGAACATTGAATTATTCGGAAATCTTTACACGATGAACAGAGGATCGCTCAAAAAAAGATGCGAACAGTTGCTCAGGAAGATGGGACTTGAGGATGATGCCAAACGAAGAGTCGCTAAATACAGCGGCGGCATGAAGCGCCGGTTAAGCCTCATTCTTGCTCTAATTCACGACCCTGAAATAGCATTTTTAGATGAGCCTACAGTGGCTATGGATCCACAATCAAGGCACGCCGTCTGGGACTTTATAACAGAACTGAAAAAGGGAGACAAAACAATAATTTTGACCACGCACTACATGGAGGAGGCGGAAGAACTGTGTGACCGAGTAGGCATCATAGATCATGGAAAACTCATCGCGCTTGGCGCACCTAAAGATTTGATTTCAAAAAACAACGTCAAAAACCTGGAAGAAGTATTCATCAAATTAACAGGGCGGAAAATAAGAGAGGAGATCCAATGAAGCTTCAACGAGTTTTCGCCTTAACCAAAAAGGAAATAAAGAAAACCGTTCGAGAACCGGCAGTTCTGTTCATGATTTTCCTGTTTCCCGTAGTCTTCGTCCTCGCATTCGGTGCCTCCTTCGGCGGCGTCGGAGGCGAACAAGCCGCTTACACTATTGGCGTAGTCAACATGGATCAAGCCACTTCGGTAAACGCGTCGCAGATATTATTGGCAGCGTTGTCTGACACGAAAATACTGAAAATTCAAGTCTACGTTGACAACCAAACTGCACAGAGCGATCTGCTACAGGGAAAAATTCAAGGTGTGATGATAATTCCCAGCGATTTTAGCCAAAGCTTTGCTTCATATAAGGCAGCCTCAAACAACCCCTGCTTATGGACAAACGCCACCATAGCCTTATACCTGGATCAAGGCTCCATAGTCGCAACTCAAGCCATACCGCCGATTATCCAGCAAATCCTGGAAACCATCACTGGTCAGGGTCAGCAAGCATATTCAACGCCGTTTCGCTTGGAAATTGCGTCTTTGGTCACCGTGGAAGCGCCTTCAGCGTTTGCCTTCATGGCGCCTGGCATGTTTACTTTTGCGTCTATCTTCCTCATAATGATGGTCGCACAATCGTTTACCCAGGACCGTGAAAACGGCATGATGAAAAGAATCCGAATTACGCCTACAACGCCAACAGAGTTCATGGCTAGCCAAGTTATATCTTACATGACCATTGCGCTAGCTCAAGCAGTGCTAGTTTTCATCATGATCTACCTAATGGGCTTTAGACCAAACGTGGAGATACCTGCCTACGCCTTTGCCTTTGCACTAGTGCTGATTTTCTCGTTATCCAACATTGGATTCGGCTTAATAACAGCCACAATCGCAAAGTCCTCTAACGCGGCAACTGGCCTTTCATTTCTCTTTGTGCTTCCGCAACTGTTCCTCGGCACTTTCGTCGGTGCGTCTCTCTCTTCGGCAGCACAGGTTGCCGGCAAATTTGTACCCAGCTACTATGTCACTGATGCTCTAACGTCTCTTTTCCTGAGAGGCTCCCCAATTGCCAGCGCCACCGTGTTACTGGATCTAGCGGTAATTTCCGTTTCCTGCATAGCTATCCTAATAGTTGGCATAGTCCTCTACGGTAAATACTTTAAAATCTAAGCAGAAACATGGGCAGGTAAACTGCGGAATCGCGCAAGCTTAACAAGGGAGAAGTGAAAGGAACCCTTTTACGGCTAAGGTCCCAGATGGAAAAACCATGTGAGTGGGTCTTCTATAGGTGCTAGAGAATTCGCCTAAAAAGCGGATATAACATGTTGAATAACGCTAGTATTTATTCTCTGCTTGAGAGTACTGCAATGTAGTCTGCTGTGTCTGCGCACATGTCTGCAGCGTGCTCAATGAACTCGATTAAATCGTCAAATATGACCATGGCTCCGCAATTGATTTCTGCACCGTACTTGACAAACAAACTTTTCGTCTTCAGATACTCCTCATCAAGCACATGTTCAATTTCCTCAACTTTTTTGGCTTGAGCCATAGCCTCCGCGGGATCGGACGATATTTTTTCGATGCTGTTGCGTAGTGTTTGCGCGGTTTCAACAAGTTTTGCCGCCATAAACACCGTTTTAGCGCTTAGTTCTTGTGGAATTTTTACTTCTTCAAGCATTTCTAAACAGCGTGCGGCGTCTTTTGTGTGGTCCGCCAGTGTGTCCAACCTTTTAACGAGATGCAGTAAGTCTTCGCGGTAGTCAGCCACCAGCGCTGCGCCTTTGGACAATTCCATGAAAACTTCTGTCCGCAACCTGTCCACTTCTTCTTCAGCCTTATACAGGTTTGCGACATGCTTCTTGGACTCGGCAAAGTTGCCTTCAGAGAAGCTTTTGATAGCTCTGTGAAGCCACGTTACCGTATCAAAGGCTTTTGTTATCTGCTCGTGAGCTAATTCTAACGCCTTAGTTTTACGACGCTTCTCAAACCAATTATAGCTTTTTCTTTCCACCGAGTGCATCTCCTCTTATCACTATTTGCTACTGTAAACATATAACCCTTCTTGTAATCCCCATTCATCCTGAACTGACTGTTAGCATTTTCTCCACCTTTAGCGGGGTTTACTAATGTTGGTAAGTTAATGCTATTTAGGCCAGTTATGCCAAGCACGCATCAATTGCCAAAAACCAGTCTACAGAGCCCACATCACGCACATATGTTTGCCTTTGCTTTTTCCTCTTTTCACGTATAGCCATATTCTCACCTTGCTTCATGCTCTGTAATGGGTGAACTGCGTGGGCTTAACAATTCGGCTTTCCCTTTTCCCCGCTTCAGCTTTTTCCATCACAATGACCCAGGATGTAAAACAGTTGCGTTTGCACTTATTTAGCATCTCCAAATATTATCTATAACTCCCTTTAGTCTATATAGTCCCATTTCAAAAAACCTAGTACACTTAAACCCCGTTTTCAGTCACTCCAATAAAGATGCACGCTTGTTAAATTCGTCCGTGTTATGGCCTTTGTCTTCCCTTTTCCGAAACCCAGTATTCAGTTACTGCGCCTTTTGAATCAATAATTTGCTCTTTTTTGAATACGGGAGCCTCTTTTTTGTAGCGTTCTACGGCTTCTCGCAAAACTGGAAACACGTCTGCACGATGGGAACCAGCAACTGAAACATAAACGAGGTCTTCGCCGATGTTGAATTCGCCTAATAGATGGTGAATTTGGACATCTACTATGCCAGGCTTCTGCATCAATTCGTTGCAGAGTTTTTCGAGAACCTCATTTGCTTTTTCTTCGTATGCTTCCAGCATCAGCTTTTGCACTTTTTCCCCCTCCAGTGTCTCGCCGCGGGCAACACCGATGAAAAGCGCTATGGCGCCCACTTTATCGTATTTGCTGTTCTCTTTAATGTTCTTAAGTAGGTCTGAAACTGAAAATGCTCCTTTTTGATGGACACCTGCATGGTGCGTCAAACTTGTCTCTCCTTAAGTTGATCTGCACTCTACAATTTACTTCGCATCTAAAGAAATTTCCGCATTCTTGAACAGCTAACCTACACTAATCAAAATTGCATTGCATAACACTTTTAGCTGTTGCTACAATTTTTTATGTTCTTTATTTTGTTGGTGATGAATTGTGGCAGGACAACCGCTGCAACCGTATTCTGACCTTAAAGGACAGTTTTTACAGTTAGCGCCACATGGAGCAGTATCCGTTTTCTTTTTAGGAAGCCTAGGCGTAAACTTAGGATGCAAAACATTCCTAACCATGTGGACTGTTGCTTTTTCTAAACCTATTTCCTTCGGGTTTGTTTCAGGATATTTTAGCCACCATTCTTTTTCTGAAGGAACAACATAGACAAAGTAAATTATGTTCGCAGTTGTTCCCAAAACAATGAGGTTGGGACAGTTTTTCATGTTTTCCGCGCGACTGTTTGCTTCTTCGGCGAGCTTGCTTCGCCGATCATTATACCACAAATATTTTTGGTTGACATCAAACTCCGCGTTCCTTAACTTCTTTTTAAGAAACTCGCCTTTTAATCATTTTTCAACTGAAAATTGGAAATGCAAAAGACAATTTTGTAAGAAACTGCTGGAACTACAATTATTTAATAGATGCTGAGGAACTGTTTATGCTTGTTTTGCTTCTTGCAATGCTGGCTGAACGGCCTTAGTTGGCTGCGCGACTAGTTTGGATTTTCTGATGCCCACGTGCCTGAGTGGTGCCACCTTTTTGGCTATATTGTAAACGTCTGATGCAATCTTTCCCAGAACCATCTCTTGGACGAACTGGTCTAGCGTCAGTAAATTAGCTTTTTCCTTGACAGTTTTTTCCATTATACTTCGGATAATTTTTTCTTGGGATGTTTTGATGCGTGCAAGCGTAAGTGCTGAAATTGCCACCCTCAGTTTATAGCCGTCTTTGGTGGTTATATTGAAGATTCCATCCACTTTTGTTGTTCTACGCCTAACTAAGCTGCGCAGATAATCGCGAGAGTATTCATGGCCCTTGAATATTGTGCGGGCGGTTTTTCCCTCCACCTCGCTTATTTGGAAGAATAGTTTCATGTTTTGGTGAGAAAAATCACTGGTTATGTCGTAGAGTGTGGCTTCAACAACTCTTCCGATAAGTTGCTCTGGCTCTTCTGCTGGAACCGTGCCTAACTCGACGTTTCCAAAGAAGGATGGCGCAACCACTAAGTACCATGCTTTGCCTCGCCACTTATCGCGCATTTGTTTAGCTTTTGAAGACAAGTTTATCCTCCAAACGTGGCATCATGAATCTCAAGGCAGTATTAAAAGTTTTACCGTTCAACGCTTATCTTCTCGATGTCATGCATGTATTTTCTCAGGACTTTGGGAACTACCACAGAGCCGTCTTCCTGCTGAAAATTCTCCAATATCGCAACTATGGTCCTGCCTGTAGCTATAGCGGTAGAATTCAAAGTATGCACAAACCCTTTCGGTGGCGCGCCTTCCTTCTCCCGATAGCGGATGCGCAGCCGCCTAGCTTGGTAATCTGTGCAGTTGCTGCATGAAACTACTTCTCTGTAGGCGTTCTGCGCGGGCATCCAAACTTCGATATCATATTTTTTGGCCGCTACTGTTCCAATGTCACCTGTGCAAACGTTAACTACCCGATAAGGCAAACCCAGCTTCTGGATGAGTTCTTCCGCGTTATGGACGAGTTCCTCATGAAGCTTCCATGAGTCTTCAGGCGTGCAAAAAATAAACTGTTCTATCTTGTTGAACTGGTGTGTTCGAAATATCCCGCGTGTATCTTTACCGTGGGCTCCAGCCTCTTTTCTGAAGCAAGCGCTTATCCCCACAAGTCTAAGAGGTAACTCTTCTTCCTTGAACACTTCGTCCATGAACATTGCCGCCATGGGATGCTCCGAAGTCGCGATTAAATACAAGTCTTCATTTTCAATTTTGTATAATACGTCTGCAAAGTCGCTTAGCGCCGTGACGCCTTCGTAGGCGTCTCGCCTCATCAGGTACGGTGGCTGAATGGGAACGTAGCCTTTCTTATTCATTTCTTCCATAGCAAAACTCATCAGTGCCATATCCAAAAGCACGCCTTCTCTCTTTAGGTAAAAGAATCTTGAGCCGGCGATTTTTCCTGCTCTCTCCACATCAATTATATCCAAGTTTAGGCCTATGTCTATGTGATTTTTAACGGCAAAATCGAATTTGGGAATTGTGCCCCATTTTCTAACTTGAACATTGTCGTTTTCATCTTTGCCAAGTGGTACAGTTTCATGTAGCAAATTCGGGAGTCGCATGAGATAGTCCCGTATTTTCTCTTCTGCTTTGGTTACTTCTGTCTGTATTTTTGTGATTTCTGTGTCAATGGTCTTTGCTTTCTCAACTTTGCTACCAGCGTCTTTTCCAGCTTTTTTTAGAGTAGCGATTTCTGTGGTTATTAGTTTTCTTTCGTGGCGAAGTTCATTTAGCTTTGTTAAGTTCCTTCGCCATTCGCTGTCAATAGCAATAAGTTCCTCAAGCATTTTGATGATTTCAGGGTTTCCTCTTTTCATTAAATTGCTCTTCACGAATTCAGGATTTTCACGAATAAGCTTGACATCTAACATCTTTATCACAAGCTACTCTTTATTTTGAAGCCAATTTAGCTATTAATTTTGCTATGTGAAAAACCAACAAAAAAGGTACAAAATGAGGTTAACATTTTGGTAAAAATCAAAAAATGGAAGAGAATTTAAAACATGTATTCCTTGTTTAGCTCTGCTTTGGTTTACTTTTTGGTCAGTGTTATTTCCATCGTTGAGACCATGCGGCTTTTGTTTTCGCCTTCCCTCGGCGGCATCTCAGCAGTGCCAATGGCTATGCTGCTAACCTTCAAATCCTTCATGAAGCGGTTCCTAGCTATCTCAGCCACGTCAACAGCCGTCGTAATCGCCTGCCCACGAGCCTTCAACGTTATCTGCTTAGCATTGCCGGAAGAGAAAGCCGTTATGATAGCCAGCACATAACTCATCGGAGGCTTATTCCCAACGAAGATAACATCAGAGTTGTCAGCCATTTTATTCACTCCTTTTTATTGTTTCTTTTGTGTAATGTTGCTGTTTACGCGTTTCTGTCGGTGACAGAACGTTACTGCCTATATAATTTGTATCTTCCTTATAAGTCAATTGCCTAAAAGAGCTATAATGAAATTATAAATTCAACCATAAATTTACATTATGAATAGCGCGCTATCGTTTTCAAGAGCAAGTTTAATCGGCAAACATGTGTTGTATTAAAAACTTGAACTACGGCACAGCCCAGTTTAAATAATAAGCCTCAGCATACAAAATACAAGAGTGGATAAACGTTGCTGACAAAATTAAAGAAGAAAGTCCAAGACTTATTGACTTCAGAAGCGAAAGCCGCGCATAAAATAGGCTTAACTCCAAATAGCGTAAGTCTCATAGGTTTGATGCTGGCTTTCTTTTCAGCAGCTGCATATGCAATTGGGCAAAATCAGCCCGTTTGGCTTCTTACAGCAACTGTTCTGCTCTTAGCATCAGGATTTTGCGATGCGCTTGACGGCGTAATAGCTAGAATTTATCAGCAGCAAAGCGTTTTAGGCGGGTTCTTGGACTCCTTGCTGGATAGATACGCCGACGCCGCTGTATTCATTGGTATTATAATCGGTGAACTGTGCGAGCCTTTATGGGGATTAGCCGCCTTGGCGGGTTCTTTGCTGGTGAGTTACAGCCGGGCAAGGGCTGAGGCAGCAGGTATAAAACTGGAGTCTGTAGGCTTAGCTGAAAGAGCTGAACGCATGATAATTTTGTCAGCCGCTAGCCTAGCCGCGATTTATTGGCTTCCAGCCTTAAACATCAGCGTAGTGTTGCTTGCTATACTCACAAACTTGACAGTCCTACAGAGAGGCTTACATGTTTATAATGCATTAAAGAAAAAAGGTGATAAAATTGAAAGCTAGCGTCTTCTATGGCGCGAGCGCCTTTCGCTTTCGGCCCTAACCTTTACAATTCCCCGATGTACAGCGCATGAAATGCAATAATATTTGGTATCCACCCATGAGGAGAGGTATGTGCCTTTCTGCCGAAGTTCCTTAGCCAATTGAGGATCGACAAAGGACACACGACGCGTAGACTTTTTCGCCTTGTCACGCGGCACCATCTGCCCACACATGGCGCATTGTACAAGGCCGCTACTTCCTTTGCCTCCTTTGGATCTTCCACGACTTTTTCGCTTAACTGGCAACTATTATAAACCCCTATGTACTCGTTGATGTGCAAATAGTAATTTTTCTGCTTTATATACTTGCGCTTATGAAAGACACATAGCGTGATATTCCGCCTAAGCGTCAAGCTTGTCTTAACCTTTGTGCAATTGCGATAACCCTTTTTTGATGCCCTTATATTCTTTGAACTACGCCTTTAGTAGTTTGCAGCTACTTTTTATACATAGGCTTTCATCAATGCAACGATATGAACCGCAAAACAATCTTATGTTTGCGCCAATTCTGCAAGCTTTTGCCAATTTTAGATTAAACATGTTAAGCAACTCATTCAAGTCGCTGAAACATGAAGGACTTGTTGCCGTCAAACCAAATTCAGCAAATATCTGGGCGCAACTTTAAGATGTAAGCAATGTTTGCCTTGGCATCAATTTTAGGTATTATTTTACCTGTAGGCGAAGTCATGAGGCTTGTTACGCCTGGCCCATGGCCTGCAGTAACACAATTTGTATGTATCACTATGCCGAGTGAGACAGCGCCTTGGCGGTAAATTCGTCCAAAAGAGTGATCTGCATCGATTATAGCTACTAAATCGCCGAGCTTCAAATCTTCAAGCCCGTACTGTTCTATCACTTTTTCATCAAACAGTTGTATGTCATAATCTCCTGAGTGCACATGGTTTGCGCCTAGACCTGAACCCATTATGGCTGCGGGAACGATATGCGTTACAGGAACTTCCAGTTTTTCCCCATGGGGTTTCGGATTTAGCGCCTCCAGAAAGCCTGGGTCCATGTTCATCACTTTTATGTCAGGGAAATCTATGAGTTTTAAGCCGACACCGAGTGCTTTCACAAGTATTTTGTCGCCAAGCATGAGCTTCTCTAAAGTTTCAGGCTGAAAATCAACGAGAACGTGTTCTATTCCTCCGTGTTTTCCTGTGACAATGCCTTTAGCGCCTTTTGCGTCACCGGTGACAACGATTGCTTCGTTGCCAATGCAAGAAAGCACATTGAAAGCGGCGTTGGCACCTTGCCCATAGCGCGGATCGTTTTCTTTGTTTTCCACGCTGACACCCGGCTCAACATGATCAGCCTCCCAGCCGCACGCTGGATCACCTACTCGCAGGTTGTAGGTTATCCCTCCTACCCCAGGCAAAATCAATGGCTTGCCACTGGCTGAGATATTGTAAACTGATCTGCCAACGACTGGACTGGCGATTTCTCCCATAACTGAAATTTTTACGAGCTTATCAACATTTGTTCTTAACATGGACATCTGCATCTTTATGTTGTTTATATTAAATAAAAACTTGTCAGTTGTCTAGAGGTTTTCCGTTGTGAGGGTGATTTTTGCTGAGCCACTGGTACTGTTGTTTATCTGCAAATCTCTGCACTGTTATGCGCCAAAATTGCGCGCCGTACAGCTTATGTAATAAAAAAGTAAAAAGAATCTTTTTTTGTTCGCCGAGGTAAAAGGGAAAACTGCAAAGTTTTTTGTGTTTGGACTTAAGCAACTCTTAAATGTGTGATTACTACTTTTGACTTGTGGATGTCAAGGCACAGCTGAACAGTTGGGAAGGCGCTTAGTTATGTCTGAAATAGGATTAAGAACACGTATGCTCGTCAAAGACGTCATGAGTAGTCCAGTAGTAACCGTGAACGAAGACGCAACATCAAATAAAGTTGCCAGTCTCATGGAAGAAAACGAGTTGGGCTGCGTCATAATCACTAACAAGGAAGGGAAACCCGTTGGCATAATAACAGAAAGAGACTTGGTGATTAGGGTTCTATCCAAAAACCTAAAGCCTGATGCTGTAAAAGCGAAGGAAATTATGACGTCGCCTTTAGTTACAATAGAGCCAGATGTAACAATAAACGAAGCAGCGAAAAAAATGAACAAACTCAATATCAGGCGACTTGGAGTTATCTACAAAGGCAACCTTGTTGGCGTAGTCTCAAGCAAAGACATTCTTGGAGTAATGCCTGAGCTAATAGAGATAATCCAGGAAAAGACACGCATCGAAGACGCTTCTGGCTCAGAAGAATCAGTAATCGAGGAAGCACCTCTCTCTGGATATTGCGACCGTTGCGGCGTGTTCTCAGAAAACCTGAAAAACGTAGATGGTCACAACTTATGCGAAGACTGCCGCATAGAATTAGAAATTTAGCGAATCGGCGAAATCAAGCGAAACAGCTGATGTTCAAATAAACTTTTAATTAATCTTCCTCTTTGTTATTCGCTGGAAAGGCGCGTTTAAATTGATTGTTGATTCTGTGCTGGCAAACGCTAAGGCTTACCTTGACAAGGAAATAGTTGATTGCTGCATAGCGATAGAGGACGGCAGAATCTTCAAGATAGGCAAAGAGTCACAGATGCCAAAAGCCGACGAGAAACTTGACCTTAGGAACCTTCTGGTTCTGCCTGGCTTAATCGATGCGCATGTACACCTTCGCGATGAAGGGAAAGCTTACAAAGAAGACTTTTACACGGGGACTGCTGCTGCCGCTGCTGGCGGAATAACAACAGTCCTAGATATGCCTAACAATTCACCTGTAACCATGAGTGCAGAAGCACTGAAAAATCGGATGCAGATAGCGGAAAAAAAGGTTCTTGTTAATGTTGGATTTTATTCTGAGTTTCCAACCAACTTGAATAGCATTAAAGATATTGTTACTCAAGGCGCGGTGGCTTTCAAACTCTTTATGGCTGCCAACATCGGCGGATTAAACGTTGATGATGATAAAGCATTGCAAGAGGCGTTTAGCAAAGTTGGGGAACTAGGTGTTCCAGTTGCGGTTCACGCCGAAGATAAGGCGCTTTTAAGGGCAAACGAGGAAAGACTTAAGCGGGCCAACCGCCACGACGCAGATGCCTTCCTTAAGGCGCATTCAGAGCAGGTTGAACTTAAAGCAGTAAAGCGGTTGCTGGAGACAAGTGCGAAAGTCAATGTGCATTTGCATTTTTGCCATATGACAACTAAAGAAGGGTTGAACGCCGTGATTGAGGCGAAAAAAGCTGGCAGAAATGTAACTTGCGAAGTGACTCCCCTGCACCTTTTGTTGTCAAACGCTGATTTCGAGCGTTATGGGCTAATGCTAATAATGGTGCCGCCCCTTCGCAGCAAAAGCCACATAGAAGCACTTTGGCGTGGAATATCTGAGGGTTGGGTCGACACTTTAGGTTCCGATCACGCCCCTCACACTTTAGATGAAAAATCTGCTAGCAGCGTTTGGGACATTAAAGTTGGCTTGCCTGGGCTTGAAACAACTCTTCCTCTCATGTTAACTATGATGAAGAAGGGCAGAATTTCATTAGCGAATGTTATCCGTTTGCTCTCGGAAAAACCCGCGGAAATTTTCAATTTAAAAGACCGCGGCTACCTAAAACCGGGGAACAAGGCCGATTTAACAATTGTAGACTTAAAAAAGAAATTCAAGATTGACGCCGCAAAGTTCCATTCCAAAGCAAAATATTCGCCTTTTGACGGCTGGGAAGTGCAAGGCAAACCAGTAAAAACTTTTGTTAATGGGCTTTTAGTCATGGATGAACAGGAGATTATAGCGAAACCAGGAAGTGGCGAAGTCCTGCGGAGAGAGTGTATGTGAATTTTATTGCGGATGGCATGCTTGGGAAACTGACGAGGTGGCTTCGCATGCTGGGACAAGACGTGAAATACTCCAACCAATTTGAGGATGACGAGCTTATTACGCTTGCTAAAAAAGAGCACCGCATTCTTCTTACAAGAGATCTGGAGCTTTACCAACGCGCCATCGCCAGAGGTGTTGAGGCTTTCTATGTTGAAGGGCGAACAGAAGCAGAAAGGCTATCTGAACTTGCTAAGCGATTTGATATTCCGCTAACTATAGATATGGCGCGCTCTCGTTGCCCGAAATGCAACACCATTGTTCAGCCAGTACCTAAAGAAAAAATTGTAGGCAAAATTGAGCAGAACACTTTCACCTTTTATGATAAATTTTGGGAATGCCCTAAGTGTGATAGCATCTATTGGCAAGGCGCCCATTGGAGTCGAATCAACGCTACTCTTGAAGAAGCAAAGAAAAGACTGTTTAATTTTAGCTAAGTAGCCACTTCAACGGAATATCCTGAAAGGTTCCGTCAGGCAAGGTTCTTCTGATAGTTATTGGAAGTATGCCAACTTCAAGCTCTTTTAATGCTATTTCAATAGGATTCGAATATTCCCCGCTCACTTCTATGAGTATTGGTGCACCCATAGAAATCTGAAGTGCTCTCGCTCCCACTATTCTAGCCTTCTCGAACCGCGTGAGTTTCGGAGGACCTACTAATATTTTCTTTTGTGCAGACGTATTCTAATACTCTCCAGCGCCTGGATATGGTCCACCAGGAGCTTCGCCTGGTGGTGTTGGTGGCGCCTTCATTTTTCCAGCAGCAATTATATCATCGATTTTAAGAATCATCGAAGCCGCCTCGGTTGCTGACTTAATTATCTGTTTCTTCACTGTAACAGGCTCGAAGACACCAGCTTTTGTCATGTCCTGAACTTTTCCTTCTATGACTTCTATGCCTGCCCATATTTCCCCTTTGTCATGTCGGGCTCTTAATTCTGAAAGTATGTCAATTGGTTCTAAACCAGCATTTTCAGCGAGCGCCACTGCAATTGACTCCAAGGCGTCTGCGAAAATTCTAACTGCCAATTGCTCTCTTCCAGGCAAGGTGTCTGCGTAAGCCCTTAGTGCACGTGCCATTTCAAGCTCTGGTGCACTGCCGCCTGCAACGACCTTTGGCTCTTCAAGTATGTCTTTGATCACGCATAGTGCATCATGGATTGATCGTTCAGCTTCTGCTATTATGCGTTCGGTTCCGCCTCTTATCAAAATTGTAACTGCTCGTGGATGCTTGCAGCCTTCAATAAAGGTCATTTTGTCGTTTCCGATTTTCCGTTCTTCGACTAAGTCGGCATACCCAAGGTCAGCGGATGTTATGCTATCCAATTTAGTTACTATTTTCCCACCTGTAGCTTTTGCCAACTTTTCCATATCTGACTTTTTGGCTCTTCGAACTGCAGTTATTCCTTTCCTTGCAAGGAAGTGCTGAACCATGTCGTCTATACCTTTTTGGCATATGACAACATTTGCACCGACAGCGGTTATTTTATCAACCATGTCTTTCAGCATGACTTCTTCTTGTTTGAGAAAAGCTTCAATCTGGTCTGGGCTTTCAATATTGATTTTTGAATCGAACTCGGTTTTTTCAATTTCTAAAGAAGTATCAAGCAGAGCAATTTTGGCTTTTTCAACTCGCTTTGGCATTCCTGAATGCGCTATTTCTTTGTCTAGGACTATGCCTTTTATCAAGCTTGTATCTCTGAGGGATTCACCTGTTTTCTTTTCAACCTTAACGTCTTCTACATCAACCTTATAGTTGGCGCCTTCTTTCGTTGCGACTTCCAACATAGCTTTTACCGCCATGTCCGCCAAGTACTCTTTATGCTCAGCCACGATTTTACTTGCCATAGACGTCACGGCGGCTTTCTTCAGATGTTCTTGCTTGCTTACATCCACCGGTATCGCTATTTTTTCCAAAATTTCTATCGCTTTTCCCGCCGCTTTTTTATACCCATCAATTATTATTGTTGGGTGCACATTTTTATCTATCAACTCTTCAGCTTTGCTTAGTAGTTCTCCCGCTATTATGACCGCAGATGTTGTGCCGTCGCCAGCCTCGTTATCCTGTGTTTTCGCAACTTCCACTAGCATCTTAGCTGCAGGATGCTGAATATCCATTTCATCTAAAATGGTGCGCCCATCGCTTGTGATTGTCACATCGCCAAAACTGTCAACTAACATTTTATCCATGCCTTTAGGGCCTAAGGAGCTTCGAACACTTTCAGCCACGATTTTTGCAGCAGTTATATTTGCATGCTGCGCTTCTCTTCCGCGAGATCTGCTTGAACCTTCTTTCAACACGAGAACTGGAATTCCGCCAGCTTGAGCTGGTAATGACAAATCAAGATAACCCCCTTTTAGTGCGCACAACAAAAAAACATAATTACCATATAAATTTTTCTAGCAAAATTGTCGAACCGCGCTTAAAAAGTTTCCTATAAATGTTGTCGCAATTCTTAACTTTGACTTATCGAGCAGATTAATAGACGGCGACTTTGGCTACACCCTTAATTTTCAGCAGCTCAGGAATTAACTCGCCTGGAATCTTTTTCTCCACAATTAATGTAAGTTTTGGTTCTGGAGAGAGCTCGGGGTCATCTACTATTGCCTGCCTGATGCTTAAGCCAGCTCTTGTAAGAATCATGGCAGAGTTGGCCAGTATGCCAGGCGTCTTCGCGTCAACCGGTGTTATCTCTAATACACCCAAGTTCAGGTATTTCGAGATTTCTTTCAAAGAATGTCCAGCTGGGCGTATTTCCTCAAATATCAGCTCGAGTTCGCGGTTGGCTTTGATGACCTTTAATGTTTCACTTACTGTTCGCCTATCTACACCAGCGGCTCTTGCAACGCGTAATGGCGGAATTTCAATTTGATTGAGATATATTTTGCCGTCTTTTGTGCTCAACCCGTTTTCGACTAGGATGCGTGCTACCTTAAGCCGTTCAGGGTATCCCTCTAAATATTTCCTGATGGTGTTCCACATAACCAAGTTCCTTTTCATGTACTTAGTTTATTAAAGTATAAATGTATTAGTGGGTTTTTCGCGCATCTATTTTCCATGTAAATTCAACTCTACTGCTAACGTTTCTTTTGCAGTGTTGTTCATGTACAGTTCTGTACACAAAAGATTTAATACGTCATCTACGTACGGTTTACAACTTATACGCATACAGGAGGAAATAGGACATACCCTCTAAGAAAATAATCTTAGACGAAGAAAACATTCCAAAACAGTGGTACTGCATATTACCTGACTTGCCTAAACCGCTACCGCCGCCCATAGATCCCGTTACAAAGGAGCCTGGCCCAGGCATTGTTGCCAAAATATTCCCTAAGCAAATACTAGCCCAAGAAATGAGCACTGAACGGTGGATAAGTATCCCTGAAGAGGTGCGGGATGTTTACCGACTTTGGCGACCAACGCCAATGTATAGAGCTACTGGTTTGGAGAAAGCTTTGAAGACGCCGGCTAAAATCTATTACAAGTATGAAGGAGTAAGCCCGCCTGGAAGCCATAAGCCGAACACCGCAGTCGCGCAGGCTTACTATAACATGAAAGAAGGAGTAACTCGATTGGCTACTGAAACAGGCGCTGGCCAATGGGGGTCGTCTCTTGCTTTTGCATGCATGATTTTTGGGTTAGAATGCACGGTTTACATGGTTAAAGCTAGCTATCAGCAGAAGCCGTACCGAAGGATTATGATGGAATCATATGGCGCTGATGTCTATGCAAGCCCAAGCACGCATACAAAAAGCGGAAGGGCAATTTTAAAGGAGAATCCTGATAGCCCAGGCAGCTTGGGAATAGCCATAAGCGAAGCAGTTGAAGACGCGCTGGAGCATGATACCGTCAATTACGGCATAGGCAGCGTTTTCAATCATGTTCTTACACACCAAACCGTAATAGGGCTAGAAGCTAAAGAACAGATGGCGATGGCAGGAGAATACCCTGACGTGATAATCGGATGTATAGGCGGGGGCAGCAGCTTTTCTGGGCTTTTCTGGCCCTTCTACCACGACAAAATCTCCAAGAAAGCACCGAAAGATGTGCGCTTTGTGGCAACTGAAGCTACAGCTTGCCCCAAGGTCACAAAAGGCGAGTACACTTATGACCACGGTGATACTGCAAGGCTTACGCCGCTGGTGCCAATGCACACCATTGGGCACGATTTTATACCAGCTCCCATCCATGCTGGTGGCTTACGCTATCATGGAATAGCGCCGACCATAAGCAATCTTTATCAAGCGAAGCAGTTGGAAACAAAGGCCTATAATCAGCTAGATGTCTTCGAGGCTGCCAAACTCTTCATTCAAACTGAAGGGATAATTCCCGCTCCAGAACCAGCTCATGCCATCAAAGGCGCGGTCGATGAAGCCTTGCGGTGTAAAGAAACGGGCGAGGAAAAAGTTATTCTTTTCCTGCTTTGCGGTCACGGCTACTTTGACATGCAGGCCTACGACGACTACTTGAATGGTAAACTGTTGCCGTACGAGTATCCCGCAGAGAAAGTTGCGGAATCAATGCGAAAACTTAGGCAACTCTATCCTTGGCTGGATGAAGTCAAAAACAAGTTTATTTGAAAACACCTAGAACACAGGAGGATTGCGCAGCAACGCGCAGCCTCTTAGCTTTTTATGCTTAGACACCATAAATTTTAATCACTTGCTCTCCGTTATTGTGTGTCTCTCCTGCAGAGACAAAGAAGGAATAAGTGTTGTGTGCTAAAAGTGCAAGTCTACCTACAAAAACCCTCGGTTTAATCGTCAATCCTGTTGCTGGTATGGGTGGCGCTGTTGGGCTCAAAGGCACCGATGGCGCAGAAATCTTGAAACGAGCTATATCCCTCGGTGCAAAGCCAACAGCGCCTGCGCGTGCCAAATCATTTCTCTCTGAATTAAGATTTCTTAAGGATAACTTGCGTCTCCTTGTGGGTGCTGGAATCATGGGCGAAGAAGAAGCGTTAAGCTGTGGTTTTTCCTGCAATGTTTTCGGGGAGAGGAAAGAGAAAACCACGGCTGAGGACACGAGGGAAATTGCAAGAGAAATTGTTGAAGCAAAAGCTGACCTTCTCGTGTTCTGCGGCGGAGATGGAACCGCAAGAGACATTCTGGATGCTGTCAACTTCCGTACCCCCGTGCTTGGCGTCCCGACAGGTGTAAAGATGCACAGTTCTGTTTTTGCCGTGGATCCTAAAGCGGCAGCGAAGATTGCTGTTGGTTTCCTATGGGGCGAGTTGCCCTTGCGTGAGGCAGAAGTTATGGATATTGATGAAGACGCTTTTAGGGCTGGTCGCATATCAGCAAGTCTTTATGGTTACTTGTTAACCCCGTACGAGCCTTATTTGATTCAAGGCGCCAAGATGGCAAGTCCAATGACAGAGGACGAATTGCGTAACCAAGCAGCAATAGCCATATACGTCATTGAAAGCATGAAACCTGATGTGGTCTACATTATTGGCCCAGGCACAACAACCCGCGTTATTGCTGACCTTTTGGATGAGAAGAAAACGCTCTTGGGCGTTGACATTTTCTGCAACAAGAAAATTGTGGCGCGAGATGTGAATGAGCGGCAGATTTTGGATGCAATACATGGAAAAACTGCGCAGATAATCGTCACGCCAATAGGCGGTCAAGGTTTCGTTTTTGGAAGAGGAAACCAGCAGATAAGCTCAGAGGTCATTCGTCAAGTGGGCTTGGACAACATAGTTGTGATTGCAACTCAAAGTAAACTGAGAGGCCTAAAAGCGTTGAGAGTAGATACTGGCGATGCACACTTGGATGAGGCTTTTCGGAAACGCAGAATGAAAGTCATAGCCGATTACAAATTGGAATACGAAATGCCCATAGAGTAAACTGCGGTTTGCTGCTAAATTGATGCATAGACTTTTATGAAAGCAGTTTGTTTTTGTTAGTCTGAGGCGGAAATCTTGATTCCTATTAATCTGCCAAAAATAGGCGAAGAAGAAATTGAAGCTGTTGTTAAAGTCATGAAAAGCGGCTTGCTCACGCATGGATTAGGCGCGGGACCCATGGTTACTCAGTTCGAGAAAAATTTTGCTAAATTCGCTGGTGTAAAATACGCTGTGGCCGTGAATACCGGCACTGCAGCATTACATTCTGCTATCGTAGCGGCAGGTGTGCAGCAAGGTGATGAAGTAATTTTGCCAAGTTTCACTTTTGTAGCGACTGCTGAAGCTGTGGTTATGGCCGGGGGCAAACCTGTATTCGCCGACGTTGACCCTGAAACTTACAACATTTCTCCTGCAGAAATTGAAAAGAAGATAACGAAAAAGACTAAGGCTATATTGCCTGTGGATATTTATGGTTTCTCAGCTGACATCAAGCCTATCCGAGAAATTGCTGCCGCCCATGGGTTAAGAGTTGTCGAAGACGCCGCTCAGGCACACGGCGCAACCTATGATGGGCAACCTGCAGGGTTTTTCGCGGATGCAGCTTGTTGGAGCCTTTATGCCAGCAAAAACATGACCACAGGTGAAGGTGGCGTTATAACCACGGACAACGCCGAGATGGCGGAGACGTTGCGGCTGATAAGAAATCATGGCGAGAAGACCAAGTACACTTCACTGATGCTTGGTTATAATTATCGAATGTCCGAAATTCAGGCTGCCATTGGTTTAGTGCAATTAGAAAAGTTGCCTAGCTTCATTGCCAAGCGTCGAGAAAACGCTAGGCGACTTACCAAACTGCTTGCAAAAACTGACCGTCTAAAGTTGCCAGAAGAAACCGATGAGAGGCGCCATAGCTGGTACCTTTACACTGTAAGGCTAAAAGACGCCGCAGAGGCTAAGCGGAACAAAATTGTGGAAGAGCTACGACAGAAGGGCATAGGCGCCGAAGTCTACTATAGCACTCCAGTGCATCTCATGCCCTACTACCGCGAGCGCTTTGGCAGATTTAGCCTTCCAGAGACCGAAAAGGCGGCAAAACAAGTTTTCTCCTTGCCCATCCACCCAAACGTAACAGAGGAGCAAGTAGACTACATCGGGGAGACGCTTCTGAAGCTTCTATAACCGTGCTTCAGCATTAAGGTTTATACCAAGCGCTTCCTTATTTTTCATTGCTATTTTCTGAGGTATCTGTAATGCGAAAGAAAATCATAATTATGGGTGCCGCCGGACGGGATTTTCACAACTTTAACGTTCACTTCAAGGACAATAGTCACTACGAGGTAGTGGCGTTCACTGCAGCGCAGATTCCAGGCATACACTGCCGAATTTACCCGCCTGAGCTTGCTGGCCCTAGATATCCCGCTGGCATACCTGTTTATCCTGAGGAGATGCTGCCGCAATTAATAAGAGAGTTTGATGTTGACGAAGTTGTTTTTGCTTACAGTGACGTTTCCCATGAATATATCATGTGCAAGGCATCATTGGTTTTAGCTTGCGGCGCCGACTTCTGTTTAATGGGCGCTAAAAGCACCATGCTGAAAGCCGAAGTTCCCGTGATTTCTGTGTGCGCTGTCAGAACAGGCTCTGGGAAAAGCCAAACTTCCAGGCAAATTGCCAGATTTCTGAAAAGTAGAGGCTTAAAGGTTGTGGTAATTCGGCATCCTATGCCCTACGGCGATTTGAAAAGACAGATTTTACAGCGCTTCGCTTCTCATCAAGATTTGGCCAATTGCAAATGCACGATTGAGGAGCTAGAAGAATATGAGCCGCATGTAGAAAACGGAATAGTTGTTTATGCTGGAGTAGATTACGGGAGAATTCTCAAAGAAGCCCAAAATGAAGCCGACATAATAATTTGGGATGGCGGCAATAATGACCTGCCCTTTCTCAAACCCGACTTGCACATAGTTCTGGCTGACCCGCATCGTGTTGGGCATGAATTGATTTATTATCCTAGTGCGGTTAACATACGGCTGGCAAATGTAGTTATCGTAAACAAGGTTGACACTGCTGATCCAGCCAAAGTTAAACAGGTAAAAGAAAACGTTAAGTCGCTTAACCCAGGCGTTATGATATTAGAAGCGGCGTCGCCCATAACTGTCGATAAACCTGAGCTAATTAGGGGAAGAAGAGTTTTGGTAATTGAGGACGGCCCAACAGTAACTCATGGCGATATGCCCTATGGGGCGGCGACTATTGCGGCGGAAAAGTTTGGGGCGAAAGAGCTTGTCAACCCGAAACCCTTCGCTGTAGGGTCGATAAAGGATACGTATGCTCAATATCCTCATTTGGGCGCGGTTCTTCCAGCAGTCGGTTACAGCGAAACGCAAATCGCAGAGCTTGAAGAAACAATCAACGCTACAGCCTGCGATGTTGTCTTGATCGGAACGCCCATCGACTTAGGGAGACTTATAAAAGTGAATAAACCCACTGTAAGAGTTAAATATGAACTTCAAATAATAAGTCCTGTTTGTCTCGAAGAGATCCTGGAAGATTTCTTGAAGGATGTTGTGAAACATTGAGTGGCGAGGAAAATATTTCACGGGTTAAAATACGATTCGTTATAGAAGGATTAGGCGAGGCAGAAGGTGAGCTCGTTAGGTTTCTAGCGCCCAGAACCATCGACACAATTGTTCGAAGGCTTCCTGTTGAGGGTAGAGCTGCCTTATGGAAAGAAGAGGTCTACTTTGAAATTCCAGTTAAAATCGGAGAAGAAAAAGCTAAGCCTACCGTTGAAACAGGAACTATCGCCTTTTGGCCAATGGGAAGCGCTCTCTGTATATTCTATGGCCAATCGCAACCCTACAGCCCAGTGAATGTCCTAGGCAAGGTTACAAAAAATCTGGAGCTGTTTAAACAAGTTAAAAGTGGCACAACAATCAAGGTTGAGTTACTGGCTTAGTACGCTATCGAACTGTCTCTCCACATTTGTAGCAATCGTTCGCACTCAGCCCTCACATTCGCATCTTGGGTTTTCTGTTTCAAAATCTCCAAGAATTCCATGCGTTTTTCAACTGAACGCTTTTCTGCGGTGCCTCCGTAATAGAGCTCGCCTTCCAAATATTCCTTCATTTGGCTGGCTTTTTGAATGAAAAGGCTTGCAGCGTCAACGGGGTTTTCAACTGCAAACTTGTTTGCCCATATCGCAACTTCTGTCTCGCGAAGTTGAGTTAATCCATCAATTTCAACAATTTCTCTGATGTAAGTTCTCAAGAAATCGTAGTACCCAGCAGTTTTTATTAATTCAAGAGTTTGGGATACTTTCTCCTTAAATTCAGGGCTTCCCTCCACTGCCAATTCATGCTTATAGCCGCTGTTTATGAGCTCTATTGCTGTTTTCACTTCTTTTTTTGTGTAGACTCGTTTTGGAAACTTCAAGCTGAACAAACTCCTGTTACTCAAAAACAAGAACAGTAGATTTTATGCAATGTTAGATGCTAGGCGGCTTTTGGCTTGTATACCTTTATATTGTGACTTCCCGATACTAACTCTACTACGCCGTTTTGCTCCAGCTCTTCCAAGAAGTCCTTGGCGGTGCTTATCCGAATGTTGAACTTTGAAGCTAAAGCGTAAGGCGTCAAAACATTCATCTTTTTTACTTCTCCGATAACTTTCTCGTTTTTTACGTCAGGAGGGATTACCGCTGCAGGCTTTTTTTCCTTCGGCGGACCTGCTTTTTCCTTCTTCTTCTCTGCTGCTTTTTCTTCTTCATCTTTTCTGGATTGCATGCGTTCCATTTGTTTTAGCCCAAGTTTCTTTTTTCCGCCCATTTTTCGTAACTCCTTTTCTGCATTAGGCCAGTTGACTTATTTCAACTTTATGCTTGCTCTTCCACTCTTTGATGGGTATGCCCATTTTCCTTTCAACTTCAGCTCTATGTATAGAATTCATGGTGCAAAATGGTATTATGCGCCCGTCTGGCACTGCATAGTGAATGACGCAGCGTTGAACTCGTTCTAAGTCGAAGTTGTACGGATCCATGAAGTGCATGGCTGAAAGCAGAATCGCTTTTCTCTGCAGATCGCCTAGCGCTTTGTAGCTTCCTTCCGTTAAAACTCGCAGAAGATATTTTCTCAAAAAACTGAATTTCACATGCCTTAATGCCCCAAACAAGCGTATTTTGGCTTTGTTTTTGCTTCCTTTCGAGGCGTTTTCGTAAACTTTCCGCATGGTTTCAACGAACTTTTCCACGCTAGCATAGCGGGTAATCGGTATGATTTCGCCATCCTCAACAAACAGGTAGGTGGCCATGCCACAGTGTGGATGCGCCGTGAACTCTACATAACGCTTGTCTTTTAGGGCACCAACCGCCTTTGAAACTGGCACAACAGTGGGCACAGGATAAAAGTCTGAAACTTTCACTTTGCCTCCTGTCTGTTCTTCAACTAGCCGCATGAAATCAGTGATTGTGATGCGCATGCGGTCTCGTTCCTTTTGTGGAATACGCCCGCAAAGAGAGACCGGCTGCACATTTATGCATCTTACAACATCGAAGTTTTTTACCGCAAAGTTTATGATGTCGCCTAGTTGTCCGTCATTGACGCCTTTCACCAGAGTGACTACTAAGACTATGCTGTGCAATCCTGCTTGGCGACAGTTTTCGATGGCCTTCATTTTCGTTTCCAGCAAGTCGACGCCGCGTATGAACTTGTAAACTTCGGATGTTAATCCGTCAAATTGCAGGTAGATGGTGCTTACGCCTGCCTCTTTCAGTTGCCTACAGTAATCAACGCTCTGCGCGAGTCGAAGACCGTTCGTATTTACTTCCACATGGCGGAACCCAAGTTCCTTTGCTTTTCGAACAAGGTCGAAGAGGTCGTTGCGGATTGTTGGTTCTCCGCCGCTGAACTGAAGCGCTGTTGCTGGCACTGGATCATTTGCACGTAGGTTCTCCAGCATTCTTGTGATTTCCTCGCGTGTAGGCTCGTACACGTAGCCTGCAGCAGCCGCGTTTGCAAAACAGACTGGGCACGTAAGATTGCACCTATTGGTCACGTCAATTATTGCAAGCGCCGTGTGCGACTTATGTTCTGGGCATATGCCGCAGTCGTAGGGGCAGCCTTTCTCCTTTTTTGTACGCGGATTATTCAAACCTTCGCCGTCATATCTGAGCTTTTCAACACGCAAGTACTGCTCATAATCGGACCAGTAAAGTTCTTGGAAAAAGCCGTGAGTAGGGCACTCTTTTTTAATGTAGACTTTGCCGTCGTCCTCAAAAATTGTGGCATCTAACACTTTCAAGCACTCGGGACAAATGCTCTTCGTGTTTTTAATCTTGTTCATGTTTTTCACTATACCTTTTTTGGTAAACAAGTTTTCGAAGTGCTTAAGAATCGCAGTAGACATAATAATGTTTCCAACCGTTTCATAAGGTGATTGAGGGGAATTAAAGTGTCAATCAGCGATAGCATCCGCGAGATTCTACGGGAAATAGGCTTAAGCGCTTACGAGATTGACGCTTACACGGCGCTTATAGAGGGCGGGCGGATGACGGCATTGGAGATAAGCCGCGAGGCATCTGTTCCCTACTCAAAGATTTATGAGGTATTGAACACGCTTAAAGAGAAGGGCTGGATTAAAAGCTCGGAAAGGCGGCCTTTCAAGTATTATCCTGTCTCGCCTGTTGAGGCTATGGCGTTCACTAAACTCAAATTTGAAGACAAATATCAAGGCTGGGAAAGAGCTATAGCTGAAGAGCTGCAGCCTCTGTATGAAAAGCAGGCGCTGGTGGAGCGCGCTGATCTGCTTTTACTGCACGGGCAGCAAGCAGTTCTCGCCAAGCTTGAGGAGGTTCTCAAGAAAGCCACAAAGGAAATTATGGTTGCCACTCCTGAATTTGCAAGACCCATAATGGCGTCTGCGGAACCGCTGCTCGGCATGATCAAAAAGACGGTGAACGTTAAGCTTATGGTGGCTGGAAAAACCGAGGACTGGCTTTTCCTAAAAAGGTTCGCTGGCATAAGCGAGCTACGGGTTAGAGATCACATGTTCGGCGGAGGCATAATTGCGGACAGCAAAGAAGCCATGCTCTTCCTCGGAGAAGACAAACCCAGCTTAGTCATATGGAGCAATCATGTGGGTCTGGTGGGTTTTGCGCGGGAATATTTCCAGTTTCTATGGGACTCGTCAGCAAAAGCTTAGTGTAATGATGCAATGTAGTGCAAAATGGCTTCTGAGCATAGCGTGTTAATGGCTCCTACTAGGCAGTCTAGCTACTTTTAATTGCTTAAAGCATAAATATTGTTGGCGCTATACCTTTAGCTTGCCAAAAAAGGAGAATAGGAGAATGATGAAGAAAAAGATAGCTGTTGCTTTAACTGTCGCGCTTGTATTTGCTATGATTGCTCCGTTTTCCATAATGCCCTTGGCTGAAGCACAAGCAGCTCGCAGAGTAAAAACCTACCCCTACATTGGGGCAGTACCTAACCCCGCGCAAGTTGGCAAACCAATAATGCTTCATGTCGGCATATCGCTACCTGCAACTTGGCCACAGACAGGCCACAAAGGACTTACGGTGACGATTGAAAGGCCAGATGGCAAAGTTGACACTTTGGGCCCAATTAATACGGATACAACAGGCGGTACCGGCGTAACTTATGTGCCCACAATCACTGGAACCTACTATGCGCAAGTGCATTTTCCTGAGCAAGCTTTGGAAGTAGCTGTTTTAGGCTTGCCCGCGGGAACAATACTCGAAGCGTCGGACAGTGACAAGCTCCAAATCATCGTGCAGGAGGAGCCGCTTGAGTACTGGCCCAGCGTCCCGCTTCCAAGCGAATTCTGGAGCCGCCCAATAAACGCGCAATTCAGAGAATGGAATGTGATAGCTGGAAACTGGCTATACTCGAAAGGCTACTTCATTGACATGGATACACCTGGCAATGAAGACGCGCCAGAGGCGCCGCACATACTTTGGGCTAAGCCCTTAGTGAAAGGCGGCTTAGGCGCACTTGGCGGAGGCTTGGTCGGCATTAACGTTGGCGAACACGCGTTTGAAGACGGCGACGCTTACGAAGGATTGTTCCTGCCACCAGTCATAATCGCCGGCGTGCTATACTTCAACAGATACAAGAGTATCGGTGACACAGCAGTTGAGCAAGAGGTCGTTGCTGTTGATCTACGCACTGGCGAAGAATTGTGGGTTAGAAACTGGAACAACACAAGACTGGCTTTTGGTCAAACTTTCTACTGGGACGGATTCAACTATCACGGTGTATTCGCTTATCTCTGGGCAACTGTGGGCACGACATGGTACGCTTATGAAGCTGCAACAGGTCGCTGGGTGTACACCATGACTAACGTGCCTGCTTCAGGCGCCAACATATACGGACCAAACGGCGAAATAATCAGATACACCGTCAACTTGGCACAGGGCTGGATGACGAAGTGGAATTCTGCCGCAGTAATCAGCGCATACTGGGCTACTGACCCCAACAACCCAGGTTGGGGTTCATGGCGACCACAAGGCAAAGTAATCAACGCTACTGGATCGGTTCCAGTGACTTCTGTTACGCCGCTCGGCTTAAACGGCTATGAATGGAACGCAACCATACCAAGAGGCCTGCCTGGAAGCGTTGTCGCATATCTCGAAGACCGCGTCTTAGGCACAAACTTTGCCAGCGGCTCGCTCGCGCCGAGCACCATGGTTATGTGGGGAATAAGCGCCAAAACTGAATCGAAAGGACAGTTGCTCTTTAATGTAACATGGACGCCACCGAGGCCTGATGCACGCTATAGGCTAGAGGCAGCCAGCGTCAAAGACGGCATATTCGTCGTAGTTTGCTTGGAGACTACTGAGAAATGGGCTTTCGACATTAACACTGGCAGGCAACTTTGGGGACCCACAGAGAAGCAGGATTACAAGGATGCATGGTCTTACGCCTCAGGATACTCCTGGGACTTCATATACAATGGCAAATACTACGCAGCGGGCACTGGCGGCTCAGTGTACTGTTACGACGCAAAAACTGGCAACCGCCTTTGGACCTACAACTTCAAAGACCGATATCATGACTTCTTATTCGGCAACAACTGGTTCATCTACACAGCATTTATTGCTGATGGAAAGCTCTACTTCAACTACGCCGAGCACTCGCCAGGCGATCCGAAAGAACGTGGCTCCGAAATGGTCTGCATTGACGCGGAGACAGGCGAAGAAATCTGGCGTCTCAATTACTACGGCACTGTCTGGGGAGGAAAACCTGTAATCGGCGATAGCATAATAGCTTGCTTAAACTCATACGACTCCCGCGTATATGCCATCGGCAAAGGTCCAAGTGCAACGACCGTCTCAGCGTCGCCTGAAATCGCCACACATGGAAGCAAAGTGCTTGTAAAAGGCACAGTCACCGACATCTCTCCAGGAACAGATGATGTGGCCATCAAGAAGCGGTTCCCTAATGGTGTGCCTGCTGTTGCTGACGAGTCAATGAGCGCCTGGATGGAATACGTCTACATGCAGTTCTCATGTCCTGCGAACGTTAAGGGCGTCGAGGTCATCATTGAAGTGCTTGATCCGAACGGCAACTATTACGAGGTTGCCAAGGCAACCACAGATGGCAGCGGCTTCTACAGCGCTACTTTCGAACCGCCAGTTCCAGGCAAATACACAATCGTCGCCAGATTCGCAGGCTCCAAGGCCTACTATGGCTCGCACGCTGAAACCGCCATAGTCGTTGAGGAAGCTCCACCTGCTACGCCAGAAGCCACGCCTGCTCCTCAGGCGCCTGTTGAAACATACTTCGCCATCTCCACTGTTGCTATCATAATTGCAATCGCCGTCGCCGTTACATTATTACTGAGGAAACGGTAAACCTGCAAAAATCGCACAAAACTCATTTCCCCTTTTTTTCGGGTTATTTCTGCGTCAAGCTTTGAGGTGCTGAGTGGACTTTAGGCATTAATTGAAGCTGCAGTAGCAGAATGTTGTGTTATCTTTCAAGATATAGTGTATCTTCTACAGAATCTATCAAGGGCATTGTTGCAATTTGCTATTTGTAGGTGATGCCCATTTGTTTCATGAAGTTGAGAACTTTCTCATACTCTTCAAGATACCTTTTTCCCTTTTCTGTTAACTTAAGCGAGGTCTCATCTTGAATCAAACCGAGTTGATTAAGTTCTGAAATGTATATTTTCAGCCTATCAAAGGGGACTCTCATTTGCATTTGAATGTGTGTTAGCACTATCTTTTCCTTTTTACCTTCGTTGTAAAGTATTGATAAGAGGTCACCGTAGATTTTCAGTCTGTCTCTCCGCGCAATCTTTTTCATTTAACCGCCCCTTTTCAGTACTATAGAAGGCTTTGTATGAAACAAATAGAAAGATGGCAAGGCTAGCCCAGCGAATTGCTAGTGCCGAAAAAAATGCAAAAATACTGTTGTCAACAATCCAAATTAATAGCGAATATTGGCTTATTCCTAGGAGAATGTACGCTAATGGGATCCATATGGTTCCCGGGGTTGGCGCTTCTATGTGGCTTCTAAGCGTGTGAGCACAGATATACAGGATGCAGCACAGATTAAAAATTCGGATAACAACACTTGTAAGTTGATAGCTGGGTAATGCATCGATAGGAAGGTTGAGCAAAAGTGCTAAAGTTGCTATAAGCCCAACAGTTAATGTTGCTATAGTGCTATTCCAAAGCAATTTTGACTTTGTCTCTTTCCCTGAAAAGTAGTAGGTCATTGTTAGAAACATAAATGCGAATGCTCTTACGACAAGTTGAAGATACAGTGTTTGTCGGCCAAAAATGTATGGTTGGAAATATGAAAAGGAGGAGAAGGCGTATGTTGCTCCAAGAAATCCAAATCCGAGAGGTAACCCTAGATATCTGCTTTCTCTGGTGATTTGATAGGGTTTAATCATGAATTTTACGAGAATAAAACAGAGAATAGCCGAGATCGCTTCGTATGCGATTCGTATTTCATCATACATAATGCTTCACTAACCTACTGTGTGAAGTTCGCTTTTCCTATAATTAATTTACGCACACGATAGGTGAGTTTGACTTATTAGCACTCTCTTGAAAATAGGAAGTTGCCTTATAAAGACATATAACTAAAGGGAGGATAAAAATGGAGCTTGCAAGAAACAAGGCTAATCTGGCTGCTTTATTTCTAATGACTGCTATGTTGTTTGTACTTGCTGAGGCACCTGCCGCTAACGCACATGACCCTGCTTGGACCATTATTTCCTACGCCTATGTCGTTCCTGCACCTAACCCTGTGGGACTCGCTCAACGTGTAGCCATCGTAATGTGGGTTGACACGCCTTTACCGGGTGCGCTTGTTACTAATGACATCCGACGTCATGATTACAAACTCACCATAACAAAACCTGACGGAAACACAGAAGTACACGAATGGGACGTTGTTTGGGACACGACAAGTTTCCAGTACTTTTCCTACGTTCCAGATCAAGTAGGTGAGTACACTTTATTGTTCGAGTATCCGGGGCAAAAATACACTTGGGCAGGCGAGTATAATGGAGACACATTTACACCCGCTAGCGCCACAGCGACCTTCACAGTTCTGGAAAATCCGCTGCCTGAACCCACACTTAGCTATCCGCTTCCCACAGAATACTGGGTACGCCCCATAGAAGGGCAGAACTCCTACTGGTATACCATCTCATCAAACTGGCTGGGTTCGCCATACATTCGTTCCGGTGAAAGCAGCACTGGCGGTGCAGGTTACGCAAGGTTCCAGCCTGATGGTACAGCGCCTAACAGCCCACACATAATGTGGACAAGACCAATTCAGGATGGCGGTGTCGTCGGAGGAAGCAATGTCGGTCGTGATGGCAACACGTTCTACATGGGCGGCTCATACAATACTAGGTTCAGCAATGCAATAGTTATGTACGGAAGACTCTATTACGAACTTCCCTATGGCAATTCAGGCGGAGGCGGAGGATGGATATGCGTCGATTTGCGGACTGGCGAAGAGATATGGTACAATGCAGAAATGGGCGCCACAGCGAGTCTGCCTGACCCAGCTTTTGGCTACTATTATTGCTATGACGACGGTAATCAACATGGAATTCTTCCAAACGGCTTGCTGTTTGCGAGCAACTTCCAAACTGCATATGATCCAGCCACAGGAAAACCCACAGGCACGAACATAACAGGTGTTCCTTCAGGCACATCGGTCGTCGGGCCAAAAGGTGAAATAATTCGCTATGTTCTTAAAAACGTAGGCACGCCTTCAAATCCAAGTTATCGTCTGCTACAGTGGAACTCTTCCTACATAAACTTCCAAACTGCGGGGCAGATCGGTGCAGCCAATTGGTATCCAGGAACTATAGATGCAAGTCAAGATCGCTTTTACGACTGGAACATATCGCTGTCAGGGTTAGGTCCCGGAACATGGAGCGCTTGGCGAGAAGCTAGCTTAGACAACATAATCCTTCTCATTCAAGGTAACCTTGGAACACATGTAGGCGTTTATGGAGGAGCAATAAGCCAGGCAGGAGCAAACGTTACTGCAGTAAGTCTAAAGCCAGAATCAAGAGGACAAATATTGTGGACTAAGCACTATCCAGTAGCACCAAATAACATTACCCGAGAAATCACTGCATGGGATCCAGAACTCGGTGTATTCGTTATGGAGGATAAAGAAACCATGGCACATTACGGCTACAGCCTATACGATGGAAGCCTGTTATGGACTAACACTGATTATGTGCACCCGTATGACACCCTGCGGTCAGTGTCTCTAGCTGCTTATGGCAAGCTTTATGTGGCTGGTTTCGGCGGGATACTCTACTGCTATGACATGTCAAACGGAAAACTACTGTGGACTTACGGTAACGGCGGAGAAGGCAACAGCACTTTCTCAGGTCTTGAGACGCCATGGGGTCACTACCCAATCTTCGTAGATGTTATTGCTGACGGCAAAGTTTACGTGGGCACTACTGAACATTCGCCTGACTCCCCATACTACAAGGGTGCAAGGTATCGCTGCATAAACGCTACTACCGGCGAGGAAATCTGGACTATTCTAGGATGGGGCTCTGGCATGTACGTCGGATCCTGCGATGTCGTTGCAGACGGTTTCTTCGTATTCCTCAACTGCTATGACATGCAAGTGTACTGCATTGGTAAGGGCCCGAGCGCCACGACTGTAACTGCGTCTCCGAAGGTTTCTGTGCATGGCAGCAAAGTCCTCGTGGAAGGCACCGTAACGGATATTTCTGCTGGTACAAGACAGGCTGAGCAGGCTGCGCGGTTCCCGAATGGCGTGCCCGCTGTTTCTGACGAGAGCATGGGTGCGTGGATGGAGTACGTGTACATGCAGAAGCCTAAGCCTACTAACGTTAAAGGCGTCGACGTCATCGTTGAAGTCTTGGATCCCAACGGCAACTACTATGAGGTAGCTAGAACCACAAGTGATTCGAGCGGCTTCTTTAAGGCTACGTTTACGCCGCCTGTGCCTGGCGAGTACACCATTATCGCCCGTTTTGCTGGCTCGGAGTCGTACTGGCCTTCGCATGCAGAAACAGCCCTATATGTCGAAGATGCGCCGCCAGCTACGCCTGAAGCTACGCCTACGCCCCAAGCGCCAGTGGAAACCTACTTTGCTATTTCAACAATCGCCATAATCGTCGCTATCGCCATAGTTGGTCTACTACTAATGAGGAAACGGTAAACATGCTGATGCGAAACAAAACTCTTTTTCCCTCTTTTTTCATTGCCGATAAAACGCAGTGGGCTGAATGGGCTTTGGGTTATGATTTATCTGCAGCAGCAGATTACCATTCTTCTTTTCTCCTTTAGTTGATGCCCAAAGCCCCAGCAAACCTCTCCCGATTGTAGAGTAAAGTGATATTTAACTAACCGGTTCAAGCTGTTTATAGATGGGCTATGTTTTTTCAACGCAAAAATTTTGCAAACTAAAAAAAGAGAAAGAGGGAATTATTTTCCCATGACTTTTTTAGCAGCGATTTCTATGTCTTCTGCTTTGATGGTTTTGCGACCGGCGTGCATGGCAAAATCTAATGCTTCTTTCGCGATTTTTACGCCAATCTCCTCCAGCGCCTTAGCGAGCTCTTTCGCTGCTGCTTCACTGACTCTGTCTGCTCCTGCCTTTTTGCACAACCTGTGCATGGGAGCTACAGCTAATTCTAAATCCGTCATAAAGACGACTCCTTAGCCTCTTTTTCTTTTTAAAGCCATATTTAACCTTTTTTATCCCGCCGACTCTTAAGCTTGTCTTGTTGCTTAAAATTCCTCGAATAAAGAAGAAAATTATAAAAACGCTATAACCGATAAAAATGGCGAAGGTTTCAAAGATGAAGCTAGTTGACGCGCATATTCATCTCTCCGACGCGGAGTACGCTCAGATCGTTGATGAACTTGTGTTGGAAGCTAAAAACTCCGGTGTTGTCGCGCTGGTTTCGAATTCAATGGATTTTGATACCAGCCTTAAAAGTGTGAAGCTGGCTGAGAAATACTCTAGCCTTGTTTACGCTGCGTTAGGCATTCATCCATGGAATGTGAATGTGCTCAAGGAAAACGAGCTTGAAGACACACTAAAGCTGATTTTTGAGCAAAGCCAAAGAAAGGCAATAGTCGCAATAGGCGAAATCGGACTAGACTATAAGTATGAGGCAATATGGGATAAACAGCTCATGGTTTTCGACAAGATGCTGCGTGCAGCTGAAAAGACAAGTCTGCCTGTTATAATTCACTCGCGTGGAACAACCGCTCAAATTGTGGATATGCTTCCGTCCTATAATCTCAAGCGTGTTCTGCTACACTGGTTCAGCCACCCCTTAAGTGCATTAAACAAAGCTTTAACGCATGGATATTTCATCACTGAAGGGCCGCCAGTAGCTTATTCTCCAGGCATCCGCGAGGTCGTTAAAAGAGTGCCCCTAACAAGCTTTCTAACAGAAACTGACGGTCCCGTGACTTACCGGAAACCGCCCTACAATGGCAAGATTACGAAGCCTTCATTTATAAATACAGTGGTTGAAGCCGTAGCCGCGATCAAGAATATGCCTATCACCGATGTTGCTGAGCAAATAGCCAGAAACTTTGAAGTTTTCTTCGATATAAAACTAAATTAACATTTGCCCGTGAAATCCGCTTTTGCACTGTTAAACCATGAAAAGCTGAACTTTTAGGCAAGCCTTCAAAACGGCGTGAGATGCAACAAGTGCCCGATTCATCTTCTTCGATTAGTGCTAACGGCATACTCACGCTTTTTAATCTTAAGTTATGTGTTAGGCCAGTTTTTTAGGGAATCCTCCTTTTTGAACGGAGTTTTAATGTATTTTAATTTGTGCAATGCGTTTCTATTTTACCCTTTGCGGTAATAGAATTTGCAAGGCGTAAACTTAAATTAAGCCTCTCTACTATTGAAAGTTGCTTTTACGCTTTCAAGCGGTGGAAGAAGAAAACCGATGCGTAACTGGAGGAACAGGTATACTTGGGAAAAGTCAAAACGGAACAAATTAAACGGTTAGCTAAGGAACTCATAGCAAGGTTTCCGAATAAATTTTCCACTAATTTTGAAGACAACAAGCGTGCAGTTGAGGCGCTTACATTGGGCGCAACCACGAGAGTTAAAAATCAAATCGCTGGGTATATAACACACGTTATGACTTTAACGCAGAAAAAGTCGCCAACTGAAGCAGTCAAGGAAGAAATAGCAGCATAATGCCGGGAAAAACATGTTGCTAATAGATGAATACAGAAAGGGCTGGGCAATACGCTATCTACGCGAAGCGAAAGCCGAGTTGGAAGCAGCGCGAAAGATTCCCTATATGGCGCCCAGTCTTGTGTTGGAAGCTATTAGAAAAGCCAGAAACGCCATATACTACAGCATAGGTGAACCCGCCTTCATCGAGTTTCTCATACATGAAGAGCTGCTAAAGACGCCGCCTACGAATGACCAGACCCTACGTTTTCTCATTGAAATTGAGGCGATTTTACAGCAGCTATCCCAATTAGAGGACATTAACGGCGATGCAATTATTAAGCAGGCGGATACGCTTATTCAGATAGCCGCGGACATTGTGGAGACCTTCACTGAAGAGAAATTAGAAGATTAGCGCGTAAAGCAACTTGTTTTGCGTTTTCTAATCTTATCCTTTTAGATTGAAGACTTGCGCTTAAAAATCGAGAATTGTTTATTAGCATTTTGCCTCCTAATTTCCATAAATAGGCTGAGTGGGAAAATGACAATCTCCCTCAAATTTCTCGGCACCTTGCGCCACATATCAAACACGAGCAAACTTGCGTTGAGTGTTAATGGCGCTCTTTCCGTGAAGGAGTTACTTAGCAGGCTTGTTGAAGAAATACCCGCCCTCAAGCAGAGCTTGAGTCCTCAGCAACTGGAAGATTTACAGTCAAGCACGTTAATACTTGTAAATGGTAAAGAAATCAGCGTTTTAGATGGTTTAGCTACCAACCTAAATGATGGTGATGAAGTAGTTTTTGTTCCTGTTGTTCATGGAGGCTGAGGCAGACGATTACTTTAACTACTGATTTTGGCTTGAAAGACCCTTACGTTGCAGAGATGAAGGCTGTAATTTTGGGCATATGCCCGGCAGCCGTTATAGTAGATATAACCCATGAAGTAGAAAAGTTCAATATACGAATGGGCGCTTACATGCTGTCTTCAGCAGCACCGTATTTTCCAAAGGGCACAATTCATGTGGCGGTTGTCGACCCAGGTGTTGGCACCCAAAGGCGCCCCATAGTTATACAGACAAAGCAAGGCTTTTTTATTGGGCCAGATAATGGTCTATTAATTTTAGCCGCAGAGCAGCAAGGCATATTGTGCATCCGAGAGTTGGCGAATCTGCGGTTTATGTTGCCCAAAGTTTCTTTCACCTTTCACGGCAGAGACATTTTCGCTCCTGCAGCGGCGCATCTGATGAATGGGGTGAAACCAGAAGAACTTGGACCTGAAATACACAATGTAGTGTATCCTGAATTTGCAAAAGTCACGGAAAGAAGCGGCATGCTCATAGGTGAGGTTTTACATGTGGATGATTTTGGAAATATAATCACAAACATAAGTGAGAAAGAGCTTTCTCATGCCGCTGTGGCGGCAATGTTGAACGTCAATCTGAGTGGTAGCAAATTTAAGTTGAGGCTTTGTCAAGCTTATGGTGAAGCTGGGCTTCAGGAGCCGTTAGCTTTAATCGGAAGCCATGGTTTTCTTGAAATAGCCTTAAATCAGGGCAACGCTGCCCAAAAATTCAAGGTAAAGGCTGGCGACAAAATCGCTGTTTTGCCGGCATAGAGGTACATGGTCGCCTAAGGGCACTTTCTGTGATAGTTGTTTTGCTATGGCGTAACCGTAAATGAAACGAAGCCTTTATTAGATAAACAGAGAAGGGCCCTTTCGGAATGCTGGTTGAATGACTAGGTATCATGCTTTAGCTTTAGCTACGGAATATTGGAAGCCTCGCGAAGATTACCTTAGCAGTATTGTTGAGGAGCTGGCGGGACGAGTATGCGATGGCGACTTTGTTGTTGTTTCTGAAAAGGCGCTTTCAACCGCGCTAGGCAACATTATTGATGAAAGCGTTGTTAAGGCTGGATTTAACGCGAAAATGATATGTCGTTTATGGGTGCGCTTCGTCTGGGGATACTGCTTAAGCGTGATATGCCATCTCGGAAGAAGACTGGCGCAAAGACTGCGAGAGTACCCGCTGGACGCGGGGAGCCGTCACAAACAGGTTGCTTTGCAACATGCAGGGCTTTTGCAGGCGCTTATGTGGGGTTCTGAAGGCGGCATCGACGGCTCTAATCTGCCGTTTTCTTATGTAAGCTTGCCTCTGAGGAACCCGTATGAGGTGGCTGAGGCTATTCGCAGGCAGATCTGGTGTAAGCTGAAAAAGAAAGTATGTGTAATAATCGTGGATACGGATAAAACTTATTCCTTCAGGAATGTCCATTTCACTCCACGTCCAAACCCAATTAGGGGGATCCACTCTTTCGGCGGCGTTATCGCCTACGTTATTGGCAGGGCACTAAGGTTTAGAAAGAGATCCACGCCGCTTGCCACAGCCGGCTGCGTGCTTCAAGCAGAAGAGGCGTTAAAAATTGCTAATGTCGCTGACAGGGCAAGAGGCGCGGGTTCAGGCGCAACGGTGTGGGATATGGCTGCGCGGTTTCATGTGGCGGTAACGGAAATAGATTGGCGTATGCTGGCGCAGATGAAGCATAAACCAATCGTCATTGTCAGAAAGAGGCGCGCAGGATAGAATGCCGTTTTTGGAAGAGTAAAGAATAAACACTTCTCTTTTCTTAATGAACGCTGTGATAGTTATGGAAGAAACTGAGCAGCTTGATGCCTTTTTTAATCCTCGTTCAGTCGCGGTTATCGGCGCTACTAAAAAGATAGATAAGGCTGGACATGTGATTTTCAAAAATTTTGCTTATAACAAAACTAGAGGCGTTTTCAAAGGAGAACTTTATCCCGTAAATCCCAATGAAGAATCAATTCTAGGCTTTAAGTGCTACCCAACTATAACCGAGATTCCAGGAGAACTAGACCTAATAGTGGTCGTTGTTCCCGCAAAAATTGTGCCGTCCATCATGGAAGATGCGGTTGCTAAAAAGGTTAAGACTGCAATAATAATTACTTCGGGCTTCAAAGAAATCGGAAACATCGAGCTTGAAGAGCAGCTGGTGGCCACAGCTAAGAAAGCGGGAATACGCATTTTAGGTCCAAACTGCTTGGGGGTCTACTATCAGAAGACAGGTGTGGACACGCTATTTCTTCCTGAAACCAAGGTTCTAACAACAGGAGACGAAGTTATTGCCACGCCAAGGCCAATGGTCGGCGACATCGCTATAGTCACTCAAAGCGGCGCCTTCGGTGTTGCGGCTCTCGACTTTCTCGCTGGCCGCCAAATTGGAATCAGCAAATTCGTAAGCTTTGGCAATAAATGCGACGTGACCGAGTCCGAAATGCTGCATTACCTACTTTCTGATAAAGAAACCAGGGTTATACTTCTCTACGTGGAAGACATAAAATATGGCAGGCAATTTCTCAATGTAGCCAAAGAAGTCTCTTTGAAGAAGCCCATAGTGGCGCTTAAGGCTGGCAGAAGCACCGCTGGCGCCAGAGCCGCCGCTTCGCATACAGGTGCCATCGCGGGTTCGGATAGAATCTACGATGCCGCTTTCGAGCAAGCAGGAGTGATCCGCGCGCGGGACATGGAGGAGTTCTTTGACATGGGGAAAGCTCTCGCCATGCAGCCGCCCGCATTAGGCGGGAACATCGGTATACTCACAGACGCTGGTGGTCCAGGCATAATGGCAGTGGATGAGTGCGAAAGTAATGGTTTATCTGTGGAGCGCTTTTCAGAAGAAACCTTACAGAAGTTTCAGAAGCTCAAGGATGAGGGTGTGCTTCCCAAATTTGCGGCAACTTCTAATCCCGTTGACCTTACTGGCTCGGTGACTGATGTCATGTTCGAGGTTGCAGCAGATCTTATGTTTCAAGATCCTGAAGTAGACGGCATAATCTTGCTCGGTCTGCATCATCTGCCTGCTTTGCGTGAAAAATACATTGAAGGCGTGGCTCGCGTGGCAGACAAGTATAGTAAGCCTATTGTCATGTGCGATATAGGCGAGACGGAAATGGCATTATACACGCGCTTTAGGTTTGATAAGCTGGGGATTCCCGCTTATCCCTCGCCAGAGGATGCGGCACGAGCCATGAAGGCCTTAGTAAGCTATGGTGCATATCTTCAGAAAAATAACCGCGCGGAAGACTACATAAATGACTTCATAAAGCGGAAGCGGCAAGCCTAAATTAGGACTGTAACGGTGATTTCATCTCCATCTTTAAGCTTAAGCGCCTCGCGCAAGTTTACAGGAGCGATGATTTCTAGGATGTCGCTTGGATATCCTGGCACTTCAGGAATCACAACAGCACACTCCACACTACCAATGAATGCCTTGAACAGTTTCCCGCTGCAATAACCTTCAGCTGGCAAAATCTTCATTGCGCATTTTTCTTCAAGCAATTCTCTGCGTTTCACGCCTTCATGCGAGAGTCTTAAATTTAAGGTGCCCGCGTACGGTGTAAAGCCTGCCTTCTGCTTCATTTGACTTTTAACCCACGATAACTCTAGAAACTTTCTTCCCTCGCCTCGACGGCAGAATACTCTGCCGCTGAGTTCAATCCTCTTCATCAGCGCTTCCGGCCTCTCAAAACTGCGACCGCTGTATCCCGCAGCTTAACCGTTTTTTACTCTTTTTGTTCTTTTAGCCATTGAGCAACTTTGCGGAGAATATGATCAGAAGACATGTCGATTACGGGTACAATAATTTTCTCTTTTGTCTCTATGGTCGGCGTATACTTCGGCATTAAAGAGTAGCCGACAAAAGTCCAGTAAACTTTACCCGACTCTATCAACGCCTTCGCAACCGCTGTTGTGGAAGCTGGAAGCGGGAAATACAGAAAAACCACGCCTTCAGCCCAATATAAGCCCGCCAGTTTTCCACCAGCTATCACCGACGTGAAACGAGCCATCTCTTCAGGGGTTGAAAAATACGTGCGCTCCATTACAACGATTTCTTTAAAGGGTGCATACTCAATTGTAATGTCCTTTTTGCTCATAAACTGCTCACAACCTACACGATATTGTATTGGCAGTTCCCTTTTAATCTTGCCATGGCGACTGACCGCAATGCTATCCCCCGACAGCCTCTCACAAGCGCATACGCCATCATATTTGGCGCATATTAGCAATTCAATGCAGAAACCTATAGAGGGGCTATCACGGCAATAGCGCTATGCGTCAGCTAGAACATTACGATTTTATCATTATGAGAAGCATTTTGAATTTCGTCACAGCCGATAGCGAATGAGGCTCGTTAGCAGGCATTATGGTAAATTCGCCTTTCTTTAATCGAACTGGTTTTCCAGATATGACTACCTCCGCTTCTCCTTCGAGAACGTAAACCATTGCATCATAAGGTGCCGTATGCTCGCTTAATCCTTCGCCTTGATCAAAAGCGAAAAGGGTTATTGTTCCAGCTTTCTTATCAAGTATTGTTCGGCTTACCACGGAACCTAATTGGTAATCGATCAGTTCAGCTAAATTTACAGCTTGAGCTGCAAGCAACTCGGTTTTTTCCTTGCGCGGTATGAAATCCAGCGAAATGGAGTTTACACAGTGCCGAACATTCTTTTTTGTGAAACCTTCGCCAACAAAAACATGACCCAGATGCGCTCCGCAATTAGCGCAAATAATTTCCGTACGAACGCCGTCAGCGTCTGGAATCCGCTTCACGGCTCCGGGAATTTCATCGTCGAAGCTGGGCCAGCCACAGCCCGGGTTAAATTTGTCTTCAGAACGGTAAAGCGGGGCGCCGCATCTTTTACAGACATATATGCCGTGTTCCCAAAAATCATTGTATTTGCCGGTGAAAGGTTCCTCTGTGCCTTTATGTATTATCACATCCTCTTCTTCCTTAGTTAACTTTCTATATTCCGCTTCTTTTTTCGCCATTTATCCCACACGCAGCCAATTTTTATTCGGTTACAAGATGGATAAATAACTTTGCAGAACACAGCACCCAAGGCACACGTGTAGACACGCTAAATTACTTGTTCAGTCATTTTTGGGCGGTGAAACCGCAGATTTATATGCAGGAAACAGGCAGATTAGCTTGACTTAGCACTCAAATATGCGGCTTAGAAAAGGGAGAGAACATTATGAAGCATGTAAAAATCACGGCGTTTGATTGCCCAGACGCTTGGTTTCAAGCGTTAAGCCGCATCTGGCATGAAGGAGACTCTTTCCAAGTTGGTTACGGTTCAGAGATAACAGAAACCAAAAAGCTCAATTTGACAATAGAAATTACACATCCAGAAAATAGGCCCTTGGTAAGTGATAAGGCGCCCTGCGACATCAGATATGTTCAAGGTTACGCCTTGGAATATTTGTGGTGTGGCGAGAAACAAGAAGATGAAACGTACACTTATGGTAGCAGACTCAACTATCCTGTCAACCAGATAGAAGAAGCAATAGAACGGTACGTGCAAGAGCAGCGGGATAGGCAAGTTACCCTTGTTATTCGATTGCCAGAGGACATAAAGAAAACGATTGGCGCTAAAAGGCATGAACCGCCATGCTTAAGCCTAATCGACACTGAGATTCTGGAAGGAAAAATGCATCTAACATGCTATTTCAGATCATGGGATGCCTATGCGGGTTTACCAGCCAACATCGCGGGACTACAGCTTTTCAATGAAGCATTTGTGAAAGAAATCAACAGACGCGGAAACCTCACTTTGGAAACTGGAAAGCTGATTTTTCACTCAAAGAACTGCCACATATACCAACGTCAATTCAAGCTTGTAGAAGAGCTACTAAAGCCGAAAAACAGCGCCAAAACATCGCGAATCGCAAAAACAATTAAGGAAGACAGCGACGAATAAGGTGCACTCGGCTTGAGCGACTTGGTCAGAATTAGAAAATGGGAAGAATTTAAACGACTAGTCATAGAGCTGAAACCTCCTTCGCTTGTCTATAGCATCGATCAAAACGCCATGTCAAAGACAAAGGAAACCACGGCATTGCGGCTGATTCTCCTCGCCCGAGGCGGCTACCACGTTTACATAGATTTCCCCAAAGAAGGAGAAAACAGATTGAGAGAAACGGGAATCCCAATACGCCAAGACAAAAATGGAAACCGCTACCTAGAAGATGAGGACATAATACACTTTATAAAGCAACAGTTTGGCGAGAACCTGCAAATTTTCTCGTTCTGGACAACCTAATATAGAAAGCCGCCTTTAGCCTTCCAGCCACCGCGGGTGTGCAGATTAATTTGTCTCAGAAACAAAAGCGCCTTAAAACATAGAGTTACCAGCGAAAACCGATGCGCGCATATAGCTGTTAAAAAAAAATAAAGGGTGAGCCCTCTTAGTAGGGGGGCATTCCGCCCATGCCGCCTGGAGGCATTCCTGATGGTGCAGGAGCGCCCTTTTCTTCGCCTTTGACAGATATCAGATCATCGATCTTCAGTATCATATTTGCTGCTTCAGTTGCCGACTTGATGACCTGCTGCTTCACCCGAAGTGGTTCGAGAACTTGGAGGTCAAGCATATTCTTGATTTTTCCTGTGGTTACCTCGATGCCGAGATATTTGTTGTCTGGTTTTTCGTGCTCTGCTCTTAAAGCCACCATCGTATCGATTGGGTCTAATCCAGCGTTTTCAGCCAGCGTTAACGGGATAGCTTCGGCAGCATCTGCGAAGGCTTCTATGGCTAACTGCTCACGACCACCTACTTTGGGCGCATACTTCCTCAGTTGCTTGGCGATTTCTGCTTCTGGAGCGCCGCCGCCTGCAACGATTTTCCCGTCCTCAATAGAATTTCTGACAACACACAAGGCGTCATGCAGCGAACGCTCAGCCTCATCCACAACATGCGGTGAAGCGCCGCGGATGACTATGGTCACTGCCTTTGGGTTTTTGCATTCTCGCACGTAAATTAGCTTGTCGTCGCCGATTTTGGCTTCTTCTACTCTCTTAGCTTTTCCAAGCGCTTCCGCAGTCAAATCTTTGATGCTTGATAGTATTTTGCCGCCAGTAGCTTTCGCTAATTTCTCCATGTCGCTGCTGCTTACACTTTTGACTGCAAGTATACCATTTTTCGCCAAAAAGTGCAACGCTAAATCATCAATTCCTTTCTCGCAGAAAACCACGTTAGCGCCCGACTTTGCTATCGTGGTGACCATTTCTTTAATCATGCGTTCCTCTTCATCCAAAAACTGCTTCATCTGATCTGGGCTTTCAATATTGATTTTCGCGTCGAACTCTGTTTTCTCGATCTCCAGTTTCTCATTAAGTAACGCGATTTTTGCGTTTTCAACTATCTTGGGCATCTGTGAGCTGGCAACTTCTTTGTCGATAACTATGCCTTTAACGAGCTCTGTTTCCTCCAAGCTTTTTCCATGCTTCTTGACGATTTTGATTAGATCAATGTCCGCTTTATATTTGCCGTCAACTTCTTCAGCCACTTGTTTAACTGCATCAACAATTATTTTGGCAAAATGCTCAACAGCTACGTTGACAGCTTTACTGGACAAAGAGGTAGCGGCAACTTGCCGTAGCGTCTTCTCGTCGTCTATTTTTATTGGGATAGCGATTTTTTCCAAGACTTCTTGAGCTTTTTCGCTGGCTTTCTTAAAGCCGTCGATAATCACGATAGGATGCACATTTTTATTCAGTAGTTCTTCTGCCTTGGCGAGTAACTCGCCAGCTAAGATCACCGCGGTTGTGGTTCCGTCACCAACTTCGTTATCCTGCGCCTTAGCAACTTCCACAAGCATTTTCGCCGCCGGATGCTGCACATCAAGCTCCTTCATTATGGTTGCGCCGTCATTTGTTATGGTTACGTCGCCGAAGCTTGTGACCAGCATCTTATCCATGCCACATGGACCCAATGAAGTTTTAACGGCTTCGGCTACTATCTTCGCAGCCATTATATTGTTCTTTTGTGCTTCACGCCCAGTGGTTCTGCCTGTGCCTTCTTTCAACACTATAACTGGAACTGTTCCTCCACCTACAGCCATTTCTTTTCACATCTTTTCCTTATTTAACGCGCAATGCATCGAATTATAAACGCAACACTTAACCCATTGATATAAGTGTTTCTTACTTTATGATACCTTGATGATGTTGTAACCAGAGGCTTTGCGCAGTCTGTTCATGACAGCTAAACCTAACCCCTCTGTTGGCACACCCTCAGCGATTATTATTCCCACATCTTCCTCATCGAATTCTCTTAACAGGCTGAACAGGTTCTGGGCTATAGCTTCCAGGTTGAAGCGGCTGCCAAGAGACTTAACAACATCAGCCTCGTAGTTCGCTATGGTCTCATCAGTAGCTAAGATACCTACTTTGACGCCTTTAAGCTTGTAAGAATCCGTCAACTCTGTTATTTTGGCAATAACCCTTGGAATTGCACCTTCCACGACAACCATCCTAGCTTTTGGCGCATAATGCCGGTGCCTCATCCCAGGCGACCGCGCCTTTTCGACGGGCAAATCTTTCTCAGCTACCACAACAGGGTGAAGCTGCACATCTCCAAGAACTTTTCTCAAAGCTTCAAAGGATGTCCCGCCAGGACGAAGAACTTGGGGAGGATCAACGCTTAAGTCTAAGACTGTGGATTCCACGCCTATGCGTGTGGAGCCGCCATCCAGAATCGCGTCAATTCGCCCATTGAGATCAGCGAAAACGTGCTTAGCCGAGGTGGGGCTGGGTTTTCCCGCAAGATTTGCGCTTGGCGCAGCAATAGGGCAACAGCTTTCCTTAATCAGCGCTAAGGCAACAGCGTGTTGCGGCATTCTAATCGCGATTGTTTCTAAACCGGCAACGGTCACGTCAGGAACATGCATTGAACGCTTAAAAATCAAGGTTAACGGGCCAGGCCAAAACTCCTGCATCAGAAGCCCAGCCTTCGGCGGAACATGCTTGGTTAGTTCATAAACGGTACTTATGTTCGCAACGTGGACAATGGGCGGGTTATCTAAAGGTCGATTTTTTGCCTTAAACAACGCTAAAACGGCATCGGGATTCAATGCATCCGCGCCTAAACCGTACACGGTCTCCGTAGGAAACGCTACTAAACCGCCTTTTCTGATAATGTCTGCTGCGGCTTGAACTTTTTTGATGCTTGGTTTCTGAGGGTTAACCCTTAACACAAGAGTCTGTTTCATTCAATAGTACCCTGCCATTAACACGTAAATGCTTGCGTAGGAAGCAACTTGCCAAGCGCTTGCTTGAGCAAGCTGTTCTGTCAAACAATATAGGAATCTATAACTTTTTTCATGCTTTTGGGGATGTCCTGTGCGGCTGCGAAGCTTTTCAGGAGTTTCATTAAAGCTGGCTGACAGCGGGTAATGTCTGTTAAGCTGACTAAGCCTAAAAGACGGCTTTTATAAATTACAGGTAGCTTTTTTATTTTTTTCTGGAACATCAATTGCACAGCTTCTTCTAAACTTGTGTCAGGAGAAACAACAATCAGCGGTTTAGACATGATTTCTTTAACTTTCGTTTCTTTTGCGTTTTTACCTTCAACAATTATGCGTTTCAGCAGGTCTCTTTCGGTAATTATGCCTACAGCTTTTCTCTTTCTGACCGCGATTATGCAGCTTATCTCATTTTGGTTCATAACGTCCGCAGCCTCTTTAACTGAGGCATCTTCATCTATAGTGATGACACCTGCAGTCATCACGTCCTCCACACGCAGTGAAACCGTTCCTTTGCTCGTGCTTTCCTGCGGCATCAAAACCCCACGATATTTAAACTCTTAATGCTGGTATATAAAAACTAACCAACTTGCACAATACGGACGGCACTCTGCCCTTTATATTTCTGACACTTTAAGAGTTTAAATTAAACAAAACCTATGTTGATATTGCTTCTTTTTCACTTTCCGCCCGCATGACCTTCTCCAACAATTTCATGAAAAATGCTTGCGCCTGTGTTTCACTTAGCTTCTCCAAATACACGGAAACTAGGGCGATTTTTTCCTTCTTAGCGGCAACGTATTCAGCGAACATGCGTGCTGAAACTGCGTGCTTGTCGCCTAAAAGCACCGATGACGTGGCTGGCCCAAGCAAGTCTTTAGGTTTTGGAACTGCTACCGCGAGGGTTCCCATTCTGTCTTCTTTTTCGCTCAACATTATTAGACAAGAGTTTTTGGCTTCAACGTAAACCGCAAGGAAACGCGTGTCTCGCTCTATTAATTCTTCTTTTATTACCTTGGCGCGCTCCATTGTCCCGTTCTCCATTGACTATTTATAGTTTAATGAGGTTCACTATTTAGCATTTTCAATAATGAGGCAGGATAATGGAAGAAAAACGCGCTGATGCTGTCTTGCGGATACTGCAACAAACCTTTACAATGCCAACATGGGCTGGCACGCATCGTAACCCATTTGAAACGTTGATTGTGACGATTATATCGCAGAACACTGCTGACAGGAACACTGCAAGAGCTTTCGAACGGCTCTCGAAGCGTTTCGAAATAAAACCAGAAGCACTGGCGAAGGCGGAAAACAGTCATATTGAAGAAGCCTTACGCGTGGCTGGCCTCTACAGGAACAAGGCCAAAACAATAAAAACTGTTTCAATGATAATCGCGGAGAAATTTCACGGTTCAATGCAGACCATATTGTCGCAGCCTCTGGATAAGGCAAGAAAAACTCTCATGGCGCTGCCAGGAGTAGGACCGAAAACAGCCGATGTCATATTGCTTTTTTCGGCAAGGCAGCCCACTATTCCCGTGGATACGCATGTTAATCGCGTGGCAAAACGGTTAGGCTTTGCACCAGCAAAAGGTGACTACGAGACCGTGCGCATGTCGCTCCAATCGCTTTATAATCCACGTGACTATTTGGCTGTTCATGTACTGCTGATTGCGCATGGCCGGCGGTATTGCAAAGCTAAACGGCCACTATGCAAGCAATGCCCTGTAAGCATGCATTGCCCTTCAAGAGGATTATGGGATAAGAATGATTAAACTGCCTGAAGCAGCCCAAGAGTACTTCCCTTACACAAGCGTGCGCCCTCACCAAGACCAGTTCATAAAAACTGTTTATGACGCTGTTAAAGCGCAACGCTCAATTCTCATCGAAGGAAGCAACGGCCTAGGCAAAACCATATCAGCGCTTTCAGCTTGCCTCCCAATAGCAGTTGAAAAAGATCTAAAGATATTATATGTGGCGAGGACTCACCGACAGCATGAGCGAGTAATAGAAGAATTAAGAGCGGTGTGCAAGAAGCATGCGGTTTCAGGGGTGTCTCTTCGTGGGCGCAATCAGATGTGCCTTAACACTTTTGCAGCAAAAAGCGCTTCTGACGCAAGATCGCTCATGGAAGTTTGTGAGCTTCTAAAAGCAAAAGGTAGATGTGCATATCATAGAGCTCCAGAAGAGCAAACCTACGAGTATCTTCAACTTCAGAATCAGTTAACCACGCGCCCTTACAAGGCATCTGAAATACAAAGAGTATGCCGAAAAAAGAGAATATGCTCCTACGAACTCGTCAAAGCATCCTTGCCAGACGTAGCCGTTATTGCTCTAAGCTACCTTTATGTTTTCGACCCCGTGATTCGCACAGCATTCTTCAAAAATCTTGATTCACAACTTCAGAAAACCATCTTAATTGTGGATGAGGCACATAATTTGCCTGAAACAGCCATCGACATAGCAAGCAGTAGTCTATCCCTTTTCGTTTTGAAGCAAGCGGAGCTTGAAGCAGCGAAGTATGAAAATAGAGATGTTGCGGCTTTCGTGAATTTTTTCAGAAAAGAAATCGAGAAAATGACAGAGAAAATTAGACATGAGGAAATAATCTCGCCTGAAGCGCTAATAGAAATTATACAAAAGGAAGGAAGCATTTCTAATCCGCGGGACTTCTTTGAGCATATGCATGAGGTGGGCAGCGCCGTCAGACGAAGCTTGCTCGCTGAAGGAAAAAATCCGCGCTCTTACATCCACGGAGTGAGCGAGTTTCTACTACGGTGGCTTGAAACTCTAGGCGACGACTCCTATATCAATGTGGCAAGCAGATACACCACCAGAGAAAACGTGAAAACCGCTAAGCTGGAGATAGTTGCCTTAGATCCATCCAAAGTTACTGCGCCAGTTTTCTCATCCACCTACGCCAATGTCATTATGTCCGGCACTCTTCAGCCCCTACAAGCCTACGCGAAAATGACAAAGCTTCCAGAAGACACTGTGCAGTGCGTTTTGCCCTCACCATTTCCTAAAGAGCACGTGCTCTCGATTGTTTGTCTCGGCGTAACCACAGCTATGGAAAAAAGAACAAGCGACATGTACCAAATAATCATAAAGAGAATAACTGAAGTAGTGCAGAACACACCGGCAAACACGGGAATTTTCGCCGCTTCATTCGATGTTCTAAACGCCCTTATTGCCGAAGGGTTAGAAAAAGCGTTGAACAAACCGCTTTTGTATGAACGCAGAGGAATGAGCTCTAAAGCTAACGAAAAAATGGTAGCCGACTTCAAAGCCTACAGCAAGAGCGGCGGCGCGGTATTCCTCGGCGTTCAAGGCGGACGCACTTCAGAAGGCGTGGATTTCCCAGGCAACCAAATGAATTCTGTAATAATTGTAGGTGTTCCATACGCAGAGCCCACACCAAGAGTTAAAGCCCAAATAGATTATTACGAAAAATGTTTTCCCAAACTAGGCAGAGAATATGGTTACGTTCTTCCCGCGATGAAAAAAGCCGCTCAAGCTGCTGGAAGGCCCATAAGAACACTGGAGGACCGAGGAGCCATAGTTTTCCTAGACTACCGTTTCGCTACTAACTATTGCCGCAGTTTTCTGCCTTCATGGATAAACAATGTATTGAAAATTTTACCGTGCAAGGATGAAGTTCTAGCGAGGGAAATTCGCGAGTTCTTCAAACTTTAGCTTGCGGCGCCGCCGTGTTACTCTCATTAAGGTGCGCCTCCTTGAAACTTTCATTCAGTTTCACTTTGCCGAAAGCAACGATTGAGGGAGTTGCCGAAACCGATGTGAGAACCTTTAAGGTTTTTCGCTTGTGATCAAATTCGTGCAGAATGCCGAGGCCTAAGAATTTACGCTGAGCGCTATATAACCCTAATAGCAAGCCTCTTTCCGCATCCTGCTTGCTTTGCAAAGCAGCTTTTTCTTCAAGCTTCAGCTGACTTAACGGCAACGACTTAACTTTTGCGCCTGCTAAATACTTCGCGTAGCTCATCTCCCGCAAGAGCCTGCGTTTCTCTGGGCTTCGTTGCTTAACAGCAGAAGAAGACTCCACCACGATTTTCTTGAAGGTCGTAGCTTCAATCAAGGGGACCAGTTCATTTTTCTGCTGAATACAGAAAATAATATCTGGCTCAAGCTTCTTAGCCAACTGCACCTTGTACTGCGCGGCATTTTCGCCTTCAACCCAGCCGTCAGTATTAATTATTACAAAATCAACCGTTCTGCTGATAATTTCTGATTTCATTAAGGCTAAGCCTTCAATCATTTTGTCCACTGCTTCGTTTGGAGATGTTACGCCCACAAAAAACGCGTTTTCCGCCTTCAGCTCGTACAGCTCTATTAAAGGCTTAGTTACACATGCATAAGCAACGGTGCAAGGCGGGCCTACGTCAGATTGCCCTAGGTCGCCGTCTAAAATTGCAGTCTTCTGTTTGGTGTTTACCAAATTATTTACAAGATACGTGCAGAAACTGGTTTTCCCAGAGTCAGCCTTACCCATAACCATAGCTACTACAGGCTTTTTGGGAAAGCCCATAAGCACTTTAACAGCGTCTGCCCATGAAGCGGGAACAGTGTTGCCATCAACTTCTTTGATGCTTGCATTTTCGCCTAATGAAATGTCAAAGACAGCCTTTTCTGTAACAAAGAAGGGCAGATGTTTTCCGTCTCGAATTACAACTCTGCGGTTATCCTTAACCTGGAAACCTAATACTTCTGCTTTCCCAGAAACAAGCAACACTGCAGCTGGACCTGCAGCTAACAGAGTCTTACCTCGTTCAACTGTTTGCTCCAATATTTTTCCTCCTTGGGTAAACATGTCCTGTCCTTCCAGCTATGCGTATGGCGGAAGCTATATCTTTAATGCATCGTCTATGCACATCTTCCTTGGAAGAGCGGGTTGTTCCAGCCTCGCTAACCACTTCCAAGACTGCTTCAAGCGGCAAGGCTGCGTCTAAAAGTTCTAAGAGCTCTTTGTATGCGGGCATGCCGCTGCCGATTTTTATGGTTACTTCGGTTGAGGATAAATCAACGGCTTTTATGATGCCCTTAATTTTGGTCGTTACTTCATATGGGCTAAAGCAATTTTCTGTTTCGTTAACTTTTCCATCAGCTATAACTGCTACGCCGAAAACCTCGCCGGGATCTACGCCTACGACTATTTTCTCGTAGGTTTCTTTACCTTGAAGAATTTTCTTTACTTCATCTGCCATTATATCTGGCTCAGTCTCAGCGTCGTAAACCAACACTTTTCGATGGTTGATGCGGTGTTTTTCGTTCGCTGTGGTTAAAACCACTGAAACTTCCGCGGGCACTGCTTCGCCTGGAACCAAACTTATGAAGGGAATATTCTTTTCTTTCAACTTGTTCACTATAAAGAAGTAAGCTTTCCCCGAAACTGTAGCAACCGCAACCTTTGCTCTCATATGAACTTCCTATTTTTTGTGCAATACCAAACGTGGAAATGGCACTTGCATACCCTAGCTTTTTAGCATATTTAATTTTGTCTTTCCGATCTATATGTCTCTTTTTGTGGCTTCAGCGAGCAGGGACATTTCTGTGCATACTTTGTTTTTTACGTATCTGTTCTAGGCTGTTCCTCTTCCTTCGCGGCTTCGCCAAATATGCGTTTCAATTCTTTCTTCATAACGGCAATATCATGGCTTAGCCCGAAGTAATCGGCAAAATAATCTGTTGTCCTCAGCGTCATGGAGCGGCCGCTTCTTTCAGTCGCAATCAGCCCCATGTCCTTGAGAAGCTTTATGTGGCCGTAGGCATGTTGCCCTCGCACTTGGATTACTCGTTTCTGCGTGATCGGCTGTCTATAAGCGATGTAGGCAAGTGTTTTCAGCGGACCCGCAGACAATAGAGGCTTGTTGACAAGTTTCTTAACCAACGGCGTAAATTCAGCTTTTAACTGCAGAACAAAGCGCTCGTCTTTCAGCGCTAATATTTCAAGCGCCGTGTTTCGTGAGGCATATTCCTGCATGAGTATCTTAACGTACTTGCTAGTTTTCTGTTGAGATCTTGTGTTCAAAACTGAAGATAACTCATTAAGGCTTAGAGGGCGACCCGCAACGTATAAAGCTGCTTCAATTAGCCTCAAGCAATGTTTTGTTTTCTCTGCTTCTTGCGCTCGCTTGTTCTCATCCTTTGCGCTAGATGCCTGTTTTTTCGTCTCCTGCAATGTTCAGGTTCCCCATGGCTATGTATATTTCTTCTGTCGCTTCATCTTGCCACAGACTTATTTTTCCTTCTTGCGCCAGAAACAGTAATAGAATGAATGTGCGGATTGCTTCTATTCTGGTTATCCCTTTTATAAGTGATGAAAACTCGATTATTCCCACGCCTTTAACTTTCTCGCAGAGAAGAGCATACAGCTTCTCCATTTGTATTTCAATTTCCATCAGAAACATGTCTATCTGAGGCATTATATCAGAGACGGCTGGGAGAACAGGGTGTGCGACAACTCTGTCCAAACTCGGCAGTTTTTCCCCCTTCAAAACGTCATCCAAAACTTCCAGCAAATGCTGAATGGTTGTTGATGTAAACTCATGTCTCAAAGGCAAGAACAGAGGCGGCGGAACAAAATCCTGAGGTGTCTTTGGCGGTTCAGGTGGTTCCTGAAGAGTAAGCAGAAGCTTGGACTTCATCAAATAGATAAGTGCTGAAGAGTCTAAAGCCACGCCGGAAGCACGGAAATCCACTTTGCCGGTGCGCTCCATTTCCAAAAGAAACGAGGTGAGCAAATAAGCGATGTTTACGTTCCAAGGCGTAAGCTTTTCAAGTTTGCTGATTTCGAAGAGAATATTCCATGGAGGTCTCAAATAAAAGGGCTTTTTTACTACCGCTGACATTTAAGCAGTTGCCTCCAAGAATTTTGCGGCGATAACGTTTGAAACGCCGTTTTGGCCATATACGCCGTAAACTTTTTGGGCTTTATTCACAAGCTCGGGCTTTAAAGTGATCACTATAAACTGCGTTCTCGCAGACTCTTCCAAAAGAACCTCGGCGAGTTTTGAAACGTGAAAAGCGTCCAAGTGCGCATCTATTTCATCGAGAATATAGAATGAGGCAGGCGTAAACTCTTTCAAGGCAAATATGAAAGCAACTGCGGAAAGAGAGCGTTCGCCGCCACTTGCACCGCTGACAACTATAGACGGCTTAGTGGGAAACTGTACAATCATGTCGATGCCTCCTTGGAAGGGCTCTTCAGGATTCTCAAGCTTCAAGAAGGCAGAGCCGCCCCCACTTAGCTTTGAGAAGTATGTTTGAAGGTTCAGGTTGATTTTTTCAAACGCATCCATGAAAACTTTGCGTTTTTTAGCTTCAATCTCATCCATGAACTTCACAATAGCCTGTTTTTCTCTTTCAAGCTCATTCAAACGCAGAGATAACTCTCTATATCTTGAAATTTGCTCTTCGTAATGCGATAAGGCAAGCTGGTTCACGGCGCCAATTCTTTCAAGTTCAAACCGCATCATCCGAACTGTGGTCTCGGCTTCTTCAACCTGCTTTTCATTGACTACTAG
>JBBFKZ010000010.1:0-59933 GCA_037481775.1 Bathyarchaeia archaeon
GAATATTGGAAAACGAAACTAAAAACTTTCACTTCATGGAGTTAGATTGGCTAATCTATTTTCCTAAATATGGCAATAAAGGTAAATACCTCAACTATTATGTAGCATTCATAGACAGAAAAAAAGGAAATGCGCAAGAGGCGAAACTTGTTAAATTGAGTGAAATCGTGGAAAGCCCGGAATTTGAAAATACTTATCCCCATACAGTAGGCTTCTACAAAGGAGACGCAGGTGAAGGCGCAAAATTCAAGCCAGAATACTTAGAAATAAGAAAAATAAACAGTGTGGAAGAGTTCTGGCTGTTCTTAAACTCTTTGGACATATAAACGCCGCCGAGAAGCCCACCGCATTGTTTAAAGCCTATTTCTATGCTTGAACAATGCCATTGCGAGTACTATTGCAGCAATTGCCACCGCCACAGCGTAGCCAGCCTCAGCGGGTACGCCGCTGCTGCTTGAAGACGATGACGATGGCGAAGGCTGCAAGGGCACAGTAGAATTTACATAAGAGGAGGAAGGCAAAGGCTCAGCAGTAGGCGTTGCAGTCAACGGCGGATATGATGGAACGCTATTTGGCAGTAAAGGCTCGCCTATACCTGGTTCGCTTGAGGATATCTCGGCATCGTCAGAGTAGCCTCTGCTTTCCCAAAAGCCGAGAAAATCGTAGTCAACAAGCTCAATACGGGAGAGCTGATTTATCCATTTGTATCCCCATTTTCCCGGAACCACTAAGCGTAAAGCGTTAAGCGCTTCTCCGTCCTTCTCGTATGCTACGATTATGTCGTCGCGCATAACAGCGTCCAAACGCAGATCTGTGGAGTACCCGTCAGCAGCGTAGAAAGCAACTTTGACGGCTTCTGCCAGAGGTTGTGCGGCTTCCAGCAGAGTCCGCAGTTTTACTCCAACCCAATTGCCTTGTGCAACAACATGGCCTGGAAAATCTACACAGATTATGGCGGCGTTAACTGCGCTTTTTGGCATAGCGTCAAGTTCCGCGCGGCTTAGGTTAAGGGGATTAGCTACCAAGCCAGTTATGCTTAGCTGGACGTTAGTCGTGTTTTCCGCGAGGGCATAGCGCACATTAACCGAGACGGATACGGAACTTAGTATAATTATTAGCAGGGTGATAGGTATTGTAAAAGGTTTTTTCAAATTAATTCCAGCTTGTTTCTAAAGAAGAACATGGCATGCGTCATATTAAAGAGTGCTGCCAAATACGCTAGAAGCAACTTGAGGGGTTAAGTACCACAGCGTATTTGCCTAAACCTGCAAGTGTTTACGCTCATTATTTGATTAGCCTCTTTTTCATCAAGTTTATGCTTAAAACGAAAAGGGCAATTGCGACAATAGCAATCCATACTAAGTTAAGCAGCATGAAAACTTCAGTTCTGCCTAAAACTAATCCCCGGATAAGGTTCACCAAATGAGTTAGCGGTAGAAAAATTAGCGCTACTGCCTGTGCTATTGGAGGCAAATGTGAAAGCGGAAAGAAAGTTCCGCTAAGCAGAAACATCGGCGTTACAAGCAGAAACGCGGGATAGTTAAAGAAGTCTATATTGGGAGCGATTGCCGTAAAGCACATAGCCAGAGCTGCAAATAGCAAGCCGCCCAAAAGCGATATCAGAGGCACTAAAAGGACGAGCGGGCTTGAAACTAAACCAAAAGCCGCTATTACAACCAACACTGTTGTGGAGTTTATTGTAGCGCGGGTAGCGCCCCAGAACAGTTCACCAGCTACGACTTCTTCCACGCTTACGGGAGTGGCTATTATAGCGTCGAAGGTTTTCTGAAAGTACATGCGCACAAAAGAGGCATAGGTGCACTCGAAGAAGCTACCATACATGACGGAGATGGCTACTAAGGCAGGAGCAATGAAGTTGATGTATGATACTCCCTCGATGGGCTGAATAAAGCCGCCTAGACCTAAGCCTAAGGCGACCAGATATAGGATTGGCTCTAAAAGTGAAGGAAAAAAGTTGACTTTTATGGTTTTCATGAACACATCAAAGTTTCGTTGCCAAACCTTCCACACCCGATAAGTTAATTTTGGCAAAGCAAACTTTACCGGAGAATCAGTTGTCTTCGTCAATCTCTAAGCCTCCGCCCAGTCAATTTAAGAAAAACGTCTTCTAAGTTGGCGTTTCGAATCGTAACGTTTGTTAGCGAGTTTTTTTCGAGAAAGCGCTCGAAAACGCCGTGCGGCTGCATGGTGAAAACATGAATGCGATCACTAAAGGTTTCAAAACTTGCCTCTGGGAACTCTGCCTTAAGCGTTTGCAAAAGTTTCTCATCGCGGTCTATTTCCAGCACCTCTGCGCCCACATACCGCCGGATCAATTCTGATGGGCTGCCTTGCTCAATTATTTTGCCGTTATCCATAAGCAGAACTCTATCACAAAGCGTAGCCGCCTCTTCCATGTAATGCGTTGTTAATATTACCGTAACGCCGCGTTTTCTCAAGCTACGCACTTCATCCCAGACTATATGACGCGCTTGTGGATCCAGCCCCGTAGTTGGTTCATCAAGAAGCAAAATTTGCGGTTCATTAATCAGAGCTCTGGCTAAAATGAGGCGCCGTTTCATGCCAGTGGACAATTCTGAGATGGGCACATTCTGTTTTTCCTCTAACTGGAAAAATTTCAGAAGGTTTCTAGCACGTTTTGTAGCTTCAGCTTTTGGGATGTCAAAGTAGCGGGCGTAAACCTGAAGATTTTTTATAACTGTGAAATCGGGATCCAAGTTGTCCTCTTGAGGTGCCACGCCGACTATTCGCTTTATTTCGCGTGCTTGCGTAGAAACATTTAGCCCTGCCACGTATAGTTCGCCTTCTGTTAAGGGCAAAAAACAGTGAATCATCCGTACGGTTGTTGTTTTTCCAGCGCCGTTGGGACCCAAAAAACCTACACACTCACCTTTGTAGACTTCAAAGTTTATATGGTCCACTGCTGTGAAGTTACCGAATTTCTTGGTTAAGCTGCGGGCTTTTATGAGGACTTCGGAGGAAAACATGTGCCTTTCAGAGTTTATCACAGCAAACAATAACTTAAAATTAGCTCTTTGAAGTTCAAGGGGAAAAGTGCGCAAGTGGGCGGGACAGGCATTCACAGCAGCATTGTTACTCTTCAGGCTTTATTCGTTTTCCGCATTCATGACAGAAAACCGCACCGCTCGGGTTTTTCGCGCCACAGCCAGGGCAATCCACGGGTTCTTTTTGAAGTGACTTCTTAATGTTTTTGCTTGCAGTTTGAAAGGCAATACTTATTTCCTTAGCTGCGACGGCGAACGCCTTCTCTAGCTCTTAGCTCATCTTCTCAAGTGCTTCCCTCAATTCATCTGAGACCGCCGACGACACTGTTTCCACATCCTTAATTGCTTTGGTGCCGCATTTTGGGCAAAAATTAGCATCTTTTGGAATCTTTTCGCCGCAATTCGAGCAATAAACCATAAACACTCACACATCTATCAAATGTGGATCTGGAGATTTAACTGTATCGGCGGGAAGTCCCCTTGCGAAAGCTGGGGGATGAGAGCTGAAAGATATTTATAGTTTCCAAGAAAATTTAGTAACTATGAAATATAATCTCGATAGGGGCGCTCATTCAGTTTATGCTCTTCAATATCACCTGGTTCAAGTGGTGAAGTATCGCAGGCAAGTGTTTGAAAATGAGAAGATTGTGGATTTCCTGAAACAGAAAGTGAGGGAAATAAGTGAAAGCTTTGATGTGGAAGTTCTAAACATTGAGTGCGATAAAGACCATTTCTACATGATTTTCAAGGCAAAACCTACTTTGAATATACCAAAATACGTCAACGCAATAAAAACCATAACATCAAGGGAAATTCAAAGAAACTTTCCAGAAGTAAAAGAAAAGCTGTGGAAGGGAGTTTTTTGGTCTCCATCATACTTTCTTGCCACGACGGGACAGGTAACCCTTGACGTTCTAAAGAAGTATGTTGAGGGACAAGCGGATGCTTAGTTATAAGTTCAGACTTTATCCAAAGAAAATACAAGAAGAAAGATTGTTGGAGAACTTGGAGTTATGCAGACAAACTTATAATTACTTTTTAGCTCATTGGAGCGGAAAAAATAAGATACCAAGCAGAATGGAGCTTCAAGCCCAATTGCCTAAGCTGAAAGTTGAAAAAACTGAGTTGAACAAAGTTTACTCAAAAGTCTTACAGATGGTTCTCTATCAGCTATATTCAAACTTGAAGGCTTTATCACAACTGAAGAAGAATGGTAAAAAAGCGGGACGACTGAGGTTCAAGGGTAAAGGATGGTATAAAACTTTCGTCTACAACCAAAGTGGATTCAAGCTTATAAAGACTGGGAAAAGGTTTGATATACTACGTCTATCTAAAATTGGAGACATACCCATAAGGGTTCACAGGGCTGTTGAGGGGAAAATAAAGCAAGTCATCATCAAGAAGCATAATTCTGGGAAGTGGTTTGCCTGCGTATGCGTTGAAAAAGAAATGAACGTAACTCGAAGAGAGCCTAAGAGGGCTGTGGGCATAGATGTTGGGATAAAACACTTCCTCACCGATAGCGATGGAAGACAGATTGAGAACCCAAGGTTCTATGAGAGAACACTTGAGAGGATAAGGGTTCTCCATAGAAATCTGTCGAGGAAGAGAAAGGGTTCAAGGAACAGGGAGAAGGCAAGGATAAAACTTGCAAAAGCTTACGAGAAACTTGTAAACCAGAGAGGCGACTTCCTGCATAAACTTTCAAGATTCTACGTGAACAATTATGATGTCATCAGCGTTGAAAACTTAAACATAACAGGCATGGTTAGAAACCATAACTTAGCCCAAAAAATACTCGACGCCTCTTGGAGTAAATTCCTTCAGATGTTGTCCTACAAAGCTGAAAATGCTGGTGGAACATTTCTGAAGGTAAATCCAAGAGGAACAAGTCGGGAGTATAAACACGGCAAACTTGACCGTGACTATAACGCTTCGCTCAACATTTTAGAGCGAGGTTTAGCGGGGTTGGGACGACCCTTTGAGCCTGTGGAGATAAAGCCTCTACCCGTAGTTATACGGGCAAGCGTTATCGTTGAAGCAGGAAGCCCCTTCCGATAGGGAGGGGTAGTTCACCGGCACTTAATTCGGGGTTAATTCTGAAAAATCTTTTAATAGCTTCTTGCCGCTGACAAATAAGCCGAAAAGAAAAAGGAGACAGCGACAATAGATAAAAGCAAAACCACAAAATTGCTGTCAACAGCGGTTATTTCTCAACTGATACGCAGATTTTTTATATGTAAAAACTTGTCAACTAAATGAGGGTATAGATATGCCAGAGAAAGATGAGCAGAAAAAAGAGCGCTCGAAGATTTCATTGCGAATAGGCGAAGTTCAAATTGAAATGGAAGGAACACCTGACGAAATCGAAAAGCTAATGGGCAAAGGCCTACTCGAGTTCACAAAAGAAATACAGGAACAAAAAAAGCTCTTAGCACCTTCAACCTCGATTACACAAGTTCCACCTAAAGCTCCAGAAACCACCATGAAAACCGCGGAAAGCACGCCAAAAGAGAAAACAATAACGCCTGCCGCGAAACCTTCAACCGAAGTTTCTGCCCCATCGCAATCCGCCCTCGCAATAGGAAAGACACCTGATAAAAAGCTGCAAAAGAAGACTTTCAGTAAAACAATAGTAATTGCGTTGGGATTGATATGCATTGTTCTTGCAGCTGGCTTAATTGGTTCAATCGTAGTTTACATGCCAATGGTAAGCTCTTTGGAAGCTCAAATAATAGAAAAAGACAGCACAATTTTGTCCCTGAACTCGCAAATTTTATCCTTAAACTCGCAAATCGCCTCCTTAAACTCGCAGGTGTTATCTCTTCAAGAAAGCCTCAACCAAACCAACACAAACATAGCGACTCTGCAAACAGCAATATCGGCCTACCGCAGCATAGTTTACCTTAACGAGTCACAGTATCTATTTTCAGCTCGAACTATAACTCAAGAAGCAAACACAACCACCGTCGTTTATGAGGGAGAATTGGTTTACGCTGGTTACATTTCTGTTGGCGTTGAATCAAACAGTGCAACAACATACGTTCGAGTAGTTTATTCCTACGCTGAAGTTAACTACGACCAAAGTGTAACTGTAGGCACAAATGGTGCAGCAGCATTTCCAGTGCTACCTGGACCCATCCAGATTACAGTAGGTAACACAGAAGCCAATAATTCAGTTACTGCAACTTTAACAGCACGCTATCGTTACTAATTTGCTCGTAAGTGCTCTCTTGCTAATTACTGACAAACGATTCACCAATTACAGCTTGCTAACATTAACCGAGTTTCTAGTAGAACCAAATAGTTTCCATCAGCGCCCTCAAAGGGCAGCGGAAGCGCATAGCCACCAGTTAACGGAAAGGTATATTTAAACGAAAAACATGGATAGTTCTAAATCAATAGCTAATTTAAGGAGAAAGGTATGGTGGCACAAGAAGACTTTAACCAACTGATGAAAGAAAGCCGAGATGAATTGGTAAATCTGAGAGCACAATTGCAAAATTTAATGGTTAAGTTTGGTTTACGTGCATTAAAAACATATCAAGCAGCAAGAACCGAGCCTCTTCGACCAACAGAAGTTAATTCGTTGATCAAATATGAATTAGACAACATAATCCAAGATCTATCTGAACCAAGAAACATAGAGGCAATAATCACTCAAACCACACAAGAATGGACAAAACAACAAGAAGCAAAACAAAAGAAACAATAACAAACACACCTAACCAAGCAAATCAGCAGACTTAAAAATTTCGTTTCGCCATTTCCGCTCCCAACTCGCCCAGCCCGTCTTTACAAGGCATTCTCTCAAACGAGGTTTTTCAGCAACCCACTTCAACATAGCCCAAAATCTTTTCTTGTCAGTCAACACTTCTTCTGGGACGCCAACTTCACTGCACCATCGCACATAACCTCGTTCAACCATGTGATGAAGTTCACCTGTATCTTCCACTTTTTCAACTTTAAATCCACGATTTTGCAAGTACTTACACACGCCTGAAAGGACATAAGCTGTGGATACCTTGAAACGAGTTTCTTCATCAGGACGCATAACTTCAATTATCTCGCTGGCGATTTTCACGGCATCTTGCAGATACCTTTTATTTTTAAAATTTGGTTGTTGAAAAGATGATGTAGGAATCCGACGTTCCATGTACCTTCGGTCTGGGGGCTTAAGCGCCCCGATTACAACACCTAAGAGAAGCTCGCTCCAGCCTGCAGCATCTATTAAAATCTCTTTTTGAAGTAAGAAGTGATCCAGCGTCAAGGCGGCTCACCTGCTTATACGGCAAGTGATAATAAAGCGGAAGCCACGTATAAATGAATTCTAAGCTCAAGCGAATACCATTAAAGAAAAACTTAAAAATAAACAAGAAGTAAATGTTTACATCTAATTATATAACCTTTTGAGGAATGAAATTTGAAAGGCCAAACTATCTGGATATCAGGCTTCTTAACCTTTCTGGCAGGATTGTCTGCAGTGCACGCGATAGTTCTGTGGGCGGATGTAGGGCTGACCGGTGTCTTTCAGCCGTTCTTGAGCAGCGGTATAAGACTGGGAATCCCTGTATGGCTGTACCTCTTAATCACTATAATTGCAACGTTGGCTCTCCTTGGAGCAACTACTCACTTAATAATAAGCGAGCTATCAACTAAGAAATTGCTTGCCCAGATGGATGCAAGAATGAACAATGTAGAAAGCACACAAAAGGTACAACAACAGTTTCTGGAAAGCTTGCAGGCAAGAGTTTTCCTAGTTGACGAAAGCTTGAACAGCATGAGAAAAGACGTTTCGAAAGCTTTTAGTAAACAAGAAGAGATGCTCAAGCAGGCGCATGAGGATTTGGCTAAAAAGTTTGACGGTGATTTAGCGGCTGTAAAAGCAAGTATAACACGGCAGTTTACTGAGCAAAGTGAAGAGATGAAAAAGATTAACATGAACTTAACTAACATGTTTACTAAAAACTTGGCTGATGCTAAAAGTGAATTAGCGGGGCAGCTTGCAAGAATCGAAAACGTCATGGATAGACATGAAGAGAGAAACAAGAAAACAGAAAAAGCCATTCTAAACCAAGAAGACAAGATAGGAGAAGTAAAATCGAAGATAGAACGGTTGGAAGCAGAGTTCGTTGGGCCCAAACCCCAGTTGGCAAGTCAAAACAGCATAGAAGACGTTAGAGGCATAGGGGAGAGCACAGGAAAAGACTTGCGAGCGATAGGAATAACGACGGTAGGCGAATTGGTTACGACTGACCCATCATTAATTGCAGCGAAAACAGGCATGTCTGAGAAAATAATAGAGAAGCTACAAGGAAGAGCGCAGCTTGCGATGGTTCCAGGCATAAAGGAGAAAGACTTAATTTTGTTGGAAGAAGCAGGCGTTACGAATAGGCGAGAGTTGGCGGCGCAAGATCCCTTTGAACTCGGCAAGAAAATAAATTTGATTGCCAAGTCTTATGTTGCGGAAGGAAAGATGACTGAGGCTGACAAGCCGACATTGGAAGCAATAGATTCTTGGATAAGATTCGCAAAAACCTAAGTTTAAGCATAGCCGTATCAAAAACACAATTTTCCTTCTTTTTCGTTGGCAAAATCGCGCTTACTTTAGTTGTAAGGCTTTAAGACAGAAAAACTTAAGCCCTCTGTGGACTTATGTTTAACATAAGGCGAAAACAGGTGCAGGTAAACACTGAAAGCGATGATGCACTTGCTTTTGTTATCGCGTTCATTTTTGTAACAGCGAACTTTTTTGCGGTGAGTTCAACTTTAAACGTAACTGAGAAAACGGGTTACCAGCGTCTTTTCGCTTTTAACTTTGCACACTTTTGGGATAATAAACGCATGTATCTTGGCGGTTATGGTCGTCCCGCTTCGCCAGTCTGGAAAGGTAAATGCAATAACGCAAAAGGAAGGAAGAACTGATTGTGAACGAGAAAAAAGTATTGCTAAGCATACTTAGGGAGATGTGGCAGCAGGGTGATTCGCCTTTGCACCGCATATACTCCTCTTGGGAAGAACTGGAGCGACATGTAGAAGTTAAAACGGCAAGAGCAAAACGAAACGAAAAGTTCACGGTGCAGCGATGCCCAAATTGTGGAGTGAAGCAGAAAGTAACGAAGCCGTTGGAAGAACTTTTTCCTTATCAAACCTGCAAAGCGTGCAGACAAGTGTTTTACGTTAACAGAGATTTGACGGTGCGGAGCTTAACGGCGGATGAAAAAGAAGCCATGCCTGCTGCGTGGGTGCATGTCGTCGAGGACTTGAGCAGAAAAAAGCTTGCAATAGTTTTCAAGTTAGAATAAGCCGCTTTTGCAGCTACAAGCTTAGTGGGCTTTGACGTTAACGCCTTTTTTCTCCTTGCTCCTCCAACATGGCTATTTCTTTTCTTAGGAGGTGATCCGGCCGCAGGTTCCCCTACGGCCACCTTGTTACGACTTTTCCCCCCTTACGAAACTCAGATTCGACGCAGCCAATAGAGACCGCGCCTCACCCAAGAATCGCTCGGGTGGAACGACGGGCGGTGTGTGCAAGGAGCAGGGACGTATTCACCGCGCGCTAGTGACACGCGATTACTAGGGATTCCATGTTCACGAGGGTGGGTTGCAACCCTCGATCCCAACTACGGCAGGCTTTCGGGATTGCCTCCCCCTTTCGAGGTTGGAACCCATTGTACCTGCCATTGCAGCTCGCGTGTGGCCCGGGAGATTCGGGGCATACTGACCTGCCGTGGCCCGCTCCTTCCTCCGCCTTATCGGCGGCGGTCTCCTCAGTGTGCCTGGCGCAAGGCCAGTAGCAACAGAGGACGCGGGTCTCGATCGTTGCCTGACTTAACAGGACACCTCACGGCACGAACTGGCGACGGCCATGCACCTCCTCTCAGCTCGTCTAGCAAGACCTTCAATCTGGCCTTCATTCTGCTGTCGCTCCCGGTGAGATTTCCGGCGTTGACTCCAATTAAACCGCAAGCTTCACCCCTTGTGGTGCTCCCCCGCCAATTCCTTTAAGTTTCAGCCTTGCGGCCGTACTCCCCAGGCGGCAGGCTTAACAGCTTCCCTGCGGCACTAGAGCGGCACGTGGCCGCTCAAACACCTAGCCTGCATAGTTTACAGCTGGGACTACCCGGGTATCTAATCCGGTTCGCTCCCCCAGCTTTCATCCCTCACCGTCGGGCGCGTTCTAGCAGACAGCCTTCGCCACTGGTGGTCTTCCCGGGATTATAGGATTTCACCCCTACCCCGGAAATACCGTCTGCCTCTCCCGCCCCCTAGCCGAACAGTATCCCCCGCAGACCAACGATTAAATCGCTGGGTTTAACAGGGGACTTGAACGGCCAGCTACGGATGCTTTAGGCCCAATAAACGTCCCCACCACTCGGAGAGCTGGTATTACCGCGGCGGCTGACACCAGACTTGCCCTCTCCTTATTCCCCCAGCTTGCTATACTGGGTAAAAGCCATCCTCAGCGGACGGCACTCGGGATAGCCCTGTCACACTTTCGTGTATTGCAAAGGTTTCGCGACTGCTGCGCCCCGTAGGGCCTGGGCCCTTGTCTCAGTGCCCATCTCCGGGCTCCCGCTCTCACGGCCCGCACCGGTTATAGGCTTGGTGAGCCGTTACCTCACCAACAACCTGATCGGCCGCGGCCCCATCCTTGGGCAGCGCCTACGAGCATGATGTAAACGCCCTTTCGGCAAAGACTCATTCCAGAGTTCTTCACCTATCAGGAATTAGCCCCAGTTTCCCGGGGTTGTTCCCGTCCCAAGGGCAGGTTAGCCACGTGCTACTGAGCTGTGCGCCGCGCTCCCTTCGTGGCTAGGAAGCGCACGACTAGCATGTCTTAGTCCTATCCCGATAGCAGTGGGGTCCGGCAGGATCAACCGGAGTTACGCACACTATGCGTCTCCGTGCTGATCGTGCACGGCGTTTATTTCTGGAGGTACTTCCGCAATAGCCAAGTTGGATTTGGAGGGAGAATACCCACATTAACGTCAAAGCCCATTTCAGACCTAACAGCGTCAGGTCCACATACATGTCCCCGCAATTGGAGGCCAACTCCGTCATCCCTATAAGGCAAAGCGCCGTTCTGGTTGGGGTTGAGCCGCCGCCGTGTGTGAATTGCGGGGCTAGCTAATTGTAGCTGAATTATAGCTGAAGCGACATCAGCAAATATAAACATTATGTTCGGGGAGAAATAAATGTTGCTCTATGAATAAGGGCACGGTTCGGCTTAGTAATCATGTCAGTGGGAAAGCAAAGTAATGGTGTTTGGGGGTAGTAAATTATTTTTGAGTGCTTTGGAGAGGTGTTTGCAAGTGTAGGCGATGTAGCTTGGTCGTTTTTCACTTTTTAAAAAAAAAAACCTTGTGATGCAGCAGGGGATAGCCCCTCTATAGGTTTCTGCAATGAATCGCTAATAGGCGCCAAATATGAAGGTTTTGGTGCTGGTGTAATCAGCGGGTTCTTGGCTTTAATATTTAAGGGTTGAGTAGGGGGCGTGCTTTCTCTTCATAGTTGCCGCCTAATGTGCGGTAAAGAAGCTGGCTGAAGCGGGGAAGCTGCTGTGGTAGATGGTTCTGGTAGGGCTTATTTTTTAATTAGATAGATTAGTAGGCTTAAGCCTGTGACTAATACTACTATCACGATGATTGAGCCTATAATTGCTGTAGTCTGGTCTTTTTGTTGAATTTCTGGATTAGGCGTTGATGTTTCCTGCTGTGAGGTAGGTGCGGGGCTATGTGGTGTAGGCGTTGTTGTGGTCAAGTCTTCTTCTTCGATATAGGGTGGCTCGGGTGTTTCTCCTGGAAAAAGAGGCTCGTAAGACTGGAGAAACTCGATCCTAGTGCGTGGTTCCGGCGCTTGCGGGTTCGGGGCAGTCAAAAAAGGTTTGAATGTAACTGTGCCCAGGTTGAAGTCGTATTTGCTGTCGTGGATTCTTTTACTTATTTTTTGCTCATCAGTGGTTCCCCACCAGTTGTAAGTAGCGTTGATATCAGAAGTTTGAGAAGGATACTTTAATTTAACGAGTTCTTGCATACATCCTATTATGTTGTTGTAATGAATCTCCCCAGTGCCTTCCTCCGAATAAAATCCAATCATGGGATCAATTATTGTATTGTTTTGAATCAAGCAGCGTCCCCCTGTTATCTCTATTCCATACGTGCCACTTGCCACAATCAAGTTCCATTCAATTGTTCCACTAAATATTTTTATCCCCCCTTTTATAATGTTGCCCGAGATACGCGCGCTCATAACATTAATTGGACCACCAATAGTGTTGTTCAAAATAGTTCCCCCTCCGGAAATGCCATTACCCATTGTGTTGTTTATAAAATAGGCTGAACCACTGCAACCACCCGACATGGTGTTGTTTATTATTTTATTATGCGCGTTCGAGATGGAGCCTCTTATGATGTTGTTCGTTACAATTGCGCGTCCAGCGTCTATTTTACCTATAATATAATTGTTGCTTATCTTTGGTTCTGGACTACTATAATTGTAGTATATAATTGGTGGTGAAAAATTAATTTTCAACAGTTTTAGGTCAAGAAATGCATTCTCTATTATGCTGCCTGAACCTGTCTGCTCATCCCAACTAGGGCTGTCTTCTGTAAATCTTAACTCATTCCCACTTATGCGAACCAGATCATCGCTACGGCCTATCGCCCGCAATGTGCCATTCACTTGTATGTAATACTCGTTAATGTTTACTGTAGCGCCAGCCTCAATCGTTAAAGTCACACCTTTCTTTACAAGCAGAGGTCCTGTAAGGTTGTAAGGGCTTTTTGCCTTAGTCCACTTAGTGTCCGAGCTGATTACACCGATAACCTCCGTAGCCGCATGCGCCACACTAAAACACGCAGCGCAGACTAACGCTTGCCAACCAACCAGTATAACCACGAAGAATAAAACAAAAAAAAGGTCGAAGCATTCCGTGGCTCACCAAGAAAATATTACGTACATGGATTTTTATTGTTTGCTCTTTTGTGGAAGCCTCCTCGTGGCATTAGAGTAGGGATAGAAGCCCATACTTACATATTTATACAATCATCTCTTTTGCTCAAAGCAGAGAAGCTGAGTCCAGAAGCCAAAAGAAGATAGAAAAAGGAAGTTATTTTGCCAGTTGCCTGCGCAACTCTTCGTATGTAGCTTTGATGTCTTCCACCGAAGCCTCGTCCTCCAGAGTGGAGGTATCACCAAGCGGTGCTCCAGTAAGCACTGCTTTGAGGAGGCGGCGCATGATTTTTCCGCTGCGTGTCTTGGGCAGCTTGTTCGCGATTACGATGGCATCTGGAGTGGCGATGGGGCCGATGGTTGTTCTAATATGCTTAATTAGGTCGGCGCGTAGCTCATCCGATGGCGAGAAGCCAGCGCGCAATACGACGAAGGCTACGGGTACTTCGCCTTTCACAGGGTCTTCTTTGCCCATAACTGCGGCTTCTGAAACTGCGGGATGCGCAACTAATGCGCTTTCAAGCTCCACTGTGCCGATGCGGTGGCCCGCCACTTTGAGCACCTCGTCAGCTCTGCCGAGAAGCCAGAAGTAGCCCTCAGCGTCTTGAACAGCGTAGTCGCCTGTGTAGTAAACGCCTTGCCATCTTCCGAAGTAAGTTTGCTTGAAGCGCTCCGGATCTTTCCACAAGGTTTGGAGCATGCCAGGCCAAGGCGTCTTCACCACGAGGAAACCTTTGTTTTCCACTTTCGCAGGCTGCCCTTTCTCGTCATAAACTTCTGCATGAATGCCAGGCAGCGGGTATGTTGCTGAGCCAGGTTTAAGCGGCACAAGCTCGATGCCCGAGAGCGGCGAGATCATGAAGCCTCCTGTTTCGGTCTGCCACCAAGTGTCGATTATGGCTAAGCGCTCTTTGCCGATTACGCGGTAGTACCATTTCCACGCTTCGGGGTTTATGGGTTCGCCAACGGTTCCCAGCAGCCTCAGCGTGCTTAGGTCGTGCTTGTTTATCCATTCTTCGCCGAACTTCATGAACATTCTCACAGCTGTCGGCGTGCTGTAAAGTATTGTTACGCCATGCCTTTCAATGATGCTCCACCAGCGATCCTGCGCTGGATAATCTGGTGTGCCCTCAAAAAGCAGCGAGGATATGCCTAAGGATAGCGGCGCATAAACGTTGTAGGTGTGACCTGTAATCCAGCCGATGTCGGCAGTGCACCACCAGAGATCCTCATCTGTGGGGTTGAACGCCCATTTCAGAGTCCAGTAAGCCCAAACTAAATATCCGCCTGTGCCATGCTGGACCCCCTTGGGCTTGCCAGTGGTGCCCGATGTGTAAAGTATGAACAGCGGATCCGTGGCCTGCATGGGTTCCGGCGGAACATAAGCATTGACACTTACACCTGCCAAAGCCTCATGATACCAGATGTCGCGTCCCTCTTTCATGTTCACACTTTGACCTGCCCGCTTTACCACTATGACTTTTTCCACAGTTGGCGTGCTCTGCAAGGCACGGTCAGCGTTGTCTTTTATTGGAACTACCTTTCCGCGTCGGTAGGAGCCATCAGCGGTTATGAGGATTTTTGCTTTACAGTCGTTAATGCGGTCAGCAAGCGCTTCAGCGCTGAAACCTGAGAAAACAACCGTGTGAATTCCGCCTAAGCGGACTACTGCGAGCAAGGCTATAGGGAGTTCAGGAATTACGGGCAGGTAAACGGCTACTCGATCACCCTTCTTAAGGCCTATGTCTTTAAGAACATGCGCAAGCTTGTTTACTTCCCTGTAAAGCTGATAATAAGTGTAAGTTTTGACTTCACCGAGCTCGCCTTCCCAGATGTACGCGAGCTTGTGTTTTCGCGGCGTTTTCACATGCCTGTCTAAAGCATTGTAGGCTACGTTGAGGACGCCGCCGACAAACCATTTGTAGAATGGTGGATTTGAGTCGTCCAGCACTTTGTCCCATGGTTTAAACCAGTCAATTGCCTTTGCTTTTTCAGCCCAGAACTCTTCCGGGTTCTTTAGGGATTTCTCTCGTTCATGTTGAAGTTTTTCTCCAGAAGATACATGTGCAGCCTTTGGATAGATTTTCTCGCCAAATGGCAAATTTGCCTCAGACATTTCATCATCTCGTAATTTTATTTTAGAAAATAAAATCGAATTAAGCATATAAAGTTAATTAGAACTCGAAGCTGGAAAATAAAAAAATGAAAATTTTTAGCTTGTTGGGCATATAGGGAGAATTGTTTTTCCATAGGTTTCGTTTAGCACTTCTGCTATTGCGAGGTAAACAGCGCTTAAACCGCAAATAACACCTTCAATGCCGAGCATGTTGTTCAGCGTAAACGTTCCAAACAACACAGGGTTGCCGGTTAATTCCCGAATTGCGAGTAAAAAGAACAGTAACGCGAGGCTTAAGAAGACAAACTGTAGGGCGCGGTTCTTCCTTAAGGTTCCAAAGAACATTGCGAAAGTGAACAGGCCCCACATAAGGAAGTAAGCGGCCATAGCTGTTTCAGTCGGAGCGGCTAAACCATTAAGCAGTGAAGTTTTCGGTAACAAGAGTAGCAGTACAAGAGACCACCAGAACAGGCCGTAGCTGGTGAATGCCACGGTTCCGAAAGTGTTGCCCTTCTTGAATTCCATTATGCCCACTATAACTTGGGCTAAGCCGCCGTAAGCCAAACCCATCGCCAGAATCATTGTGTCCAACGGGAACAAGCCAGCGTTGTGCAAATTCAGCAGAACAGTTGTTAAACCGAATCCAAGCAGACCAAGCGGTGCAGGATTAGCCAATTTTTCGCTCATCATTTTACGCTCTCCACTGTTAGAGCTCCTTTGAGGCAGGTATGTTTTAAATTTTTTCTATAGGAGTTACTTCCACTTCCAGAGTTTCCTGTTCATCGTGAATTCAGGCAGCACCAGCAACGCTAAACTAGCCACTCCGATGACATACGCTAGATCTGTCATGCTTAGGGCTGTCAAATGGAACAGTTGCTGCGTTATGGGTATGTAAGTAATCCCGAGCGTCAAAGCTATTGACACCATTTCGGCTATCACGAAGAACTTGTTTTTGAATGCGTCTTTGCCCATTCGCCAAACGCTGCGTTTCTCTGAACGGCAGTTCCATACTACGAGCAGCTCGAACATGGCTGCTTGCACAAATGCTGTTGTCGTTGCCTCTTGATACGTAAGTTTACGCGCTATCTCGTCGATAGTGCCGTTCGGCAGCATCCATGGATGTGATGGCCAGATATAGTACTCTAAACAGAACACGAGGACGGTTCCAATTGCTTGAAGCAGAAATGACAGCACAATGAATCTGCCCATGCCATGTAGTATACCTTCATCTGGTTTTCTAGGTGGTCTATCCATCACATCTACATCAGGCGGATCAGTGGCGAGCGAAACCGCGGGCGCGCCATCAGTAACCAAGTTTATCCACAGAATCATGGCAGGCAACAGTGGCAGCGGGAAGAGTTCAGAACCGAAAATGCCGCCTAGAATAGCGAAAGAGCCTATAACGAGCAGTTCGTCAAAGTTGCATGCTATTAAGAAGCGTGCGTACTTGCGGATATTGTCGTAGATGACGCGGCCTTGTTCGACGGCTTTGACTATTGTGGCGAAGTTGTCATCTGTGAGAATTATATCTGAGGCTTCTTTGGTAACGTCTGTTCCGGTTATGCCCATGGCAACGCCTACATCAGCGGCTTTTACCGCTGGCGCGTCGTTTACACCATCGCCTGTCATGGCTACTATGTGGCCCTTTTTCTTCCAAGCGTTTACGATTTTGAGTTTTTGCTCAGGTAAAACGCGCGCGTAAACGCTGACTTTCTCCACTTGCTGCTCAAACTCGGCGTCGCTTAGCTGCGCCAATTCAGGGCCAGTAAGCACTAAATCGCCTTCCTTGAAAATACCAACTTCTTTAGCCACCGCCACAGCAGTTAGCTTGTGGTCGCCAGTTATCATTACTGCTCTAATGCCAGCTTTCTGGCATGTCTTATTCGCTTGGATTGCCTCTTCTCGAGGCGGATCAATCATACCTTGTAAACCTACAAAAACCAAATCGTTTTCAATCGTTTCATCATCCAATTTTTCTATGGTGGCAGGCAACCGTTTATATGCCATTGCAAGAACACGCAAAGCGTTCCCAGCTAGCTGCTCGTTTACCATCAGAATCTTGTCGCGTTTAACTTGAGTTAGTTTGGTTTCTTTGCCGTTCTCAAGAATATGCGTGCACCGCTCAAGAATAACTTCAGGTGCGCCTTTAACGTAAGCAACAACGTCATTCTCTGGTGTCTTATGTACGGTGGTCATGCGTTTTCTTTCAGAAGTGAAGGGGATTTCACGTATGCGCGGGTAAACTTCGTCCCATTCTTCTCTGCTGAATCCGGCTTTTTCAGCAACAACAATCAGAGCGCCTTCGGTTGGGTCTCCGAGAACTTCCCAGCAATTCTCTTCATCTTTCTTTCGAAGCTGTGAGTTATTGCATAAGGCGCCTATTCTAAGCAGAAGCTCAGCGTCGCCTTCAACTTTCAATGGAGCACCGTCTAGCTTACATTCACCTTTAGGCTCGTAGCCTACGCCTGTAACCTCCAAGAATTTCCCGTCAACATACAGCTGGCGCACGGTCATTTCGCCCTTGGTTATGGTGCCCGTCTTGTCGGAACAGATAACCGTGACAGCACCCAAACTTTCAGCTGAAGACAGCTTCCGCACAAGTGCGTTCCTCCTTGCAAACTCGCGTGCGCCAAGAGCCAAGGTCACCGTTACTATGGCTGGTAAGCCTTCGGGAACCGCGGATATAGCCAAAGAGATTGAAGACATAAAAGCTTGAATAAAGCCTTCAATGTTTAACACACCAGAGGCCGCGACCTCAAATGCTTCCAGAGCGAAAATGATGACACAAACAGCTACCACAACCTTGGCGATTTTGCTTGCAAACTTATCTAACTTCTTCTGCAACGGGGTTTCTTCTTCCTCGGCTGTCTGAACCATCTCGGCGATTTTGCCAAACTCCGTGTTCATGCCGGTGGTTGTAACGACAGCTTTCCCGCGGCCATAAACAACATGCGTCGCTGTAAATAACATGTTATGCCTTTCGGAAATCGGAGCATCAACCTTAACAGGAGATACACTCTTATTTACAGGCGCTGATTCACCCGTTAAAATTGCTTCATTTGCTTTAAGTTCTATGGCTTCAATAATTCGAGCATCCGCAGGAACACGGTCACCTGCTTCTAAAATGAGAATATCGCCTGGAACTATTTCCTTGGCAGGTATAATTTTTTCTTCACCATCACGAAGGACACGTGCTTTAGGTGCAGTCAACTTTTTCATGGCTTCTACTGCTTTCTCAGCACGATACTCCTGGATAAAACCGGTGACTGCAACCATTATCACAATGGCGCCAATAATTATGGCGTCGGCCATAGCTTCCATGAAACCTTCAGCTTCTCCAGTCATAACTTCATAGTAGCCTATAATACCAGACAGGATGGTGGCTGCAATTAGAAGGAGAATGAAGATGTCCTTGAACTCGTCTAGAAACATGCTGAGGGCGGATTTGCGCTTTTTTGCTATTAATTCGTTATAGCCATATTTTTTCAGTCTTTCTTGAGCTTCTTGGGAGGTTAATCCTTCATGTGTAACCGCTAACTCGCGCATTACATCGTCAATTCCCTGCGCATGCCACTCCTTGGACACTACCGCCATCTCCTTACATAACGTTGCTATTGAGTTCCACTATTTCTACGCAAAACAGTTTTAACCTTTTCCTTTTTGCATTTGCAATAAAACAAAGGCTAATAAACAAGTTTGTATAGAATTCCACGAACAATCTGAAAAGACAGAGAGAAGGGAAGCTAAAAAATGTTTGATCCATGGCTTATAGCACCAATATCTGCAGCGCTGTCAATCTTAATCGGGCTATACTTCTATCATTACATCAACAAACAATCTTCTGGAACAGAAAAAATGCAAGAAATCTGCGGAGCAATCAGAGAAGGCTCAAGGGCATTCTTGAAACGAGAATACAAAATCCTCGCCATCTTCGTAGTAATCGTCGGCACCCTTATCGGCGTTTTCCTGCCGCAGCCCGTTTGGACCAACGCTAACCCCATACAAAACCTTAGTTTAACCTTAGCCTACATGTTCGGCGCTTTCTGCTCAGCATTGGCAGGCTACTTCGGCATGGAAGTCGCAACAAAGGCCAACGCGAAAGCAGCATACGCAGCACGTAGCGGCCTGAACAAGGCTTTCCCGGTGGGATTTCGCGGCGGCGCAGTTATGGGGCTCGCCGTGGTCGGTTTCTCACTGCTTGGCATAAGCATAGTTTACGCCATCACAGGAATGCCTGAAGACATGGAAGTCCCGCCAGTCTTAGCATTCAGCTTCGGCGCAAGTGCGCTGGCGCTTTTTGCGAAAGCAGGCGGCGGCATCTATACGAAAACCGCTGATATAAGCGCTGATCTCGTGGGCAAGGTTGAGTTGGGCATACCTGAAGATGACCCGAGAAACCCCGCGGTAATAGCGGACAACGTAGGCGATAACGTGGGCGACTGCGCAGGCATGGGCGCAGACCTTGCAGACTCGTACATTGCTAGCACAGTGGCCACAATGATTCTAGGCGTTGCATTAGGGAAAACAGAGATTGCATTGATTTTCACAGGTATAGGCATAATTGCCTCCATAATCGGCGCACTTACGCTACGCATAGGTGCGAAGGGTAATCCTGGAAAAGCGCTTAACATGGGAACCTACATCACATGCATACTGTTCTTGGCAATGACGTTTGTTGCTGTGTACTACCTTAATTATCCGCTTCAGTTGTGGGGCGCCGCTCTGGTTGGCTTAGTTGCGGGCATAGTAATTGGCACAACGTCGGATTACTTCACATCAGAGGATAAGAAGCCAGTTGCGAAGACTGCTGAATCCGCAAAAACAGGTGCTGCAACAACAATTATCACAGGCTTCTCCTATGGGCTGCAAAGCGTTTTTCCGCCGCTGATTGGCATAGGCGCTGCTTCGGCAGTTGCATACTACCTCTGTGTACCTCTTGGCACAGGCTACGCCCTGTTCGGCATCAGCCTGGCGGCAGTCGGTATGCTCTCGATAGTAGGCATGATAATCGCTAACGATGCTTACGGGCCAATAGTGGATAACGCACGTGGAATCGCGGAGCAGGCAGGCTTAGGCGAAGAAGTAATACGCGTAACCGACCAGTTAGATGCTGCGGGTAACACGGCTAAAGCGATTACAAAGGGCTTTGCAATAGGCGCGGCGGGCTTAACCGTTATCGCACTGCTTGCGGCGTTCCAAGAAATCGCAGCGAAAGCCGGCTACATGGTGACGTTTGACGTCATGAACCCCCTTGTGCTGATGGGTGCACTGATAGGCGTAGGCATGCCTGCAGTGTTTTCAGCTATGCTCATGCTTGGTGTTGGACGCAACGCAGAACGAATGATAGCGGAGATCCGCAGGCAGTTCCAGGAAATTCCGGGATTACGCGAAGGCAAGCCGGGCGTCAAACCAGATTACGCGAAATGTGTTGACATAGCCACTACGGGTGCTCTGCGCGAATTACTACCCGCAAGCGTCCTAACGTTAGTTGTGACTTTGGTGGTGGGCTTTGTCGGCGGCATTCCAGCGCTAGGCGGCTACTTGGCAGGAAGCATATTCTCCGGTTTGCTGCTGGCGCTACTCATGGCGAACGCAGGCGGCTTATGGGATAACGCGAAGAAACTCATTGAAACTGGAGTGCATGGTGGCAAAGGTTCAGAAGCACACAAAGCCGCTGTGGTAGGCGACACAGTCGGCGATCCATTCAAAGATACGGCTGGTCCATCGTTGAACACAATGATTACGGTTATGTCGCTGGTAGCTTCATTGTTTGCAGCGCTGATTGTCCAATACAACTTGTTGGGCCTGTTAGGGCTTTAGTGCCTTCAACAACTACTCTTTTTTTATTCGCCACTTCTCCATGGTGTCCGCCAAGTGCTGTTGAGATTTACGGCTCAATGTTGAAGCGAGTGAAAGGTTATGGGTAGAACCTGCGTGTGGTTCTTGGAAATGGAATGGCGTCGATTATGTTTTCTAAATCAAGCATCCACGTTAACAGTCTTTCAAGCCCTAAGCCGAAACCGACGTGGGGCACAGTGCCATAGCGGCGGAGGTCTAGGTACCAGTTGTAATCCTCTTCTTTCAAGCCCATTTCGCGTATTCGCCGAATCAGCGTGTCCTTGTCATCTTCTCTAGCGCCGCCCGTGGAGATCTCGCCTATTCTGGGAACCAGCATGTCTACGGACATGGCGATTTCAGGGCGGTCCCGGTAAGTTTTGCAGTAAAACGCCTTCACAGCCGCGGGGTAATCATAGATGAAGAATGGTTTGTCGAATTCTTCAGCCAATGCTTTTTCCTCATCGTAACCAAAATCGTCGCCCCACTTGAGGCTGGATCCCTTCTTGGCGAGCCTTTCAATCGCTTCAGTATAGGTAATTCTCGGAAAAGGTGTTTTAACAGAACCTATCTTGGCAGCGTCAACGCCTAGCTCTTCAAGCTGCTTTTTGCATTTTTCAGCGGTTTGCTGGCAAATATGCGCTAATAGCTCCTCTTCGAAGCGCATGAGGTCTTGCATGTTAGCGAAGGGCCATTCGCCTTCGATATGCCAGTATTCGGTTAAATGCCTGATTGTGCGGCTTTTTTCAGCGCGGAAGGAAGGTGCAATACAGTAAACCTTCTCTAACGAGTAAATTAGAATTTCAAGGTAAAGCTGCGAGCTCTGTGTTAAATAGAGGTCTTGGTCAAAATATTTTAAGCCAAAAAGAGTGGAGCCGCCCTCCACAGCTGCTGAGATAAACATGGGCGGTGAAACTTCTGTGAAATCTTGGCTTTTGAAGAACTCGCGAGTGAAGTCCAGAACGTTAGCTCTGATTTTCATGATTAGATTCATTCGGCGGCTGCGCAGCCACAGGTGGCGGACATCTCGTATGAATTCTTCGCTTTTGTCTTTGGTTATCGGGAAAAGTTCCGCCAACCCGATAATGGAGATAGCTTCAGCGGCGATTTCGTAGCCGCCTGGCGCGCGCTTGTCAGGCTTAACTATGCCCTCAAGCATTAAGGAAGATTCAATAGTCAAACGTTCCGCTTCGTTCCAAGCAGGGCTGTCCTTTCCGACAGTACATTGGACAAAGCCTGTTGAGTCTCGAACTAGAAGGAAAATCATTGTTTTTCCTTCGCGCTTGCGGTAAACCCATCCTCTAACAGTAACTCTTTTACCGTCACAGCAGCCATCAAGGACTTCGCGAATCTTCACCAGAGTCATGTTGCATCAACTGCTTCCTTTAGGTATCACGTTCAAACCTAAATTCCTATCTATTTTAGGCTTTAAACTTAACGTGAAATAAACGTGACTCTGTAAGGAGCAACTAGTAGCCATTTAGAAACTGGAAACTGTACGCGCTCCAGAATCCTTCGCTTCCTAAATATTAGAAACAGAAAAAAGGAGGAAAAAGAGTTTCCCGTATCTGCTGTCTAAGAGCGCTTTCTAAGCACCAGTATGTTTATGATTGTAGCTACGATGATCACAACGATTATGCCAATCACTGCAGGCACAAAGTATATATCCGCAATAGATTCAGCCGGTGGAGTCGCTGCAGGTGTAGCGGCTGGCGCTTCTTCTACGAATACAGCGGTTTCAGCATAAGATCCATAGTAAGCCTTAGAGCCGCCAAAGCGGGCAACAATCGTATACTTGCCAGGAACAGGCGGATCAAAAGCTGCGCTGTAGAAGCCGCTACCATCCGTAGTGGTTCGGGCAACTTCATAGTAGTTGTTGTTAGGATCCAGCACCTCAACGACGACTTCGACGCCCTTAACGTTTGCCGGACACGGGAACTGCTTATACACGTAAAGCATCCAATCACTCATCGACTCATCCGCCACGGCTGGCACACCATTCGGGAACCGCATAGTCAAAATCGGGTCTTTTGTGCCTGGCGAGATGTCTGTTATCATGCCTTTTACGAGGACTTTGCTGCCGTGGACTGCGATTTCAGGCGAGGCTTCAACAGTGGTTTTACTTGGACCCTTGCCGATGGCGTATATGCGCTGGTCATACGTGTCCATAGTCGCGATGATGCTATCACCTATAATTGCTGCGCCTCCCCAGCGGGTCTGACGGAACAAGCCGTTTACGCGCCATATTACGTCGCCTGTTTCAGCGTCGAGGCATACGAAGGGTGCGCCTCGGGGCATTGGGTTTTCCGCTGAGTGCTCAGTGTGGCCCATGTAGATTTTGCCGTCTGCGATTACGGAGATCCATGCCCACCAGTAGTTGCCTGTTACTGGCTCGGTGTAGGGGTCGTCTAGTTTGTATGTCCATAGGGTGTTGCCTGTTTTGAGGTCGTAACAGTATAGTATGCCCGCAACGCCTGTCGAGTAGAGTCTGCCGTAGGCAAAGAACCATGAGTGCTCGATGGCGCCGGCGCCGTAAGCGTTCAAGAAATGTTCAGAATCAGTTTCCCATAGGAAAGATCCGGTTTCTGTGCTGAATGCATAGTGCTTCCTAAGCTCTTTAGCCCATAACGCGATAACACCGTTTTCAGCTTCATTGGTTGCGCCTACAAAGTGCAACGTAACTTGCCCCTCGCTCCAGACAGCAGGCGCTTTCCACCATTTATCGAATAATGTTGAGGTGGAAGTGGATTTAGAATTCAAGCCTTTGAGGTTTAATGCCCAAACGCGAACATCGGTCTGATTGAAGGATATTGTAACTACTCTGTCTTCTGGATAGATCTTAGTTGTCGTAGCGAAGAGACCAACGCTGAAAGGTGTTAAACCTGCTGGAATAGTTACGTTCCACGAATAGCACCTAGGGTCAGACGCGTCGATAGTTGAGCCGGAAACGAGGGGACCTCCCCAGAAGTTGCTCCAACTGCCATATGTTGTGGGATCAATCGCAAAGCCTGGCGCGGTTTGTCCCGCTGCGGTCTGATTCCAGAGGGCCATCCAGCGATTAGCGTAGTCTATTTGGTAGATGAGGATTTCACCGCTTGGACCGAAGACGCGTGTGCCAGAAGGCATGTTTATCATCGTGTAAGTCCATTCGCCAGTGAATGGATCATAAGCTTTCCATGTTGAGCCAGCGCTTGTGTCCCAAAGGTAAGTGTAGACTCCGTCGTAATTGAAGCTATTGAAGTAGAATACTTGTCCGAAAGATAGGTAAGTGTTGTTTCTGAACCACAGTTCTTCTCCTGTATGCAGATCAACTGCGATGATACCTTTTTGGCCGGCGTAATCGTCGTCTCTGTTATAGTATAGCACGCCATTGAGTATGACTGAGTTTATGAATTTGCCAGCGTATGCGTCGCCTGTTTCAGATGACGCTGGAACGCCTGTCAATAGTCCGCCAGCTAATCCTCCGGTGGTAAGCGGTTTCACCCATAGCACATGTGCGGTCTCAGGTGCGTCGTCATTATAAAGGGCAAGCGAATTATCGGGTCGCTGAACCCAGTTTCCAGAGACTGCGTACCATTCGCGTAGTTGTGGGTCAATGGGGCGTGTCCAGTATTCCGATGGAAGAGGCATGCCAGGATGTTCTTGCCGTGGCTGCTCGGTGACAACAAGGTCTATTGTGTCACTTGTAGCAGCTCCGACCACGGTACCCGCAAAAATTAGAATGCCTCTTTCATAATCAAAGAATGTCTGCGGAACTGCCTGCTCAGGAAAGTGCGCGGTTAGCTTGTATGTACCCGCTGTATTAGGTATGAACGTTATGGCGGTTCCACCTGTGGAGTCTGTTCTATATGGGCCTAAGGTTTGGCTGGTGCCGTCTGGCTTGACAACTGTTACTGTTAAGCCTGTCCACCCATCTTGTGGGTAGCCTAATGCTTGAAAAACGCCGAATCGTATCAGCACTTCTTGGCCGACGCCTACGGGGTTAGGCACGGCGTCTACAAAGGCGAAAGTTTTCATTCTTGCCGCTTGCGCTTTAATCGGCAGGACCGCAAATCCGGCGGCCATGATCAGCAGCAGAAACAAAGCAACTGCAGCAGTAGCAATTCTCCTTCTCCTATAAGTCATCTTTATTTCTCTCCTAAACTTTATTTGGCGTCTCCCATCGCCATTTCTACTCTTTTGTAATGATGGATTATTAAACTTTTCTTGCGATACCCATTTTCGATTTTGAAATGGAATTTAACTCGCATCACCAACATTATTTTTTAAAAAACAAAAGGTAAAACGCGTTTCTGAGCAGTGCGCTTTTGCCATTAACATGGCCGTAAACAAAAAAGAGGGGGGAATTGAGTGCGTCTTTGCTGTTTACCGCTTACGAAGCATCATAATTATTATCAATCCAACGACGACTATTGCCACAATTGCTGCCGCACCAATGCCCAAAACGTACGTGTCAGTCATCGGTGCAGGTGTGGGGGTAGCTTCAGGCCCAGGTGGTGCTTCCTCAACATATATGGCAGTTTTCGCGAACGATCCATAGTAGGCTTTAGAGCCCGGGAACCTGGCTATTACGGTGTACTCTCCGGGAACAGGCGGTTCAAACGTCAGCCTGAAGAAGCCACTGTCATCAGTTGTGGTTCGACCAACCTCGTAGAAGTTCTTGTTAGGGTCATATACCTCAACGACCACTTCAACGCCTTTCACGTCAGTGGGACGCGGGAACTGCTTGTAGACGTACAGCATCCAGTCACTCATCGACTCATCCGCCACGGCCGGCACACCATTCGGAAACCGCATCGTCAACGCTGGGCTCTTTGTGCCAGGCGAGATATCGGTGACCATGCCTTCCACGAGGACTTTGCCGCCGTGCACTGAAATCTTCGGCGACGCCGAAACAGACGTGGCGCTCGGACCCTTGCCTAACGCGAATATCAGTAGGTCGTAGGTGTCCATTTTTACGATGATGCTGTCCCCTATGAAGCCGCGGCCACCCCAATCGGTTCCACGGACAAGACCATTAACTCGCCATATTACTTCTCCTGTAGTTGCGTTGAGGCAGACGTATGGCGCGCCGCGTGGTAGTGGGTTGTTGTCAGAGTGCGCACTGTGCCTTAGGTATATTTTGCCGTCGACAATGAAGTCGACACGGATGTTCCAGTTGTTGCTCCATAGGATTTCATTGTAGGGGTCATAGGCCTCGTAGCTCCATAGTTTCTTGCCTGTTTTTGCATCGTAACAGTCTACTATGCCCTTAGTGCCGTGCGTATAGACTTTGCCGTCGTGTATGATGGTCCACGTCTCGAGGTAGCTTAGGTAATGTTCAGGGGGTTCAGTTGGACCCCACATGTACTCGCCCGTATCCAAGTTGTAGCAGTAGTTTGTGCCCAGTTCTTTCATGTGCACGACGAAAACGCGGTCTTTCACGCCGACGCGTGTATAGCCAACAGTTACGTTGCCCTGCGGCACGTTATGGGTTTTGTTGTACAGTAAGCGTCCTTCATCGCCTGGTTTCAAACTTATCGCCCAAATTGTGAAGGGCGGATTATTGAATGCTTCGCCACCGAATCCATACGTATTCCTGTAATAGCCGATTACCAAGTCTAGTGCTATGTAGTAGCTTGGGCTTCCTGGTAAGCCTGTGGGTATTGTCTTGTTCCATTGATAGCCATTCAACCCCAGAGGCGTGGCGCTTGTTACTGGAACAGAGCCTACAGCGTTGATCACTTTACCTTGGGGTCGCCATGACCCGAATTGAGGGCTGTTTTCTGTTGTGCCCCAGTAAGCGCTAATAACCGCAGTGGAATTCCACATGGCTATCCAACCTGCTGCTTGGTTAATTTGGTATCTCAAAAGCTCGCCCATTGGACCAACAACCGTGGTGCCGCTTGGAATGTTTGTCATTGTAAATAGCCAGCGTCCGTCTGTGATATCAAAGGCGTGCCAGTTAGTAACGCCTCCAACTGTTTCTGATGTCCACAGGTAGGCGAATGCTCCCTGAACGTTGTAAGAGTTAAACTCCATTACTTGACCGAAAGATAATGTTTGTCGGGTACCATTAGGCGGAATAAGCGGTCTCTTCCACAGTTCTTCGCCAGTGTGAATATCAACAGCCACAACGTAATTGTCGACTGCGGTACCGCCTATAGTGTTAAACTTATTGTAGAAGACTTTGCCGTTAATGATTACTGTGCCAGAGAATTTGCCTTCGTAGGCGTCTCCACAGAAATATGAGTAATCACCAAGCGGTGCTCCAACGAGTCCGCCTTCTTCTATTGGTTTTGTCCAGAGCACATGTGCTGTTTCTGGTGCATCTTCATTGCCCGGTTCTATTGACCCAGCTAATGTATCTTGGAATTGGTATATTCCCAGCCAGTTTCCGCAGATGTTCTTCCATTCTCTGAATTGTGCGTCAACTGGTCGTGTCCAGTATTCTGTTGGAAGCGGGGCGCTAGGGTAGATGGGTATCGGCTCAGGTAAAACCTCAAGCTCTAACACGGGGCTGTCGCTGGCTTCAAAATATATATTATACCGCTGACCGCCAGCAGTAAAGTTGTACCACTGAGCGGGGAAATGCGTTTGAAGCTTGTAGGTGCCAGGCACGCTGGGTACGTATACTGTGCCTGTGCCGCCTGTTGAGTCTGTGCGGAATGGGCCAAGCGTCTCAGTAGAGCCATCTGGCTTCGTCACCGTAACAGTCAAGCCCACCCAGCTGTCCCGTGTGATTTGCAGTTGCTGAGTGATGCCGATGTGAAGCAATGTCTCTTGACCTACGCCAACGGGGTTAGGTGTAGCACCAATGAAAGCGTAGGTTTTTTGATTGCCCACAAGTTGACCAGCAACGGGGAAAACCACAAGCGTTATTGACAATGCGAGTATTAGAAACAGAGAAAGGGCAGCTGCAGCAGTCTCTTTCGAGATTTCCATCTTCTCCATTCTCCTACAGTTTATGCGATTTAAATCGCAATTTCCTCATTTGCACTTATTTACCTATTAAATTTTTCCAATGTGCAACAAGCCCTGTGGAATTTCACTTTGGCTTATATACAACAGACAATTCCGGAAAGACTAAAATGAGGCACGATTCAACGGTAACTTAGGGGTTTACTGCCTAATGGACTTTTGCATAAAATAAATTAGCCCTTGTTTGCTATACTACTGTATAATGACCCAAATGGAAGCGCTACCTGTGATTCGTAAAATTAACGCGCAATGTACATACGTCATGAGGGTGTGGAAGTAAGTTGCCGTTTATCTATGATTTTTCGCTTTTCTTGGTGTCAATCGTTTTCATTTCACTATCTGGTGTGCTTTTGCCTGGGCCGCTGTTTGCGGTTACGGTTGCAAAGGCTGTGAAAAGTAAAACTGCCGGTGCGCTTATTGCTCTAGGTCATGGAATCGTCGAATTTCCACTAATGTTCCTGCTTTATTTTGGACTAAACCGATTTGCAGCCATACCTGAAGCAGTGCAAGTCGCGGTGGGGTTGGTTGGCGGATCGCTGATGATGCTTACCGGTGTGCAAGCTTTCCGAAACCGCAACAAAACTAATGAATCGCATAGAGGTTCAGGCAAGGATTCCATTGTGGCTGGTGTATGGACAACTGCGGCAAACGCGGGTTTCGTATTATGGTGGTTAACTATAGGTCTTGCGTTAATAATGAACGCGAAAATTTTCGGGCTAGTAGGCTTCTCCATATTCGCAGGAGTACACTGGCTCTGCGATTTCGCATGGTACACGTTCGTAGCCGTGCTAATTTTCAAATCACAACGTTTCTGGACGAGGAGAGTACATCAGGGCGTTACATTTTTCTGCGTTGCAGTATTCTTATTTTTTGGCGCATGGTTTTTTGGTTCAGCATTATGGCAAGCCATCACAGGGGCAGCGTGAAAGGAGAAAAATGAAATGACAGCTGAACTTCAGGTTGGAAAAGCGTTCATACGCATAGTGAAAGGCGACATTACAGAAATGGCGACAGATGCCATAGTAAACGCTGCAAATTCTTCGCTTATGGGAGGAGGCGGCGTAGACGGCGCGATACACCGCAAAGGAGGCCCCAAGATACTGGAAGAATGCAAAAAAATACGGGCAACAGAATGGCCACATGGACTGCCCGCTGGAAAGGCTGTTATTACAGGCGGAGGTAACCTCAAAGCGAAATACGTTATCCACACAGTTGGGCCTATCTGGCATGGAGGAGACCGCGGCGAAGCAGAACTTTTGGCGCAGGCTTATCAGAATTCACTGAAGCTCGCCGTAGCTAAAGGGTTGAAATCAATAGCTTTCCCAGCTATAAGCACGGGCGCCTATGGTTATCCTATCGAAGACGCGTGCAAAATCGCTTTAACAGTGGTAAAAAAATTTCTGCAAAAAGAAGATGGCCTAAATAAGGTTGTGTTTGTCTTGTTTTCTGAAAGTGCATTTAAAGTCTATTTTAACATGATTTTTGGCAACGCAAATAAAACCTGTACCGTTCCTTTTTGATCCTTTTAACCTGTTTACTCGAGCTTTATTTACGCCATAACACAATAAAGAAAGTATAGAATTGCCGCGTAAATTTACCATCAAAATTTTGCTCGGCATTGAAATAAGCTGCCAATACTTCCTGTTTACGAGTAAATTAGTGCGGGGGGTGGGACTTGAACCCACTCTTTTGGGGTCTTTTTCCATTTTAGGCGAGGTTTTGTTTTTGCTCATGTTTTGTCTTCCTATGAGGTAACTGTTAACTGTTATTTTTGTTGGGAATGTCTTAATAACAGTTACTCAACTTTTGGCAAAAGTAAAAGAGATTAAGTCAATTTTTTGAGTAGCACTTTTTCATTTTTTAACCCTGTTGTGTTATTTCGCTTGTTGTAAAATTCTTATTTCAGGGCAGAGAGGACATTTACCTTTTAAGGGCTCACCATTTTCAACTTTTGATGCTAAAAGCAAAACGTCTCTGGCAAGTTCTGCAAATAAATCAATAACATTTTTGTTAGCTCCCTTCATGTAGAACATGTCACAAGAACGTCGTATCTCATTCTCAATATTATACTTCCATGATGAATCATTTTTGGTTATTTGTTCTGCAAAATCACATTTGCCCATCAACAAGCCACCAATAGAAAGCCATTCCATGCGAATTCGTTCAGCCTCTTCAAATATATCGTTTTTACTTTTTTCTTGTTCTTGTTTTTTTCTTTCTTTTATGAACTCTTCAATTTTCAAGAGTTTTTCATAAATCTTAGGGTAACCTGTCTTCAAGTGCTCTTTTGCGTTATGGCAAAGATTGTTTGGTGTGTTGAAACTGGAAAAACAAAGAAGAATCAAGAATTCAGGAACTACACGTTTTGAGTGCTCTAAAGCTATATTATATTCTTGAGCGTTTTGATAAGTTCTAATGTATTCATACCATACATAATAATTACCTTCTTTTCGCACCAGTCCCCAATAAATGAGGTAATCTTTTAAGAGCCGCTCAAGTGTCTTTTTTGGAATTCCAAGCTTAAGTAGGTCGCTCCAACTTTTTTCTCCATCCTTAAGGGTCTCAATGACTAGTTTTATCCAATGTGAGATTGACACTTTCTTAGCCATTGTTATCATCTTCTTGACACCAAGATACTATATCAGGTGTCATCAATATAAAGATTTGCAGAGGTGAAACAAAGAGATGACTAAAGTGAAGAAGGAGCTTGTAAACCTAAACGTCAAAATACCTAAAAACATGGCTGAAGCCATACAGGGATTAATAAAAAATGAACTTTTCACAAACACCAGCGAATTTGTCAGAGAAGCAATCAGGAAACAAGTGCAAAACATAGAGACAAAAGAGGCTTAAGCTATGGATGAAGCAAAATTTGAGCCTACCATTCTAAGCGCTGTCTGCAAGTGTGGAGCAGTCTTCCAAGCAGTCGTTAACTTGCCAATATACTGTGAGCTCTCAGACGACAAGGGCAACATCTACCACCTGAAAATCGCTGAGCATGTAATCGTGAAATGTCCATTATGCAACAGACTCCTGAATGTAGGCAATGGCAGTAAACGTGAAACTGAGCCACCTGAGAAGCACGAGAAAGGCATCTACGTTCAATATTAAGCCACTGAAAAGGAGAAGGAGAAAGGATAACTGTTTATGACGTTGCAGAGCGATAAAAGCTTTGCTGAAGCAGTAAAGGAATACGACGAGTCAGGTTTAGTTAAGCGCTTACTGTGCCCTTTCTGTGGACAGGACAAACTTAGGCTAAGCCACGTTGACGACGTAGGCACGCCATTCTATAAGTGTGATAACTGTGGAAGATTCTGCTCAAATCCTAAGACTGCAGAGCGCAAACAGCTTGAGGAACAGCTTGCCCATGCAGAAAAAGTTTCAGATGAAGAGGAAGAAGAAGAGGAGAAGCAAGCATTAAACCTCTATGTTCTCGCTAAAGCCATAATCTACGACATGCCAATAATCACAGACAAGCGCACCTACCTCATGCTAAGATTCAATGGCAAAAGCTGGGAAGACGACGCAGAAAGCTACATCCAAGAGAGACTGGTAAAAGCAGAGGGAGACGCCTACAAGCCATATCACTTGACAACGCTCACGCAGATGATTCAGGGCTTAACGTTCGCAGAGTTCCAAGAGCCAGAGCCTAACCTGCTGTGCCTCGAGAATGGAGTCTTAGACGTTCACACGATGACGCTGAAGCCTCACAGCCCAGAATACCACTTCAGAAACATGATAAACGCAGAATACAAGCCAACAGCGAAAGCCACAGAATTCGAGCGCTGGCTTGAAGAGGTTCTACCAGACCCAGAGGCGAGAAAATGCATCCAAGAAATTTTTGGCTACTGCCTCTACAGAGACTACCCACTTCACTACCTATTCTTCCTTGTGGGCTCAGGAAGAAATGGAAGAAGCACCCTAATGCGCACACTACAGGACATCTTAGGCAAGAAACAATGCTCAAGTGTGCCTCTTGAGCTTCTACCAGAACGTTTCCAAGTAACTAACCTAATTGGCAAATTGGTAAACATAGTTTCAGAGCCACGCAGTAGAAAAGCATTGGACACGCCAATAATTAAGAAGCTCACAGGAGCAGACTTGATAGACGCAGAGATAAAGGGCAAGCAGAAAACCATAGCCTTCACAAACTACGCTAAGATTATCGTTTTAGCGAATGAGCTTCCACCAGTAAGAGACACGTCATATGGATGGTGGGAGCGAGTCATAGTCATAGAGTTTCCAGTAACCATTTCTGAAGAGAAACGTGTGCCCAACATAGAGGAGAAATGGCTAAGCAATCCTGAAGAACGCAGTGGAATACTCAACTGGGCTCTTGAAGGGCTCAAGCGCCTATTCATAAACAGGTGCTTCACAAAAAGCGAATCCATGAAAAACCAGATAGAGCAGTATAAACGATGGAGCCAACCAGCAGAATACTTCCTTGAGAAATACTGCAGGTATGCACCTAACCTATGGATAACCAAAAAAGAGCTATACGAAGCCTACAAGCTCATATGCGAAGAAGAAGGCTTACAGGTGCTTTCAGAAGAAAACTTCGCAAAAGAAGTGAAGAAGAAGCCAAGAGTAAAGGTGGAGAGAAGAAGATTAGAAGGAAGAAGAGAACAAGTCTGGGTAGGTTTAACAATAAAAGAAGAACTTTATACGCAAACAGAAAATGAAGAGAACCTGCCTACTCAGAACAGAGACATTTGCTCATTTATGAAAGAGAATGACCAAACTGGTCAAGGTGGTCAAGGTGGTCAAGGTATTTCCTTACCACGTGAAATGTTAAAGCCTATGGAAAATCATGATGAAGAGAACGTAGAAGAAGATTTTAAGACAATAAGAAATCACCCTGACCACCCTGACCACCCTGACCACTTGGAGCATTCTCTGGGAGACTTGCTTAAGCAGTTTAGAGCCAAGTTTCCAGACTGCTTCAATAGCACTGAATTTTACCACTTCATGATTGCTATGCATGGATTATCTTCTGAGGATGCTGAGAGTCTGCTTAGGCGCTTGAAGGAGAGTGGAGAAGTGTTCTCTACGTATGAAGGAGTTTACAGGTGGAGTTAGAAATGGGAAACGAGGATTTCATGATTTTCCTTGAAGACTTCTGCAATTTCCTGAATGACTTGGAAGCCTCTATTGTCGAAATGAAACAGCAGATTGCTAAGCTTACGTCTGGAGAGCAAGTGTGGACATGGAATCCTGAGGCTATTCGCTGGGAAAGGGCTGAGGGCGCTAATGGCGAATATGAGAAAAGCGTGGACTATAATAGCAGAGACTTCAAGGCTTTACTGAGGGACTTGTCTGCGCATGGTGGAAAGCTTATTCGTGAAGGCTTCTTTTACTGGCTTTTCAGGAATGGCTTAACTGTAGGTAGAAAACGTAGGGTAAAAGACGCAGAAAACAAGTGTGTTACAAGGAGAATGGATAATCCATGATTAAGTCTGCTCTGTTTTTTCTGCTCATTCTTTTTGCAGTCATACTTCACGAAACAGGTTTCTCTGAAAACTATGGGTGTCTGTGAGGCTTGAGAAATTGAGAAATCTGAGAAATTGAGAAAAGGCTTCTCTGAAAACTATGGGTGTCTGTGAAAGTGGTGAAATGGTATATATATTAATTACAGTGTGGAAAGAGGCTTTTTTCTGGCTCTTTCAGTGTCTAAAACATGCTTATTTCATCTTATTATGGAAAGATGAAGTTAGAATGAGTTAGCCATGAATGCTTAACCTGACTTTAACATATTGCTATAAGTTAAAGTGAGATGGAAAAAGCACCTTATCTGCATGAAAACTTGGTAGAAAGCAAGGATTCAATATTAATTGAAAATAAATATATACGCAACTCAGACATATACGCAAAAAGACATATGAAACTGAAACGTTAACTTCAGAAATCCAAACCAATCAAGTGTAGCCTTTAGGTTTACGTAAGCATTTTTGGCTTTCTCAGACAATAACCCCACTCAGTCTTAGCCACAAACTCATAACCATCACTGAGATATTTCGCAAGCTCTTCTTTTTCCACAGCATAAACAACATCAAACTCGTTTTCCCTAACCCAACTTTTCACTATGTGCACATACCTAAGCGTATTTTGAATGTTGCAGTGCCTCGCAAAACGCTGAGTCTCCACAATATCTTTAGTCTTGAAGTATTTCCAGCTAATCGCAAAATGTCTGAACGTGTGGAAATGAATTTTCAGAAAGTCAGAGTTTCCAGTTTCCTCAGCTAAAATTTGCCTATAACGCCATAAAGCGTTATTAAGGTATTTTACATTTTTAAATTTGAAGATTCTCTCAGCTTTTTTAGGAATCTTCATTAAAAGAGTTGTAAGCTCTTCGCTTATGGGATACTGCATTGTTCTATGTCCCTTAACTCCAGTTATTGTTATGGTTCTGTTTTGAAGGTTCACGTCTTTCCATGTTAAGCACCAAACCTCTGAAGCTGAAGCCCCAGTTTCCACAGCGATTAAAACGCAAGCTCTGAACTGAAGGTTTCTAATCCTGTAAATTAGCTGTTTAACCATTGAGGGAGTGGGAACATAAAGCTCTGTGTTATTGTAAGCTCTGAATTTTGGCTTCTGAACCTTCAACCCTAAGAACTCTGCATATTGCCTAATAGTTTCTAAAGCGCATTCTTTGCTTTTTTCACTCCAATTCTTAGCCAAGACTTGACTGAACATGTTTTCAATTGGATAGTTCAATTTTTTGAGGTATTTCAGCTTCCTTTGAACAGTGCTTTCTCTGTTGCCTTTTCTAAGCAACCATAAACCAAACTCGACAAGTTTAGCATCATTGAAAACTGCAATAGGTTCGATATAGGTGCGGGGGGTGGGATTTGAACCCACGAACCCCTGCGGGATAGGCTCCTGAAGCCTACGCCTTTGGCCAGGCTCGGCGACCCCCGCGCTTGCACGCCATCTTTTGGTAGTTGTTGAAAATAACTCTTACTGAATAAATATGTTGCCAAGTTTTACGGGCTGCTCATTTTTGCCTAGAAAACGAGCGCCTATATTTGGCTGAATTTTACCTTTTCACGGATGGGTATGCAAAAAAGTTAAATGTATTCGTCAACGAGATATACCTTGCAAAAAGTGATTTCGTATGAATAAAAAAGCAGTATCAACGCTTTTGATTGTAGGCGTAGTGGTTATTGTTGTAGTCGTCGCTGGCGTGGCAGCCTATTGGATGTTGACTAATCCTGCTGGAATAGGCGAACAAACTGGTGGTGAAGAAACTGGCGGCGAAGAGACAGGTGGTGGAACGGCGCCAAATGTTGCAGGTGCATCAAGCTTGCAGTTTGATGTAATCGCCACAATGGAAGGCGTCCAAGAAAAATACACATTTATGGCTAAAAACATAGGGACCTCCAACCTGATGATGCGTGTAGACCAGACTGATGCGCAGGGCAACGCTTTCAAGTACATAATTAACTCTGTTGAACAAAAAGTGTGGGTTTATTACGACGGCCAGTGGGTGGATATGTCTGACCAATTCTCAATGTACTGGGATCAATGGAAACCCGCCTTTGATGGATATAAGAGCAACCTCGAAGGCTGGTCAGGAACAGGCGATTATGAATACACCGCTAATGGCAATTCGTTCAAAATCACTAACATACTTGTGAATCCAACCCTTCCAGATTCCCTGTTCCAACCCGGAACTCACTAAGCAAAAAACAATGTAGTTCATCTTCCTTCTTTTTCTGTATAACGTGAAGCGGAAAGCGGAAAACAACATTTACAAGATTTTATTATATGGTTCTCTCAATTGGTTTGCGCGTACAAAAAGCTCTTTCAACTCTTTGTCGCCTGCGCCTCGGCGCATAGGCGTCAAAACATCAACTAAGTTATCGTTCCGCATAAGACAGGTTTTTAGCTTACCGTCGCTTGTAACTCGCAGTCTTGTGCAGTGAGCGCAGAACTCGCCGTTCTCAGTGGGATGCACCACTTCCACTGTTACGTCAGGCAGATAATAGATGTGCCGGTTATTCATGAAACGCCTAGTTTCTATCTTCACGGCTTTCTGGCGTAGCATCTCCTCATGCTCATTCAAGAAGTTGTGGTAAACTGAAAAATATGTTTCGTCAACGTTCACAGGATCAAGCTCGATTAGTTGTAGTATTGTGCCGGTTTGCCGCGCGAAATCCATCATTTCCGGCACATCATCAAAGTTGACGCCGTTCAAAACAACCATGTTAAGTTTAACAGGCTGGAAGCCTGCTTCAACCGCAGCTTTGACGCCGTCTAAAACATTTTCAATTTGCCCTTCAGTAAGCTTACGATAAACTTCCTTGTTTAGCGTGGGCAAACTAATGTTAACGCGCCTTAAGCCGCAAGCGCGAAGTTCCTGCGCTCGAGCACCAAGCATACTGCCGTTGGTCGTCATCGAAAGATCTTTCACGCCAGGTATTGCGGAGATACCTTTGACAATTTCGCAGAGGTCTTTCCGCATGAGCGGTTCTCCGCCTGTAAGCTTAATTCGGCTGATACCTAGCTCAACAGCGATTTTCGCAATTCTCACAATTTCTTCAGCAGTCATTTCCTCAGTAATGCTGTTTGCGCTGCATTCTTCGCCTTCTTTATGGCAGTAATCGCAGCGCAGGTTACATCTCGGCGTTACTGCTATCCTAAGATTAAGCAGAGGTCTACCGTATCGGTCTATCAAGGTCATCGTTATTCCCGCGCGTGCCTAACGATATGAGGCGTCTCGGGCAAAATAAGCTTTTCTACAGAAATCTGCACAGCATCAGGGGACCCCGGGATACAAAACAGCACCTTGCCCTTTGCGACGCCGGCGGCTGCGCGGGACATAACCGCTGCAGAACCCAGTTTGTCATAGCTTAAGCGCCGAAAAATCTCGCCAAAACCAGGCAGCGCCTTCTCAAAAAAAGGCGTGACAGTCTCGATGGTGACATCTTTGGGAGTGATTCCTGTGCCGCCGCAGAATATTGCCGCATCCAACTCTGCGGAACCCAAAACATCGTCAACTGCTTCTTTAATCATGCGCGCGTCGTCTGCGATTATCTTTTTGAAAAGCACCCTGTGCCCAGCGTTCCTCAATAAAGTCTCTATCGTGTCGCCTGATACGTCGCTTATTTTCTCGCCTTTCCGCAGTTGCTGATAACGCGAAGTGCTGCAAACAAAAACTGCAAAATTCAGCTCCTTGGGCGCAGATGCCTTGTGCTGCTTTGTGCTCTCGCTCATGCGGTTACACCTGCTTCAACTTCCTAACAACGTGAATGTTTTCTATTGACGTTGTTGGATACTGGCCAGCAGCGTCTTTCTCATACTGCTTCACCATATCCCAAATTGTCAGCAGTGCCGCGGAAACTGCAACAAGCGCCTCCATTTCCACGCCTGTCTGCGCTTTACTTTTCACTGTTGCTGTAACTTCCACAGTATTGCTATCCAGAATTTTAGTTTCAACTCCCACGTTCGTTAAAGGCAACGGATGACACAGCGGCACTAACTCGCTTGTTTTTTTAGCCGCCAAAATCCCCGCAATTCTCGCCGTGTAAAGCGGGTCGCCTTTGGCGATTTTTCCTTCTATAATCAAGTTTACAGTTTCGGGTTTCAGCTTAATCTTCCCTTTTGCAGTTGCCTCACGTAGTATCTCCGCTTTGTCAGACACATCCACCATCGTCACGAGATTTTCCTCCAACGATTTGGATAAGATGTCGCCACCTATTTATTCTGTTCCCAAACTTCTATCAGGTTTTGAACAGCCTTAGCCTTAGGCGAGGTTTCATTGAACCTGTACATGTGAATTCGCCCATAGATCCTATGCGTCAGTATCCCCTCTGTCTCCAACAGTTTCAAATGCGCATTAGTTGCAGAATAATTCAGGTTAATACGACGGGCGATGTCAGAAACATTAAGCGCACCCAACTGTGCAACAAGCTTGATAATTTTCAGCCGTGGTTTCGAAGAAAAAACTTCCTCTATTTCCATGATATTTTCCCTTTTTATCTTTTTTCTAAAGTAGCGCTTAATTCTTTTTCCAGCTCGTAAGCAGAAATAGACGGTAAAGAAACACGTGTTGATCTGCCTCGTGCGCCAGTTGCTGTAACTTCAGTTTTCAATATGCCAAGTGCAGAGAAAAATTGAACGTACTTCCAGAGTTGAGTGTAACTGCGCGGTTTTTCACCGAATTCCTCGCATACTACCGCATACAGTTGCTCCACCTCTGACAGCGAAGCATAAGCGTTTTGATTTTCTTTGAAAAACCGGGCAACTCCAAGCAAAAACAGTTTCTCATGAAGCCCCAACGACGCTATCTCGCTTTTTCTAACAGCGGGAATTATGCTGGAAACTGCTTTTCGAACGCATTCAGGCGTAACTGAGCCAAGATTTTCTGCATCAGCATATTTCCCGGCGCGCCACAAGAGCTCAATAGCAAAGCGGGCGTTTCCACTTTCAGAAAAGCCCAGCTCAGCTATAAGACTGATTGTGTCTTCTGTAACTGTTAACGGCGCAAAAGCCATGGCAACCCTTTCGTTCAAGATATCTATAAGCTCGCTTTTTTGGTACTTTTCGAGTCTAATTACGTTGTGCTGCAATGTGCTTCTCGAGCTTGCATCTAGCTTCTCTATCGCTTTCAAATCACGCAGAATGAAAATAAGCGACATTCTCTGCGGTTCGCCAGATCTTATTTCTTGCAGTCGCGTCAGCTTATAGACGGTTTCTGAACCTTCACGCTCAATGAGCGCGTCAAATTCATCCAAAGTTAAAATGACGTATGCGTTTTCTTCGTCTAGAACCTGTACCAACGCTTTCAACAATTCTTCTGCGGAATAACCGCGCTTCGGAAAAGTCGGGCGGAAAACAGCAAGCGCATGCTGCATTATAAGAAAGAATTTGCCGCGGTATTCGCGACAGTTTACATGTACATAGTGAAAGTTTAGCCCCCTCTTGTTTGCCTCTGCAGTCATGTCTGCTCCGAAGCGCTGGGCAAGCACCGTTTTTCCCGTGCCAACTTCGCCTGTTATGATAACTCTTTGCGTCATTTTTCCTGGAGATTGTACCAGAAAATTGAAAAATTCCATCAATAAGCGATGTTCCCTTTCTCTATGTGGCAAGCGGCGTGGAACGTAGTTAATGTCAAGCTTTGTCTCGTCTTTGAATACGCTTTGAGGAGGCACCACAGCAGTTAAACCTCGTTTAGTTATATTCAAACTGGTTCATTCTTTTCATTTGCTGCTTAATCATTATTTTTGAAGCAAAAGGCTAATAAATGCATAGTGTAATTCGTATTTGCGATATAAAAAATGATACCAAAATACTTCTTCCTAACGAAGGGCGTCGGAAAACACAAAGAGCAACTTCAAAGCTTCGAATTAGCGTTAAGAAACGCTGGTATACATCATTGCAATCTCGTCAACGTTTCCAGCATTGTTCCGCCTGGATGTGAAATGATTTCACGAGAACAAGGCTTGAAAATGGTGCAGCCTGGAGAAATCACTTTTGTGGTCTTAGCCAGAAACGCCACTAATGAACCACACAGGTTGGTCGCCGCATCTATTGGTGTGGCTATTCCTTCTGGCAAAAACCAGTACGGTTACCTATCAGAGCATCATTCGTTTGGGCAAACAGACGAGGTAGCTGGCGATTACGCGGAAGATTTGGCTGCAACAATGCTTGCCACCACGATGGGCATCGCCTTTGATCCTGAAACGGCATGGGATGAAAGAAAAAAGCTGTTCAAAACCAGCGGGCTAATAATCAAAACAACCAACATAACGCAGTCAGCAACAGGAGACAAAAATGGCTTGTGGACAACCACAGTTGCCGCGGCTGTTTTTGTGCCAGCGAAAAACCATAAGCTCTTAGAAGGTAAAAAGAAAGCCACTTAAATTTTTACGCTTATGCCTTCTTTTTCTTGATTGCTTTCAAGAATTTTTGGCAGCTTGCCTTTTTGCAGCTACAAAACTCTTAGTGAGCACAGCATTTGCCATAGCATAGCTATTGTATGATTATTCATTCTTTAGGATGCATAGCTCTATTCCAATACTATTAAATTGGAGAATGAAAATAACGGCTTAGCTAAAGGAGCATATGTAATGAAGTTTACAGGCAGAACCACGACCGCCATCATACCTTTCAAGTCAAATAAGATTTTGCTTGTCAAACGGCGCACCGTGCCTTTCCGCGGATTCTGGGCTTTACCTGGCGGAAGAGTCGATCAAGGTGAAACTGTTGAGCAAGCAATAGTACGAGAGGTGAAGGAAGAAACAGGACTTTATGTGGAAATAGTGAATAAAATAGGCGAGTACCATGAGCAGGGAGTGCAGGATAATATAGAATATGATTATTACCCAGCATGTTTTCTAGTGAAGGTTGTTGGCGGAGAAATCAAAAGGCAGGAAAGCGAAATTGAAGAAATCAAACTTTTCGATTTAAATGAACTGCCAGAAGTACTGGCCTTTGAGCATGCCCAAATGATTAGGGATTACCTTGGAATGCGCGAGAAAAACGTGAAAAAACACCCTGCTTAAGATTATGCGGACGCTTGTTCTCCTTTAATTAATTGCCATCATTGACTTTGTTGTTAGTTAAAGGCAAATGATATTAACATTCTCTGCTTACCATAGCTTTGGTGAAAGAGACCGTTGAAGCCGAAACTTCGAACACCATTAATAATTATAAATTTTAAAACGTATTTGGAAGCAACAGGACGAAAGGCCGTTGAACTCGCAAAGCAGGCTGAAAAAGTAAGCAAAGAAACTGATGTCTCTATTGCCGTGGCGCCTCAGTTTGTGGACATCGTCAGCGTAGCGAAAGCCGTTGAGATACCAGTTTTTGCGCAACATCTAGATCCAATACAACCAGGCAGCTACACAGGGCATGTGCTTGCGGAAGCCATTAAAGAGGCAGGGGCCATGGGAACGCTGATTAACCATTCTGAGAGACGGCTTAAACTAGTTGACATTGACGCTGCAATAGAGCTGGCGCGAGAGAAAGAGCTCATCTCGTGCGTTTGCGTTAACAATCCCAGTGTGAGTGCTGCTGCTGCCGCCTTGAAACCCGATATAGTTTCTATTGAACCGCCGGAACTTATAGGCACGGGTATTGCAGTTTCGAGGGCGCAGCCTGAGGTTGTCACCAAAACCATAAAGCTTGTGCGCGGAATCAACATGGATGTTACTGTCTTATGTGGCGCAGGTATAAGCCACGGTGAAGATGTCGCAACAGCCTTAAGGCTTGGCGCGCAAGGTGTACTTGTTGCAAGCGCCGTTGTTCAAGCGAAAGACCCTTATAGCATACTACGTGAATTTGCAGACGCAACATAATAATAGTTACGTGTGAGAAGCCTTGAAAGTTGAAGCTGAATGTGCTTCCTGTTTGCTTGCAAGGGCAACTGTGGAAGTTTATGAAGCCACAACAAACCCTGCATTACGCTTTAGAGCCATACAGGAAGTTATAAAACTACTAAACAAGGAATTCGGTCCAACAGTTATTCCAGCAGAAATAGGCACAAAACGAGATCGCCTAATAAAACGGTTGACAGGGAACAATGATCCCTACAAACGCAGTAAAAAAATGAGCAACGAGAAAGCTTTGAAGCTACTGCCTTATGCAAGAAAGATCGTGGAATCAAGTTATACACAGCAGGAACGGTTTAAGAAAGCGTGCTTATGCGCCATAGTAGGTAATATAATGGAATTTGACATCCCAGGACACAAGTTTTCCTTCAAAACTTTAACTAAAAGCTTCAGAGAAGCCGCGAAAGACTTGGTGGTGGATGACATTGACAAGACCTATGAAATCACGAAAAAGGCAAGAAGCGTTCTTTATTTGGCTGATAATGCTGGTGAAATCGTTTTTGACACGTTGTTGGTTGAACAGCTGAAGAACATGGGCTTAAAAGTGACGTATGTTGTTAAAAGCGGACCAGTTATTAACGATGCTACTCTAGAAGATGTGGAATTTTCTGGCATGAATAAAATTGCAGATAATATATTAACTACAGGCACAGACGCGGTTGGACTACTGAAAAAAGAGGTCTCGCCAGAATTTCTGAAAGTTTATGACGAGGCAGAACTTGTCTTCGCTAAGGGCATGGGTTACGCTGAAACCTTAACTGAATATAAGCTTATGAAGCCTCATTTGCTTTTATTCAGGACTAAATGTAACCCAGTAGCAAACTATTTCTGTGCACCACGCAATAAGAACATCGCGAAGCTGATGCCATAAATGAAGTTGCCCGCCATAAGCTTCACCAACAAAGAGCTTGAGCATTTTGATGACGCCATCCAAAGGGAATGGCTTATAACAAATGGGTTAGGCGGCTACGCAGCCAGCACCGTGTTGGGTTTAAACACAAGAAAATATCATGGCCTCCTTGTGGCTGCGTTACATCCTCCGGGCAACCGCACCGTCTGCCTCGCAAAACTGGATGAAGAAGTTCAAGCAGGTAACGTTGTGTATCCGTTTGGCGCCAACGAATTTCACGGCAAGATTTTCCCACAAGGTCATCTGTTCTTAAAGGCGTTTTCGGTTTCCCCTTTTCCAAGCTACACTTATGGCGTGCATTCTATCAAAGTTAAAAAAACGATTTTCATGCCTCAAGAGAAAAACGCTGTGGCAGCGCTTTATAAAGTGTTAAATGGCAGCGATTCTGATGTTAAATTTAGAATTTTTCCACTTCTCACCTGCAGACATTTTCACTCAGTTATAGATAGATGGAGAACGCCGCTGTGCTTTAGTCAACAGCAACATGGCAGCGAAGTAAAATTAGCCTTTGACATGCCGAAAGCTGCTATTGCTATCCGTGCTACAACAGGCAGGTTCATTGAAAACCCGGCTTGGGTCGAGCGGCTGTACTATCGTGAAGAAGCGAACCGAGGCGAAAGCAGCACAGATGACTGTTATCAGCCAGGATACTTCGAAGTAATAGTACCGCGTAATCGTGAAGAAGAATTCGCCATAGTGACGGCGGCAAGCGAAAACAGCCAAGAATGCACTGCAATACTGCACACAGTTGGCAGTACAATAGCTGATGTTAAAAGGCAGTTTAAAACGACGATGGCGACCCGTGAGCGCATGTTAGCCGCATTTTATGCTTCTCTCAGTCAAGTACCACCAAGCGACTGGTTAAATTGGCTTCTTCTATCTGCAGATACGTTTATTGTTAAAGGCGCCGAGGGGAGGATATCTGTTTTAGCAGGTTATTTCTGGTTTGAAACATGGGGCAGAGACATGTTTATTTCATTACCAGGCCTGCTATTGACGACGGGCAGGTTCGAAGAAGCACGCCGAATTCTTTTACATTTCATGTCATACTGTAAGCGGGGGTTAATCCCCAATTACGTTGACGATAAGTCAGGCGAAGCAGCCTACAATACGGTTGACGCAACGTTATGGTATGTTAACGCTGTCTTGCAGTTTTTGAAGTATACGGGCGACTTCAAGTCTGTTCAGAAGCAATTATGGGAAGGGCTGAAGACCATTATTTCCTATCATGAACGAGGCACTGACTTTGACATACGCGTGGACAGCGACGGATTGCTTGTGCATGGGCCGCGACTGACTTGGATGGACGCTGAAGTGGATGGCAAAGCTGTTACGCCGCGGGCCGGAAAAGCCGTGGAAATCCAAGCTTTATGGTATAACGCTTTAAAAACGATGAAGTTGCTGGCAAGAAAGTTTGAAGAGCCAAGTTTGGCAGAGAAATATGAGGAGATGGCTCAAGTAGCTGAAAAGAGTTTTAACGAGAAGTTTTGGAACCACAAAAACTCATGCCTATTCGATGTAGTCGAAACGGCCTATGCTGACGCAACACTTAGACCTAATCAGATAATCGCGGTGGCTTTAGATTTCACCATGCTTGACCAAGACCGATGCATGAAAGTAGTTGATGCCACACGCCGAGAACTTCTAACACCTTTCGGTTTAAGAACACTCACACCAAAAGCGCCAAGCTACAAGGGAATGTACGTGGGGGATAGACAAAGCAGGGATCAAGCGTATCATAACGGTACTGTTTGGCCCTGGCTTTTGGGGCCATATGTAACGGCGCTTCGTAAAGCGGAAAGCTGCAACACACATGATTTGAAAAATTTTTTAATGCCTTTATTCACTGAGCAGCTTACTCAAGCAGGACTAGGCACTTTAAGCGAGATTTTTGATGGCGACCCACCGCATCTGCCGCGAGGCTGCATCGCACAGGCATGGAGTATCGCTGAACCTTTGCGTGCTTACATAGAAGACGTGCTTTGTGTTAGACCTAAATATGAAGATATGTTGCTGGTCTAAACGGTTATGGCTTTTCTGAGTTCGGCCGCTGTATTTTCAGGCTTGACGGTGTTTATGTATACTCCAGTGTTTTTTTCGAACCCTGCCCAAATTGCTAGTTTTGGATATACTTCTAGATGCCAATGATAATAGTCTTCTGCGCTTTGATTGAGTGCAAGATGGAATCCGTAATTGTAGGGCGGATCGTTCACAACGTCTTTTAGCGCTTTTAAGCTTGTTTTCAACGTTTCAGCGAACACGGTGATTTCTGTGTCTGTGAGATTAAGGATGTTCATGTCATGCTTCTTAGGGAGTATCCAGAACTCTAGCGGATGCACGCTGGCGTAAGGTGCAATAACCACAAAGCATGGGTTCTCAAGGATCAACCTCGGGCTTTTTGATTCTTTTTCTATTATGTCACAAAAGGCACATTTTTTATGTTGCTTATAGAAACTTCTGCTTGCTGTCATCTCTTCTTCAACTATTTTTGGGATAGTGGGTGTGGTTATTATTTGACTATGAGCATGCGAGAGCGAAGCACCTGCCTCTTTACCGTAGTTACGGAAGATTGAAACATACTTTACGTAGGGTTTTGCCGATAGCTCTCGTAACCTGTCGATGTAGGCATTAATCAGATGTTTTAGTTGCGGTAGCGTAGCATCAGCTGGATCTTCGTCGTGATTCGGCGATTCAACTAAAACTTCGTGATGCCCAACAGCGTAGCCGAAATTATCGCTTTCCATTATTTGCACTTGCTCCTTTGGCGGGATAAACGCGGGATATAGATTGGGGATAACGCGAATAAGCCAGTTCTTAGGGCGCATGTCATTGTAATCTTTGCCTTTTTCTATTTCTCCATTTGGCTGTTTAAGGTAAAGTAAAACAGCCGGCGGCGTCATATGCTCGTTGCCAACGCAGAGGGGACAAACGCTATCTTGCGCTGCGGTGGTTTTTTGTTTGGCGAAATCGGTGGGTCTTCTGCTGCGTTCAGTGGCAATCACAACCCAGCGGTCTAACAAATAATCTTTCCTTAACTCATTGTAAACCATTAAGGTAAGCACCTATCGAATTAAAAGAAATGTGCATGCAGCATTTTAGCGTTTCCGAAAGCACTAAAGTGCTTGACAGATCCTTGAACGGGAAGTGTGAATTTAGAGGCATGTAACCAAACTTGGTAGCGGTGTGAAAATGAAGCTAAGATGTTTGGGCGAGTTGACGGCGGTGTTAAGTGAATTCTGGAGGATTTGCCCTTTTCCGCTAGTCAACTTCGCCCGATTGGCCCAAACGCATCTTTTTGTCTTTGGAGGTCGTTTGTGAGGGTGGGACACAAATGCCCTTCGGTTTCATTTCTTTTTCTGCATATCTTTAATAAAATGTTTAGGAAAGCAAAATAAGTAGTTTTAGTCACCCGTATTCGGAATAAAAGCCAGAATAAAATGCTAAATAAGATTTAAAGCCCTTTTTATTCACGATAAACGAACAAAAAATAAGGAACACAGAGTTCAAAGAACATGTAAAGGCCAAGTCATTTTAACTTCAATAGGCATGTAAAATGCAGAAACCTGATATGTGTCTTTGGCATTTTCGGTTCAGAAAGGCTTAGAACTGTAATAAAAAGTATAAGAAAGGTTCAGGTTTATTTTACGCTTTAGGAGAAAGCTTGCAATGCATCTGGAAGAGATGAAAAAAGAAATTGAGGCTCTCGTTATAGAAAAGGGCTTCTATAATAAACCTGAAGACATCCCCAAAAAGCTCCTTTTCGCTTTCATCGAACTGGGAGAGGCAAGTGACGCATGGAAAAAAGGCGAAACAGAAGAGAAAATCGCAGAGGAACTCATGGACACCATATTCTACATTTTAGACGCAAGCCGGTTGGCATGTCCAACAATAAACATGGACGAAATGTTCAAAAAGAAACTCGCCAAAAACCGCAACAGACCATATCAGTACGGTGAGGGCCACAGAAAATTCGTGAAAGGTTAGGCAGTTTTGCCGAAAAGCTTATGCCACCCACATGTATGACACTGGGCTGCCTTCTGTTTTGCATCGACATCTAACTTGCCACTGCAGACCGGACATTTCATGTTTAACTACGTCCTTCTCTCCTTACTGTGATAAAGACGAGTGCGGGTTAATAACGGGTTATTTCGAATTTTGCAATATAACCTACCACAAAGCATGATAATAGGGCAATGAGTCGCTGTTCAAGTTTTTATGACAGCTTAGCAAATTATAGACTTGTTGAGACAAAAAATGAGCTTTGATTATCCTGCTTTAGTGCGCTTTCGATGTATAAAATGTGGGCTATGTTGCGGCGATACGAAAGAAAAGACACGTCACATACTGCTTTTGAAGGCAGAGGCGGAGCAAATTGCTAAGGTAACTTTGAAGCCCATTTCGCTGTTTGCTTTTAAAAATAGTGGTAACGCGCCTTACATTTACGAAATGAGAAAAACGAAGGATGGAAAATGCGTGTTTTTAGAAGGCACCAAGTGTACCATTTACTCTGTGAGACCTTTAATCTGCAGGTTTTATCCTTTTGAACTTAAAGTTGATGACGACGGAAAGTACACGTTTTTTTACACGTCTGAGTGTTTAGGATTAAACGTGGGTTCCGTGTTGAGTAAGAATTATTTTAGGAAATTGTTTCGCATGGCGTGCCTAAGAGTTGGTAGCAGCGCGTGTGAACGAAACTTTGCTTAGTAGGTTGTAACTGGAAAGCCAGTTTGATCTCTGCAAGTAGGATAAACGGTTTTGTGGGTGCTGCACACTATTGGTCGTGTTTGCTTGTATTTATAGCCACATTCGCATTCGAAGCCTGTGATTTTTCCGTTTTTGAGTGAAATTGGGCGCCATTTGTGACTTTTGCAGTTGGTGGTTTTTTTGTGGATTTTCCATAGTGTTTTTGCTTCGTCGTGTGTGATTGTTGCGTTTTGTTTGGCTGCTGTTACGTACCATATTAGGTAGGCTGCGAATGAGATCCATATTGCGGACAGGGCGATTATTATCATGTTTTTCACCTTGTGTATTTTTGTTTTACACTTATACAATATGTCTGAATATAGACATATTATTGATTTTAGAATATAGCATCTTACGATATAAACTTTACTGTGTATTCCGAGTGTAAAACAACCCAATTAAAGCTGCTGCAGCACATCCGCCTTTTCCAAAAGGTAACCACAATAATGACACTTCAAAGACAAGGGTTCTTCGTTCTGCACATAGAATTTAGAAGCCGCAGGTTCATTACTATTGCTTATACACGCCGGGTTAGCGCATTTTACTATGCCTTCTATTATTTTTGGCAATTTAACCTCCAACTTCTCCACAACACAATAATCGCGGATAATATTAATGGTGGCGTGAGGAGCCACCAACGCGATTTTGTTAACTTCAGCGGTGTTAAGCGCTCGCCCCTCAATTTTCACGATGTCCTTCACTTTGAAGCGTTTGCTTGGAACGTTAATAGCTATGGTCATAACTCTCTTTTCACGGCCGGTTATCCCCAAAATTTTTACAACATCCAACGCGTACCCGCCGCTTATATGATCAATAACAGTACCATCCTTAATTTTTGATACACGCAGCTCCTTCTCGATCATTTTAAAATTCCCCATTAAGAGCCTATGCCGCAAGTAATAAATAAAAATTTTACATAAGCGCACTATTTTTCTGCTGCAAACTTAGCGCAAGATGACTTGCACACTTGTTTTAAATCAGAAGCGGATCCAAAGAAAAACTCAAAGAGCCTGATGTTTCGACGCGACTGGAAAAGACTAAGTCATGATGTTTCAGTGTTTCGTTGAGTCTAAGACTATATAGAGAATGTTGTTTCCGCGTAGCAGTACATTTCCATAGTTTGTGAGGGGCTGCTCATCTTTGCTTTCAGTTGCTCCTTCCAGAAGAATGTTCATGTGCCCATCACACTTGATCATCTTTCCCTTATATTCACAACCGTTCTTAAGCACAACTTCAATGTTCCCGTGCAACTGTTTGATGAGGACATTTAGAGGTTTTTTACTTGGTTCCATTATAGCACCATGTTTTATTGGCTAATATATGCATATGCAAAACCCATCATATATAAAAATTTTTATGGAAATAAACAGAATACAGTAGAAAACCATCAAGTAACGAAATAGTTCTATATGACTAAAACTGTACCAGCGCCGCTGCACGCAGTTACTTTTACCCCTACTCTTTTCTTGTTTTTTTAGGAAACGCGACTATGGCATCTTTTCTAAAATGTGAAGCAAAACCTATGGGAAAAATGGAAGAACAAAAGATGATTTAGCAACTTGGGTTATTACTTCTGATGACGGCTTCGCTACAGCTGGTTGTATAGGATTCTTGGGCACTGGTTCTGGCGATTTTTGGCTAGTTAGGACGAAAAGTGTGCATCCCGCTCGCGGCGCTGCCACTCGCGCCTTTCTTGATGGTGTTAATCGCGGGCGCTTTTGGTGTAGCAATACTGCAATTGATGCTTGCTCAGTTTATCTCTCCAGAAAGCATAAATCCAAGTCATGAAATGCGACAACAGTGCTCAAATTCCCTCTTTTTCTCGCCATTTTAAGTCAGACACGTAAAAAGATGGTGATCGCGAGTTTATCCGGGTATAACCATTGTTTAAGTTGAAGAATGGCTACTGGCCTTCTGCTACTGCGCGAATAGCCCCTCTATAGGTTTCTGCATTGAATCGCTAATATGCGCCAAATATGACGGCGGCACAGTGCATTGAAAGCAAGGCTCGTTGTAAGTAGCAAGCATTGTGCAATGATTTCAAAATGTTTTCTATAAGAATAGAAAAGGACTTATACTAAGCTAAACCATACGTTTTATTAGTTCGTTTATTGCTTCTCCGCGGTATCCTGCTTCTCCGCCTGAACTATAGCTTTTCTTGATTTTCCCTTTAAACCCCTTGCTTGGAGGAGGTAACCTTAAAACAGGTTGAATGCTAGGTAGTTTCTGATACTCCACTTTGCAGTTTGCGATTGCTTCGGCAAGCGCGTCTAATGATGCGTATCCGATTTTCTGAGCGTACTCATCAGTCAGTTTCTTGTTACCAGCCAAGCGACCGCGTTTTTTCAGTAGCAAAGCTACAGTTTCTTTTGAAACTTCTCCCCATGTTACATAATTCTGCACTCGGCTCAGCATGCCCAAGTATGATGGGCGATTATCGATAAGCACGGCATGGTTAATTCTAACCAAACGGAGCATCTCAAGGGTTTCGCGTGCTTCACGCTGGGCGCTGATTACACCTCTCACCCTTACAACAGCTAAACACTTGCGCGTAGCGGCTTTTTCAGTCAACTATCTCACCCAATCCTCTTGCGTTATAAGACCGTATGTCTTTCGTAAACCATCAAAAATTGCACAAGCATAGGAAGGCACAGTTCTCGTTGAACCGCGACTTCTCACCCAAAGATCCTTCACGCCTGCCAAGTTCAAAATAACTTTTGCTACTTCGCTTGCTACAAGCCCCAAGCCTCTTGGCCCTGGCACGATAACTACTCTTACGCCACCGCATTTGCCTTCAACTTGGAAGGGAATCGAATGGGGTTTTCCGCAGCCGCATTCCCAGCTACCGCATCCACGCTTGACAGGAACAATGTTTAGGCGCGCTACTGCAGCAGCTTTTTCTATTGCAGTTCGAACTTGGCTAGCTTTTCCAGATCCTAAGCCTACGTAGCCGTCTCTATTTCCAACAGCTACGATAGCTTTAAACCGCGATTTTTCGCCTGCGTCAGTTTGCTTTTGAACCAAGTTAACATTTATCACTTCTTCTTGCAAGTCAGGAAGTAAGGCATCAACAATTTGAGGTTCCGCAATTTTCAAGCCGCTCAAGAAAACCTCATCCATGGACGTTATTCTGCCTTCTTGAATTAGTTTTCCTAAACGGGTTTTAGGAACCCAGTTTTCCAAGCTTGTTCCTCGTTCAACTTCACGGTAACTGCTGCTCATGCTTTCTTTTCACCCTTTTTAAATGAATTAACGATGTTAGCTTTTGTTTTGGTAAAATGATCAGGAAGTTTTTCAGGTGAAATCTTCTGCTCCAAATACTTGGAGAATTTGGCTGCGTAGACTTCAGGGTTAGAAGCCAAACTCTTGCCGTACGCGGCTATGTGCTTGCCTTCTATTCGTTCCGCAACGATTTTTTCTTCAGAACAAGGAACTTCAATACCAGCATCCAAAACACCTTTCAAGGCCGTGAAAACCCTGGCGCCTTTAGTTGGCGCAGCTAAGCCCATATCCAAAATAGCTTCTGTCACTCCTTTTGCTTTGGCTTTCAACCCGCAGAGCAAACCTGTCAAGTAGGCTGCTGGGACATTGCCAGTTGGAGCTTTCCAACCATACTGCATTAATTCTCGGCTGTGCGCTGAAGCCAAAACCTCGTCACCGTGCGGTTTAGCAATAACAATTTGCACAGTAACGTTCTTGAGCGAACAACGCGTAACAAGCCGTGGCTTCTCGGAGAGAATCAACGCCTTACGCGCCCTGTAGTCAGTTTTTCCTTCTCTTCTCCGCCTAAGCGGTACTCGATAAACGGAACTACGTGCCATCAACGCTTCCTCCATAAATCATGAGCTCTCAAATAACGTTCCAAATCAGCAACTGATCCGAACCTTCCGCTGCTAGCTGCTCGGTACATCTTTCTGTAAGTGTCTTCTGTGATAGCGCGGGTTGCTTTCAATTCGCGAAGCCTCTTCCTCAAAGAACGAATCCGACTAATCCATGCTTCTTTCTTGGGAATCTTCGCGTAGCCAGTACCGGATCTGCTACCTGGACCTTTACGTCGACCTCTCTTTTTCTTTTCTTGAATTGTTTTTGCCCGAGCGCGGCTTACACCTTTTTCCGGCAAAGCTTGGATTACTTTTTCATGAATAAGCTTTCTAACTTCTTCTCTGGTTATGGCGGCCTCTACATCCTCCATTCGCTGAGGGTCAATCCATACCCTATTTTGACCTACTTTCAGTATCTGAGCGGCCAACCGTCTTTGATTACTAAGATCAGTCATTGCTCCTCATCTCCTTTCGCGTGCTTAGCTTTCGCGCGTGCACTTCTCGATTTCGCTTCTTTATCCTTCGTTTCAGCTTCCTTCTTCTTTTTAGCGGCAGGCTTCTTTTGCACCGTCTTACTCTCAACCGCTGGAGCCTTTTCAGTTTCCTTCTCAGTCGGCTGCTCAGCGGTTTCCGCTGGTTTCACCTCTTCTTCTGGCGTTTCTTTAGCTGGCTTGAAATTCAAAATTAAAACCTTACGCTTCTTAGCTTCAGCGACAATTTGAACACGTTTTTTCTTGCCAACTGTGTGGGCAATCCGTGCCGCCTCGGTTTTAGGATCAATCTTGGCTATGTCTTCAGGTTTATACACCAAGATTTCTTTGTACCCAGAAGGATGAAGACCCCTAGCTTCTTTGGGTCCACGGTAGCCAGTGTTTACTGATGGCGGCCAACCCTTTACTTTCTGGCGCATTTTGTTGTCTATTCCACGAGGTCTACGCCATTTTTCTTTCAACTTCAAATAGCGCCAGCTTTCTGACTTAACAAAGTCAGGTTTCTTCTTTTTAACGCGTTTTCGCGTTTTCAGCGCTTTCTGTAATGCTAATACATCTTTTTCGGCCATTACTCAATTCCCTCACTTCGTTCATACACGTATATGCCGTCAAGGAAAACACGCGGATCTTTCCGCTTAACCTTTGTTGCCTGTTCAATGTTTGCGGCGGTTTGACTTACATCTTCTAAGTTTATGCCTTCAACAACTATGTCTTCGCTTTGAACTTTGACTTTAACGTCACCAATTATCTTGGCTTTTCTTGGGCGCCTTTCACCAGTGAAGTTTTCAATCACAACAGTTTTGTCTTGAACTTTAACGGTTATTGGAAAGTGAGAAAATACTATTTTCAGCTTATATGAAAAGCCTTTTTCTACACCAGTGATCATGTTTTGGATATGCGAGTGAGCCGTGCCCACCATTGCCGCTTCTTTCTTACGAGGCCATTTAGCCCAAACTCGAACGATTTTACCGTTACTTTCAATTGATATTGGAGTGGAAGAGAAGTCGCGTGTCAAAGTGCCCTTTGCGCCTTTAACTGTAACTTTACGTCCTTCAACGGTTACTTCAACATTGTCTGGAACTTGAATAGTTTTGGAAATTTCTGGCAACCGCATTAGAAACACCCATCAATAAACGAAAGCTAACAGTCTTCCTCCAATATTTTTTTCTTCAGCTTCACGGTGAGATATTACGCCTGACGATGTTGAAACAACAAGTATCCCCACATCTCTTGAGGGTAGGAATTTCTTTTCCCACTGCTCAAATTCGCCTACCTTAACGGGAAAGCGAGGCCTGATAGCACCGCACTTATTTATCCTACCCAGCAATTGTACTTTGAACTTACCTGAACGCCCATCATCAATGAATTCAAATTCTCCGATGTAACCATTCAATTGCATTATCCTCAGCACGCGACCTAAAAGCTTGGAAGCAGGGCTAATTACACACTCGCGCTTATTGCGAACCTCATTATTTATTATTGTTATTAGACCATTTGCTAACGTATCCATTGCTTTCACGCACTATTCATATTTTTTAAATCCAAGTTTCGGCGCTGCTTCCCTAAAACAGTGCCTACATAAATATAAATTGTAACGTCTAATAATAGGCCCATACGCGCCGCATCGAATGCAAGGTCGCGAACCTTTGCCGAATTTTCTTATTTTCTTAATCTGCTTTTTAGCCATATCTTCTTATTCCACCTATTTTATACTATTTCAACTCCTAAAGTTTGTTTTACAAAGGCAATAGATTCGTCAGGTGTAAGCAAATGCTGGCGGCCAATTCGCGCTTTCTTTTTTCGTCTAATTTTAACCCGCTGACCAGGCCTATTCACGGAAACACATACGTCCATGCCGAATATGCCAATATTAGGGTCGTACTTTACGCCTGCTATTTCAATGTGTTCTTTTATGCCGAAAGCAAAGTTACCTTGCTTATCAAACGATGAACGAGACAGTTTGTTATCAACAACTGGTAGAACTTTTTTAAGGAAGTCGATGGCCGCTTGTTTTCTCAGAGTCACAATACACGCAGTTGACTCGCCTTTTCTTATTCCAAAATCTCTTATGGTTTTTTTGACTTTTCTCTTAGCAGGTGTCTGATTGGTCAACTCCTTCAATACAGCGGACGCCTTCTCTAATGGCTCACCTGATTTTCCAACGCTGATGTTGACAACAACCTTTTCTATTCGGGGTTTAAGCATAGGCTGCTCTTCCCACATCTTGAAAAATTCTTCCTCAGACACTGGCTGTTACCTCCGGTAGAGATATTAGGGGACTGGTTTCACCGACTACAAAAACAAAGTCCAAAACTGTCTGGTAGAGATTGCCCTTTTCGTCTTTGATTACCACTAGAGCTTGCCTTCGCTTTTTTGATTTAGTCTTCTCGATTTCGACTATCCTGCCGTACTTTCCAATGTTTTTTCCGCCAGTTATGACTGCTAAATTGCCTTCTTTGATCTTCAACTGCGCAAGAACGTTTCTTCCCGGAATCTCAAGCTTCAAGGTATCAAAGGTTTCGTAAGCAACTGTCTGTGGGCTTTCAGACTGCTCATTTTTTACAAGTAAGTTTGAGCCGTCGTGGAGAGCAATTTGTATGGCTCCGTTTTTAACTAAAGTTTTGTCTTCAACTCTGAACAATTTGAAGCTAGCTTCCTCTTTACTAATTGGATTAAGGATCAACCCTTTGTGTGAAGGCAAGACTCTGTAGAACTTTTCCATGTCCGGAATTGCAATTACATCCATCAAACCAACTGGAAAGTCATCTCTGCGCCTGACCTTGCCGTCAACGTAAACTTTGCCCTGCGCAACAATGAATCTCGCTTCCTTGCGATTCTCAGCTACTCCAAGAATATCGCGGAGAACAAGTGAGAGTGGTAGACACTTTTCAAGTGAGTGAGGACCAGCTGAGGGTCTTACTGCCCAATAAAATTCTTTTTTATGAATAGGCCAGAATCTTGGAGCAACCTTTCGCTTTAATCTTCCTGCTTTTCCTTTTTTACCCAAAACTACGTTCCTCCTTTCTTAACACCACTTTCCCTTTTTGCTGATGTTTTTTTCACCTTTTCAGGTTTCGTTTCTTTTTTAACAGGCTTTTCTTCAGTCGCTGCGGCTTCTTTCTTTTTCCTTTTTGCCGGCGCCTTTTCCTCCGCTGTTGACCCTGATTTCGCCTTCTTTTCCGCAGACTCTTGCCGCGCTACTTTAGGTTTGGCTTCTGTCACTTTCTTTGAGGGCTTCTTTTCAGTAGCAACTGCAATTTCTGGTTCGGCAACAGCCTTTTCTTTTTCAACTTCAGCCGCTTTTTCTGGAAGCTTCTCTACCTTCTTGGGCTCTTTTTCTTTTTTAGGCAACGCCAGCTTCTTTCTTTCAACAATTTCTTGCCGCCGTTTGTCATCAAGCTTCAAATTTTTAAGAATAACCTTTGAGGGATGCACTGGAACAAATATTGTTGTTCCATCAACTTTCTCCCGTGTTAAACCTTCGATGAAGATACGCTGTCTCTTTAAATCTACACGGTTGACTTTACCTTCGAATCCCTTGTGATCGCCTCTAATTACCTGTACGGTGTCGCCCTTCCTAACGGGAAGCGACTTGACACCCTTTGACGAAGCAAGTTCCTGTGAGAGAGGAGCACTCATGAATTTGTGACGCAAATGTGCTGGTGCAGTGTAGAGTTGTTTTCGCTGTTTTCTCGGAGACTTTACGGGTCTTGTTACTTGCATGCACATTTCACCTACACTATTATACTTGCGGCACTCGCTATTCTCGGCCACCTTTCAGCAGCTTCTTTTGCTACAGGACCACGAATTTCGGAACCTTTCATTTCGCCATCAGGCGTTATAATCACCGCGGCGTTATCTTCAAACTGAATCCAGACGCCGTCGATTCTTCTATAGGCTTTCTTTTGTCTTATTATCACGGCTTGGAAAATTTTCTTCCGCATGTCCGGTGAACCTTGCCTTACGGACACGGTAACTCTGTCGCCCACGGTAGCGGTGGGATAACGTCTCAAGCGACCCTTATATCCGATGGATTGGACTAAGCGTAAGACTCTTGCGCCAGTGTTATCAGCGCATCGTAATATTGAACCAGCTAGCAATCCTCGCGTAATCTTCTGACCATGGGAAAGCATACCCTTTGCGACAAGTGCTCTCTGTTTCGCCTTAGCTGCCATTTCACTTCTCCTCCAGTCTCTCCACAACAACAAAGGATACTGTTTTGCTTATTGGGCGACACTCTGCAATTCGGACTCTTTCACCTTCTTTCGCGTCAATACACGGCGGATTGTGCGATGGAATATGCCCACTCCTTCGCTCATAGCGCACATATTTAGGTGAGAATTGCAGGTATCCGCGTTCTACAACAACAGTTTTATCCATTTTCGCGCTTACCACGACGCCTTCTAAAACGCGACCTCTTATAGCTAATGTACCATGGAAAGGACAATTTCTATCATTGCAGGATTTTTTTGGTTTCTTAAAAGTCAGGGACATGTCACCACAACCTCTTCATGCCTTTTTTAAGTCGATCTTCAGGTCTTCCAACTAAAAGTCTGCCGTCGATTTCAACAACAGTTCCGTCAGCAAATTTGAAATGGAAAACTGCCATGTTTTTTATCACCTGTTTTGGCTTTCCTTTATGCAGAATCATGAAGGTGTTTTTTGTTTCATCAATTACTTTGCCACTTAGCCCCACGTAGCGGGTATGTGGGCTCTTTGCGATTTTCCCGTCAGCGCCTATAAACTCGTGACGTATTATGTCAGAAGTTACTTTCATTTGGCCTTAGTCTCCTTTTTGCTTTTAACTTCTTTTGTCTCCTGTTTTCTAATGCCGAGTTTGCTTTCGTTTTCAATGGTAAGTATCTGTGCGATTGCCTTCCGCAGTTCTCTTATTCTAGCAGGATTCTCCACGGCACCGCCTGCTTTAATCATGGTTTTCAATTTTGCTAACTCTAACCTTAACTCAGAAAGCTTGGTTTTCCGTTCTGCAGATGACATAGCACGGATTTCTTTGAGTCGCAATAGGGGCATTTATTCCTTTGCCTCCTTGCTTTCTTCAACCTCTTTCGAGGCAGACTCAACTTGCTCGTTAGCAGACTCTTTGAGCGGCTCTTCGGACACTTGCTCCTTTAATGGGGGCTCCTCTATTTTTTCCTCGACCTCTTCAGGAGGTAACGCATCTATAATTTCTATTTTATCTGGAAACTTGGCGTCCGGCGGCATTATCTTAACTTTCACGCCGAAAATGCCGGGTTTAAGCTGAACGTGAACTTCGGCTTTCCTCGTGTATTTCAATGCGGGATCACCGCACCGCGGGAAGTAGCCAGCACGGAATTTTTCGAAATGTGCACGTTCAGTACGCAACTTGCCGCTTATCACTATTTCGATACCTAAAGCGCCGGCAGCCATGACTTGGTTTATAGCCCAAAAGCCGGCACGCCTAAAGTGAACACCTCTCTCGAGCGCTGAGGCAATGCGAGAGGCAACTACAAACGCGTTAAGTTCAGGAACTTCAATTTCTGAAACAGAAATTTGCGGGTTAGAAACCTTGAAATGCTGCTCCAAAGTCGTGGCGAGCTCCTTTATTGTTTCTCCGCCGCGACCGATCACGAGACCTGGGCGCATGGCGTAAATGACAACGTGAGTGCCCAAAGGCGTCTTGGATATGTCAACTCCGCCATAGCCAGCGCGTTCAAGTTTTTTTTGCAGAAACTCGTCTATTTCGGTTCTTTTGATTGATTCGCTAATAAAACGTTTAACAATGGACATTAAAGCGCTCCCCCTTGCGCAGGCTTTTCTTCTAAAACGATTTCAATGTGCGTTGTGGTTTCATACTTCGGTGAAGCTCGCCCATGTGCTCTGGGCATGTACCTCTTTATCTTTACACCTGGATAGGCAGCAGCGTGAAGTATGCGAAGTCTGTCTACATCTAAACCCTTGTTTTCCGCGTTTGCCTCTGCAGATTCAATCACGCGTAAGATTTGTTCCGCTGCTTTCACAGGGTATCTTCCCGCGTAAGCTTTTGTAAGTCCGGCGCGGTGTCCAAGCTTCTTTTTATATCTTTTGAAGGGAACTGCCTTCTTTTTTGCCACAACTGCTTTAAGATATGCCTTAGCATTGGCAAGCATCATGCCCTTAATGGTGCGGCATACTTCGCGAGATGCCTTATGAGATACTCTGAGCTCTCGACCGCTGGCTTTCGCTGTCTTTTCAGGATCCAGCTCTTCTTCGATTATGGAGTATCCCCATTTTGGCATTTTTGTATCTTCTCCAACTGTGCAATTCAACTGCGCAATTGCGATTTATATGGCTTTCCGTAGCAAAACTAGTTTAGCTAGTTCGAAGTGTGCGAAGTCCCAATTCTGGGACGCAGGCGTGTACGTGAGGTGTCAAGAGAGTATTTTCGATTTTTGCCTTTTATAGTTTTTTCTAAAATGCTTAGAGCTACACGGTTTTTGATGATGCAATATTCGCGTGCTTTCTCTGCTTTAGCAGGGCAGTGTGTGTCATGTTTAAATATGTGCGGCTGGTTCTTGTATTTTCACGTTCTAATTCAGGGAGGCATAAAAAGGATGCCCGCTATAGAAGTTGGCAGAATATGCGTAAAACAGTTTGGTCGCGAATCTGGAAAGAAATGCGTCATAGTCGATGTCGTAGATAAGAGCTTCGTTCTGATAACTGGACCGAAGAAGCTCACGGGTGTAAAAAGGAGACGCGTCAATATTAACCATATTGCACCCACCGAAGACACCATCCCGATTACGAGAGGTGCTTCCGACGAAGAAGTAATTCAGATGTTAGAGGCCGCTGGCAAACTGAAAGAGCCGGCTGCAACTGCAAAGCCGATGTAAACTCTTAATACTTCAAACTTTCTTTTTCTACTTCAAGGAGAGCCAAGTTTGCCGAGGACAGCTGCCCCATGGGAAGTCAAGCGAGAATTGTTTATAAAAGCAGAGGACACAACAGACCCCGCTTACGGCCATAAACCTGCTGAGAGGCCGGCGGAAGAGTACATACGCTACGGCGTAATAAACTTGGACAAGCCTGCTGGACCAACAAGCCATGAAGTCGCTGCTTGGCTAAAGAAAATCATGCACTTAACAAAAATAGGGCATGGCGGCACATTAGATCCGAAGGTCACCGGCATCCTACCGATTACGCTTGAAGATGCAACAAAAGTTGTTCAAGCACTTCTTTACAGCGGCAAAGAATATGTCTGCGTTATGAAACTTCACGGTGACGCTGAGGAAGCACAGATCAAAGGAATCCTCAGAGAGTTTGAGGACTTGATTTATCAGCGTCCTCCATTGCGTGCTTCAGTTAAACGTCAACTGAGAACACGTCGCATATACTACATTGATTTTCTAGAAAAAGATGGACGAAACGTGCTCTTTAAGGTGGGCTGCGAGGGCGGAACATACATTCGCAAACTTTGCTATGATATAGGCGAAATCCTTGGAACTGGCGCACACATGCAAGAGCTTCGTAGAACACGCGCAGGACCATTCGTGGAGAACGGCAACGACAGAGTCACGTTACATGAGGCAGCATACTGGTTTGCCGAGTGGGCGGAGAAAAAAGACGAGAAAATTCTGCGGAAATTTATTCAGCCCATGGAAACAGCGCTATCTTTGGTTCCCAAAATTGTGGTCAGAGACTCCGCAGTTGATGCCTTATGTCACGGTGCAAGCTTGACTGCGCCTGGCATTTTAGCGGCCGAAACAGGCATAACGAGGGGAGCAATGGTTGCGTTGCTAACCTTAAAAGGTGAAGCAGTGGCTTTAGCGAAATCGCTTCTTTCCACAGAAGAAATTTTGGACATGGAGCATGGAAGCGTAGCGGTGCCGCAGCGCGTGCTTATGCCCCGCGGAACCTACCCAAAAGCGTGGAAAAGCGGTAGCGCAAAATGATTGAAAAACAAAACCGCCTAGAGCATTACTTCACTGCTGCGCCAAGGTCGCAAGAAAAACTTGGCTTGATTAAGGCAACTTTGCGGGGCAAATCATTAGCGTTTCTAACATCCTCAAGTGTTTTTTCCAAAAAGCGAATAGATGCTGGAACACATTTGCTCATCAAGGAAATGGTTCTTCCAGAAGCGGGCACCGTTTTAGATGTCGGCTGCGGCTACGGCGCCGTGGGAATAGCGGCCGCCACATTTAACCCAAAACTACGTGTAGTCATGACAGACGTGAACCAGCGTGCAGTCCAACTTGCCAGACGCAATTTAGAGATAAACAAGGTGCTTAACGCTGAGGTCCGACATGGTTACCTGTATGAGCCCGTGAAGGATTTAGTTTTCGATTGTATAGTCACAAATCCGCCAGTAAGCGCAGGCATTGAAACCATAAAAGCCATGATAACTCAAGCACCGCAAGTCATGGCAAGTAACGCTGCGTTCCAGATGGTAATTCGATCAAAAATAGGCGCAAAAACACTGCCAGCCATCTTCAATAAAACCTTTGGTGAATGCAAAGTCCTCGCAAGAAGGAGCGGTTATCGCGTGCTAATGGCGGAGAAACATTAACTTTATTTTGAAGATTACAGCTGCAAAGTTTAAGTTTTATGAAGAAACTATAATAAAAGCACATGGCAGAGTAAACGCGTAATGCCGGGATCTCCTAGCCAGGTAGGGAGCAAGCCTGGAGTTGCCCGCATAGGCACCTGGTAGCTTGTGGCCTTTCGGGGCCGCGTGGGTTCAAATCCCACTCCCGGCGCTTTTTTTGGTTTTGGGTTATTTTTGTGTG
>JBBFKZ010000011.1:0-55206 GCA_037481775.1 Bathyarchaeia archaeon
CAGCGTCTTCATCGACGAAAGGTACAGAACGCTCAATGTTACCTTCTCTTATTCTGAAACGAGAAACGTAAACGCCGTAGCCTACAATGCCAGGCGTGTCATACTCTTTGCTGGGTTGGACGATTTTGTATTCTTGATGGGGATAATACTCGTCAGCGAAAGTGAAAGCCAAAGAAATTGTTGGAACAACATCGCTTTTACCCACCGAGTAACGTCGTCTAAAGCGTGGAACAACCTCTCTGCCCTCAAGGCTTGAAAAATCAATTTCTTCGCCGTCATTTATTATTTGATCAGTCAGTCTACCTGGAACTCTGATTTGACCGTTATGGAACGAAACTATGCCATGTATATAGCTGCCTAATTTCGTGAACTTGTTTGTTGGTTCCTTGACAAGAGTGCACAGCTCAAGTTTTCCTTTGTCGTAGAAGAGATCGACACTGTCCATTTTTCCAAAGCTCTTTCTGCCACAATTTCCACAGTAGTCACGCACTTCAAAGTATTCTTTGCCGCAAATTTTGCAGCGACTAGCTTTTAGTCTGTCGCCGAGATAAGAAACACGTCTCTCTATAGGTTCGCTACTCATTTTACTTTCTCCCTAGAATGGTAACGTAAGCTTTAGTGCCAAAACCCTCAAACTCAAGAGCACAGCCAAAACGTGGTGGTACTTGATCCACTTTAACTTGACGCGCACCTGCTTCGCCTCTTAACTGCCTAAAAATCTCAAATATTTGGGCACCGCCAGTGGCGCCCAGTGGATTTCCGTCTGCTTTCAAGCCGCCGTTCATGTTAACAAAAAGCTTTTTACCATTTATTTCATAATACCCGCCGCCGTCTTGACAATCGCCACGTATGCTTTTCCAAGCGGTTCCAGGTTCACAGAAGCCTAAATCTTCAAGAGACACCATTTCCATCACTGTAGACTGATCATACACCTCAACTATTGGTATATCTACGGGGGTTAAACCAGCCATTTTCAAGGCATTGCCCATGGCAAGTCTTGTGGCAACAAAATGAGTTAAATCATTTCTTGTAGGAAAGCTCAAATAGTCAGTGGCTGAAGCGGCACCTAAGACGTAAATAGGCTGGGCCGTCATTTTTTTAGCTATAGCTTCGCTTGTTAGAATCAAAGCAGATGCCCCATCGGAAATTGGGGCAAAATCGTAAAGCCCCAGTGGCTTATTTACTGCTTTCCTTGCACCTAAAACTTGTTCAACTGTTATCTTCCTCTGGAACTGGGCATACTCGTTTTTTGTAGCATGCGCGTGATTTTTGACTGCAATCTGCGCTAAAGCAACGTTAAGCTTGTCGAGGCTTTCACCTGTTATTCCATATTTTTTTATGTAAGCTCTGAGCATGAGCTCATGATTTGTTTCCGGCGTTCCGCCAGCGTAGTAACTCCACGGATCTTCAAGAAGCATAAGGTCATCACGGATTTTGTCCCAGCGATCCGTCATCTTCTCTATGCCACCTACCAAAACTGTGCTGTAAATACCTGCCTGAATGGCGTGGCAAGCAGCTAATAAGGCGGCGCTGACTGAACGGGTAACTTCCATTGGAACATGCAGTTCCGTAAGCTCGGACAAGAAGCCTTCCTCTAGCCCTAGCTTATTAGTGATTGGCAGAAAACAGTCTGAAAGATAACAGGCTTCCAAGTCTCTACGCTCTATGTCACATTCTTGTGAAGCGGCAAGCCAAGCTTCTTCGATAAGCTGTTCTGGCTCTTTTCCATAGTGCTCTCCAAACTTGGTTCGGCCAACAGCAACTATTGCTGGGCGATTTTGCATGATACTTCCCCCTTTATGATAGCAAATATCCTTTTCTGAAAAAGCTATTAAGTGTTTGCCATATTCAGCTTGAATAAGCCGTTGTCCAAGTGCTGTTTTTCAGAGAAGGCTAACAATGGCAAGAGCGTTATTTGCAACTACAAAGGTGAGAAACATAAGTGACGTGAGATACCCAGTCTCAAGAAAAACTTTTCCTAAATGCGAGCTGATTCCTGCTGCTTTTTCAATCACATATCCTTTATAAAATAAAAAGCCAACAAGCACGGCGGCGGCGAGCTTTATGCCACTGTAAACCAGAATATTTGAGTTTACCATGCTTGCAAATAGGGGATTAAGTTCCGCGGCGCCAAGATAGTGCACACCAAGAAGAGTAGTTAACCAGTCTATTACACCCAGCAAAATCAGAATGGTCCCCAGCACTAATGCTTTCCTGAACGTGGAACGTCCCTCTATTCTTTCACGCACATGCTACCTTAGTTAGGGTCGTTCATGCTAGATACGAGTTTTGAATGTTGATTAGTAAGAACTGATGTACACTTGTACGAGAATACATACGTAAAAATGTAAAAATTGAATGCGCAAACGCTGTGACTTTAACTTTGAATATTAAAAACATGCAGCATTTTTGTTGAACAATAAACCAACATGCTTTTAACTCGTAAACTTTGGTCAGCGAAACACTTTCTGAGAGTAACTCATACTTAATGCTAGTTAACTAAGCTAACTAACGACGAGTTGCTTAGCTGAAAGTAAGCTCTGTCTTCTTTAATCGCCTCTTCAATTTTTGAATAAGCAGCTCAAGTTCTTGACTTAACTCTACAGGATACATTGGCGCATTTGTCAACTTCTTGTATTTTTCAGGAAGTCGTGCCACATTTTCCGCTGCGTTTGCGCGTATCTCCTCAAGAGATGGAAGATCGTAAACTATTTCACCTTTTTCCATAACTTTAACAAGCAAAGGTTCACCTTGAACGTGTTCATCAGCTAACGCAATGATGTCTCTTGAGAAGTTTCCGTTTTCATCTTTAAACCGGTAGACCTGCTTACGCCCAGGCAGTGTAGTTTTGCCTTCGCTAAGCTTCATTATAGGCGCAAATGTGCCTTTTCGAGTCATTGTTTCGCATAACTTGTAGATTACATCAACGTAAGGTCTATCTGCTGAAGTACCCAGTTTTGTGCCAACACCGAAGGCATCAATTTTTGCGCCTTTCAGGATCAATTCTTCTATCTTGAATTCGTCCAAGTCTCCGCTCGCGAAAATCTTAACATACCGTAAGCCATTCTCGTCTAGTAACTCTCGAACTTTTTTACTTATTTCCACGAGATCACCGCTGTCCAGCCGCACACCGCCGAGTTTAAAGCCTTTCGCTTCAAGTTCTTTTGCAACGGTAACAGCTTTTTCTGCTCCTGCAATTTCATCGTATGTATCAATTAGAAGCGTGGATCTATCAGGGAATGTTTGGACAAACGCTCGGAAGGCATCTATCTCTTTTTCGTAGGACATAATGAAGCTATGCGCCATTGTGCCGAACACTGGAATGCCATATGCTAAGCCAGCCAGCACATTTGAGGTGCCTTGACAGCCGGCAATGTAGCTGCATCGTGCCACTTTCATTCCTGCGTCTATGCCGTGCTCACGTCTTAAGCCGAATTCTACTACTGCTTTGCCCTTAGCTGCCTGCACAACTCTGGATGCCTTCGTCGCAATTGTCGTTTGCAAGTTGACAGTATTAAGCAAAAACGTCTCAACTAATTGCGCCTCGATGATTGGCGCGGTCACGCGGATCAGCGGTTCACATGGGAACATCACAGTACCCTCAGGAACAGCCCATACATCACCCGTAAACCGAAAATCTCGCAGGTAATCGAGAAACTGCTGGTTAAAACCCTGCTTTTTGAGATACGCAAGATGTTCTTCAGTGAACTTTACTGTTTTTAAATAGAGCAGAGCTTGTTCTAGCCCTGCAAAAAGGAAATATGAACGGTTTTCAGGTAGCCTTCTTATGAACAAATCGAAGGTTGCGGGTTCAAACTTTTTGTTGTCAAAGTAGCTGGCACACATTGTTAACTCGTAGAAGTCGGTGAATAAGCTCATGTTTTGTTCGTTCTGATAATTCAGAAAAGAGTTCATGCGTTATTACTGAAAGAAAAAGAAATTTAATCCTTTCTGAAGGAGTAGAGCAAGATCACAGGTTACAGTTCTAAGCAAAGGCCCAGCCTTTACCATCCATTGGTTAGAAAGCGTGAACCTGCTTGTGTAAACTGCTCAATCTGAATTTTGGCTTTGAAACTTTTATATACACCGATGTCAATGCTATGTTTGAGCGTCATGGCTGAAGTTTGTCCAACATGCGGCCTTCCAAAGGATCTCTGCGTTTGTGGCGAAATTGAAAAAGAGCAGCAACGAATCCGCATTAGACTGGAAACAAGAAAATTTGGCAGACCAACAACTATCGTTGACGGCATAGAAGATCGAAACTCAAACCTTGCGCAGACAGCTCAGAAACTAAAAAGTTTTTGTGCTTGTGGTGGAACATCAAAAAACGGTCAGATAATGCTGCAAGGCGATCACCGCGAAAAAGTTCGAGAATTTCTCATCAAGCAAGGATATCCAGAAGACAATATAGAACTACAATAACCACGCCGTACAAGGTGCAAAGTTTAGGATGAAACTGCTGCAAAATGTTCGTGAAGTATTTAAAACGCTAAAGCATAGAAAACCATCGCAGATTTTTTGCCCAAAATGCTGTAGCCCAAAAATGCGTTTATACAGTAGTTTGGATTTTTGGCTGACACCTAAGAAATACGTATGTGAAAAATGCGGTTATGTAGGACCTATATTTATGGAACTAGAAAAAGAAGGCATCTGATTCAGCGCTTAGTCGGGTAACTCTAAACCTAACTGTTTCTTCAAAGTCTTGTAGCGGTTTCTCACGGTAACCTCGGTTACGCCAGCAGCTTCTGCGATGTCCTTCTGTGTTTTTTTCTCATTGTTCTGCAAGCAGGCTATATACAGCGCGGCAGCAGCAAGTCCCATCGGATCTTTGCCGGCTGCAGCACGCTTTCTTCTTGCTTCCCGAAGAATTTGTATGGCTAAACCTTGAGTTTTACCTGATATTCCAGTTCGCTCAGCAATCTTTGAAACATAAGTTAACGGGTCAGCAATTGGCATATGCACTTCGAGCTCGCGCAACAAGAGCCTATAACAGCGTGCGACATCTTTTTTGTCCACAAGACTTGCTTCAGCAATTTCCCGGAGCGTTCTCGGGGTTCCACTGCCGCGGCAAGCCGCATATAGAGCTGCGGCGGCAATCGCGGCAATCGATCTGCCGCGAACAAGTCCTTTATCCAAGGCTTTACGGTAAATTACAGCGGCTTTTTCCTTAATTGGCGGTGGAATGTAAACTTTGTCGGAAAGGCGATCCAACTCTGCCATGGCTTGAGCAAGATTTCTATCTATGGAAGAGTGGACGCGAGATCGAATTTGCCATTTCCTCAAACGCCACATTTGAAGCCTTGTGGACAAAGGAAGCTTCCTGCCGAATGCGTCGCGATCAAGCTGGCTTATGGCGGTAGATAAGCCTTTATCATGGACGGAGTATGATGTTGGGACTCCAACGCGGCTTCTTGAGGCTTTCTCTTCTTGAGTGAAAGCGCGCCATTCTGGTCCTTTGTCCATCATCTGCTCGTATAAGACGAGCCCGCAATCTCCGCATACGGTTTCTCCTGTATCGTAATCGTGAACAAGATTGTCGCTTCCGCATTCTGGGCACTTGTCAACCAAGCGCTGTTGCGTTCTGGCTTCTTTTTTGCTCAATGTTCTATTCTCCGTTTGTTATATTTGCGTAGAACCGTCACCATATCCCTTTTGAGCTGAGAAAACAGCACATTCGGTTCGCGCAGTCTAAGCAGATGAACAGTTTTAATATATAAGCTTTACGGTTTAAATAAAGAGATTCAACGCATAACCTCTGAATACTTATCCCAACTAATAATTCTCTTTTAACACTAATAGAAAAAATTGATAAATGAGAAAAAGCCTCAGAAAAGCAGTTAATTTAAAAACTAGCTTTACCATTCAGATAGGCGAAGCCCGGTGGTGTAGTGGCCAAGCATAGCGGGCTTTGGACCCGCCGACGAGAGTTCGAATCTCTCCCGGGCTACCATTGCTTAGGCATGACTTTATACTTTTTGAGGGGCGTTTTCTCGGATTTCTTTGAGCATCTGCTGTCGTAGGGCGGTGGTCAGTTGGGTTAGTTGTTGATTTTCCAGTTGGTTGTTGTCAATGATTGTGCGGTTGGGTCTTGTGAGGGCGTCTTTTGTTAGGATTTCTTCTGGTTTTAGTCACCATGCGCGGTTTATGAAAACCTTTTTCTGCCACATGCCATTCGGAAGAAAACAAGCCTACGTAAAAGCAGTAATTGAAGCCAGCCTCGAAAGACTTGCACATTTAAATCAAGGTTTGCGGGTTCTTAATGCAAAAGTTTACCTGTTTTGGACTCGAATCATCCCCCAAACTAATACACAGTAAAACAAACTTAATTTCCAGTACTTCTTTTAGTGTCTCTTAACAGAACTGGAAAAAAGGAACTCGCAGAGTCTCCTAAAAAAGAGTTCAAACTCCATCCCCCGCGCTAAATAGTATAATGAACGGTTAGCAGGTCTGAATTCTCGATTTTTGAGCTCTATAATAAGTTCAAATATCCTTAAAAATATCGAAGTTAAGAAACCATTCGAACTCCTACTTTGAACGCCTTTTCCATCAATTTTTTGTTGTTTTCTACACTGCCTAACTTATTATCGTCGTGAGCGTATAGGATTGTTTCAAACAGTTCGATGTTCGCCCAGTTGAAAAATCCCTTAATTGTAGTTTGAATTGTGTTAAACTCTTGATCTGCGCCTGCCACGGCGATGAAAACTCCCTTCTTACTTTTTTGTATTCTTCTTTCAAATCCAAATGTTCCATCAAGTCGTTCGACATAAGGCATTAAACAATTGCAACGATCCATCATAAGTTTTGTTTGCGCACTAACGGTGTCAAAATATACAGGTGAACCAAGCACTATTGCATCACAAGACTGCAGTGCGTTATACACTTTCTTCATATCGTCATCAAATAGACAATACTTCGGATAAGGGTCGACTCCACAACTCTGGCACGGTTTAGTGTGGAGATCATTAAGATAGATTTTATATGTTTTTGCTCCTTGGCGATTCGCACCCTTCAACACTTCGGAAACGAGCAAGTCTACATTTCCATTTTTCTTTGGGCTACCAATAATCCCGCTTACTTTCATAACGTTACTCCATGCATTTAGATGTAGAGTTTTAAAATGTGCAGAAACTTATATTTTTCTGATTAAATATTGCAGAAGGGCAGGCTCCTATAAACGTTGCCGCGAAATGCAACTATTTTCTCGGCCAGAAAGTATAGAAATCTTGTTTGGAGCTTGTCAAATCATGGAAAACAGATGAATAAAGTCACTTATAGCATAAAATTCCGAGAATTTAAACCGATGTCTAAACATAGCCTCCCGCACCTTTCAAGAAAACCGCTACACTTTTTGAGCTTCTTTCGCTTCCATACGATCATTCCTAAGGCATAGAACCCCCTCTTCCTAAACAAACTAAAACAAAAAAAGAAGGAAGATGACGGTTTAACCCGAGGCTGAAAAGTATAAATTCTTGCCTAGGCACCCGTCTTTCCCGGGCTACCACCTGCTATATCTCGCGTGTTAGACAAGGGTGATTGCCAACCGCTATTGCTTTTGTTTTTGTGGCCATGTGAATTGCAGGGCAGCGTATGTTAAGTTAATGGGTTAGCCAGATGTTGGAAGTTACAAAATTATTATTTAGCTGCTTTAACAATAATTTATGATGGGTGTGTCCCATATTGAAAGCCTATATAGGTCTAACATGTAAGGCCGGAGGCTTTAATGAGGTTTTGAAAAAGCTTTTACATCAGCACCTTATTGATCCAAGAGACATATTCCTACTTTTCGGTCCTGTGGACATCCTCATCAGGTTCGCCAACCTAAAAAGCTTGGAAGAGTTCATTGAGAAGTATTTTAACCCTGTGCGATTGATTGGCGCCGAAGAAAACTTGATCGCCAAAACATTGAGTTTTGTTGTTGTGTCTGAGGGGCCGTCCCTTGCTGAGAGCCCGTTTGCCTTTGTGTTTCTGAATGTGCAGCCTAAGCATTTGGAGAGTGTGCATAAAACACTACTTAGCTTTCCAGAAGTGATATCAGCTGATATAGTGTTTGGACCTTACGATATAATCTGCTCAGTCAAGGCTGTCGATCAAATGGATCTGCTATGTACTGTAACAAAAATTCAAGAGATCGCTGGCGTAGAAAACTCGGTGACTTCCATAGTTTCGCCAATACCCATCTTTCCTGAATGGTAAGAGCACATAAAGCTTTACAGCGTCTAACTTCCCGTTCTTTTCATTTACATTTTTCAACTTTGAAAGCAAGATTATCTAAAGGCGGCAAATGCTACAAAACATTCAAGCAATGCACAAACATCAAAGATATTCTAAGTTCTACGGAGTGCAGTATAAAATAGTTTAAGGGCTAAATCGAAATTGGACTCCCACACTTTTTGCATACAACAACCTTATCAGCTAAATTTTTCAGCCTGTACGGAGTGTAAAGTCCGCAATCTGCACATTTAGCAAATCTTAACTCGTTGAGCGCCTTCTCCCGCATAACATCATGCAACGCGGTGAAGATGCTAATTCTCTGATACTTAGTAGAGTCCACGTTAATTCCTTCGCCTTCAGTAGTCTCAACAGTTAATAAAAGCAAGCTTTCAGGCCGCAACATATTTTAAAAAACAGAATATAACCCATACGAAACAACTGCTTTTATTCGCCTCACAATAGAGAAGAAGTAAGGACGAGAAAATGATTTGGTCAAACTTGTTTGCGCTAGGATTTTACGGATTAGTTCTCATAATGATAATTGTGGTCATAGGAAGCATTATATGGGCAAAATATCATCACTAAATAATAGACTTGCCACAAATTTTAGAACATAAAAACAGAAAACATATTTTTTCAGCGGAAAACGCGGCCTTCTGAGTGAAAAAAAGAATTAAAACAAAAACAAAGAATTAGGCAGAAGCCGATTTACGGTGATTCTGCACGTTTATCTTTTTATCTTCGCCTTTGAATTATTAGAAAAGCCACCACGACCACGATGACAACGCCGACAACTGCAAAGGTGATGGTCAACCATGACAAGTCTGTTGAACCCTCAGTTTTTAAAAGCACGGGTGTGCACATAGCAGTTCCGCCTGCGGTCACTGTAACCTCTTCCGTTACTGGCTCATATCCGCTCTTGCTTATCTCAATAAGATAGTTTCCTGCTGTAACATCTTTGAAAGACACGTATCCTTGAATATCTGTAGTGCCGTTTAAGGGGCTTGCTCCACGCGGCTCCGATATGGAAATAACACTTGCTTCGCTTACTGGGTTCCCCTCAGTGTCTTTAACAAACACGTCAAGAGTTCCTGTACGAATGGTAGGCACCACCTTAACTTGGATGCTGCTATTGCCTGTCGTATATCCAGTCTTAGAGGCATTTATAGAAATCGTGCACACTGTATCCTTCGTCACTTTAGGCGCATTAAACACACAAACGTAATAACCATCTTTTTCATCAGATACTGCGGAAAAGTTTCCGCCCTTATCTGAAGAAAACTTGATTGTAGCGCCAGGCGCAGGAGCAAGACCACTATATGTAACATAGATTCGCAAGGTTGCCTGTGCACTGGAGTTAACAGGATTCGGCTCAGCAGTAGCTGAAATGGTTAAAGTATACTTGTCTATAAGACTAACTGTCATAGAGGCTTGTCCCGCCGTATAACCTGAAGTTTGAGCGGTTATGGTTGTTGAGCCCGCTGCATACATCGAACTGAATTTAGCAACAGCAAAAGTTTCGCCAAAAGGAATAACCACTTCTGAAGCGACGTCACCTATATCTGTTTTAGAAGAGAACAAGCTGACTTTGATGGCGTCAACTGGATCGCTCGCAGGGTTACCAGATGAATCCTGAAGCTGAACCACAACAGCATTATAGGATTGACCATCCGCAGGCAAGCTTGAAGGGGCACAGAACACAGCAAGTTTTGTCGGCACATAGCCAACTGTGGTTATTGAGGCTTGACTGCTTGTATAGCCTGGGGCTGCCGCCGTTATGGTTGTTGTGCCTGGCCGATATTTTGAATATAACTTTGCCATGGAGTAGGTAGTGCCGGCACTTATAATCACAGAGGAATCCACTGTTCCTATATCTGTTTCAGATGAGGACAAACTTATTGATTGGCTTGAAAGCACACATGCCAATTTGCCATTAGCATCTTGAAATTGAACCACAATCATATTATAGGCAGCACCATCAGCAGGCACCTTTGATGGGCCAACATAAATCTTCAGCTTTACAGGATTTGTGTTGACGGGTTCAGTTTTAATTGTTAGTTGCCCTGAGGTGTAGCCTGAAGCAATCGCAGTGATCACGGTTGACCCAACATTACTTGCAAAGAAACTAGCGGTAGCGTACGTGCTTCCAGCGCTTATGGTAACGCTAGATGCAACAGTGCCTACAGTAGTATTCGAAGATGATAAGGTTACAACGATGCCGCCAAGAGGAGCCCTCGCGGGTACGCCTGCTGCATCTTGAAGCTGAACCACCACTGCTTCGTAACTTTGTCCGTTTGCTGGAAGAACAGGCGGTAATCCGTAGACCACGAGTTTAGACGGAACAGGCCCAACTGTGGTTATTGAGGCTTCAACAGTTGCAAATCCAGATGCCGTAGCAGTTATTTTTGTCGTGCCAGGCGTATAGGTTGAGTAAAACTTGGCTTTAGCATAAGTTTCGCCTTTCTGTATGGTGATTGTTGAATCAATGGAGCCAACGTCAGTCTGCGAGGAGGATAAGGATATGGTGATGCTGTCAGAAGCCCGTGCAGGATTATTTTTTGAATCTTGCAACTGAACAAAAATAACTTCATACGCTTTGTTGTCAGCAGGCACCTTCGTTGGAGCCACATAAATTTTCAGTTTTGCAGGTTCAGATGTTTGTGCGCTTACATCAAAGTGAACCGCGATTTGAGCAACTACCAATATGATAAGAAATAGCAAGGTTGTACGGAATACTCTTTTGGACATTTTTTAATCCCTTTGAACAAAGTTTTCGGTCTCGAGCTTATATTAACATTATGAACCCACAATTCAAATTGTTTTTCAACAAGTTGCCCGGCAAGATTCAAAATTTTAGAAGTGGTTGATTACGCTTTTCCTTTTAAACTATGGTTACTGTTTATTGTTGAATTTTCATCAGTAGCTAATTCATGTTTTAAACTTCGACTACGTTGAATATGGCAAGTTTGCTATGATATTTCTGTTGTCGGAATACTTTTTAGCTTAAACAGGCAAAGTAGTAGACATGTCTTCAGTTAAGCATATGGTTTTGGAATGGCATGGCAACTATCGTTTAGAGGCTAAAAACGAGAAAGGTCTAGCAGTAAAGTTTGACGCGCCAAAAGTTTATGGTGGCGAAGAAACCGCGCTGTCACCCATGGAAAACGTCTTGGCAAGTTTAGCTGCATGCAGCAGCTTTCATGTTTTGACCATTTTGCGGAAGAAAAGACAGAAGGTTACTGGCTATTCTGTGGAGGCAACTGCGGAAAGAAGAGAAGATCCGCCGCCGAGAGTTTTTACACGAATACATCTCAAGTATAAAGTAAAAGGCGAAAACATTAACCCAGAGGCAGTGGAAACAGCCATAAAACTCTCAGAAGAAAAATACTGCTCTGTAGGCGGCATGCTAAAGAAAGCTGTTGATATAACTTCATCTTTTGAAATTATAAACGAGTAAGCCAGCCGTAAAAAAAGCAAGTAGGCTTTGATTAAATAGCCATTTTTTCTGCCTTTCACTCCGAATTGCAACTGCTATTTTTTGGAGAAGATAATTTTGTTGTTTACTTTGTCATAGTCTACTAAAACCGAGGAGCCGCGAGTGATGTTGCCTGAAAGGATTTCTTGGGCAAGAGGCGTTTCTATTTCATTCTGGATTTGCCGACGTAGTTCTCTTGCGCCAAACTCGGGGGCATAGCCCAATTCTGCTAATCTGTTTATTACTTCACCGCTGAATTCTAATTCGATTCCTTGTCCTTTGGCTGTACGTTTTACTCTTTCAAGCTGCAACTGAACTATCATTTTGATTTGCTCCTTAGTTAACGCGTGGAAAATGATGATTTCATCAATTCGATTCAAGAATTCTGGCTTGAAATGCTGCCGAAGTATCGTCATTAACTCTTTCTTGAGCTCCTCATAGGACTTTGGATTCTGGACCGTTAGATTTTCCTGTATAAGCCGAGAGCCTATGTTGCTAGTTGCAATAATTATAGTGTTGGTGAAGTCTACAACCCTGCCTTTTCCATCCGTCAAACGTCCGTCATCAAAAACTTGCAGCAGAATGTTATAAACATCTGGATGCGCCTTTTCTATTTCATCCAATAGCACTACGGAGTACGGTCTTCTACGTACCATCTCAGTTAATTGCCCGCCTTCTTCATAGCCGATATAACCTGGAGGCGCACCTACTAATCGACTAACCGAATGGCGCTCCATGTACTCGGACATGTCAATTCTCACAAGTGCATTTTCATCTCCGAAAACAACCCATGCTAACGCCTTAGCCAATTCCGTTTTGCCCACACCTGTGGGACCTAAAAATAGGAACGTGGCGATTGGACGTTTACCTTCTGTAAGTCCTGCGCGGTTACGCAGTATTGCATCAGAAACTGCCCTTATTGCTTCATCCTGACCAACAATCCGCTCATGCAGTTTATCTTTAAGCTTAAGAAGCTTCTCTCTTTCTTCTTGCGTAAGCTCTGTTACAGGGATGCCTGTAAGCTTAGAAATCACTTCAGCAATATGCTGGCGTTTAACTTCTGCGGTAGTTACGCCGCGCTCTCTCCGCCATTTCTCCTCAATTTCCAAACGTTGCTTTTCTAACTTCAAAATTTCCTGCCCTAATTTGTTTACGTCTTCAAATTTTTTGTGGGCTAAAGCAAATTCGCGTTCACGCTTTAAGGCGCTTATCTTATCATCTAACGCCTTTACCTCAGTAGGCCTGGAGTTGATGCCAATTCTAACTCGCGCAGCTGCCTGATCAATTAGGTCAATGGCTTTGTCAGGCAAGAACCGGTTGGTTATATATCGATCAGCCAATTCTGCGGCTGCAACGATGGCTTCATCCGTGATCTTTACCTTGTGATGCGCCTCATAACGATCGCGAAGACCCCGTAGTATTTCAATTGTCTGCGCTACTGTGGGCTCAGAAACAAACACCGGTTGAAAACGCCTTTCAAGGGCTGCGTCCTTCTCAATATATTTTTGATATTCATTCAACGTGGTTGCGCCAATCAAGTGCAACTCGCCACGGGCCAAATGGGGTTTAATTATTTGGGATACATCCAAGCCGCCCTCCTCGCTTGTGCCTCCTGCTTTGATTATCGTGTGCAGCTCATCCACGAAAAGAATTAGTTCGTCTTTATGTGCGATGACTTCTTCGATTACCTGCTTGATACGCTCTTCGAATTCACCGCGGTACTTGGAACCTGCAACCAGCGAGTTAATGTTAAGCTCCACAACCCGCTTGCCTTGAAGCGCTTCTGGAACTTCCCCGTTCACTATTCGCTGCGCTAAACCTTCCACAATAGCAGTTTTACCTACACCAGGCTCCCCGATTAACACTGGATTATTCTTAGTTCTACGCGATAGAATCTCAATAGTAGTTTCAATTTCTTCAGCGCGACCAATAACTGGGTCCAGCTTTCCTTCCCGCGCTAACTTCGTCAAATCCCTAGAGTACTTATCAAGGTTTGGTGTGGTGCTCTTGACTTCGACACGACCGTCTTGGGCGCCTTTACCTACAACCTTAAGTATCTGCTGGCGTACACTTTCAGGCGTCAGCCCGTACTTGCGTAATAAGTCGCCGGCCATTCCATCTTCTTCTTCAATAAGACCAACAAGCAAGTGCTCGGGACCTATGTAACTGTGGCCAAGCTCTTGGGCGGCCTGAAATGCAAGCTCAAGCACATTCTTTATTCTAGGCGATATGTTAAGTTGCTTAATTTTTTCTGCGCCTGCCTCTTTCTTCCCTTTTGGCGCGTTGTTTTCAATATAATTTTTAATTTCTTCAGCGCTAAGCCTGAATTGCCTATAAATTTCCTTAATCACATCGCTGTTAGAAATGGAATAAAGCAGGTGCTCAGTGTCTATCTCATCACGTTTGAAATTTAATGCAACTTGCGCTGAATCTTGTATAAGCTCCTTGGCATGTTCAGACAAGTACTGATCAATGTCTACGGCTTCACGATGACGCGGCAAAGGGTAACCTATCCTTGAAGAAAATTCGTCAAAACCTTCTGGTTCAGAGAAGAAATCATCAAAAATGCTGCCAAACATGCGCTCAAATGGCGAAAACGATCTTTGAGTTAGTAACTGTAAATCATAATCGCAGACATTCAAAACTTTCTTTTTGCCATGCTCAATTACTGTAACTTGCTCAGTGGCCGGTCTGCGACCGCAAATGTCGCATATTTTTGCTGCCATAAACAATCACACTATTCACAAATAATTCATATTAAACATAAGTTACCTATCCAAAATATAAACGTGCCTTAAGTGTGTTATGACACCTGCGTGTTGATGTTTCATTTTCTAGGGCATAACTGAGTGATAAATACAAAAACCTTGTAAAGGATAAGTGAATTATATCTAATGGCGAGTGAGCGTATGAAACAGCGACTTGCTTTTTACGTTACGCTCACAACAATATTATGCATCTATTCTATTACCACATGCAATTTTCCACTTGCAACTGGATGTTATGGTCCGCATATAACCGCAGAAATAAGCGCGACGGAAGCATACATAAACGAGAACATCACTGTAACAGGAAAAATTTGTCCTGCGGCGCCAAATGTAACTGTAAGAGTAACCTTTACCAGACCCGACTACACATGGATAGACCAATACGTCACCGCTGACGCAGAAACAGGCGAATTTACAGTTACCCAAACATTGGATATGATTGGATACTGGAATATATTTCCAATCTACGGTCACCTCTGCGACCGCTTATACGTGAACGTGACTGACCCCGCGGATCCGCTGGCGCCGTTGCCAATGCCCACCTTACCGCCGTATAGGCCTAATGTGCCGCTTGTGACGGTAACCGCCATCTCAATAAGCGTCGGCGTGGTAGCCGTAACTACGGGAAGAAAAAATAAAACGAGAAATGTAAGCTCACTGAGGCTGTTTGTCCAAATAGGCATGGTGTTCCTAATATTCTTCGGCATGTTCATTGACCATCGAATTATACCCGTGCCCGCAGAGCAGATTACGCCACATGAGTACCTTGTTGTAACAAACGTTTTCGGCATCTCAATGCCCGACGGCTTCCCAGTGCCATTCTTCGGATGCTACTACCCATGCGGGAAAACAGTAACTTGTGCGCTCTGGGAACTTCAAACATACCTATACCCATTCTGGGACACTGGACGCGGATGGGGAGTAGAATATGTTTTCCATGGCATAATGAGGTTAGCCGTTGTCCTAGGTGCATTACTAATATTATCGCTCCTTCTTGGAAAATTCTTTTGCGGCTGGATCTGTCCCTTCGGCTTATACATGGATATACTGTCTCGATTTAGAAAAACGCTAAGGATAGAGCATCGAACCTTTTCAGAACACTTCAACGAGAAGTTCCATCAAATAGGCTACGTGATTTTGGCGCTCATCATAATTTTAAGCGTCATATTTGGCTCTCAAGCAATATTCGGCGCTCAACTGGTGCCTGGAACAGAAAAAGGCGGCTTCATCTACACTTACTTTTCTGCGCCTTTCTGCCAAGTCTGCCCGATGAAGCCACTCTGCGTAATGCTGCAAGCATCAGTAGGCCTTATGCGTCCCGAATGGCTCACCGAAAACACAACAGGCAAATTCTACCAATTGGGCATGTATCTGACCTCACTGAATCTATTCGTGCTAGGTCTGGTGACTGTTGCCGCCTTCTTCTATAGACGCGTATGGTGCAGAATATGCCCTCTCGGCGCCTTAATCGCCTTGTTCAGTCGTTTCCCGCCATTCAAATATTTTTCAGGTTTTCGCTTGGAAAAAGTGGAAGAAAAATGCACAAAATGCGGTATCTGCAGACGTGTCTGCCCTACGCAGGTAACGGATGTGTATGAAAAAAACGGCGGCGATGTGAATAGCCCTAACTGCATACTGTGCCTGCGATGTGTGGAAATGTGTCCCTATGAAGATACTTTGAAAGCGAAGTTTCTCGGGAAAACAGTGTTTAAATCACGTAATTGGCTATAATACCTTGAGTGAGGCTGTAAGAAATGAAACGCGTTGTGGTCCTAGTCTTCCTTCTGTTGCTTCTAACAGCAATGCTGACATTGGGTTTGGCAAGCGCAGCAGTAGCAACCTTGCCCGTAATTCGCATATTGCCCGACGGTCGTATTGACCCGGCAAACGTGCCGATTCAACGTAACGGTGACGTGTATACCTTTACCGATAATGTTTACGCGCGTTTGGTCGTAGACAGAGATAACCTTGTAATTGATGGGGCCGGCTATATGCTTCATGGAAACTATAATGGAACACGCACGGACTCTTGGGTTGTGGGTCAAGGCCCAAACCAGATACCTGACGAACACACCATTCCCTGGTCGATAGGAATAGATTTAGCAAACAAAAATCGCTACAACCTAACAGTTAGGAACCTGAACATCAAGAATTTTTATATAGGCATATATGTCTGGACAATGAATAACACCATAACCAACTGCGCAGTTACAGACAACATTGTAGGCATTTTGCTTTCAGGAGACTCAAACATCATAACAAGAAATTACATAGCACACAATGAGCAAGGCGTATTCTTTGGCGTAAATCAGCCTGGAAATGAACCCTTAAACATAGTGCTCACACACAATAGCTTCATAGATAACATAGTGCACTTCAGCGGTTGCTTTTGCGAAGAATACAATCCCAATGAGCCTGTGCATACATGGGATAACGGCAAGGAAGGCAACTACTGGAGCGATTACAATGGCGCAGATGCAGATGGCGACGGCATAGGCGACACCCCCTATGTAATTGACCCGCAGAATCAAGATCGCTATCCACTAATTCAAAGCGTTGCCACGCCGCCAATACCTAAGCCGAGCATACCTATTGGAACGATAATCGCAGCCATTGCGATTGCAGCAATCACGATGGCTGTGATGATTGGATATAGAAGAAGAAAAACAAAAGCCTCGTGATTCTGAAAGATTTTGGCAAGATGGTAACAGATGTCGTTAATAATTGAAATGGCGAACCCGTATATCGAAGCATTTGCCATTGGACTACTTTACGGTCTCGCGTTTTGCACTTCATCGTGTCTTCCATATGTCGCCAGCTACATCGCAGGAGTCGGCGCTGACTTCCGTAAAGGAGTAATTATCACGTTAACCTATAACATGGGCCGAGTAGCAGCCTATGCTTTGATTGGAAGTTTAGCAGGCATTCTAAGCAGTATATCCCGATTTGTGGTGAATGAAACCATAATCGCCACGCTTCAATACTACGCTTCATACGCGCTGGGAATAGTAACAATCGCCATTGGCGTAAACATACTTCTCAAAGGCAGAAAAGCCTCGCAAGACTGCACCTTGGAAACTAATGACGCCTATTTGAATAGGCACAACGTAAAAATCGACGCCCATGCTTTCCTGCTTGGTTTCAGCAGAGGCCTAATAATATGTCCACCATTGGCAATGCTGCTTTTATACGCCATACCTTTCGGCTCGCCCTTTGACGGTAGCATACTCCCAGTTCTGTTTGGCATAGGCACTGCCATTTCGCCGATACTCTTGCTGGGCGGTGTCACAGGATGGCTTCTCAACAAAGCATCATTATTCAGAAAAGCAATTTCCATAATGGGTGGCGTAGCGCTAATACTGCTAGGAATAATCACTTTAGCCAACACAATCGTACACTGAGCATCATAAGAGGAATAGCGTTTTCCCAAAGTACAGTGTAGCAAACGCAGCTGGCAAGAAGCTATTGCTTTATTATACAAAGCGCTTTTTCCGCGGTGGAGACGCAGAAAAGTAGGTCGTCAATTGTTGCGAGAAAAGTGGCAAAGCTTCCATTGATTTTGACTTCTGTCAGCACAAGTTTGCCTTTCCTTACTGTTGCAATGGACAAGCTGCTTGGAGCCTTAAAATTATCTGGAGAAACAGCCTTAGCTACAGCATCAGCAGTTCGCTCATCAGCGTACTCAAGAGTTATCTGCGCTTCCAAGGTCCTCGCCTCTTAACTGCTTACCCACAAGCTCATTAACGCTTCGTATAAAGTTCTCCACTTGGTCGGTGGGAACCTGTGCACCAGCAGCCACATTGTGGCCTCCTCCTTTTCCGCCATATCTTTCAGATGCTATGCGCATGACATCGCCGAGGTTGACGCCTTTGCTGAGTGCTGTCTCGGTTGTTCTGGCCGAAAACTTCGCTGCATTCTCCTTCTCAATGTACGTAAAGGCTATCAGCGGCTTTTCAGGGTTTTCAAGACTAGAAACAAGTATAGACGAGAGGGTGCCAATCATCTTCTCGTTAATGGAAGATTCACCATAAATAACGTAAATGTGCTCAAACTCCCGCAGCCTCTCAGGCTTCTCCATCACCCAGCCAAGGTAAGTGTTAATATTTTTCTTGTAGGCTTCCAAAACCTTGTTAGCTTCTTCAAGCGCATTTCCTCTGTCGCCCATGCAGATGGCTATACCAAGGCTCGGGCGATCCATGCGTCCTGTAGAGTTCAGCATCAAAGCAAATTCGCGGCCGTCTCTGAGCGGCGTCCAAGGCTCTTCACGGTTTAAAACGTACACGTTTCCTATAAGGTTTGACACCTCAGCATGTAAGCCTCTTGAAATTAAGTAATCTGCAAGCGCCGAGCAAAGCCGTTTTTTCTCGTCATCGGTAAGGTCACGAAGCGCTCGCCACCGTTCACCCTCTTTAAGTTTAATATCCAAGCTTGCAAGAAAAGCTAAACATTTGTCTTCTTCTCCGCTTAAACCTGGAAGAAACGGGCTGGTCGAGGAAGCAAGCGCCTTGTGAATTGGACGCGTTTCTCTGCCGAAAAAAGTTAAATCCTTCTCCACCGTAACCAGCCCAGCCTTAACAGCATCCTCAACTATTAACTGGTTCAAACCGCAAAGTTTTCTCTCCTCGTTCTTGTCCTGCAAGTCGCCGAGAGCGCCGACAATCGCAATAGGCGCCAAATCCACATTTTCCATGCTAACAGCTTTAGCCACAAAATAGGCAACGCCGGAACCGCTGACTTCTGTTGCACCATCTATGCCCTGCAAATGCGGATTAACATGGAAAAAATTGCCATTATCAACAGCTTCTCCAGTTACTTGATGATGATCCAAAATTAGCACTTTAAAATCAGAAACTTTATCACTAAGCAGATCAAGGTACCCGCTGCCAAAATCTGTCAAAATCACCAACTGTGGTTTATCTGCAAGAACGGCGCCTATAATTTTCTCGTCAACCCACTGCATAACGCGTACTCTAAAACGGGCATCAAGCCGAAACAAGGCTTTTCCGATTATGCCCGCAGCTGACACGCCATCGGCATCTAAATGCGAAAAAACTTGAATAAAACCATCTTTCTCCACAGTTTCCAAAATAACCTTCGCTGCTTCAGCAGCTGAAGCTAAAAAACTTTCAACTGGTGATTGCGCAGTAGCCATGTGGATTCACTCTATGTCTAAAGAGCACATCGAGATTTTAAAGCTGACGTTACATTTTGCACGGCGATTAACATGGAAAAAGAGAAAACTAGGATATCGTGGCTACTTTTGTTTCATACTTCCATTTCGCTGGCAAAACGCCTTTCCGTTTATAATACCTAGAAAGCTTGTGAATCCGCGCTTCGACATTTTGCATGGCGCGCTTGTTGTGAAGATCCTTCTTATTCTTATCCAAATGTACCGCAAGATTCTGCGCTTTCTTCATCAAATTAGCCAAATCTTCAGGTAGCGACAGCGCTAAACCTGCGCCTTCAAGTATCTCAGTTATGCTTTTTCCAACGATAGGTTTCACTAAAGGAATGGCATACTGATCTCTAAGAATCGTGCCTATCTTGCTGGGTGGGTACCCATCTTTAGCAAGCTTTATGACGAAGGCTTCCACTTCCTCCGGCTGATACTTGCACCAGCTCGGCGGCCTCTTGCTAACCGGTCGTATTGAATGAGATTTTCCCTTTTCTTGTTTCGGCATCTATACACCTTAAGCATTATGACCCACGGAAAACGCATATTTAAAATTTCTTATACTCATAAAACAAACCGCTATTTCTCTTATGGCAGTTACAACTAAAAACGCATTTTGAACGGCTTCGCAAACGGCAGAATTTTGCGCTCTCAGCGCGTTTATATACTAGAAGGAGGAAACGCACTAGTGGGAGAACGTGAGTGATAGCCTCAAATTCTGCTCTTAGGTTGTTAAACATTCTGGCTTTTTTGTTCACGATTGTGGTGAACGGCTTAGCAGGCAGTACCACAATTATTGGAGGCACGAACACGGCTCAAGTTTCTGATGCTAACCCAACTCTCATAACTCCTGCGGGTTACGTGTTCTCGATTTGGGGCATCATCTACATTTTGCTAGGTGTTTTTGTGATCTTTCAAGCGTTGCCAAGTGAGAAAGGAAAAGAATATCAAAAAAGAGTCAGCTGGCTGTTTGTCCTAAGCAGCCTATTTAACATTGCTTGGCTTTTCCTTTGGCAATTTGAGTATCTGAGTTTTTCTGTGATTCTCATGTTCCTGTTGCTGGCAACTTTGATTGCCATTTATCTGCGACTCAACATCGGCATGTCCACTGTTTCATTGCGTGAAAAACTTGCTGTTCATTTACCCTTCAGCGTTTATCTCGGCTGGATCACCATTGCCTCTATCGCCAACGTAGCTACTACACTTGTTTCAGTAAACTGGGACGGGTTCGGAATAAGTCAAGAAACATGGGCTACTCTAATCATAATCATTGCGCTGGTGCTCACGCTACTTGTTATAGCTACGAGAAAAGACATAGCCTATGGGTTGGTAATTATTTGGGCGTTAGTAGGCATTGCGGTAAAGCAAAGTGAAAATCTCCGCATCGCTATGATCGCGGAGGTTAGCGCCGTACTCATTGCAGTAGCATTAGGCGTCGTAATTATACTTGCCCTACTCAAACATCGATGAAAATGCATTCTGCTTCAGCCGTGTGTACGGCTTATTATACTGTCTGTGGCTATAAGCACGCGGAAAAGTCAACTTTAACATTTGCAATAAGTAAAAAATAGTGAGTTGGGCATTATGTTTTTATCAATTAAAAAGGCTAGTTAGATTATGCTTGAACGGGAAGAGAGAGTACGGTTTGCTGCATTTTTAAATGTGGCATTCACCATAATAGAGATTATTGGCGGTTTCTTAACTAACAGTTTAGCCATTTTCTCCGATGCTCTTCACGATTTTGGTGACAGCGCCACCCTGATCGCTTCGTGGATTTTTGAACGCAAAGCCAAGCAGTCGCCTAACGTTAAATATACGTTTGGCTACCAAAGGCTCTCGCTGTTTTCAGCTCTCTTTGCCGCGTCAATCCTGATTGGCGGTTCAATTGTGATAATTCTCCAGGCTATACCGCGCTTCTTTAACTCTGAGGCAGTTAACGCTTTTGGCATGATAGGCATTGCCGTCATAGGTATCTCGTTTAATGGCGCGGGTTTCTTTCTGCTGAAAAGGGGTGGAAGCCTAAACGAGAAAGTCCTGTCATGGCATCTTTTGGAAGACGTACTAGGCTGGGTAGGAATTTTACTCGGCGGCGTAATCATCTACTTCTGGAGATTTTATTTGATCGATCCGTTATTAACCATTGGCTTAACCGCCTTCGTTTTGTGTGGCGTAACCGAAAACTTGCGGGAAGCCATTAACATACTCCTTGAAGGGGTGCCTAGGCACATAAATCTTGACGTATTGAAACAAGAAATCAAATCAATTAAGGGCGTATTGGACCTACATGATGTTCATGTTTGGTCGCTGGAGGGGGAAACAGACGTTTTTACTGCACATGTAGTTTTGGATGCTGCGGCGTTCCTGAACGCGTCGGAGCAGACCAGACAAGCCATCAAAGATGCATTACGCCGTCATCACATCGAGCATTCCACAATCGAGTTGGAGAGCCAATACTACTGTGTTGGCGTTGTATGCGAAGAACGCTATGAAAAAACGGATAAGCGGGAAAACAATCACTAAAGCTTCGTGTACCATTCGGCGAATTTGCGAATGGCACACGCCCTATGCGAGAAACCATTTTTCTCTTCAAGCGTCATTTCCGCGAAGGTTTTAGTGCTTCCCAGCGGCTGAAAAATGGGATCAAAACCGAAACCTGATTTTCCGTTGCCCACGCGCACTTTACTGGTTATGGTGCCATCGACTTTACCCTCAAAAACCAAGGGCTCTTCTGCTTCGTTGTCGCAGTATGCTATGGCTGACTGGAACAAGGCTTTTCTGTTTTCCACGTTATCCATAAGTTTTAGCAAGCCTTCATTACCTATTGTTTGATAAACATAAGCAGCATAGGGTCCTGGAAATCCGCGAAGCGCCTCCACGAAAAGCCCTGCGTCTTCTACTATGACGGGCAGATGGCAACGGTTGAATGCATCTTGCGCGCTTGCTTGGGCTATTTCTTTGAGGCTGTTGCTTTGGATTTCCAGCGCTTTAACTCGAAGCATGCCTGCTGCTATGTTATATTTGGTTAGCACACTTCGTGCTTCGTTGAACTTATGAATGTTGTTTGTGGCGAAGAAAATGACTCTCCCTTTCATCTTAAGCGTCATCACAATTCTTCCTCCTTTCTTTCTGACACATATCGTCCGCGCCTTTCTATCTCCGTGATTTTCGCTATAACCTCTTCTGCCTCTTCCTCGCCTAAAACTGCAGAGTAGCCTCTAAGCACAGCTTCGAAGCATTCTTGTGCAAACTGGTAGTGTGTGCTCTGTAGGGCGCGTTTCATCAGATGCAAATCTACCCCTCTGGCTTCAAGCTCAGCGCTTTTCTCACCTAATCCGAAATCAACCAGAAAAATTTTGCCCTCCTCGGTTAATAACATGTTTGATGTTGTCAAGTCTCCGTGAATCACGCCATGCCCGTGCAGTTTCCCGATTAACTCGCCGATTTTAACGCATAGCGTCTGCCTTTCTTTCTCTGGCATGGTACATAGTAACTGCTTTACCTGCTTGCCTTCAATGAATTCCATTATTATCGTAGCGTTTTTTGGATCCACAAGAAAAATAGTTGGAGTAGGCACTCCTGCCTTTTTTGCTTCATGCATAAGCACCGGCTCATGTATTGTTCGGTAGCTACGGATTTTTTCATCCAGTTCCATAGGGCGATATTTTTTTGGAAATCGGGTCTTGATTATTACCTTCTTACCGTGCCAATCTGCGAGGTAAAGACTGGCTTCAGCGCCCCTTTTAAGCAAGATCTGCGCGGCTACCTCACCCATGGAACATCCACCTTATCTAGGCGCCACCTTAATTTGACGAAACTTTCCTCTAAAGGAGTAACTGCTCCATGCGTATAGGCTAGCACACCTGTCCAAGCGATCATCGCGCCGTTATCTGTTGCAAACTCCCGCGGCACAACGTTGAACCGTGCATCATGCTCCTCCGCGATTGCATTGATCATGGCTTGCAAGCGCTTGTTAGCGGCCACGCCTCCAGTCAATAGGACCTCTTTCTTCTCGGTGTGCGCCAATGCTCTTTCAGTAATTTCCGTAACCATGGAAAACGCATGCTCCTGAAAACTATAGCAGAGGTCCTCTAGCTTGTATGCTCCATTATGGAGTAGCGCGGTTGCAGCAGTTAGCAAACCGCTTAATGAAAGATCCATGCCCTTCACGACGTAAGGTAGAGGAATCAGCTTTTTGCCGTTTGCCGCTAATTTTTCCAACGCGGCGCCAAGCGGCATGCCCGGCTTATGCTTTAGGCCTGCTTCTCTTGCGAAGACGTCGAGGCAGTTACCAAGGGCTATGTCTAAGGTTTCGCCGAAAACCCTGTAGCGTCCAGAATCAAAAGCTGAGACAATTGTGTTGCCGCCTGAAACATAAAGTGTTACAGGATCCGTTGAGCCAGTTGTTAGTTTGCCAATTTCAATATGCGCTATGGAATGATTTACGCCTACAAGTGGAAGGTTAAGATAAGCGGCCAATGCTCTAGCGACGGTGGCGCCGGTGCGGAGGCATGGTCCTAAACCTGGACCTTGAGAAAAAGCTATTAGCCTTAGATCTCGTGGTTTTATTCCTGCTTTTGATAGTGCTTCACTTAGCACTGTATCTGCGACTTTAGCGTGATGTCTAGCGGCTTCTCGCGGATGGATGCCGCCCTCTTCGGGCACGTAATCTCTTGAAGCGTTGGCTAATATTTTGCCGTTGAAGGCTACTATGCCGACTCCGAAGTCGTCCGCTGTTGATTCTATTCCTAAGCAGTACGCTTCCGCTGAGTCACTCATCTCGTTGAGCCTTCGTTTAGTTTTTCCAGTTTTTGGGTACATATTTTTATCTGGAAGTATTGCATATATCTAGTTGGTGCTGGGACTGATAAACAATGCCGAAGCGTAATGATCTGGAACAAAAGGCGCTCCATTTCGTAATGAATACAGGTTCAGCGGGCGTGCTTCAATCAGACCTGTGGCGAGAATTGGGCGCAAGCAGTAGGGAAGGCTCTCGAATAGCGATTAAGCTGGAAGAGAAGGGGCTCATTAAAAGAGAAAAGGAGCTGCAGGGTGGAAGGTGGACTTATAGGCTCTTCCCCAAACGTGTGCCTACTTCAATAGATTCAATAGTTGACTGCCCATGTCTGCTGTGTCAAGATAACGCCCGGTGCGATCCGACGACTCCGATTTCGCCGACAAGCTGCTCAAAGCTTACTGATTGGATCTTGTCATTGGAAAAAAAGGATCCAGCTCAATTAGGTGACGACGCGCTTGCCCAAGGCTTGGATCCAAGATAGGAAACGAGATTATTACTATAAGAAGGCAAAGGCGGAAAACTATCGTTCAAGGGCAACTTACAAGCTCTCGCAGGCTGCGGCTACATATAATTTTATACGTAAAGGCGATGTGGTGGTTGATTTAGGCGCGGCGCCAGGCGGCTGGATACAAGCAGCCAGGAAAATTGTGGGTAAAAGGGGCTTCGTTTTAGGTGTAGACTTGAAGCCTATTGAGCCTTTCCCTCAGGAATACGTGAGAACTATTATCGCGGATTTCACCGAGCCTGAAACGCTACAGCAAATTCTCGACTTGTTGCCTAGAAAGGCGGATGTTGTGCTTTCAGATGCGTCGCCTAACATTTCTGGAATCTGGGAGGTTGACCATGCACGTCAAATAGATTTAGCATCTCACGCGTTAAAAACTGCCTTGAGCGTGCTGAAGCCTGGAGGGAATTTTTTTGTTAAGGTTTTTGAAGGCGATATGCTCGCGGACTTCGTGAAAAAAGTGACGAAATACTTTGACACTGTTAATGTTATAAAGCCGAAGGCAAGCCGAGCTAAAAGTTCAGAAATGTTTGTTTTGGCGATGAACTTGAAACCAGAGGCTACGCAGAAAAGTAAAGCTAATTTTGCCGTTGCATAATTATGTTTAGGTGCAAAATTTGAGAATTATATCTGCGGACTCTGCAGCGGCAATACTAGACGAAAAATTTACGCCAATATCCCTCGTAGCTTCCGCTTCGGTTCTAGTTAATCCTCCATATAGGGAACCATGTGCTCTATTGGCTAAGCCCATATTTAAAGAAGTAGAAAACGGATGCGAAGTAATATTACAGGAGGCTTCGCTCTGCAGGAACCTACTTGATAAAGTGAAAGCAGATGTTGTACATTTAGACATGACGCTGGGCGCGGTTCCTATTCAAGAGCTGTCGCCAGTTGAACTGTCAAACATGAAAATCTCCAGCAAAGCACGGCAACAAATTTTGAAAGTGTTACCAGCACTGCGGAAAATAGCTGGCGAAGTTAAAAGGGCGTATGGTGTGGAAGTTTTGGCAATTGGGAAAGAAAGTGTGCCTGTGCGAGTGGCGGAATTGACAGCTGGCGCTGAAGCGGTTTTGTTTGCTTGCGCCAAGGCTGTGCAGGAAAAACAGAGCTTACTGTTGGGATTACCGTCCGCGTGCCAGATGGTAATTGCTGAAAACAGGGTTTATCTTTATTCGCTTTTAGCTGCGGAGCATGATGTTCGCGGCTATGCCGAAGATACGGAGGGAGTTTTAAGCAAAGTTAATATTGTGGAAACCTTAAATCCATGCGCAAGAGGTTTTCGTACACTAAAAATAAAGCCATTGGGTTAAAAATAGGAGTTACATGGAATGATTCTGGACATGTGGAAAAATGCTTCTCCGAAGCGCAAGCGTATTTACTCGGTTATTGCGGTTTTCGTGTTCGCTGTCATAATTACTTTGGTAGGCAGTTTCGTGCCCGTTGATGCTGAGCAAGCGAGGCAGATTAGCGAGAAGCTTAATCAGACTTTAACCACAGCACGTGAAAGCGAAATGCTGATGCAGTACATTTTTGGAAACAACTTTTTCATCTGCTTAATCATGTTCATTCCAGTTGTGGGGCCACTTTTCGGATTTTTCGTGCTTTTCAGTACAGGCGCAGCAGCAAGCGCTGTGGCGGCGGCGCAAGGGTTCCCTTCAATCATAGCGCTGATCGCTTTAGTTATAACTCCTGTGTTTTGGCTAGAGTATGCGGCGTATTCAACTGCCATGGCTATGAGCGTGTGGCTTTTCCGCCGTATACTGCAGGGAAGAGGTCGGCAAGAGTTCAGAAACACCTGTCTGTTTATTACCTTATGCGCAGTGTTACTTGTGATAGGTGCCGTTGTTGAAACGGCGCTGATAACCTTAGCCACATGAAAAGTGCCAGCTGCTAAGCTTGATTTTTTCTTTTAATGGGCGTTATTTCTAAACTTATGTCCAACGCGCTAACGCTATGTGTAAGTTCGCCTATGCTTATGATGTTAACCCCTGTTTGCGCGTAGTCCAAAAGGTTTTCCTCTGTGATTCTGCCACTTGCTTCTAATAGTACCCCTGTAAAGCCTGCTTTTTTCAGTGCTTCAATTGCTTCTCGAATTTGGTTAGGCGAGAAATTGTCGAGCATGATTATATCCGCTCCTGCTTCTGCCGCTTTCACGGCATCTTTAACGCTTGTAACTTCTACCTCGATTTTTTTGCTGAATGAAGCAATTTGCTTTGCTTTTTTCACTGCACTCTCGACATCGCCAGCTATCGCAATATGGTTATCCTTCAGCAAAATCATATCGTCCAAATGTAGCCTATGCGTGTCTCCTCCGCCGATGAGCACGGCTTTCTTGTCAAAATAGCTAAGCCCAAGTGCAGTTTTGCGTGTTGCCGCGATTTTAACTGGCAAATTTGCTTTTTCAATTTTTTCTACAAGTCTTCGTGTTACCGTGGCGATGCCGCACATGCGCGACAGCAGATTCAGAATTGTCCGCTCTGCTGAAAGAATAGTTTGGGCATCTCCGGAAATTGTCATTATGACTTGGCCGCTTCGGATTTTCGCTCCGTCTTCAGTTTTTGTTTGCACATTTAATCCGAGGGTTTCCGCAAGAACCGTTGTTTCTTCAATTCCAGCAACTACTCCCGCCTCTTTAGCTAAAATTGACGCTTTGACCATCAAACCTGCGGGCACAACAGCGGCTGAGGTTACATCACCCTGTCCAACATCCTCAGTTAATAGTTGCTTTAACTTTTCTTCCAAAATTCTACGCGGCACGAACATAGCTTTTTACTTTTCGCGTTTAGGCTTAAAACACTTACTTTCGCTACACATCATAGATTGAGCGCGCATGGCCTTTTTCATAATCTATACCGCCAACTTGCGCTCTTGAGACAAAAGGTATATTTGACAGTTAACCATCTGAGTTTTAGCACCAAAATAGAGGGCCAGCAAATGCCGATATTAGATCCTCTCAAGAAGTCGATTGCGCAAAAGCGTAGACTTTACATGAAGATATGCAGAGATTGCGGAGTCAGAAACGCTGCTACCGCATTAAAGTGCAGAAAGTGCAAGAGCAAGAATCTCCGCTGGAAGAAACGAGAGCTCGTAAAGTAAAAGAGGCGCTCATTTTAAAGAAGGTTAACTAGTGTTTCCATGTTGAAGACTGTGTTTGCACATCCATTTTTTATTAAGGGAACAGCTTGCCCAGCCATGCTCATTTGACCTAAGGTGGTCATGGCCAGTTTTAACTCTTCACCACAAGCTATCCCGAGAACACCCTCGTATTGGTTTCTCTTCAAAATTTTTGAAATGCATGAACCGCCTGGAACTACGTAAACGTCATAGCCTTTTTGCTTGGCGAAGCGTTCTGCCTTATTAATTAAGCAGTCTGGAGAACAATGTGCACAAGTATAGGAAGGAATACTTGCGTCAAAAAACGCTTTACATCGATTATCCATGTATTTTCTGGAGCAATGAGGAAGCAAAAGAGCCCGCTTTTTCGTTTGTAGAAATTTTTTTCTTTCTAAGAGATTAACCGTTTGTACTTCGATGAAGTCTTGAAGAAGAGTCACTGCGTCTGAGAAATTTAGCCCTGTGGCTTCTTGTATTCTAAATCTCCTTATAATGTCCTGCAAATTTTTGAGGAGAGTTTTGTGCATTCCCTTCTGATAGCTGACCTTGGCGATTTCTGTGAAGAAGAAGCGGGGGACCTTTGAGAGATCAAATGTGAACTTATATGGCATAACTTGATATTAACGACTTGCAACCTTAAAAGAATACCTCTTGCTTTAGGCAAATATATGCTTAAAGTGACCACTTTACTTCTTCATTGACGCCTAAAAGTTCTCTCAGAGCCTGTATGTCTTCTCGCAACTGTTTTATTTCAACCTCGAGGGAGCTAGCTCGTGACTCCGCAACTTTCTTAAGCTGCTCAATTTCCATTAGCAGACTCTCGCGCTCCGTTTCTAAGGCGCTTATTTTTTCCCGTAGAAAACGCAAAGTCTGCGTTAACCCTTCATGTATGTCTTTGACTTTTTCAGCTAAAATTTTAACGTCTTTTGCTTCTACATGCTCTGCTGCAGTGTTTACTTTGGATCGAAAGGTTGATTTGCACTCGGGACATTTGAAAAGGCCGACACGAAATTCTGGTATAACTCCATATGCCGCTTGTTTGGCGGGCGATACAGTCCAGCATTTAATGGCGGCGGGTACTGTTGCTCCGCAACTGGGACACCTAACCAATGTATAGACCCCGCATACCTAGGCGCATTTAATATCCACTAAAGTTATTCTCTGCGATTAACCTATAAAATTTTGCATTATCTATCTAAAATTGCATCAAAGGAATATTAAAGGAAAAATGTTGAGGATGGAAGTATAATTATCAAATGCTGATTTGGAACAGTAATTTCTCAACAAGTTCTTTGTACCGGTTGCGGATGGTAACTTCAGTTACCTGAGCAATCTCCGCTATTTCTCGTTGCGTTTTTCGTTCTCCTGTTAAAACAGAAGCAACGTAGCTTGCAGCGGCTGCAATGCCTGTTGGGCCTCGGCCTGAGGTGAGCTTAAGTTCCTTTGCTGCTGATAGAATTTTATGCGCAATCTCTTCAACTTTGCCTTGCATTGTTAGCTGATTGGAAAACTTTGTTATGTACTGGCTGGGTCGAAGCGGCGGGATTGAATAGTTAAGCTCTTTAATCAGAAAGCGGTAACTGCGCCCAATTTCTTTTTTGTTTACCGCCGACGCTTGCGATATCTCGTCTAGGGTTCTTGGTAACCCGCACTGTCTGCATGCCAAGTAAATCGCTGCTGAAGTCACGCCTTGAATAGACCTGCCACGTATCAAGCGCTCCTTTACTGCTTTCCGGTAAATGACTGAAGCGGTTTCCAAGATATTTTTTGGGAGATTCAGGTTATTGGAGATTTTTGTGATTTCAGATAAAGCAAAGGCTAAGTTGCGTTCTGTAGCGTCTGAAACGCGTATGCGTCGCTGCCATTTTCTTAGGCGGTACACTTGTGCCTTCTGACCCGGCGAGAGGCTTTTTCCGTAGATGTCTCGGTCATGCCAATCAATTGTTGTCGATAAGCCTTTGTCGTGGATAGTATAAGTTAGTGGAGCGCCAACCCGTGTTCGTTTTGATCTTTGCTCATCGTCGAAGGCGCGCCATTCAGGGCCTCTGTCAGCGATTTTGGCGGCTACTACGAAACCGCAGTCCATGCAGACTATTTCGGCACATTCGTAATCGCGCATGAGTCTTGTGCTGCCGCATTCTGGGCAGGACTGAATCTTGGAAGGTTCAACACGTTGAGATAGATATGAGGGGTCTACATCTTCACGCAGTTTATTATCGCTACTCATCTTATTTTTTACTCCGCCCTTTATTCGAGAGAAGCAGATAAAGTTGCTTGCCGATTAACTTTTTAGGCTCTTTGGCTGCTGTTTTCACTACTGCATAAGGCGAAGACACGGGGCCTATTACGTCAAAGACTTTTCCAACAACTTTGAGGTTTTCATCAACAACGGTGGAACCGATTTTCGGGTTTTTGTCGGCCTTGACAACAATGTTTTGAGAAGGAGCCACTCTAAGCACTTTGCCCAATCTCTGCAAGCAAACACCTCTCCCGAAAAATAAGAACGACACCGTATTAGTTTATTTAAACCTTTCTGCGTAATACGATATACAGAAACGGGGCATGCGGCTTTAAAGCGCCTTAAACGCTTAAAATAGCCATCTAAAGGTAGCATTTTCCTCTATAAACCAAAAAAACTTGACCAAAGAAGAGTCGACTTCCTGTTGCCGCTGATAGCCCCCTCTATAGGTTTCTGCATTGAATTGCTAATATGTGCCAAATATGATGGCGCTGCTAAGCTGTGCGTGCTATTTTATTCCCATTCTATTGTTGCTGGTGGTTTGTGTGTGATGTCGTAGACTACTCGGGTTACTTCTGGTATCTCATTGGTTATTCTCGTGGAGATTCTTTCGAGGATGGGATAGGGGATTTTGGCGAAACTGGCGGTCATGGCTTCGCGGCTTTCTGCGACGCGGACAGCGACGACGTAGCCGTAGGCTCTTGCGTCGCCTTTGACGCCTGTAGCTTTGGTGTCTGTTAAAACAGCGAAGTATTGCCACAAGTTGTCCTCTAAGCCGCCTCTCTCGATTTCCTCTCTAACGATGGCGTCTGCTTTCTTTGCGATTCTAACTTTTTCTTCGGTTATTTCCCCAATTATCCGTACTGCTAAACCTGGTCCTGGGAACGGCTGTCTAGAGACGATTTCTCTCGGTAGACCCAGCATTTTTGCTACGCGCCGCACCTCGTCTTTGTACAAATCACGTAGCGGCTCCAGAATCTTTTTGAACTTGATTTTCGCCGGCAAGCCTGCCACGTTGTGGTGCGTCTTAATCTTGTCCGAGTGCTTCTTGAAGCCTGATTCGATTCTGTCCGGGTAAATGGTGCCTTGAATTAGGTATTCCGCGCCTACCTTTTCGGCTATTTCCTCAAAAACCCGTATGAACTCTTCACCAATGATTTTTCGCTTTGCTTCCGGGTCTACAATGCCCTTAAGCTTCTCTAAAAACCGTTGTTGCGCATTCGCCATGATAAAGTTGATTTTAAATTGCTTAAACGCGTCTCTGATGGCTTCAGGCTCGCCTTCCCTCATAAAGCCGTGATCCACAAAAACCGCCGTCAACCTATCATTCAACGCTTGAGCGGCAATGGCCGTAGCTACGCTGGAGTCTATGCCTCCGCTTAAGCCAATTATGGCTTTGCCTCCGCCTACTTCTGCTCTCAGCTCGTCGATCATCTCTGTTATTAGGTCTTCCATCTGCCAGTTCGCAGTGCACCTGCACACTTCGAAGATGAAGTTGCGTAGCATACGCATGCCGTTTTCCGTGTGGACAACTTCTGGATGCCACTGCAAACCGTAAATGGGCTTAGTTTTGTGCCTAAACGCTGCAACTGGGCAACTCTCCGTATGCGCCAGCACCTCAAACTCAGGCGGCAGCGAGAAGACAGTGTCGCCATGACTCATCCAAACCTTCTCTCTGTGGCTTAAGCCTGACAGCACGTCAACTGGCTTGTCAACCTCAACGTATGAAACACCGTATTCCCTGCAAGCCGCTGGCTCCACTTTTCCACCGCACATTTGGGCTATAAGCTGATGACCATAGCATAAGCCTAAAACTGGAAGGTTTAACTCCAAGATTCCGGCGTCAATGCGCGGCGCGTCTGGCTCGTAAACGCTTGCTGGTCCGCCGGAAAGAATTATCCCTTTAATATTGAATTCGCGGCTCATGCTTCGAATATTGTCTGGTGTTACGTCTGGCGGCATGATTTCGGAGTAGACGCCGTGCTCTCTTATTCTTCTACCTATGAGGTGGCAGTACTGCCCGCCAAAGTCCAGCACCAGTATAGTGTCATATTTCGTCTGCATCTTGCTCACGCCTATTGATTTTCCCTACTAATTTAACATTATCACCATATTGCTGTCAATTGCAACGACACATTTTAGGTTACGCTATTTTTATCTGCTGCCCGCGTCCTTCTAGAAGTTTTCAACATTCCGTTCTAGCAGATGAAACTAAAATTATATAAACGTAATCAATTGACTATCAAAAGAGTATCGCGAAAAGTCTGATTTAATTGAAATAATGTGCAGTAGGTGATAATTATGGAATTAAATGAAACCGATAAAAAAATCTTGGAAAACCTGTTAGCGGATGCGCGTCTCTCAAGTAGGCAAATAGCGAAAAACGTAGGTGTGTCTGTCGGCACCGTGCTCTCGAGAGTAAAGAAGATGGAGGAAGACGGACTGATAAAAGGCTACTCCGCCATCCTTGACCATCAAAAACTCGGGTATGAACTCACGGTTGTTACGGAGATAACGGTTTCAAAGGGCAAACTAGTAGAGATGGAAAACGAGGTAGCCAAGCTGCCTGGCGTCTGCTGCGTTTACGACGTAACAGGCTTAACCGACGCCATAATAATCGCCAAATTCAAAACCCGCGAAGATCTTGGAAAATTCACGAAACATCTGCTAGCCCTACCCTATGTCGAGCGGACAAACACGCATGTCGTATTGACCACGGTAAAAGAAGACCTCCGTTTACTCTAATTTCCTTACACCTATAACGGCTCATCTGCCGCCTTTTTCTATGACTGTAACGACACAAATCTTAGCACTTTTTTATTATCCATGGAAATGCTGCATACCTTTGTATTCTTCCGCTATTCTAAACTAGTGCTGTTGTAGCATTTAAGTGACGCATTTTTTGAAGGCGTCAGAAACAACTTTTTTCTGATTATAGAAAAATTTTTAAATTATCTGAATCAAACAAGTAGTTGCCTAAATAATGGAGAGTTATTTTAAGTATGCGTAAAACCTTTTTAGTGGCAATCTGCATTTTCGCGCTTTGCAGTCTGCTGCTGGCAAACATAAATGTAACCAAGGCTGCGGAGCCAGGCTACACAAGAACAGATTACAATCCCACAACAACCCCGACTGTTGATGGAAAATGGACAACCAACAATGAATGGGAATTAAACGGTGAAGTTACCACCATCGGCACAGGCGCCGCCTTCCAAAGCGTATGGGTTCTAGAATCAATGGACCCAATAATCGTCACTGACACATTCCTCGTTGAATTCTTTGTTGACACAACAAATGACGCTGGAGACTACTGGCAGTTATGCATCGATGGCGACCAAAGCGGAGGTTCCGCTCCCCAATCCAATGACTACAGAATAGACATTATAGGTCACACGACCCTGAAGTTGTACCAAGGTACTGGAACAGGCTGGACAGAGGTCACCCCTGATCCAGCTGATATAACTTGGAACAACACGCTTAGTGCCTCGCCGTCCAACAGCACCGCACACTGGATTCTGGAACTGAAAATCGTCAAACCTGAGCTCGGCGCAGGTCCAACTTGGAATTTCAGGTTAGCCATGTATGACGCAAGTACGGGCACGCTTTTGGCGTGGCCGCCTACTCCTAGAGATGAACCAGCCCGCTGGGGCGTTCAAAACTACGTGTCAGGCGCCATCCCAGAAACATTCAGCATAGCCGTCGTGGTGCTGCTATTGTCAACCGCGGCCATAGTGAGCTTCTACTTCCTGCGAAAACGCCCAAAAATCGAAAGCAGCGCTTCCATCAAAACAAGTGGTAGCACGCAATCTTATGTGTAAGCCTTTCATTTAATCTCCTTTTTTTGTCTTTACACCTGTTTAATCGTAAAGTTGTCTCTGGAAAACTTGAATACTCAAAGGTGAGTCCTGTTTAAGCAAAAAGTAACACTGGGCTTTTGCCCATCCCTGTCATCTCCATTTATTACGGCTTGCAGACTGCTTTATTACACTTTTCGAATGCACCACTAAACGTCGCATTCTTTATGATATAGGAAAATTTTTTAAGACTAAAGAGTTGAATAAACTATAATTAGCCAACTAAAGGAGAAAAAAGGAAGATGAAAAAATCCTCACATTCTGCATTAGCTATGCTCTTTATCTGCAGTTTACTATTCCCGATAATAGCTGGAGTCGCTAAAGCAGGTAACCCCGCTTACTCAATTCTTGAGTACCCAAGCGTTAATACGGCGACAGTTGACGGAAAATGGACTGCCAATGACGAATGGACCGACACTCCCGCCACCGACCTAACCGGCAATGCCACAGGGAAATTTGGATACAACATACAAGACTTCACTAATCTAGGCTTAGAGTGGATTGTTGAAATCTTCACTGATAACACCAATGACGCGGGAGATTACTGGCAAATCTGCTTTGACGACGGCAACGACGGCGGCACGGCACCAGACACTGACGACTTTAAAATAGAAATTACCGGTCACACAACCTTGAAGGTGTATAAGGGAACAGGCACAGGCTGGCAGGAAATCACCCCTGAAGCAGGAGAAATAAAATGGAATAACACAATTAGTGCTTCGCCGTGGAACAGCACGCCCCACTGGATTCTGGAACTCGTTGACACAAGCAAAACAAGCGGACAAGTTCAGATTCCTAGTGCACCGCCAACTGGGATGAGAATTGCGGCTTACGACGCAAGCACAAGCACACTTGCAGCGTGGGCCCCTAACAGTTCCGCAAATGTTCCAAATACTTGGGGCCTAGTCGCTAACTATTCAACTGAGCCGATTCCTGAAGGCTTCAGCATAGGCGTTGTGGTCTTACTTACTTGTACTGCTTTTGCGGTTAGCTTCTACTGCTTACGGAAGCGCCAGAAAACACAAACCCAAATCCTCATTAAACCATAAGTGTCAACCATTTACGGTGAACTCAAGCAGAACCCAAAGGTAGTTTACTCTCTATTTTTCTTTTCTACCTTCAAAGGCAGGGTTACCGCGAAATTATAAAATTTAAACATTAACTGCCTAAAGCGCCGATGAGCAGGTGTGGTAAAACAAAAATTTTATACGCATAATTTTAAAGCTTAAATTAGCACTTTACTTAAAATGAGGCAATTAATGATCAAGATTAGCCGAGTAAAAGTTGCAATCCAACTTATTGTAGGCGTTGCCATACTACTTTGGCTGCTTCAGATAGCGAATTCAGGCGAAGTGTTCACGACGATCCTGCAATTCAACCCAGTAAACCTCATCGGCGCAGTAGCCTTCTTTATTACGGCATCCACTTTCGTGGCGCTTGCGCTCTGCGTAACTCTGCGGCGTTCTAACACGGATGCACCGCTTCGGCACATGATAATGGCCAGTTTCGCAGGCCAACTGCTAAGCGACGTAACACCCGTACGCTCCGGCTACTTTCTCACGCCCGTCTTCCTCAAGCAGTTAGCCAGTATACCTGTCGAGCAGGGCATGACCAGTGTCCTTGCTACTGGAGGCGTGAACTCTTTAGTGAAAGTGGCCATCTGTCTAGTAGGTTTAGGCTACTTTGCACGTTACCTCTCTCTGTCTGCGGAAATCACCAATGCGCTGCTTGTTGGCATCATAGTCCTGCTAGTTGCAGGCGCGCTTCTGCTGCTAATTATGTGGGATAAGCGCTTCTCAAAAATAGTCGCTAAACTCGAGCGAATACCAGTTGTGGGTAAGCGGTTAAGCGCGTTTACTGCAGTATTCAGCAACGTTCAGAAGGAAGGGCGGAAAATACGGTGCTCTCTGATCTTTGTCGCCGCCTTGATATTTTTATCCGTAATCGCTCATGCCACAGCGCTATACTTGATTTTTAACGGCTTATGGTATTATCCTTCGCTTCACCTAATTGACTTCATCTTCATAGCCGCCTTCGCCTCAGTATTAACATACATTCCAGTTACAATTGCAGGTCTCGGCGTGCAGGAAGCAGGCTACGTGCTTTTCCTTCAATTGCTACTTGGGCTTCCTCTCTACGACGTTAATCCAAAACTTGTCGCATTTGCATTGATCACCCGCGCCTTGTTCACCGGAACAGACATAATCGGCATCAGTCCGCTGCTTAAAGCAGGCTTGTCGCCTGCTGTTCACGCCTCGCTTCGGGAAGTACCATCAAGCGACGGGACAACACGGCCAGTATAATCGTCTACACCTGCGCTGCGAATACCGCGGCAAACATGGTAATTCCTGAAAGCCTATCCACTTTCAAATGTGCCGCGGCTCCTTTTTCTGTGGTCATAATTGCTGTTCAGACGCAGAAAGTGTCTTCACATCCCAGTAATTGTAAAATCTTATGTCCACAGTTACATTGAAGTTTTCAGTGAACCTTTCCTCACGGTCAATGACAAAGATTGTGAAGTATCCCCACTTATTTATCTGCCACATCAGCGCTGGATCCGCGGCGCCAGTGCTGTTCGCTGGCTGCTCAGGCCCTTGCTTCAGAGGCCTATACGTTCCCGACGGGTTGGTGACTACATCTGGAATTATTCCCTGCCATAATTCAATGCTGACTGAATGATTTGCACTGTTAACTGAGACGATCATTACCCCTTCTCTGTAGTCAACAGGAATGGGCATGTGCAGCTTGCCGCTGGGCAAAGTCGTGGAGTTTGTTATCGTTAAATTAACTGTCACATGCTTTAGCGGCGGAGTAAAGTTCTTTTCCGCAAATAACGCGTGAACTGTTTCTTCCTCAATTGGCCCGACGTGATATACTGCCGTACCGTTCAATCCAACATACACAGGCGGCAAATAATTCAGGTCGCCCAAGTATCTCGTTAGCACACACCATTTGTACGCCGGAGGCATCCGTGTATCCAAGGGCGCTGCCCAAGGAACGCTGAGAATATATGTTACGTTCCTATCTTTCAGGAAGTTTAACGCATCTTCAATTGCGTTCATTCTGTAAAGCGGTGCCGCTTCTCTCCCGTCCAGCGTGAAGATGTCGCGTTCAATGTAGTACTCTTTTATGTCATAGGTTGCTACTCGCGCATCTGCTGGGGTGTTCTCATTTATCCATTTCCAGGCGTCTGCTTCTTCGAATATCTGCGCAAGGTAGCTCCATTTGTCGTTGCCGTGTAACGGCGATGGCTTAAACGAGTTTATGCATGGCAAAACCATTATGGTTGAAATAAGCAAGAAAACGATGAAAATCATGGAAGTTGCGCGTTTCCTCTTGTCCAGCTTTGTAATGAGTGTTGTAACACCTATGGAAAAGATGACTGCCAAGCTTGGCAAGGCAATTATTAGATAGCGCATAAATGGAATATGCAGTGCCATGATTGCTACACCAGCCAGCAGTAGGTAGCAGGGAAAAATTAGCATGAACTGTTTTGGTTTGGCAAAATGAAGGTAAATGATAGCTAAAATTAGCACTACAGTGCCTATCATAGAAATAAGGTTGATCAAGCCGAAAAATGGCACGGTTGACCAGTTCCGGAAATGCTGCATTGTAGAGCTTAGCAATAATGGATCCAAGTACTTCCCGATGCTGAGAAACGGGAAAACAGGGTTTCCAAGCAGCAAGAAATTCCGCAGGTACCATGGCAAAACGATTGGCGCCGCTAACGTGACGAGCCAAAAAGAGCGTTTCACAGATAAGCGCTTGTTTACGGCGTAAAGCAGCAGCAAACCGAAGGCGGCTAAACCTATGTAGCTCGTAAGTGCTGCAAAGCAGCAGAACAGTGTCCCAGAGTCTTCATATTTTCTGGCTTCAGCTGCTTCTGTATTGTATGCTTTAAAGAAGAGGAATGTGGCCATTGTTAACATAAAGGTTAGGCACATGAGGTAAGTTTCATGCACAAAAAGCTCCCAAAACGTGGGTATACTCGCAAGTATAAACGCGGCGAAAACAGCTGTTACGCGCTTTTTCGCAATGTCGGCGGAAAATTTGTAGGTAGCAATTAATGTTGCTAAACCAAAGATCGGCTGCAAGATTCTAAAATAAAAATCTTTAGCTCCTCCCGCGAAGGTGTACAAGTAAACGGCAAGTAACTGTGTGCCAAGCGGATAGCTCGCGCTCATTTCTAAACCAATAGATGGGCCTGCAATCAACGGGATTCTGCCGTTTTCAAAAATGATTTTCGCGTAGTTAACGCCGTACGCAAGCGAATCCCACTCTACAGCTGGATAAGCCAACGTCTGGTATGCTGCGATGCAGACGTATGCGCCGATCACAGCCAGCAATGTTGCTTCAACGCGATTAACTTTTGGTATAGCTGCTCCCTTTAGTCTCGTTTGGCCTTTAAGCTTTAACCCACATCGTAGCGCAGCAGGCAGTAGAACAAGAAGCAGGCTTGTTTGGGTCAAAATTACTGTTAGAAGGGAGATTTCCCATAAAATTCCAATCGAAATCATTAGCACGTATGTGAATCCGAAGCCCAAGCCCACTGAAAGTAGTAGCCTCTCTGTAGTGTCTACCCCATTCTTGACGATGATGTATGAAAGTAGAACGCCGTTGACAAATATGAAAGCGAAACCCAGCCATCCGCAGTCAACTGGCACTGCTTCAATTGGCGCATGAAATATATTCGGCATCGTGAAGTCTGGAGGTTGATAATAAACAAGGCTGAAAATGCTTCCAATCATCAGAATTATTGCAATCCAAAGAATGACTATCGCATCACGATCACGCGTATTCCTGCGCCTCCTTCCCTAATTTTTTCTACCGGCACCCTTTGTCTTGTTCCACCGATGCTTATTTGGAGATTCACGCCTGCGTCCTCGGTGTACTCCTCCCTCAAAACTATCACAAGCGTGTATAACCCTGATTTCTCCACTCTCCACGCCAAGGTCGGATTAACCTCTCCACGGATTATAGAGTCAGGCGTTCTTACTGCCAATTCTCGGTGTTTCCACCACTCACTGTTTTCCCAAGGTTGAATGACGCCTTCAAAGATTTCTATGCACACTTTCTTCCCAAATGTTTCAGTCTGAACGGTGATGGTTTCGTTTTCGCCTAGCATTGGAAGATACACCATTAACGCTTGCGGCGTGGTCTCAGCCGCTATTTTTTCTTCCAGCGCGTACAAGGAAACTTTACCTTCTACTTCAATGGGTTTGTTTTCTATCCTGCTTATTGTGAAGTTCTCGGTGTATGAGTGAAGCCCAAATTCCACAAACCCCTCCTTGTTTATTGGCGCTAGAAACTTGTGCGTCTTCCACTCTTTGGTGTCAGTTTTCTCGATAAATGAATATTCAAACCATGTCTCAGAGTATTGGTTGTAAAGGTATATGCTCAGCTTGTCTGTTCCAGCGTCCAAATACGTAATCTCAACGCATGTTAAATTCGGTGTGGCCACAAAAAACCGTGGCGAGTCACTTCCGGCGATAACCGCCTGCGCAAGTACGCCGTTAACTGACTGCGGCGCAGTCCAGCCTTTTCCGTTAATGGCTGTGGGCAGCGTCGAGTTCTCTGTTATCGGCGAATCCACGAGCGGCCCAACTTTATAGAGTTTCTGGCTTCCGCCGTATGGTATTCGGGGGAAAAAAGGTGTTCCCAAAAACCGCGCCAACTGCAGCGCATCAAAGTGTCCATGTTCACGCGCCCAATCTACATCTAAAATATACTGCACGTTCTCGCTTTGCAGATACCGCAGTATAGCCGTCATATCCGTCATGTTGTAGAGTTGCCGCGCTTCCCACCCGTCCAAGTAGAAGAAGTAATCGTTACTGCAGTTTTTCACGTAGTAGATTCGGTTTTCTATTGTGGCGACCTTTTCGCCTTCCTTCAAGTGCTCGTTTAACCATTTCCATGCCGCTGCTTCAGGATATGAAAGGCTCAGCGCCGCCCACTTTTCCGCATTGGGATTTTCTAAGAACCATAAGAAGTTGTAAGGCGGCTGATCATTTAGGTTCTCCATGAATATCTTGCCGCCCATACAGAACGTTACGCTGGGAAATATGAAGGCGATAATGAGCATCACTGCAATGGAAATTCTGAGTAAATCACTTTTGCGAGGAAGCCTCAACCTGCTTCTAGGCTTACCCGGCGAATCTTTAATCTGCATTTCCCCGTTTCTATCATACTTCTCGCAGTGCTCCAGCGCTTTCGCAATGGGCAAGGCGCTTAAGAGTGCAAAGCCAGGCATTGCGATTACAATGTGCCTCGGAAACCCCCATGTTAACCCGCTGAGTATAAACGCAACCAGAATTAAAGGCCACGTAGCCAACAGCCAAAACTTTCTGTTCTGAGCTGAAACCAGCGCGATTCCTAGAATCGTCAGCAGGGAGATTGCTGGAAAATGAATTCTAAAAGTGAGTAATATGCCGATTTTCTCCGGTAACACTACTTCGCCGCCAAACAGGCTACGCGTAGCGGACCATTTTATGCCGTTAACAGTTGTTTCCATAATTAACGGGTCAATGTTTACGCCGCCAAGTACTGTGTAGGCATTTGGATAAACTGGGTTTCCAAGTAGGACAAAATTTCGGATGTACCAGACGCCGCCAACGAGCAAAGCGGGCAAAACTAGCAGCAAGAAAATCTTAGCGCTCACTTTGACGCAACGCTTATTTTTGATGAATACCGCAATCAAGGCGATGAGGAAAAACGGTGCAAGATACATGGCCAAATACGAAGTTAACAATGCAAACCCATAGAAAACGCCGCACATGATCCAGCATCTGTTTGACCCTTTCTTTATGGCGAGAAACAGGAACATAACTGCTGCCGTGCAGAAGAAAGTTAACGTGGAATAGCTTGTGGCGTATATTGAATACCTGAAAAACAGTGGTGTCATAGCGAGAAGCAAGGCTGAAATTAGCCCATACCGTTTTCCAGCAAGGGTTTCACCAATCTTATAGGTTGCTAGAACTGTTAAAACGCCCATCACGGGCGAAATAGCTCTAAGGTAAAAATCTTCAATTAACCCCATCTGGACGTAATAGAAGGCGCCTAACGCGGAGAACAGCGGCGGAAAGTTTGCGCTCATCTGTATGCCAATAGAAGGCCCAGCTATTACAGGAATACCATGGTTATCATACATGATTACAGCCATCGTTGCATGGTAAACAGTTGCATCCCAATGCATAACAACACTTAACAGCGCATGGTAAAAGCATAAAACAAATATTACGACGATAGCTGTGCATGGCAACAGCCAGAACTTAAGGTTCCTTAGCTTACACGGTTTTACTATAGCTAACCACAATTTGAGTTCGCTTACTGAAGGTTTAATCTGCGCCTTCCGCCCGCGGAAAACTGCAGCTAGAAAGCCGGCGCATAGCAGCAAAATGGCCGTGTTTAGCGGAATCTGGTATAATGCCCCGAGGATTCCTAGGATGGTTGTTATTAACCCTGTTAATCCAACTCCAAGCCCAAGCGTGCTTAAGAGCTTGATAACTGCATCTTTCTCGTTGGCCAATAATGCATGCGCTGAGATTATGCCGAGAACTAAAATTTCCACGGTAGCCAAAACCGCCTGAGGTATTCCATTAACCTGAAGTGGACTAAACTTGATTGCGGGCTTGGCTATCCAATCTGCAACCTGCTCCAGTGTTTCTAACCATGTCTGATTTGCATAAACGTAAACGGTCCAGGCAAGCGCCAGGAGCACCAGAACGGCCAGTGGCACTGCTAAATTCGCTTTTGCCTGCTTCGCGTCTGCTTCCGCCACCCCGTCTGCTTCCATTTCTATTTCTTCACCATTCCTCGGCTATTTGTGTGGAATTGTTTGTAAACAATTATGACTGTTAGCGTGATAAGTGTTGCAATCGCAATCGCCGCGGCGGTAGGCCACCAAAAATCAGCCGCAGCCGTAGCTCGAGTGAATGCTATGAATGAATATCCTTCTGTTGTTGTTTTAAAGTATAGGAAGTTATCATCTTCTGCAATCTTCTCTAGGGGGCACTCGTAAATTCTTCTTTTATCATAATGGTAAAGCGTAAAGGTGGCTTCTTCCGCGTTGCCATGTATCTCGCTTTTTTCGAGGGCGAAAAGCATCGTAACATTAGTAATTTTGCTGGTTGTTTCACTCAAAAACCTAATAGTGTAGTATCTAGAAACGCCCCCAGCGTTAGGTATATCCGCATAGAAAGGTTTCTCGTTTAAAACGTTCAGCGCGCAACTAAAATATGCCACCGTTTCACTGAGTTCCACTGTCATGTTTCTCACAAGCGGTTTCGCAGCGTATTTGGTGAAATCTATGAAAAAGACGCTTGAGGGTGAGGTTAAGGCTTCAGAAGCAACAGTTTCTTCGACAATTGTATGCGGATAAAGCTCGGGGAAGAAAGTGTCAGCGCTTGCTGCTGCACATGGAATAAGCAAAACTGAAAGTACCAGGACAGCGGCAACTGTCAGCTTCAAGCTTATGTTACCCTTTTTTCCATTTCTTATCCTATTTTTATCCCCCGCTCGAAGCAAGCTTGCAGAGGCTTCACGTAGCCTATGCTTTTCGGGCATTAAAATCACGCTTTCCCACTGCCCTTGGTTCCGTAGTTAAATGCAAGTCTATTTAAAACCTCTGCTTGCCGTGCTGCACATCGGCAGTTTTCAATTAAACAGCAAATTTTATTGCCGCAACCAACGAATTAAATTAGCTAAAGCCTAATAGGCCGCAGAAGCTGGGGCTGCCTTGAAGAAATCCTGGTTTCACATTACATTGCTTGTTTGCATCTCCTTCCCAATACTGATGCTGCTCTTCTTAGATTACACCAATCTCGAGGGATACAACTATGTTTACAACACTGAAGCCCGCGCCTTCGAAGGCTGGTCTAACGTGTTTTTTAATCAAAATTTCCTTTTCGAATTAACTTGGAAAGGCCGCATGTTTCTGCTTGTTTTCCTCTGGATATTCTTAATTGAGTCAGCCCTCGACTGGAGAAGCATAACAGACGAAACGCCGAAAAGCCGCTCCATAATGCTTGCTTCGTTTCTCTGCGCGTTAATCCCAACGCTTTACATCTTAGCCATAAACTTCCTCGGCTTGGACCTGGCTTTGCTCCAGTTTGGCCGCGACATTGGTATTCGCAGTGTCACCCCAGAAAATCAGCCCTGGGACTTCCTATACCTGCAGTGGCCCATATCCTGCGAATATGTGGTGTTCACAGTATTTTTCGTCAGCGCTGCAGTGCTGGCCTACAAAATGCGTGGACTCAAATACTTCTCGATCTCCTTCACGTTACTCGGCGGGATAGCCACTGCCTACTTGTTTGACACCATTTACCCATTCGGCATTTTCCGTCCTCTTCAAGCGTTCGCGCTTCCAACAGCCGCTGTAGCCGCTGCGCTTCTCGATTTGCTCGGCTATGCTGTGAGGTTAACCTTTCCTGTTTACGCTTTCGACTCTTATCTGCCCTCTCTAGCAATTAGTATGGGTGGCCAATCTGCAAGTGTTATAATTGCTTGGGCATGCGCGGGTGTTCAAAGCCTGTTGCTTTACATCGTGATAATCCTTGTTTTCTTCAAAAAAGCAGTGCTTTCCGGCTTCCGCAAATTAGCCTACTTCATCATAGGCTTATTCGGCACTTTCTTCGTGAACGTTCTCCGAGTGATCTCCATCCTTCTCATCATGCTTGATCAAGGACGCGAGGCTGGCATGGTTTTCCATAATACCTACGGCGAAATGTACTCGGTTATCTGGATTCTACTATACATACTATCAATAGGTTTCATCCAAAGATTCATGCTGGTTGAAAGAACTAGACATGCTTTTGCCAGATTCTTATCCTTGCTTGGAAGTGCCAAAAATAGGCTTCCGCGGCAACCCACGGCAGCAAAGGCTGATGAGCCTAAATAAACTATAAATAAAATCTATCCAGCAATTCTCTATGTTACTGCACGTTCTTTACTGTGTTTTTGTTGAGATGGCAAATAGTTTAGCTTACTTCCTGTTTTTTCTTCTTTTGGAATTTGAGTTCTGGTGGCGCCAACGTTATTTTTGTGTCTGGAGCAACTGGCGAGGTAATCCAAACGTTTCCGCCTATTACCACGTTGTCGCCTATTACTGCGTCAGGGCCGAGAAGCGTGGCGCCTGAATAAATCACCACGTTATTTCCGACTGTGGGGTGCCTCTTTCTGCCTCTGATTATGTTTCCCTTCTCGTCTTTCGGAAAGCTTAAGGCGCCCAAGGTTACTCCCTGATACAGCTTCACGTTGTCGCCGATTTCCGTTGTTTCGCCTATAACCACGCCTGTGCCGTGATCAATGAAGAAGTTTTTGCCGATTTTCGCGCCTGGATGAATGTCTATGCCCGTAAGCGAATGCACGTGCTCGCTCATTATTCTGGGAATCAGCGGGACGCCGCGTATGTAGAGTTCATGTGCTATACGGTAAGTGGTTATCGCCAAAACGCATGGATAGCTGAGTATGACTTCTTCTGTGCTTACCGCGGCTGGGTCGCCGTTGTAGGCGGCTTTGATGTCTCCGCTAAGCACTGCTCTTATTTCAGGAAGCTTCTCTAAAAGCTCTTTGACAACCACTTGGGCTCTTCTTTGGCAGACATCATGGGGGCACTCGGTGATTTTTCGGCAAATGTACTTGAGGCTTTTCGTCACTTCATTCGTAAGCCTGGTGTAAATTGACATTAACGTATTGCCCAAAAAGTAGCGGATGTTGGCTTTAGTGACTTCTTCTTTACCGAAGTATCCTGGAAAAAGCACTTTAAACATGTCTTCAAGGACTTCTATGACGACTTTTTTGGAGGGCAAATCTTTCCCTTCAAGATGGTCCATACCGCCGAACTTCTCGTAGTTCTTAATCATCTCGTCGACGAGGAGCGGCAAACCCTTTTCAGGCCAGTTATTCTCTAAGCTTACTTCGCCCTTCACTAGGGCTTCCAGCATTCTCTCAGGTATCCAACAGTACGTCTCTCTATCTTGACTTTGGGGGTTCATTTTTGTTTCTCTTTGTGGTTGATTTGCCTTGGGTTTCATTGGGCTCTCCTCTTTCATAATTGAGCAGAGCGGAATATAAGGAATAATCATCACAGATGGTCTATGTATTCAAAATTGGAGATTACTGTGGTTTCCTGAAACAGCGGAGTGCTGAGGTAACGCTCTCCTGTGTCAGGTAGAATAACAACTAGTAGTTTGCCTTTGTTTTCTGCTCTTTTGGCAACTTGTAGCGCGGCGTATGTTGCTGCGCCCGCGGATATTCCCACCAGCAAACCTTCTTTTAAGGCGAGGAGCCGTGCGGTTTGCATTGCGTCTTCGTCTTTTACTTGGATGACTTCATCTACTAAGTTGAGTTTCAATACATCTGGGATGAAGCCCGCGCCGATTCCTTGGATTTTATGTGGTCCTGGTTTTCCGCCGCTTAGAACTGGCGAGTTAGCTGGTTCTACGGCTATGGCTTTGAACTGAGGTTTGAGCGGTTTGATGTATTCGGCTACGCCTGTGATAGTGCCGCCTGTTCCTACACCTGCGACGAGTATATCGACTTGCCCTTCTGTGGCGTTCCATATTTCTGGGCCTGTGGTTTCTCTATGAATTTTCGGATTAGCCGAGTTCTTGAATTGTTGGGGGACAAAGCTGTTTGGCGTGTTTGCGGCGAGTTCTTCAGCTTTTCTGACAGCGCCTTTCATGCCCTCAGCACCTGGCGTGAGGACGAGTTCGGCGCCGTAGGCTTTTAGCAAGTTGCGGCGTTCGATGCTCATAGTTTCTGGCATCGTGAGGATGAGGCGGTAACCTTTTACAGCGGCGACCATGGCTAAGCCAATGCCCGTGTTGCCGCTTGTCGGCTCAATTATGACGGATGTTCCTGGTTTGATTAGTCCTTGCTTTTCGGCTTCGTTTATCATGCTTAGGCAGATGCGGTCTTTGACGCTGCCGCCTGGATTTCGCGATTCTAACTTTGCCACAACTGTGGCTTTTAGGCCTGCTGTTAGGCGGTTTAGGCGTACTAATGGTGTTTGTCCTATTGTTTCGAGGACGTTGTTGTATATTCTGGTCATGTTGTTTACATCCATGCGTTATAACGGCGTTATAATGTAACGGGGAAATATAAAAACCTTTACTACTTCTGCAATTTTTCGGTCAAGTTACAGTGAAAAAGCAGACTTGTATAACGGAATCGTCCGCAATTTGTTTTGATTCTGCTTAACTCAAAGACATGCAGAGTTTGCAGAATTCTACTGAAATTTCGTCTGCACAAATTTCGTTATTTGCGAGACGCTTAGCGGTTTCTTCAGCTATCGCCTTAATTTTGGGTAAAATGTCCCCGAATTGTCCGCTGGTTTTGAATGCCCTTTTAGAATTGATATACTGGCTTATTGCCGCTTGGGTTGTGCCGAGTTTTTGAGCCGCCTCAACCTGAGTAAGCTTATAAGTGGTTACGAGCTCTTTTGCAACAAGTGACCTAAATATAGGCATTACGTATTTGCTGATTGTTTCACATCGAGCTGCCATGTCCATCAGTACAATATAACACACTTATATTTATAAATCAGTTGCTCAAAAGCATCTTTAAAGGCGCTGCCGCATTTACAGTATTCTTAGCAAGTCTGCCTTGGTGATAATTCCAATGATTTCGCCTTTTTTAAAGACTAAGACTGCAGAGTAAGTTTGAAGGAGACTTGAAATTAACGATAATGGTGCTTCTTCGCTGATTTGTGGAAATGGTTCTTCCATGATGGCTTCAGCTGGTAACTTGGAAATTTGAGCTAAATCTTTCCCGGATATGATTTGACGCAAAATTGTTTTTTCAGATATGCTTCCAACTGCCTGTTTTCCATCGAATACAGGGATCTGCGAGTATCCATATTCTCTCATTAGTTTGACAACCTTGGAGATCAGTTCATCTTTTTGCACGCCAATAACCTGATTAGGCACAACCTTTTTCTCTTGGATTTTGATTTTAGCTTCTAGGTGCTCGAGGACATCAAAAATTGCTCTCACTTTAGTGTAGGCAGGGTCGATTTTTCCTGATTCCAGTTTAGCGATAAAAGATTGGCTAACGCCTGCTATTCTTGCCAATTCTGCTTGCTTTAGGCCGAGTCTTCTTCGTCGTTTACCTATTTCATCTAGTTCTGGAAGCATGTTTAGTAATTTCTCTATCTCTGTAATATTCTTTTTGGAATATTTTATTCAAAAAAGCATATAACGGCGTTATGCAATGATATGTCGACACATAAATCAAAAAAGGAGTGTATGAAATTGACAACCAAAAAAAGATTAGATACAATAGCCGTTCACGCAGGCCAAGAATTCCCAGACCCTACTACGGGATCACGGGCGGTTCCAATATACCAAACCACTTCATATGTCTTTAAAAACACAGAGCATGCAGCTAATCTTTTCGCTCTAAAAGAGCTTGGCAACATTTACACAAGAATAGTAAACCCAACAAATGACGTTTTCGAAAAAAGAATTGCAGCTATTGAAGGGGGAACAGCGGCATTAGCTGTAGCTTCAGGGCAAGCGGCAGAAACATTAGCGTTGCTCGCGATAACACAGGTAGGCGATGAGATTGTCTCAGCTAATAATCTTTACGGCGGCACCTACCAGCTTCTCCGCCACACCTTCCCAAAACTCGGCAGAACGGTCAAGTTTGTCGATTCACAGAAACCTGAAGAATTCAAAACAGCCATAACACCAAAAACCAGGGCGCTTTACGCTGAAACAATTGGTAACCCCAAACTTGATGTACCCGACTTTGCTGCCCTCGCGGAAATAGCTCATGGAGCAGGAATTCCACTGGTCATCGACAATACAGTAGGCATAGGCCTAGTTCGCCCAATAGATTATGGAGCAGACATAGTTGTCGCGTCAGCTACAAAATACATAGGCGGACACGGAACCAGCATAGGCGGCATAATCGTTGACAGTGGCAATTTCAAATGGGACAACGGCAAGTTTCCCGAATTCACTGAACCAGATCCAAGCTACCACGGAATCAAATACTGGGATACATTTGGAAACTTTCCAGGATTAGGCAATGTCGCTTTCATATTCAAGGTTCGCGCTCAACTGCTGCGCGATATAGGCCCCGCTTTAAGCCCATTTAACGCTTGGCTATTTCTTCAAGGCCTAGAAACATTGCCACTTAGGCAACGCCGTCATTCTGAAAATGCCTTAAAGGTAGCTCAGTTTTTGAGACAGCATCCGCTTGTAAACTGGGTTCTCTATCCTGGACTGCCCGACAATCCTAATTACAAGATTGCATCTAAATATCTAAAAGGCTACTATGGCGGTATTGTCGGCTTCGGCATTAGGGGAGGCAAGGAGGCTGGTCGTAGACTTATAGAATCAGTTAAGCTGCTATCGCATCTGGTGAATATTGGAGATGCAAAAAGCCTAATTGTGCATCCAGCTTCAACAACACATCAGCAATTAACTAAAGAAGAACAACTATCAACAGGAGTAACCGAGGATTATATTCGATTATCAATTGGATTAGAGGATCCAGAGGACATAATCGCAGATCTTGACCAAGCATTAAAGCTGGCAGCTAAGCCTTAAAATTCAGCATTTAACAACGTAATGCCGCAACATTTTAAGGAGGATGACCAGACTCGCTACAACCGAACTGTTGGAAAAGACAGAAACAAAATACTTCACTTTTGCTCATTCACCCGCGGAGTTTACCCTAGAATCCGGAGAAAAGATAGGTCCTATCACGCTGGCATATGAAACATATGGTACGCTTAACAAGAAAAAATCAAACGCCATCCTAGTTCTTCATGCCCTTTCCGGTGATGCACATGCTGCAGGCGTAAGCAAAAGTGACGGTACAGTTGGATGGTGGGACAACTTAATCGGGCCGGGTAAAGGTATAGACACCGATAAATATTTCGTTATATGTTCTAATGTCCTCGGCGGCTGTAAAGGCTCCACAGGTCCTTCTTCAATTAATCCCCAAACAAGTAAACCCTACGGCATCGCCTTTCCAATAATAACAATTGGCGACATGGTAAACGCGCAACGTCATCTGATTGATTATTTAGGCATAAAGAAACTTTTAGCTGTTGTGGGCGGCTCAATGGGCGGCATGCAAGTGCTCCAGTGGATGGTTTCATATCCAGAAAGGATACTCGCGGCCATTCCGATAGCTACCACGTTGAAGCATACACCACAACAAATCGCGTTCAACGAGGTCGGTCGGCAAGCAATAATGGCTGATCCAAACTGGCGTATGGGTGACTATTATGGTGGGCCAAAGCCAGTTAAAGGTTTAGCAGTTGCACGGATGATAGGTCATATCACATATATGAGCGACGTTTCAATGGAAAAGAAATTCGGTAGACGCTTGCGAGCAGATAAAGAACCATATAAGTTTAGTGCAGACTTCGAAGTTGAAGGATACCTGCGCTATCGTGGCGACAACTTCGTCAAGCGATTTGATGCTAACTCATATTTATACATAACCAAAGCCATGGACTACTTTGACCTGCTAAATGGTAAATGCTTAAAAGACATTTTCAGGGGTCTGAAAGCAAGAGTTCTGGTAATTGCATTCAAGTCTGATTGGCTCTATCCGCCTTATCAATCACTGGAAATAGTTAAAGCTTGCAAACTCGCTGGCGTTGAGGCTGCGTACTGTGAAATTAACTCCACTTATGGACATGATGCTTTTCTATTAGAAATCGAGGAAGAGGCGCATCTTATCAAGCATTTCCTGAACAAAGTTTCAAATGAACAAGAGTAACGGGATGTGATCTGGCTGCCGAAATCTATCAGACTTGATTATCAAATTATCTTAAACTGGATAAACACTGGTAGTTCAGTGTTGGATCTTGGTTGCGGAGACGGTGCCCTTCTAGCGATGCTTATAAAAATCAAAAATGTTCATGGGCACGGTATAGAAATAAACGAAAATGCTGTACGCAAATGCGTGGCACAAGGTCTAAACGTTTTTCAACAGGATATCGACATAGGCTTATCTGAATACGCAGACAAATCTTTCTATTACGTCATATTAAACCAGACTCTACAACAAGTAAAAAATCCAAGTTTCGTTTTGAAAGAAGCCCTCCGTGTAGGCAAGAGAGTCATCGTCGGCTTCCCAAATTTTGCTCATTATTCGGCTAGATTTTCAATATTTTTCAGAGGAAAAGTTCCCGTGACTCATGCGCTTCCATATGAATGGCATAATACGCCAAATCTACATTTCTTAAGTATACTCGACTTCAAGGATTACTGTAAAAAGAAAAATATAAAAATCGAAGACCAAGCTTTTACATCAAAAAATAAGCGAGTGCGATTTCTTCCAAATTTCAGGGCAGAATTTGGCTTTTTCTTGCTTTCAGATAAGCTAAGAATAATAGACCCTCACATTAACAAGTAATACATGTAATAAGCAAGCCTAAATTTTTAAACAGCAAAGTAAGCCTTTTAATATTCACTACGCTATTATTGCCACATGAAAACACCATAGCTCATGAAACCTCGTAATTCACAAAAGCGCGGGGGTTGCCAAGCATGGCCAAAGGCGTAGGACTGAGGCTCCTATCCCATAGGGGTTCGTGGGTTCAAATCCCACCCCCCGCACCAAACTACACAAGTTACGTTTAAATTCTCGGCTTTCTAGTCTAAGTTACCGGTATTAGTTTTGTAGCTCAGTTTAGGTTCAAATATGGGTCTAAAACGTCGGGTTTTTTTAAAAATGGAAGATTATAAAAAGGTTATGGTTTCAGCAGCGATTAGAGATTTGTTTGACTGAAAGCGAAGTATGCTATCGGAGTTACTCGAACAGCTTGTAGGTTATGGATAGGCTAACGCCAGCTAAGATTGGAAGGATAACAGTGGACAGAATTGCATCTACTCTTAAAAATGCGGCGGCGGCAATCGCAGCACCCCAGATAAGAGCATTTCCTAATGCGACTTCATACTTGTTTTTCTGTAATAAAGCCAACTTGTTATATGTTGTTGTTCTGAGTAAGAGGCTGTAAGCATCTTTCCCTATTGGGGTGAGGCTGTATTTTCCGTTCTCTTGTTTTATAAAAGGGGCCAGACTTCGGAGATGATAGGAAAGAGTTGGGCTATCAGGTATTTTGCTTGCACTCAGAATCTCAGTGAAAGTAGTTGCCTTCTTTTCACCAACGTATCTGAGGATATCTCTTCTCTTCTGATGGTCCAGTGCTTTAAAGACCTCTTGCTCAAGACTCTCAAATTCTTGATCTTCTTTTTCTCCCATGTACTCCACCTAAAATCAGTATAAATCAGAGTCGATTATAAACACCTACGTGAAATGAATTTTAGTAAAAGAGATTTTACTTCGGCCAAAAGTACACGTTTTTATCTTGTGCGAGACGCATCGGTAATAATCGCATAGAAAGGCTAGGACCATAATTAGGAGGAAAGATTCCGAGAATTTAAACCGAGATTTAAACCTAATTACCTGCACCTACACTGAACCCGCCAAAGCTGAGCTTTACAATTTTGTCCGTTTGTGTCCGATTAGAACGATATGTTTCTATACTATAGGAAATATGGAAGACTTTTACATATGGATTTATATATTTGAATAAATTTAATTTTTGGAATCAAATGGAAAGGTGAGAAGGCAATGTCGATGAGGTGCCCTATAATAGCTTTCTGTTTATTGTGCCTTTCAGCTTTAATAATTATGCCAGTTATGGGCTACCCGTTAACGCTGGTTGCATACTGGAGCTGCGACGAAACAGGCGGAAACGTCTTGCCTGATTTAACTGGCGGTAACGACGGAACCATCTATGGAGCAGCACTTGCTACTGGAAAAATCAGCAATGCGCTCGCTTTTAACGGCGACGATGTCGTTAATGTTGCTGACGCAACAGAACTCAAACCTGCCCATTTCACAATAGAAGCTTGGATATTTATAAACGAGACTAGCGGCTTAGCTGATATAGTTGCAAAGCATCAATACGGTCCAGATGCGGGCTATGAATTGCGTCTTTATAATGGGCTCTTGCAGTTTGTAATGGCCGGTTCATCTGGTTGGCAGGTGCTTTCTGCGTCATCATTGTCTCTTAATACTTGGCATCATGTTGTAGCCACCTATGATGGGAGCCAGATGGTTATTTATGTGAATGGCATTAAACAAGCTTTTATGGCTGCTTCTAGTGTATCTCACTCGGATAGTAAATTGCAAATTGGTGGTCATGATTCTTGGACTGGTTTCGAGCGGTGCTTTCATGGTTACATTGATGAGGTTGCAATATACAGCGAAGCGCTACCCGCAGATGTCATACTGAGCCATTACTTGCTTGGCGGGGAAGGACACGACTATTTCTTTGCGGTGCCCGAGTATCCCATAGGAAGCTTGGCAGCTATAATTGTTTTCTTCTCTGCGTTCATGTTGCACTTGCGGCGTACAAAACGCACGAGTTTGCACTTAGTTAACTGAAGAGGAAGCTGAAAGAACAATAACCCCTTTTTTCCGCTGGTTTTTTATTCTCACGCTGCGCATTTATTATTGTGAGTTTGAAATGCCGAGTGTTTGTTTAGTCAAGCCCTGCAAGGTGTGTGGTAAAAGCACTGAAGGCGCCAACTTTACGTGCCCAAAATGCGGGACATCCGTGTGCTTCTACTGTATGGCAGAAATCATGCGCACGGAACGCAGTAATCCCAAGTGCCCTGTTTGCGGTGAACCGATCACGTGAAGCTTCTAAAAGCCTGGGTTCTTTTGTTGTCAGAATATGCGCTTAGCTGCTGAGCAGTAGCTTTGAGAAGCAACTCTTTTATTGAATTCCTAAATTATTTAACAAGCACCTGCATTTGGTTCGCCACTTTCAACTTTGGCTCTCCAGTAAACTTGTCATGTTGCCCAAGAAAGGAGGGTTTAAAAGATTAAAAGAAAAGCGATTATCGGCTTTGCTTTGGTAGCGTTGGTTTTAATTTTGCTCATTTCAGCGGCCATAATCTTGGACAGCGCCTTTAACAAATGGCAATCGAACGCAAATGCTTGGCCCATGTTCCACTATGATTCAGCGCGTACAGGCTTTTCTGCTTCCGACGCGCCGAATACCAATCAGACCCTGTGGCGTTTCCACACTGGCGGCCCAGTGGATTCGCCAGTTGTCTCCGATGGCGTAGTTTACTTCGGCTCGTTAGACGATAAAGTTTACGCTTTGAACGCGATGACAGGCGCTCTCATCTGGACGTACACTACTGGAGCCAACGTGCTGTCTCCTGTCGCCGTCGCTGAGGGCATGGTCTTCGTTGGCTCGGAGGACTTCCATGTTTACGCGTTGAATGCTACAACCGGCGCCTACATTTGGAGTTACAAGACGGGGTACTTCGTGGATTCCGCCATCGCCTACGCATCTGGCGTCGTCTACGCTGCTTCGGAAGACTGGAATGTCTACGCCTTTAACGCCTCAACCGGAGACGTACTGTGGATTTACACCACAAACGGTCAAATCATGCTGTCTTCGCCCATCATCGCCAACGGCATGGTTTATGTCGGCTCTGAAGACCATTACGTTTATGCTTTGGATGCTTTTACTGGCGCTCTTGTATGGCGCTATTTAACGGGCGGGCAGATTCACTTTTCCTCGCCTGCTGTTGCCGGCGGCGCCGTCTATGTGGGCTCAAACGACCGCCACGTCTACGCTTTGGATGCCCGCACAGGCGCTTTATTGTGGAGATACCAGACTGGAGACGCAGTAATTTCTTCTCCTGCTGTTTCGGGTGGTAGGGTTTTTGTGGGTTCTTGTGATGGTAAGGTTTATGCGTTGGATGCTGAGTCTGGCCGGGTTGCTTGGAGTTTCCAGACGGCTGGTCAGGTTACTTCGTCGCCTGCTGTTGCCGGCGGCATAGTTTTTGTGGGCTCTTATGATGGGAAACTTTATGCGTTGGATGCTGCTTCAGGCAAGCTTGTCTGGTCTTTTGCTGCTGGAGGCGCAGTGGTCTCTTCGCCTGCTGTTGCCGGCGGGAAAGTTTTCTTCGGTTCTCATGATGGCCAAGTTTACGCCTTGAACGCTTCTGATGGTAGCGTCGTGTGGTGTTACTTGACGGGTGCCATGGTGGTTTCTTCTCCTGCTGTTGCCGGCGGCATAGTTTTTGTGGGTTCTTATGATCATGTGGTTTACGCGTTTGGTTCTCCTTAGCGCCGTGGGCGTAGCGTCTTTTGTTTGGTTGTATGGCTTTTTGGTGAGATATGTTTTTAAGTTGTGGCGCGGGGATATTTGGTCGGTGACGCTTTGTGCTTTTTAAGCAGGTTCAGCAGCACGGAGACAATTTTTCGTATATAATAGCGGATGAAGCAGCGGGCGAGGCGGCTGTGGTTGATCCGAGTTATAACGCTGGCGAGTTAATCCGCTTCTTGAGGAAGGCGAATTTGGCGCTGAAATATATCTTTAACACGCATGGGCATTCTGATCATACCGCGGGGAATGCGGAGTTGTGTTCGGTGTTTACAGGCGCGAAAATTGTTGCGCATAAGCTTTCACGTGTATCTGCGGATCTGCTGGTTGATGATGGCGATGACCTGTGTGTGGGCAAGATTCCCGTGAAGGTTATCCATACGCCTGGGCATACCCCTGATAGCATTTGCCTGTTGGTTGATGGAAAGAAGCTGTTGACGGGTGACACCTTGTTTGTAGGCGAGTGCGGCAGGACTGATTTGCCTGGCGGCAACGCCAGAAGCATGTACATGAGCCTTTTTGGTAAGCTGCTGCGGCTCGGGGATGATGTTGAGGTTTATCCTGGCCATGATTATGGTGTTCGGTCGTTCTCGACGATTGGCGAGGAACGGCGGTCGAATTATACGTTGCAGCCGCGTAGTCTTGAGGAGTTTGTGGAGTTTATGCGGACACCTTAAGGTTGTTAGGTTGTTTGCTTGTTGGGTTTGGATGTTTTTGGGAAAACCTTTAAGCCTTATTGGGTGTATTCATAGTAGTGTTGGTGGGTTTGTTGGTTGGTTCGTCCGATGCCAAGGTGAAGCGTAAAACTTTTGTGGCGCGTGAGGATTTGCTTGATCGCCTTAGCAAGGTTGCTGACGAGCGCGGTTACAGCCTCTACGCTTTGGTGAATGACCTTTTGGACTTGGCGT
>JBBFKZ010000012.1:0-52624 GCA_037481775.1 Bathyarchaeia archaeon
TTTGGCGGTGGGTCTTAGGCGGGGGGCTAGGGGTCCCTTGCACCATAAACCCTCTACAAGATGGGCTGACAGCTGTGGCTGAGGCGTCAAAGGCCACTTAGGTCTTCCTTTCCGAAACAGTGACTATCCGTCCCTTGGGGCTGGCGGTCAATGAGCAGTTTCCGTAGGGAAGCTGTCTTCATTGTTTGCCAGGCGAACCTGGCTAGGCTCGGGAGAGAGCAACCTAAGTTTGGACGTTCAGCGCTCAAGGGGGTGCGGGTAAGAGCGTAGGGCTTGAAGGCGCTAGGCGGAGTCTAGGCGTCGAACCACAGTGGCCCACCGCTGCTCTTTTTCCATGCTGCGACACCGCAAAATTGAAAAACCCAAACAGCACAATACACACAAAACCACACGAGGCATGGGCAACATGGTTAAGCTGAACAAGACTGACCAACTTGTTATAGACGCCTTAAAAGAAGGCAAAGAATTAACCCTCCAGGAAATTGCTGACAAAATAGGCGAGTCCCCAAAAAAGGTCTTTCGTTCTCTCCGGAAGCTATTTGAAAACGAAATAGTTGACACCAACGCCAGAAAATATAGACTTTCAGGCAAGGACCCGCGCGCCATAGGCGAAGACGACGTAGAACTGCCAGAATAAATTCAACCCGCCTTGAGCCACATCAAGATAGGGTGCATGTTTGAAGTTACACTTTTCAAGTCTTTAAAATCTCCTTCAATGCGACTTTTCTACTGTGGTATGGTACACTGTTATTTTTTGCTTCATCCGCATGATTTTGATTTCTAAAAAACTGAGGGCTATTCTATTTTTATAAAATCTTATTTTATAACAAAATTTAAATAAAATAACAAAAAATTATTTTGAAGATTTTGAACAAAATGTTAGGAAACGCTCTAAAATAAAAAACAAAAATGCGTAAGGTCGTTTGCTTTTAGTTTTCCCATAATTCCGCTTCTCAATAAACGTACGTTATTGTTACTGCCAATCGAACTGTTTCAGATGACGGGTTTCTCACAGTGACTTGCAAAGATACGGGAAATGTCAGATCAGCAACAGGAATTAATGCAGTACTCGTGTAATAATATTCTCCACTCCCAGGAGATAAGCGAAGCGTTCCCTTTCTGGAAATGTACAATTTTGAGTTTACTTCAACCTCTATTTCGAGTGTACCCGTCTCGGCGTAACCCTGTTCCGGTATCTTCTGAACCCTTACCAGCAATAAGCCGGGATAGTTTGCGTAAAAGGTTTGCCATGTTTTAAACGAGTTAGGCTGATAGATGAGTGTTTCATTATCTACCCAAACAACAGACTTTTTCATGCTGGTTATTTCTGTAAGATTTAATATCTGCGACTCCAAAGAAGCGATCTCTTCATTTAAGGCGTTAATTTGAGTTTGCATATTAGTTTTGTCTGTCTCTAAATCGTTCACTTGACTTTCCAATTGATTCTTATCCCCTTCAAGGCTACTGACTTGAGTTTGTAAACTGTTCACCTGATTCTGTAGAGTCTCATTTTCAAGGAAGAACCACATATTAGATAGGGTAAGTGCAATCACTAGGACAGCACAAACTATTAAACCAACTTTTGTTTTTCCAACCCTCTCTTTCTTAGCGTCTGCCATCCTGAAAACCATGAAACAGTTACCTTTTTCACTCCTATTAAAATTTTTGTACTTTTCATTAAAATCGCCTTATTTTCCATGTTGATATGAACTTGAGTTTACCTGTTCATTCAATTTTTCAGGCGTTAACTAAAGAGTTTAAGTTGCTTATCGCTTCAGGACTTCTACGACTCAGGCAAGCCGTTTCTAAGAATTCCACTAATGAAAAATGCTAATAACAATGTTGAAGACACCGATAAACGGGAGAACACTATTATTAGCATTACAACTTTTTGTATTGCTAATTAATAGCATTATTATTAACAATGCAACTTTTGCGTTACTAATAATTTCTGATTAGTTTGTCAGTTGGTAAGGTTTTTCTTGCAGGCTTGCGCCACATAAGGGACATTTAATTATTTTTATAGGTGTTTGCTCTTCTTGTTGTTTCTGCTTTTGCGGTAGCGTGCCAGCAATGAAACTTAAAGTTTGCAACCATTTGCAGCCCTTTTTTGAAGGAAAGGCTCCACAACTTGCGCTCTGAACTGACCTCTAAGTTGGCTTATTTGCTCCCTTGCGTAAAACAAAAAATCTTGTAAAGCTAGGTTCGGTTGAGTTTGATGTTGAACCTGAATTTCCTGTGAAAGGTAGGTCTGTTGGCTAGGAAGCTCTAAAGCAGTTTAAGAGTATGTTTGAAGGCTTACATAAGGAAGGCAAAATCTAACACCGTTAGTATACTCTTTTCTCTTTTTCCAATTTTGCAGTTGGCAGTAAACGTATTTTCCATGAACTTAAGTTTTTATGCTTATGTCTTTGCGGTGGTTTAATGGGTCAAGACGAGTTTGTTGTTGTCCGTCGGGTCGACCTGAATAAGTTGTTGGAGGAATTGGAGAATTTAAGGAAACTTTTCAAGGAGAGGCATCCCCCAGTTCAGCAGTGCGCGAACAAGCTGTTCCAAACACTCGAGCCTAGCTATTATGGCTTCGTCCTTCTTACGCTCTTCTGCTTCCATCTCTGTGGCAAGTTCCTTGTCGATTATGTAACCGCAGTAATGGCACCTTATCGCGTCAGGCGAGTTTCTAGTCCCGCACCTCGGGCACTCCGCCGCTTTTAATACCCCATCTATTTTTCCTGTCTGTTTTAGTCCATGAAGCTCCAGCACAGCCTCCTCAAGATCTCGGGCTGAGAAATGGCCATATAGCCGTGCCATCTTTGAACCTTGAACCCAGCCCGCGTACTGTTCAAGCCTTGATTCTGTGAAGACCCTTGCAAGGCTTGTTAGCGCAGAGTGCCTCATTGAGTATGGCCAGACGGCCTTCTTTATATGGGCTTTTTTTGACAAACCTCTTGAGCAGCTTGCGGAGGTAACTGTAGCTTACGCATCCGCCTTTGGAGTTGTTGCTGAGGGCTACCCATAAAGGCGCGTTTAAATCCAGTTTCTTCGGGCGCTTCTGGGGCCATTCCATTAATGGTTTGTGTGATGCCACTAGAGGTATGCGCCTCAGCCCAGTTTTGCCATTAGCCGCTATTAGGCAGTATTCGTCCTTGAACTCCACGCTTGCAACGCTCATAGTTAAAAGCTCTCCCGACCTAAGCGCGGCCTCAAAGAGAACCGACACCAACGCTCTGTCCCTTTCTTTTTCAGCCTCCCTAACCATTGCTTTGATGTCTTCGGCTGTTAGGAGGCGTTCAGGCGCGACTCTGCTGTCTTTGTCGTCGGCTTTCACTTCAATCCATGATGCTTCAGGCGGGACTGGGGGTTTTCTGTGGCAGCTTCCACACTTGGCGTATTGTAGTAGCTTCTTGACTGTAAGCTTAAGTCCGTGCTTGGTCAAGATTTATAGGGTTGGCTGTTTATCTATGCGACTGCTTTCTCTGCATCAGTTCTGCTTGCAGCCGCAGGATCGAAGGGGGTATTTTCGTATAGTATGCATAGTTGTGTGGCGTACTTCAGAACCCTTGATGTTGAGAGGCCTAAGGCCTGGAGGTGGTCAAGGAATCTCAGCAATAGTTCTTCGTGTTGTAATTTGGCAAGCTTTTGCCTGGTTGCCTCGAGCCGTTTAGCGGAATTGTGTATGTCGGTCATTTCAAAGGTACTGGATCCTGTGATCTTAAAAATCGCGTTTATGGCGAAGGCCCCAGAACTAGAGGTATTAGAGCCTCGAGCGGGCCTTGATCCCGCGACCTGCTGCTTACAAGGCAGCCGCTCTACCGGGCTGAGCTATCGAGGCGCGCACTTGCGTAATAAGCATCTTGCATATAGTAAATAAAAACTTTCACCACGTGTAGCCGCAGTTTGATATGATTCTTAATGGCTTTGTTTTGTGGCATCTTTGAGTTCGCGCGCAAACTTCTCCAGAGCCTTGACCGCTTTGCTGATGTCCACTGTATACTTGTGGATGATGTTGACGAAGGCGCTTCCTACAATTACGCCGTCAGCACCGCTTTGAATTATTCGCCGTACATGCTCAGATTTTGAGACGCCTTCGGCGCCAGCGCCTAGCGATGCGGCATGCTTGCCTGTTTCTATGCCTTCGCCGCCGGCTTCAACACCATACAACTTAACTTTCCCGTCGTTTTCGAACGGGTAGAATGTGCCTATGGCGTTGCTGCCCCCGTGATTACGTGTATTCTGCGCGGGATTTTGAAGTTTGGGGGTAATTGACTTATCACGCAATATTGTGCTTGCAGAGTTTGCGAAAGTTGCTTTCTGGTTTGCTTGAATTCACCATTAAAGGAGGAATACGAAGATTTGAATAGGCTTTAACTTGCACGGAATTAAGCATGGTACTACCGTTTAGCTCGTGATAGCCTACGGTAAAGTTTTACGAGGCAGAACTTAACAAAATAAGCAACATCAGGCGTGAATATAGAGAATGCTGCCAACGTGAAATTGAATGGGAAGACAAGCCAGTGCTCAAAAATGTTGCCCCAGCCGCCGCCTGCGCCCCATGGACCAATTATATTCAACGAGTATCCCCAGTACTGAACTGCAGACCAAGCTGCCGTCTGCAGCAAAGCACCACCGAGCCTATACAGATACTTGACTTTCCCCTGAACTGCTGTGCCCCTGTAATTGCTGGCTAACAGTTCGCCTGCAACGCCGCCGGCGCCTCCGGGGAAAAACGCGTTGACGAGGATTTTCTCCAGCATGTTTCCTGGAATGTAATGGTCAATCCAGAAACCGGGAAAATTCAAAATAGGTATCTCCACACTTTTTGTGACGAAACGGATGGCCACAGGTATGCCGTAAATTACGGCGCCGCCTATTTCCCAGCGCCAAAATCGCTTGCTTCTTAAGGTAGCCGCCACTGCTTTTGGGAACTTCATACTTTCTTAGGAGATTACAAGATTTAAAAGGTCTTCCGAAAAAAGTCGCCTTAAGTTCAAAATTAGCGCAGTAACATGCCTGTCAGTATGAAAAATATGTTTGTGTGATAGCCGATTCAAGCGAGCGATTGCTGTTGCTTCTTTCCGTTAAGAGCTGATAGTATGGTTTCTCTTTGCCAGAGCCAAGGTGTTCCTTCGAGGGTTTTCATAAGCGGGACAGCGATGAGTGTGGCAATGAAGGCTTGAATAAGTCGGATAGCAGGGTAAGCGAATGGACTCGCCAAGAAGAGAAAGCGAACCGTGTCAACAGACATTCCGAATATTCCTTCATAAACTGGCGGCGTTGCGAAGATGAAGGAGCCCCACATATTGTCAGACTGGTTTCCTATGAATGTGAGGAGGAAATAGAAAAGGGAGCCTTGTCCAGCGGATAATTTTTTGGTGAATTTTACGCAGGGCAGGATTAAGAGAAGAGCGATGATCTTGTCGAATAGAACCGCTATTGCAATGTAAAAGTTTTCGGTTATAGGCTGAACAGGCGGAGTGAAAACGAAGGCTATCAGGAGAAGGCTGAATATGAGAAAACTGCCTTTCCACTTTCTGTAAAATATCAGCCCAGTTACTAGCGCGTTAATCGGCGGAGATAGCAAGAATGGTAAACCGTAGGGACTCATGTTTCCAGGTGGCAGAGACCACGCAACGATGGCGCCGATGAAAGCGGTTAAAGAACCAAGGTAAGGTCCCAGAATTAGGCCGAATATTGATGCGATTAGCGCTTCTAAGCTTATTTTTATTTCTGGGACTGCTATTGCGGGGATGTAGGGCGTTATTAACGAGAGAACATAGTATAAGGCTGCGAATATCGCGGCAAGTGCGACGTTACGTGAGGTCAATTTCAAGTTTCCACGAGCCTACATGTAAAACTTTTCAATGGTTTGTAATTTTTTACATAAGATATAAAAGACTTGCGGTCACAATGCGCCCAGAACATTTAAGCAACAGAATTATGCGGGAAATTACAGCAATACCTAAAATTGTGGACAAGCTCTCACCTAATTTTTCAGAAACAGTCGAACAGGGACGCATTCATTATTCTCACCAGCACCTTGAGGTTAACAAGGCATTTTGCCTAACAATCAAAACTCTTGGCCCTAAAAAGTGCAAAAGAATTTCCATAGTTCACCCAATCCCAAGAGAGCAGTTGGCTTTAACAATAATTCCTGGAAAGCAGACAAAACTTTTATTCGAGTGTGAAAAATTACATTCGATTGAAAAAGACTAAACAGCCACACAGCCCCAAGCGTGAAGGCAACTTGACTGAGAAATTAGCAGCTTTAGGCTTTTCAAAAGGCCTAATCGTTGAAACAATAGTTTCCACCTACGACTCAAATGGCCGGCCAAACGCTGCGCCAATGGGTGTCACCATGGAAAACGCGCAGCAGATAACAATTAAGCCGTACATCACAACATTAACATATAAGAACCTCCAGCAACAGAAGTGCGCAGTAATAAACATAACCAGCAACCCTGAACTATATTATTGCACGGCGTTTAAAGAAGTCAACCCCGCGGGCATCTTGTCGCAAGAATTATTTGAAAAAGCAGAGACTGTTAACGCGCCTAAACTACGAACCGCAGACGCACACATTGAGGTCTCAGTAGCGAAAATAGATGCGGACAAAAGCGAGAGAGCAACAGTTCATTGCAAAGTAAGGCTGATAAAATCGCCAAGGAGGCTGCCAACAGTCTACTGCCGCGCTACAGCAGCAACTATTGAAGCCATAATCCACGCAACCCGAGTAAAAGCACTATGCAATGATAAAAATGAGCAGGAGCACGTGAAGGAACTGCTGAGGATGATTGAGAACTGCGGCGACATCGTAAACCGTGTAGCACCCAATTCCCGATACTCCGAAGTTATGGCGGATCTAAACAAGAGAATCAAATCATGGAGGGAAAAAAGTGAAAGTCTACGTTAAAACTTCCGCTAGGCTGCACATGGGCCTAATCGATCTAAACGGTAACATAGGTCGCATCTTCGGCGGATTAGGCGTTGGAATAAAGTACCCAAACGTTATTTTGGAAGCACAGCAGGCGGAAGCATTATGCGTAACAGGTGAAAAAATCGAGCAAGTAAAAGCGCTTGCCCAGCGCTTCTTCGACTTTTACCGTATAAAAGCCAAAGCAAAGATTCATGTTAAGCAAACAATTCCGGAACATGTAGGTTTAGGTTCTGGAACGCAATTAGCCCTTGCCGTAGCCACGGCACTCGCAAAACTTTTTAATGTGAAAGCTTCAACAGCTGAACTTGCTCTTGCAATGGGCAGAGCAAAAAGATCTGGAATAGGCACAACAGTTTTCGAGAAAGGCGGCTTTGTAGTGGATGGCGGAAAAACCGTAAAGAACAATGCAGCGGTCACTGAATGTTTTCCTCCCCCAATTTTCCACATGCCTTTCCCAGAAAAATGGACTTTCGTAGTTGCCATCCCGAACACCAAAAAAGGCTTATCAAAAGACGCGGAAATTGCAGCATTTAACCAACTGCCACCCATGCCAGCGGAAAAAGTTGGAGAAATATGCCGTTTAATAATGTTAAAACTTCTTCCAGCTTTAGTTGAGCAAGACATAAAAAGCTTCGGTGAAGCCTTAACCCAAATTCAAATAATCGTTGGAACCCACTTTGCTCCCGCTCAAGGCGGAACATACTCAAGCGAAACTACCACCGAAGGCATACATCTATTGCAGAAGCTCGGCGTTCACGGAGTAGGGCAAAGTTCATGGGGACCCACCTTTTATGGATTATGCCAAAATGAAAAAGAAGCGGAAGTAATGCAAGAAAAAATACGGGCATTCCTAAATAATGGTGTGGGCGGGCAAGTTTTCACAACAAAAGCAAACAATAAGGGCGTAACTATCAGAGTTTGGTGCTGAAGCTTGAAAGTGCTATTGGTAACAGGGTTACTTGCTGAGGAAACTGTGAAGCGTTATGCACAAGAAAGTAAAGTGGAGGCAGAAGTTCTCGCATTAAATATTTCTGTTGCAGCACTGTTAACACCTGAGCGTATTGCCGATGAACTTAAAAACTTGAAACAAGGCGATTTCGACGTAATCCTAATTCCTGGATTAACTCGCGGCGACGCCGCAGTTATTGCAGCAACAACAGGAATCCCAACTTTCAAAGGTCCCAGATACGCGTCGGATTTACCCATCGTCTTGGAAGTTTTAGACAGCGTCAAGCTATCAACGGTTAAGCCTGCATGTGTTATACTGCAAGAAATGCTTCAACGAAAAGCGTTGCAGGAACTAGAATTGGTGGAAAAAAACAGGATTGCCCTGCTGGCAAAACCGGGAAACATGCTGATCAATGATTTAGCCATAGGCAGAGATTTTCCGATGCGGGTTATGGCAGAAATAGTCGATGCAGCGTTAATGAGTAATGATGAAATTAAAAAATTAGCAAAAAAGTACGTGAATGCAGGCGCAGACATAATTGACGTAGGCATGGTTTCAGGCGGGTCAAGACCTTCTGATGCAAGACGCGGTGTTGAAGCTGTAAAAAGCATTGTAAACGTGCCAGTGAGCATAGATTCACTTGATCCCGTCGAGATCAGAGAAGCGGTTTCTGCTGGCGCCGATATCGTGTTAAGCGCTGACGCAGGAAACATCGAGGAGATAGCGCCGTTCTGCTCGAATGTAGCTGTTGTGGTTATCCCTACAAATCAGCGTGAAGGATATTTTCCCAAGAAGGCAGAAGAGCGCGTTAAATTTCTGGAAGAATTAATGGATAAGGCCAAAGCGCTGGGCATGACAAGGCTTATAGGCGATTTGATTCTTGACCCAACAAACGTGATAGAATCATTAATTGCTTACCGCAAATTTGCAGAAAGGAACCCACATATACCACTTTTCGTGGGAGTTTCCAATATCACCGAATTAATTGATGCAGACTCCGTAGGCGTTAATGCGTTATTGGCTTGGCTTTCAGCAGAAGCAGGTGCAAACATCTTGTTAGCCACAGAGAAAAGCGCCAAAGCAAGGGGCAGTGTAAGTGAGGAGGTGACCGCGGCCAAGATGATGTTTCTGGCAAAAAAGCGCGGTTCAGTTCCCAAAGATTTAGGACTTGACTTACTGATTTTGAAAAACAAGCGCCTACATGAAGAAATATACGATGAAAAAATAGAAACTGCCGTAAACATCGCTATCGCTGATGAAAAGAAAACGCCAACAGTTTTAGATCCAAAAGGTGCATTCAAAATTTTGATAGACCGCAGTGCAGACGCTATTGTTGCACTGCATTTTGCTACATCAGAAGACGCTAAGCCAAGCAAGATAATTAAGGGAAAAACAGCAGAAGCAGTCTACAAGAAAATAGTTGAAAATGGCTTGGTTTCACGACTTGATCACGCCGCCTATTTAGGAAGTGAGTTGGCAAAGGCTGAAATTGCGCTTAGAACAGGCAAAGCGTACGTGCAAGACGCTGCGTTGTTTAGGCAGTGATGATTCAATCACGTCTGTTTGGTTTCGCATATTGCGCGCTGTTCTGTGCGGAAAAAAGTTTGCTTAAGAACTTTTATCAGCGGTACGCCAACAACTACGGACAAGATTATTAGCATTAATCTTTCCCAGGGATAAAGGAAGAAAACAATAGCCCAATTAGCTGCGTAAGCAGCGGCTGGTATAATTGGCTGTTGACCTATTGCAACATACAGCTGGTTGAGCACGACTTCATATAGAATGTTGCCCATGAGATGCTGCATCATCGTTCCGACAAAAGCTAAAGTTGCGAGGCCAGCGGTTAGCAACTTTGGTTTTAATGATTCAATCCACTGACTTGTTTTTCGGCCTAAAGGCGAAAGTAGCACTATAAATGCTAAGATGTGAAGCCAAGCAAAAGGAAATGCGACTCCATTTATGGTTATGAATATGCTGGTCAGCGGGTTTGCGAGGAAAACTACAAGTAATGTGATGTTGAGCAAAACAGTTGGGAACCATTTCCTTCTAACGAGTAATCCTACCGCGATTGTGTTGACGAATGCTGGTAGAAAGTCTAGGAATAAGAAAGTTACAGGTTTGCCCATCGCTATGCCGATAAATGTGCCTATAATAACGCTTATACCTCCGGCAAAGGGGCCTAAAACTACGCCGTAAATTGGTGGAAGAATGTCGGATAGCGAAAATTTGGCGCCTTGAACACCAATCATTGGTATGGTGTCCATTCGTCTGAGAACCCCGAAAAGGGCTGAGAAGATGGCGATTAATGCGATAATTTTTGTTTTTGATGTAATGTTGGCACTTTTACCCATCTCGATTTCCCTTGGAAATTTTTTCATTGCTTTGTAATTTTTTACAAAGCATATAAAAAATTTACGGTAGCCAAGCAGTTACTGCAAGCAACCAAGCGTTTTTTTAAAAAAAAAAAAAGGAATAATAAAAAGTCATCGTGTTTTAAGAATGGATTAGAATGTTTTACGATTTTTCAGTTAAATTGAAACTGTTTAATTGCTTATTCCGTCACCAATACCCGCTTTGCACCACTTACAACAGCAGCACCGAGAATTTTCTGATTTAGCAAATTTTAAACATGAATCGAAGTCAATTATAATTTTGAGTTTAGCATCGTGGCCAAAGCCGCCAAAGGAAAGAAAAAAGGCTGCAAATAAGAAATAAGGTGTTCCAGACAACAATTCCCATTTTTCTCTTTTCTTTAAAAGCAAAATAACATTGGAATTTTTGCACGCGAATTTATAGCTAATTATACACCAAAAAGCCTTTTATATTCTGCTGAACACAATTTCTACAATAAAATTGGTGATTATTATGGCTGTCCAAACAACATCTGAGTATTTTGATTTGCTGAACCAAGCAGTTTCGCGGGAAATCCAAGTTTCAATTCAGTATATTCTACAGCACGCCAAAATGGAGAAGCTGATGCGCAAAGTAATCCCCGAGAACATGCTCCTCGACAAGACAACATACGAAGCCGTAGGCAAGTTTTTGAAGGAAATAGCCATCCAAGAAATGAAGCATGCCGCGGATATAATGGAGCGAATCTATTATCTCGGCGGTTCAGCAACCACAAAGTCGAACAAGCCAATAATAGGGAATAGCCTAAGTGAATTCGCAAAACTCGGCGCAAAAGCGGAAGAAGAAGCACTTGTGCTATACCGCAAGATCATTGAGGCTGCAAGAGCCAGTGGTGATGTGGAAACTCGGGAAATGTTCGAGAAAATCTACTCACAAGAAGAACAGCACCTATTCAAATTCCAAGAATACGTGCACATGAAAGACGAGCCAGAAGGCGCGGAAGCGCAACCTGTTTCGGAATGGCGTAAAATTTTCACCGATGACTACTTTGCCTTATTAAACAGGGCGGTTGCAGCCGAGATCTCGGCGATAATACAATACACGAATCAACACGAAAAAGCCAGCCTACTGGCGCTACGAGAAAAAGTTTCCCCACTAGAGGTTATTACTGAAAGCAACAAAGCCAAAGTCATAAGCGACCTATTGAAGAAGATCTTCATGATGGAAATGGAGCATCTTGAGAAGATCAGCGAGAGAATTTATCTGCTCGAAGGCGAATGCACAGTTACTCCCGACCCAATTCCGCAAGTCGGCGAGACCGCCGATGACTTCGTGAAGCTGGATCATGAAGCGGAAAACATTGCTATAGTGCTTTACAGACAGATCATTGCTGAAGCGCTAAAACGCGGAGACACAACAACACGTCGCATGTTTGAAGACATAGTTCTACAGGAAGAAGAGCACTACTGGGCCTTTGACGACTTTCTAAGATAGATTCTTAGATCATCCCATCTTTTTTCTCGACTTTCTTTACTTCTAAAGCGTTTGTCAATAAAATAAAAGGAAAGGGCGGCTTATCCAAAAATCCATGTTCGATGTTAAGCTTAATGTTGAATGTGGCAATTAAACACAAAAACTAAATACTCGATCAAACGCAGTTATGCACTTATGAGTAAAAAACGATCTTACACTGGCTATTTATTGGCTATCATCGTACTTGCAATTCTAATTACAACTGTTATTATCTTGACTTACTTTGGAACGAAAAGTCAAGTTAGGCTGCCAGGAGTTTCTATAGGCGACACGTTTACCTACGATATTGCTGGATTTTGGAATACCAGCGCTGTAAACGCGGCAATCCCTCAGAGAATTTTGGATATGAATCAAACAGCAGCATTCCGCGTTACCATAACCAATGTTACTGGACCGATGGTTACGACACGCGAAACGTGGATTTTTAAAAATGGAACCTCATACAACTCAACAAGCATGATAAATGTGGAAACAGGCTATAACACAGGCGGCTTTTGGCCGATTGTTGCTGCGAACTTGGGAAAAAATGACCTATTGCACCCTGCAGGGCAGAACAAAATTGCTGTTAACGAAACCGTAATTAGACAGTATGCAAGCGGTCCACGGGAAACTAACTATTTTAAATTGCAATATACAGGTAGTGATGAAGAGTATGGCTATTACACAGCTGAGGTGGATTACTATTTTGACAAGGCAACCGGCATGCTTGTCGAATTATACGATCGAAGCAATTTTATCAGCATGGGCACGCAGGGCGCAATTTGGTGGAAACTTAAGGAATCAAGTGTTTGGAAAGTCTCATAGATAGCGAGTTACGTTCTTGCTAATTGCCTACAAAAATCAGCAACTAAATCTCAGCTTTTGCAAAAAGTTCTCGTGCATTTCTGAGAGCGACATGGTAGAATATTACCGTAAAAATAATGGCGATAATTGCGCTTACCGCAAGTGACATAATAGGATCTAGAAAAGCTTCCAAAGTCAAACTAGGCATAACCTCCGGAAGCATAGACGCCAGCGCAAATGGGAAAAAGGGCGCCAGAATTGCTGCGCCAGCTAGGAGGCAAATGCCCAAATTAATCAGGCTCCAAGATAACCGAATCATTCTGGGCCTCGGGAGCTCGGTGAAGTCGGCTCCTTTTATTCCATTGGACAGGGAAATTGCGCCTAGGGCGAGGATCAGGAAAAGCGCTTCGATGTAAGCTACAACTGTGGCGCGCAATGAGGGACGATAAACCACAAAAGCAAAAACGCCCGTCACTGCCAAAACTATAACAGAAAAGAAAATTATGAAAAAATACTTGCTTTTAACTAAAGTTTTAGCTGAAACTGGAGAGGCGTAAATGCGCCAAACAGCTTGTCCTTCTTCGCCTATCATGAAACTACCCAAGCTTATGGCCGTAACGGTGGATGGTAAAAGAAAAGTTGAAGCCGCAAGATACACAACGACCTCTGCTGGCGGAGTAGCCGTCTGGGAACCAAAGCTCTGCATGACCTGAACTAGGATGAGCACAATTGGAATTATGAATACGGACATGAGTTCGCGTCTTCGCGTGAATGCCCGCAAGTCTTTTCTAATTAGGGCTGCTTCAGCGGTGGTAAAGCCAATTTTGCCCAGAAAGCCTACTCTTGGCGCATAAGCACCGCGTGAGATCGTTATCGCCGGCGGCTCATAAAGTCCAAACCGCTTGTTTAGCAAGGTTGCTAGGAAAAACAAACCAACGATAAAGAGAAGGGATAATCCGAGGAAAATACTGCCTTGCAGTAAGAGACCGTTCGTGAAAGAGTATATTGTCATGCCCAGCCAGAGAAAGGGTATAAACCAGGCTGCATTCTGCGCGGAGGCAATGGTTTCAATGAATGTTATGGCTCCGCCAGAAGTCACGTAGAAATAGATTATGTAGAATGTCAAGAAGAATAGTAGCGAACCAAAGAATCTGACCCACACAGCGGCTCTGCCCGATGACTTGTAGACGGCACCTATGAATCGAATCTGCAGGATTCTCAAAATTTCTGTGATGGCACTTGCCATGAACGCGGCGGCTAATACTGTAAGCGAAGTCATCACGGCAAAAAGAAACAAACCGCTAAACGCGGAGAAGATTAGGATGGTAGAAGCGATAAACATTACTGAAGCAAATGGGAAGCCAAGTAAATTGGCTAAAATCGAGCCTAAAGTGTATTCTTGCCAGGTTACGGGAAGCCAATAAGGCACTTGTGTTGAGGCTTTTACGCCGCTGCGTTGAATTTGTTGCATCATGGTAAATACCAAGCTGTAAACCAAAACGAGCGTGGGCAATGATAGAAAAATGCTTAATGTTCCTTCTTGGAAAGTGGGCAATAGCTCTGGTTCAGCGGCTGTAGCGGTGTTATATATAAAGCCGGCTAATAATCCGGCGCCTATGCCTAAGCCTAAGCCAAGCCAGTATGGCCAGTAAGCTAAAACGCCGCTTTCACGGTATCGTGTAAGCTTTACGCCCCTAAGAAGGCGACCTGATTTTCTTTCGACTTGCATAAGAGCGAGAACGTTTTTCCAATTCATTTCAAGAGTTCCTCAACTACGGCTTTCAGATCAGCGGAACCAGTCAGTGTCAAGAAGATGTCTTCTAGACCAGAGTCAGGCAATTTAGCCATTTGTCTCAGCTCGTTCATGTTGCCCAAAGCCAAAAGTCTTCCTTGGTACATGATGCCTATGCGGTCGCATATTGCTTGCGCTATTTCCAGCACATGTGTGGACATTAGCGTGGTTACCCCCTGTGTTTTCAATTTGTGAAGAACTTCTTTGACGATTCGTGCTGAGCGTGGATCCAAAGCGTTTAAGGGCTCGTCTAATATCAGAAGCCGCGGCTTGTGCAGAAAAGCAGAAATTAAGGCGATTTTCTGCTTCATACCCTCCGAGTAACTGCTGATCATGTCGCCTTCTCGCCCTTCAAGCTGCAGCGCTTTCAGGTACTCGGTGATTCGGCTTTTCTTTTCTTCTGTTTGCATACCATATATATCGCCTATAAAGTCCAGATACTCAATGCCCGTCAAGAATTCGTATAGGCGAGGGGACTCTGGAACGTAACCCACTTGCTGCTTTACGGCTACAGGATCTTTTAGAACGTCTTTGCCTAATACAATGATTGAGCCCTCATCAGGTTTAACTAACCCCAGAAGCATTTTTAGAGTAGTGGACTTTCCCGAGCCATTCGGCCCAAGCAACCCGAAAATTTCTCCGGCACTTATGCTCAAGTTAAGATGATTTACTGCCAAAAGTTCATGGTAACGTTTCACAACGCCTTTAAGTTCAACAGCTACGGTACCATTCATGGTTAACAATCCCGTGGGGCAATAAAAAAAGGAGAACAATATTTAAGCCTAACGTGCATCGCCCAGTACGTCAGAAGTTAAACAGTAATATACAAATTTCTAAGAAATTTTCAAATAAATATAAATCATAGCCGACGACTTTACCCTAACTGAGAAAAATCAATGACACAAGTTATTGAAACCTTCAAACTGACAAGAATGTTTAACGGGCTTACGGCAGTAGACCACTTAGACATTAGTGTTGAAGCGGGAGAAATTTTCGGTTTACTTGGGCCCAACGGCGCCGGCAAAACCACCACAATCTCGATGCTTTGCACCATTCTTAAGCCTACTTCTGGCACTGCAAAAGTTAACGGCTTCGACATAGTCAAAGAAGCCATGCAAGTGCGCCGATCAATTGGTATAGTCTTCCAAGACCCCAGCATTGACGACCGGATGACTGGGCGTGAAAACCTCTTTATGCATGCGAATCTATATGGTGTGCCGCCGAGTGAGCAGAAAAGCCGCATTGACCGAGTTTTGAAGCTTGTAGAGCTGGAGGACAGAGCAGATGATCTTATGCGGACTTACTCTGGCGGGATGCGGCGCAGACTAGAACTTGCACGAGGGCTTATTCATTATCCCAAGGTGCTTTTTCTGGATGAACCCACTATAGGGCTTGATCCGCAGACACGAGATCACATCTGGACGTATATTCGCGAGTTGAAAGAAGCCCATGACATTACAATTGTTTTGACAACGCATTATATGGATGAAGCAGACAAGCTATGCAACCGCATCGCCATAATGGATCACGGCAAAATAATTGCCTTGAACACGCCTGCTAAACTAAAAGAAACCTTAGAAGGCGATAAAGTAATCATTAAAGCGAAAGAGCTTGATATGCTTTCGTCGCTAATTACCGAGAAACTTAGGTTGCAGAATGCACATATAATTAATGGCGCCATGGAAGTCACCATAAAAAACGGCAAAAGCATACTGCCAAGAATAGTTGAAGTTGCAACGCAAAATAACATTTTCGTTGAATCCATCACACTGAGCGAGCCAAACCTTGATGATGTTTTCTTGCATTACACTGGAAGGACCATACGAACGGACAGCAACAGGGAGCGTCATGGATTTTTAGCTATTGCAAGGAGAAGGATAAAATGACGGAGCTCAGAGGATTCTACACGCTTTGGCTCCGCGAAGTCAAAAGGTACTTCCGCGACAAAGTGCGAATAGTCAGCAGCTTCTTCCAGCCATTTCTGTGGCTATCCATATTTGGAACAGGCTTCCGATTTTCAGGACAAATAGGCCAACTTAATTATCAAGAATACCTTTTCCCGGGCATAATCGGGCAAACACTGCTGTTCACATCAATGTTTATGGGTATATCAGTCATTTGGGACAAGGAATTTGGGTTCATGAAAGAAATCTTAGTAGCGCCAATTTCACGCATGACCATATTCTTGGGCAAAGTGATCGGAGACAGCACCGACGCCGTGCTTCAGGGAACAATCATATTCCTTGTTGCTGCGTTATTAGGAATAAAAATAGATCCTGTAACGTATCTCGCAGCGCTGCCCGTGATGCTGCTAATCACCTTCGGCTTAGTTAGCATAGGATTAACAATTGCCAGCTTCATTAGAAACCTAGAAAGCTTTGGAGTAATCCAGAGCTTCATAAATTTGCCCTTATTCTTCCTGAGCGGCGCACTTTTTCCGCTTACTAACCCTGGCATACCAGAATGGCTGCGGATAGCTTCAAACGCGAATCCTCTAACTTACGGCGTCGACGCGCTAAGAACAGTAATTCTGGGCGAAGCATGGCAGCCACTCTACGCTTTACCTGTGAACCTTGCCGTCTTGGGAGCTTTTGACAGCATCATGATAGCAATTGGAACATGGGCATTTACTCGAATGAAGTAGAGCCGCAAATAGCGCGGCAAATTTGATTTTCCATAGTGCTATCTGCTGTCCTGTCAGGTGCATACTGCAAAAATAGACATCTTTCTGCTTCCTGCTGTCGCATGTCTAGTTACTTCTAGTTTAGGCTGTTACGGAAACAAAAAAGAGGAAAATGAGGTTATTGTAACCTTTTTGTGTTGGCTACTTCTTTTTGAGTACTAGTATTAGCAGAACCAGCACTATGACTATTGCGATGATCATGGCGATTGATACTGGCAGGAAGTACAGGTCAGCCATCGATGCGGTTTCAGGTGTAGACTCCGGCGAAGCAGGCGGAGCATCCTCAACAAACACGGCGGTTTCAGCAGTCGAGCCCCAATAGGCTTTAGAGCCTTTGAACATGGCGATTATGGTGTATTTGCCAGGTACTGGCGGCTCGAAAGTGCAGCTGAAGAAGCCGTTCGAGTCTGTGGTCGCTGTAGCAACATCATAGCAGTTGTTGTTTGGATCAAGCACGGTTACTGTGACCTCAACGCCTTTGACGTCTGTTGGCCATGGATACTGCATGTAAACATACTCCATCCACTCAGTCATGCTTTCGTCCGCTACTGCGGGCACACCATTCGGAAAGCGTGCCGTCAACGCGTATTCCTTCGTGCCTGGAGAAATGTCCGTTACCATGCCTTCTACGAGTATCTTGTTGCCGTGCACTGAAATCTTCGGCGATGCTGAAACAGTGGTGGCGCTTGGGCCTTTGCCGAAGGCATATAATCGGTTGTCGTATCCGTTCATGCCAGCCATTATGTTGTCTCCGATGATTACGTGGCCTCCCCACCAATTATTGAACCAGCTAATCTCCCAAATCTTTTCACCGGTCGTAGCGTTTAGACAGACCATTGGTGCGCCACGCCCAGTTGGGTTGATGGGCGAGTGCTCGCCGTAAGATAGGTAGAGCTTTCCGTCAGCAAGGAAGTGAAACTCAATCGGGAAGTTCATGCTCCAGAGGATTTCAGCATACTTATCGCTAACATTGTAAGTCCACAGCTTCTTGCCCGTCTTAATGTCATAGCAGGTTACGATGCCAGTCATACGCCCCGTATAGAACTTGCCATAGCCGTAAGCGGGACCATACCACTTGTCATAGAAAGCAAGATAATGCTCAGGCTCCGTTTCCCAGAGAAAATCACCTGTGTCCAAGCTGAACCCGTAGTATTTGAGGGATTCCTTGCAGGATATGATGAACACGCGGTCTTCAAAGGATACATCGGTCCATGCCCAGTTACCGTCTGCGAATTCTGAGGGCACTGTCCACTCCTTCTTGAAGATTAAGCGTCCTTCATCGCCTATTTTGGTGCTAATCGCCCATGAGGTAAGTGTTGGGCCTGTTGCTGCTGGAAAAGCGTAGGATGTGGAGCCAAAAATGCAGTCATCAAAGGAGTAGTGTGCAACGCTGCCAGGCAAGCCTAGTGGAATTGTCTTGTTCCATTCGATTCCCTGTGTTGCATTGAATGTGCTGCCGATTGGAGTCCAACTGCCATCGCTAACGCCGCCGGATCTTTGCGGGTTAATGGCTCTGCTGGAGTTCCAAAGAGTCATCCAACCTTGCTGTAAGTTGACGGTGTATCGGTAGATTTCGCCTTTTGGTCCATAGAGGTTGTAGCCTGAAGGCACATTTGTTAGCCTGTATAGCCAGCGACCACTAAAAGCGTCGTAGCAGTCCCATGTGGTGCCTGTTTCGGTCCACAGGTATGCGAAGGCGCCGTGATAGTTGAAGGAGTCCCAGAAGAACACTTGACCGAATGCCAGTCGCGTGTTGTTCCAGTTTCTTCTCCATAGTTCCTCGCCAGTTTTGAGGTCCACCGCTACAACAGGTTGCTCCACGGCTGTGCCGCCTGTTGATTGGAATTGGTTGTAGTAGAGTACGCCGTCGATTATTACTGAGCCTAAGAATTTGCCTACGTAGGCGTCTCCCATTTCATATTGGACGTTACCGAGGTCGCCTCCAGTGAGGCCTCCCTGCGCGTATTGCTTTGTCCACAGTATATGTGCTGTTTCTGGCGCATCCTCATTGTATGGATGATATTTCGGTATTGGCGGCATGGTGTAGCTTCCGGCGGGTCTCAGCCAGTTTCCTGCAATTGATGCCCACTCATGGAATTGTGCATTTATTGGGCGTGTCCAGTATTCATTTGGTAATGGGAATCCTGGGTAGTAGGGTATTGGATCAGCTTGCACCACAAGCTCCGTTACTGGACTGTCGCTAGCTAACCACGTTATGTTCTGACCGAAACCGCCATAGACTTGCTGTGGAAAGTGCGTCTGGAACTTATATACGCCTGTCTGGTCAGGTATGTAGTTGTAGCCTGTTCCTCCTGTTGAGTCAGTCTTGAAGGGACCTAATGTTTGGGTTGTGCCGTCTGGTTTTGTGACAGTGACTGTTAAGTCTTTCCAACTATCATAAGTCGTCGCAGTTTGCTGGCTAATGCCTAAGTGAATTAGAACTGCTTGGCCGACGCCAACAGGATTGGGGGTGACACCGCAGAAAGCGTATGTTTTTCTTGTTATTTGCGCATTAGTGGCTGGTAAGATAGCAAATGAAAACGCAATGGCTAAAAGCATAAATAACGCAACAGCGCTGGTTTTGTTTCTAATAGCTTCCATCTTCTCTTCTCCTTAATTGTGTATCTGCATAAGTGCAGATCGCGAACAAGTTTCTTGGTATTTCATTTAAAGACTTGGAGTAAGTGCCACTTCTGACAACTTTTATCCTTAAACAAAAAAAGGCAGGCTAATATGCCGAAAAATGAATGCCTTCATAAGGGCTTGCTGAGGCTCTGGCTAGGAGATTAAAGGAGAATAGGAAAAAACGCAATTCGCAACTAGAAGCTGTTGCCACTTTGCCCAGAGCCTAATCAGCCCCTGATTCCTCCATTATTCTCCTTTCTCGGTGCTTTAATTATCGTTGAAATTTTTAAACATATGGAATAAGTGCCTCTTCTGACAAAATTGAAAAACATTCATAAGCTTCTGCTAATACTTTCTTTCTACGCCTAATGAGGCTTATGCATGCTTCAAGAGGACGAACAAATTCAAATACTGTCAAAGTTAGGGCTTACTTATTTGCAGGCAAAAACATATTTGGCCCTTGCGAGGCTTGGGAAAGCAGATGTAAAGACAATTTCAAGAACTTCAAAAGTAGCCCGACAGGATATTTATCGAATAATGCCTACGATTCAAAAAATGGGGCTTGTAGAAAAAATTGTGGCTTCACCAACGTTATATAAAGTTACTCCAATAAAGGAAAGCCTCTGCGGTTTGCTTCAAAAGAAAACAAACGAATGTATGGAACTTCAATTAAAGATGAAAGAGTTCTTCAATAATTTTCAAAATAAGGTTGACGAAGCGGCACTGCAAGATGAGGAGCAGCAGTTTAGTATTATTTCATCAAAGAGACTTCTCCACAAGAAGCTTTCTGAGAAAGATAAGGGTGCACAAAAGAGTATAGATGCAATTGCAAACTGGAAAGCCATTAGAACCACTTTTTTTCACAGATCACAAGATGTTGTGAATGCATTGAAAAGAGGAGTAAAGTTAAGGATAATCACTGAAGAACATGAAAAAGATAAGCAAGTTGAAAAAATTATACAAACCTTCAAGCGATATCCTTTATTTGAAATCAGGTATAGATCTGCGCCAATTTCAATTAATGCAGTAATTCATGATGAGACAGAAATAAACATGTGCATAGCGACACTGCCTGATAACGATGTGCCCAGCCTTTGCTCAACTAATTCTAGATTCATAAAAGTGATGGCGGCTTATTTCGAAGATTTATGGAATAGTGCATTAAACGAGCCTAAGGCATTAGTGCAGAAAAGTTCATAATCAGTTCCGCTGGCGAGAAACAGAAGTGTTCAGGCGAAAATGTTCTTAATGGCAAAAGCATATAATAGCCTAAACCGCAACTTCTCTGCGATTAATTGTTGAGTGCAGATGACAGATGGAACCGGCGAAACCGAAAGCAACACGCAAGACACTGCTGTTTCCACTGGTAGGGTTAGTTGCCTTTTTCGCTTATATCTACCTTTTTCAAGTAGACATCACAACGATAATCTCTACAGCTCAACACGCTGACCTAATTCCTTATACCATAGCAATATTGCTTAGCCTATTAGAAGTGTTCTTTTTTTCGTTATCATGGCGGGTCTTAGCCAATTTTCTCGCAATTAAACTGTCTATTATGAAATCTTACTTGTATGTATGGTACGGCATATTTGTAGATACAATTATCCCAGCGGAATCCATAAGCGGTGAAGCCTTAAGAGTTTACTTAATCACCAGAGAGCAAGGTGATAACAAGTGCGGTCAAGCTGTGGCTTCTCTTGTTGTGCATAGGCTTTTAGGCATGGGCTTGAACATTGTAGTGCTTATTTTAGGCATGTTTTTGCTTTTCATTGAAACACAGGTTAATCCTGTAATTTTCAATGTAATCCTTTTTCTTGCAGCCGGCATAGCTGTTATACTCTTTTTGATTATGCTTTTTTCCTTCAAAGTGCAATGGATCTTGAAAATAATTGATTGGTTAACGAGGCTGGGAAAGTTTCTCAGCCGAGAAAAATGGCATGGGCAATTAACCAAAATTAAGGAAGATGCTTGCAGAGTAGCTAATAGTTTTCACGACTCAATGAAGGAGTTTAAGCATACGCCTAAAACAATTGTTGCCTCTCTGTTTTACCTAACCCTCTCTTGGATTTTCAGTTTAAGCATACCATACTTAGTTTTTCTATCCCTTCAGTTTCCTGTTTCTTGGAGCGTGATTCTCATAACCTCAACTATTGTTCTAGCCGTTAAATCTGTACCGATAGGCATACCCTTTGAGGTTGGAATACCTGAAATAGCAATGACAACCCTATACACCTCGCTTGGCGTTCCAGCAGGAATAAGCGCTACAGCGACGATACTCACTCGACTCATAACGCTTTGGTTAAAATTTGTTATAGGTTTCCTCGCGCAACAATGGCTCGAGCTGAAAACAGTCTTAGCTCCTGTAAATAGCATAACTGTGGAAAAAGCCTAAAATCGTCCTTTCACGCCTTTGTTTCAGGATAGATATGGTAATAAAAATTGAAGACGCGACAATCAGGCTTCTGGATAAACTTTATGAGATTGAGAAACAATGCTTTGAACAAGAAGCATTCACAAAACAGCAATTAGCTTATTTCTTAACTGATTATAACACTGTTAGCTTGGTAGCACGAGTAAACAGCGAACTTGCTGGCTTTGCAATAGCACAAGTAAATGTTGAAAGAAACACGCTGTTTGGACATATATTGACCGTGAATGTAGCGCCTGCTTACCGACGCATGGGTATAGCGCAAGAACTTCTCAGCGAAATTGAAAAAATACTGCGAGGGAAAGGCGCCAGGGAATGCCGCTTAGAAGTTCGGGAAGATAACGTTGCAGCGTTGAACCTTTATCATAAACTCGGATACAGTAAAGTGGCTAAGCTGGAAAAGTATTATGGTACGGCTGACGGTTTATATCTCCGAAAAACTTTAGGGCAGTAACGTCGGGTAGTTTACATTTAAAGTTTAATTTTAAGTGATTAAAATTACCTTTTGGGAACAAACGTTTAAAAATGTTAATGAAAATAAACTATACCTACGGGGGAGAGGGAGCCTTGCGGAAACGCAAATCCAATGAACAAACTCTCGTTCACACAATAGTTGTTTTGATTCGCAATACTACCTGGCGGTGCGGTAAACTTGAAAAGTCTATTGTCAAGCATCTCCATAATAGACATAAAAATTTTGGAAAACCCTGCATGTCAATCAAGGATATAATGCAAAACTTGAACCTTACTGAAAAGAAAAAAGACGAGTGCATGGACGCCCTTAAGCGCTTAGAGAAAAGAAATATAGTGAAAATTCTGCCGCTATAATCTTGGGCAGTTTCTAAACTTCTATTTAACGAGTTCTTGTGCGTTATCAATCCATTTTTGAGTTATTTTCTGGGAAATCTGCAGTTTCCCTGCAATGTCCTCTGCAGAAGCTTTAGCTAAGTCGCTAACATTGTTTATTCCCAGCGCTTTTAGTTGAGCAGCTCTCTTTTCACCTATACCTTTTACTTGTGTCAGTTCTAGCGCCGTAGCAGTTGCAGCGGGAGCTTCAATTGTCGTTGCAGGTGGTTTTTGCATTACTGTTTCCTGCATTTGCTCAGTCACAGTTTCGTGGGTTATTGTTGCCGTAGGTTGACAGGCTTGAGCAGCTGTTTTTGGTCGTTGAGAGTAGCCTACGCCTATAGATAAGAGCCCGAGCACTACAGTTGATATTACCCACAGGTTTCTTGCATCTGACGCCATGCCTTCTATTGTGATTACAAAGGGCACTACCGTTACTACTAAAACTAACGCACCTAACACGTATAATGTGTAGTCCAATCGCATTTTCAATCCCTGAGCTTATGTTTCATGGAACCTCTTAAATAATTTTTTCCCTTTTTGGAAGTTTTTAGGAATTTTGCGGCTGAATAATGCTTTATTTTCAAAGTTTGTCTTCTGGCGGTGCCTTCTTTATTAAATCGTGCTTCATAAGAAGCTCAGTTGCTTTCCGCGCATTCTGAATCATCACTGAAGCCCGCTCATAAAGTTCCTCGCGACTCAGCTTTACTCTAGCTACGCCCTGCTCGATTGATTTAAGCGCGCAGGCCACAGCTTCTCTTGGGAACACTTCCCATTCATCCATCCGCGGCAGAATACTCCGTTCATCCATACCTCTCTCCTCAGCGAACCGCGCTAATTCCTGCGCAGCAGCAATGCACATGTCATCTGTAACAGTTCGCGCTTTCACATCCAACACTCCGCGGAAAATCGCTGGGAACCCTAAACTGTTGTTGACTTGGTTAGGAAAGTCGCTTCTGCCCGTCGCCACAATCCGCGCGCCAGCCTCCTCGGCATCCCACGGCCAAATCTCAGGAATAGGATTAGCGCAAGCAAAAACTATCGCGTCGTCCGCCATCGTTTTGATCCAAGCCTGTTTTATGGTGTCTGGCCCTGGCTTTGACGCGGCAACTACGGCATCTACGCCTTTGAAGGCCTCCGCGATGTCTCCGGTTCTTCCCTCACTATTCGTTTTCTGTGCCAACTCGTATTTCCATGGATCTTCTTCGCGGGTTATGTCGGCTCTGCCAGTGTGGACTATGCCTTTTGTGTCAACCATTATTATGTTGCCAGCCTTGACGCCCCACTTAATCAGCACATAAGCGGTGCGTATGTTAGCTGCGCCTGAACCGACAAGCGTTATTATGCTGTTCTGCGGTTTTTTGCCCACAATTTTGAACGCGTTTATCAAACCTGCCAAGATAACGGTGGCTGTTCCCTGCTGGTCATCATGCCAAACAGGGATTTGAAGCCGCTCCCTAGCCTTCTCTAAAACGTGGAAACACTTCGGCTTCTCAATATCTTCCAAGTTTATTCCGCCAAAGGATGGCTCAAGAAGCTCGCAGGCGCGCACTATCTCATCGGGATCCTTGGTTTTAAGGCATATTGGGAAGGCATCCACGCCACCGAGGTATTTGAACAACAGTGCTTTGCCCTCCATCACGGGCATTGCGGCTTCAGGTCCGATGTCGCCTAAACCGAGAACGCGCGTGCCGTCGGTGACCACGGCGACGTAGTTCCAGCGGTTTGTAAGCTCAAACACCTTTTCCGGATTAGCCTGAATCTCCTTGCATGCTGCGGCTACTCCTGGAGTGTACCAGACTGCAAAGTCGTCTATGCTTCTTATGGCGCATTTGGGCATGACCTGCACTTTGCCTTCATAGAAGCGGTGCATTGGAGGCGCTATCAAAGCGGGTTTTTTGGCTTTAGCCAACAATTCGTCCACAGTGGGTTTTTTCTTTTTTGCGGTCAAACGATTCGTCTCCGTTTAAGCAAGAGAAGTGACTGGATGCTGCGTTTTAACTTTTTGGATAAAATTGAGGTGTTCTTCAGTTGATGATTACCTTGTGTAGGTTATTACTGTATGGATATCATCTTGGTTAAAATCTGGAGCTTTCGCGCCGAATCTATGTAATTAACATGTGTTCCGAAAAATTGGTTGATTGGATTAGCAATGAAACTTTTACGTAAGAATGAGGTGAAAATAAAAAAATTTAGGGCTAAGCTTTTCCTGAGCTTCCGAATAGTTGCATTTTGCTTTTTGCCACTTCTTTCATGGCGTCTTTTGCGGGTCCCAAGATTTTCCGCGGGTCAAATTCTTTCGGCGAATTTGTTAATACCTCGCGGACTGTTGCCGTAAATGCCAAGCGCAGGTCTGTGTCGATGTTAATTTTTGCGATGCCAAGTGTGATTGCCTGTTTTATCTGTTCCTCAGGTATGCCCTTTGCCCCACTCAATGCAGCACCGTACTTGTTGGCTTTTTCAACAATCCATTGCGGCACGTTAGAGGCGCCATGTAAAACCAGCGGGATGCTTACCTTCTTGCTTATTGCTTTCAACCGTTCTAAGTCTAGTTTGGCTTCGCTTTTGAATTTGTAAGCGCCATGTGAAGTGCCGATGGCAACTGCTAAAGTGTCCACGCCTGTTTTCTCGACAAACTCGGATGCCGCATCCGGGTCTGTTAGGATGGCCTCTTTTTCTTCTACGCTTCGTTCTTCTACACCTGCAAGCTTGCCTAACTCTGCCTCAACCGAGACGCCTCTTGGATGCGCAATGGCCACTACACGCCTTGTTAACGCAATGTTATCCTCAAAACTTAGGAATGAGCCGTCAATCATGACTGAGGAGAAGCCGGCTTCAATGCATTTGGCAGCTGTTTCGAAGTCTTCTCCATGATCAAGATGCATGGCCACGGGCACAGGCGCTGATTGCGCGGCGGTTTTTACAATGCTGGTTATGTACGCTAAGCCAGCGTACTTGATGACGCTTGGCGTGATCTGCATTATTACAGGCGATTTTTCTTCTGCTGCCGCCTCCGCTATGGCCAATGCACTTTCAAGGTTTTGAACGTTAAAAGCGCCGATGGCGTAGCCGTTTTTTCTCGCGGGAACCATTAAATCCTTATTTGTAACAAGCACCCTGTTCACCACAATTTTGCTTTTGGGCTAAATGGAGTGGGGCAGCACGTTATATAAAATTTCTGGGCATAGCCACGAATGTTATTTGAAAAGCAGCATAAAGTTTACAAATCAACAGCGCCACCCTTACGATGAGAAGGTTCTACCTTGACATGCTACTTTAGGCATCTAAAAAGCGTATTCCAGAAGGCGGGAATAGTGGTTACGCCTCAAAACAAAGCAGAAATCGACAAAGTAATCCACAAAATTGTCGGTACGGACTACAAAAACTGCCCTGCCACTTGGAAACACGTTAAAAACATGTTAGCAAAAGATGAAGCAAGGTTTATTTTAAAGCTAAAAGAAGAATGGCAACATAGACGTGACCATTAATCTGGAATAAACATTTGGGGGCGGCGTAATACACAAAAAATTGTTACTTTTTTCAGATGGCGGCGCTAGGGGAAACCCGGGACCTGCAGCCTCAGCATTCATAGTTATGCTGGAGAACGGCCAAATCATAGCCACGCGTTCACGCTATATAGGCGTACGCACTAATAATCAGGCTGAATATGAAGCGCTGATAGCGGCGTTGCAATTCGCCGTAAACGCTGAGGCCGAAGAAGTTGTCTGCCACCTTGACAGTGAATTGGTGGTCAAGCAGCTTACAGGAGAGTACTCGGTGAAAAATTCTGCACTCCGAGACTTGTGGCGCCAAGCCAAAGAATTAAGCCGTTGCTTTAAAAAGGCAAATTTTGTGAGTGTGCCCCGAACTAATCCGCACATTCAGCGGGCAGATGAGCTTGTCAATAAGACGCTAGATGAAGCTATGAAAAATTCCGTCAGTGGAAAATACTGAGCTGGGCGCCTTGCTTAATTCAAAACATCTTTATACTAAGCGCTCGACTCATGGATAATCGGTGAAAAAGTGATGTTTGTTCACACGAGCATTCGAACCAGCAACATGGAAAGATCCATAGATTTCTACACGCGCTTTTTTGGGCTTAAACTTGTAAGCCGCCGAGAAATCCCGCAGAACAATGCCGAAATCGCTTTTCTCAGAGATCCAGAAGGCAAGGGCGCGACGCTTGAATTAACCTGCTACCGCAATCAAAAGAAGTTTATCCAGCCTGAGTATGAGAACCGCGTGTTTGACCACTTAGCCTTTGAAGTTAAAGACATGCAACAGACGATTGATGCTATGCGAAAAGCGAAAGTCACCATAACAGATGAACCGTTCAGGCTCGCCGCCACAGGTTCGCTAATCGCGTTTGTGGAAGACCCGGATGGAACATTGATTGAACTGATCGAAAAGCCATCAGCTAAAAAGTAAAAATGCGGATATTCGCTCTTTCTTTTAATATTTCTGCTATTGTGGTGCACAAAATATTTATGAACTATATATAAAGTTTGGATGGCTAAATATAGTACTATTTGGGTTCGAGGGAGCAAAGAACCCAGGGCATTGCAGCACAGCATCGTCAGGTTAATCATACAAAATTGGAGGAGAAACACTGTATCGCCGCAAAATCGTTAATATTCTAAACGTGATGTCATCTAAGAGAACAGTAAAATATGCTATGTATCTTGCCGCAGTAGTAGTTTTCTTCGCGTTAATCTTATTGCCGCCTATAATTGGAATTTTCATAAAATGGAATACCGTTCAAGATGTTATTGAACGACCAGCACTTGTGAATCGAGCATTGACTGCTGTGGCGAATTCTTTTGTGGTTGCGTTGCTTGTTTCAGCTTTAGATGTATTAGCCGGCGTTCCAATGGCGTGGCTTATTACGCGCGGCAAGTCAAAATGGCTTAATGTCCTCGACACTTTTGTTGATATACCGTTTATTGTGCCGACCGCCGCGCTTGGCTATTCATTACTGCTTTTCTGGAGTGGTCCCGAAGGCTTATCTGCACTTTTTGCTGGTTCATTAATTTCCACAGGCTGGTTACTTGTCGTGCTACTTCACTTCACGTTTTCTTACCCTATTGTAGTCCGCGTTTTGGTTGGCGCATTACTCGACTATAAAAGGGAGTATGAGCAGGCATCCAGAACGCTTGGCGCGCCCCCGTTCATAGCAGCGCGAACCGTGACTTTTCCGATTCTCAAACCTGCATTAATAGCCGCGTTTATTCTCTCATTTGCAAGATCACTCTCAGAAACCGGAGCAACATTTATTGTTGCAGGAGCATTCGAGAATGGTCCAGTTTTTATCCAAAATATGAAAAACGAATTTTCCGGCATTTCTCAAACCACTTATGAAGGCGCCACGGTATTTGCAAGTCTAATACTAATAGTTACGTCTCTTTCGATTTTTGCTTTAATACGCATTTTAGGTTCAAGGTTGCGATTGCCATTTAATCGAGTTTGGCCTAATATTGAAAGAAAACTAAGCTATTCAAAAGCTACATGTTCCAGGAACATTGTTACGTTAATGGCTTTCTTGGCGATAGTGCTGCTTCCATCTCTTTTTGTTGCTTTACCCGCTTTCCAAGCAGTATTCACAAGTACTTTCTCTGATGCGATTTCAGGTTCAGGCTTATGGGGGGAATATTGGTTAAGTTTGCTTATTTCATACCTCTTAGGCGCAATTGTTACGCTAATTGGCTTAATCGTCGGACTGCCCATGGCAATATTGATCGCTAGAAGGAAATTTGGCAATGCAGTCTCAACAGTGCTTGATATTCTCATTAACGTGCCATTGATAGTTCCCTCTATCGCCTTAGGTGTTTCTCTCAAATTCTTCTGGCAAAGCTTCGCTTTCATGCCAGAATTTATACTGCTGATCTTTGCTCACCTTGCGATTACATATCCATATATTGTGCGGTCGATATCCGCAGCATTTGAACGGATAAGCGTAGACATAGAAGACGCCGCAAAAACGCTTGGCGCTAAACCCTTCGACGTGTTTAGAACGATAATGTTGCCGTTAACGAAGTATTCAATTCTTTCTGGAGCTATAATGGTTTTCACCCGAAGCGTAAGCGAAACAGGGGCAACTTTAGCTGTAGTGACAAACTTGCAGACAGCACCTGTAGTTATAGTTAACTGGGTAAGGGCACTGCAGAATTCGGCCTTAAACACAAATATTACGCCGTCGGTCGTCGGGTTGGGATGCGGCCTTCTGATAGTCTTTTCCTTTATAATTCTGTTGGTGCTAAGATTGGTTACCCGTGGGAAAGGGAGATATTAGCATGGAAAATTATAACTTGCATCATCAGCACTATAAACTTGGGGAGACACGCAGAGATGCCTGAAGTTCGTGTGGTAAACCTAACAAAGAAATTTGGAAATATAGTAGCGTTGGATAACGTTAACCTCGTAATCCGCGACAAAGAATATTTCTCATTGCTGGGTCCAAGCGGATGCGGAAAAACCACCTTGCTACGGCTGATAGCTGGGTTAATTGAACCTGATAGTGGCGAGATTTACATTGGTGGTAAACGGGTGGATAATGTTCCACCGGAAGATAGAGAAATCGGATTCGTTTTTCAAACCTTTGCGCTGTTTCCCCATATGACCGTTTGGGAAAACGTGAATTATGGCCCCCGCGTGAAGAACTTCGACTTGAAAGCGGCTGGAACAATAGGTCATGAAGTGCTCGAACTAGTTAAGCTTCATGAGCGCTTAAACGCCTATCCTGGTGAATTAAGCGGTGGCATGATGCAGCGAATAGCAGTTGCACGTGCACTGGCAGCTGGAGCGAAGACGTTGCTTTTGGATGAACCGCTTGGGCAGTTGGATGCTAAAGTTAGAAACGAGATAAGATACGAAATGAGAAGAATGGCAAAGGATCTGAATCTAACTGCCATTCATGTTACTCATGATCAGGCAGAAGCTATGTCGATCTCGGATAGAATTGCTGTTATGAAGAAGGGAAAAGTCGTGCAAGTTGGAACGCCGCAGGAGCTTTACATGAAGCCGAACAGCCTTTTTGTTGCGTATTTTATTGGAGAATCAAACTTTTTGGAGGGGACAGTCGTAGAAGTTGCCGATGGTGAATTAACAATAGAGCTACGTGGCGGATTTAACGTAAAGGCTTTTGGCGAGGGGTTAAATAAAGGCGAAAGGGCAGTTGTTGTGGTAAGACCAGAAGTTTTTACGGTTGAACCGAAGAAACAGGGCAAAAATATGCTTAAGGGCGTGGTGGAAAAAATCTCGTTTGAAGGTACATTTGTTAGGTACGAGATTAAGCTGCAAAGCGAGGATTCCGTGGTTGTTATTAGGCCTTCGTTAACTGAGAAATGGTTTGATGTTGGGACAAGCATCACATTAAGCTTTGAGTCAGAGAAAGCACATGTATTTCCATATCCAGAAACGTCGTTGGCAGAGGAACTGTCTGTTTGATGTCATTTCTTTCGGTGCATTGCACGAATAGCAAGCGCGGTCCCTATCAAAATTGCTACCAGAATTAAGAATATATAGAAAACTGTTGGATCCACGCCGAAAATTTGAGGCTGCCACATGTTTGTCTTTTCGACTACTGAGTGAATAGTATATTCTGGGAACTCGGAGATGCCTTCGACTAGAACGCCTGTTGCTTTATCCCAATAATACGTGCTTTGCGCTGCGGTTGCGGATATAACTGTGCGTGTAGCGTCTGCATAAGTTCTTTCTTCGATTTTGCTGATGGTTACGTTTCCATGATATTTATCAAAGAAAGAATCTCCGACGCCCAAGTTTGCTGGAATTATGAATTCGTCTCCAAGTTGACCCGTTGCGAGATTCAGCGTTATTGTTTCGCTCAACAACGTGCCATTTGCAAATTTTGTTGTAACGTTTAGGTTGATTACTGTTCCTTGGACGTCGGCGACTTCGGTTCTTGCCCAAGTTACTTCATGCCCCGCGGGTGGTGTACCCGTGAAAACTGCTTGATATTCTATCCAGTCACCTTTTTTCACGCCTACCGACATTTCGGCAGCTGCTGTACTCATAATAAGCAAGAATATGAGCAGGGCGGTGATCAAAACCAGTTTTTTGTTCATTAATTATGAGTAAGTAACTTTTTAATTTTTAAAATTTGCTAAAGGGCTACTATAGGTTTCTGGATATAGGTAAACGTGTCACAGTCTGTTTTAGTGGATTGTTGTATGGTTTTTAGAAGAAACCATATTTCTTCTTTTCATATTCTGTTTCGAAGTTTTCGTCTATTTCTTCTTCGTCGCCAAATGCGTTTACAGTGATGGCTTCTTCATCTTTTTCTTCTGTAATGCTTGTTTCTATCATGTTTTCTTGGTTTTCGCTGTCTTCGTCCATGGGTAGGATGTCTTTTGAGGTGTCTGTTGTTGAGAGTTTTTCCAGTTGTGTTTCCAACAAACTGATTTTATGTTGTAGTTGGTTTATGGCTTCTTTTTTTGCAGCATTTTTTTTCTTTAGTTCTTGGATTGCTACTTTCTCGCTGAGTAATTTCCAGCGTGTTTCTAGTTGTTTTAATTCTTCGTCTAGGTCTCGTGCTTCTTCTTCTAGGCGTGCTTTTTCATTTTGCAGTTGTTCTATTTCAATGGTTGCGCTCATTTTAGGTCACTGTTAAACAGGATGGCAAGTCTTGTTTCTTACGATATTATTTAGAGGTTAGTTCAGATATGGAAATATTACCAAACTCGAAATATTACAGTCCTAAAATGTTCAAATAACTTTTATGAAAAGAAAATACGTATTTTGTGTTCGATAGGCGTGAACTATTTCTTCACATTATTTTTGAACCATTTTTGTTTTGAGCAGCATTGCAATTTTTCTTTGGGTATGGTAAACAGTTTCAGAGACTGCCTCAACATGTTTCTCGCTCGCTGCGGTTCTTTTCTGCGTTGTTTTTGTGTGGTGAGCTTTTTAGGATTTGCCAGTTATGGACAATAGTGTATCTTAATACATAATATTTTTATATTCTGAGTCGGAATTTAAAAAGAGTGCACGCGAGGCAAGATCAACATGGGAACCGTCCTCGTAGTAGATGATGCAAAATTCATGAGAGCAGTACTCTCAAAAATCATCATAGAATCTGGACACAAAGTAATAGCCGAAGCAGCAAACGGCGACGAAGCCATACAAAAATTCCAACAAACAAAACCCGACTTAGTTCTTATGGACATAGTCATGCCGCCAGGAACAAAAGCAAAAGACGGTATCGAAGCACTCAAACAGATAGTAACGGCAGATCCATCAGCAAAAATTGTGATGGTTAGTTCCTATGGTCAACAAGCGCTAATAACTGAAGCACTCAAAGCTGGCGCCAAAGATTTCATTGTAAAACCATTCCAACCCGAGAAAGTAATGGAAGCACTCGTTAAGTACTGCTGAGGACAACAACTTGACAAACAATATGGCAGATCTACCAGAATTAAAAGTAGAAGCAACGGTACCGCTAAGCAGCATCAAAGAACTACAGCAGTTATCCGAGCAGCCAATCTCACACACACAGCCTGCAATACAACTCTTTGCAGGTCTCCAAACACATCTGCCACTACAGGAAGTGCGTGTGGCAATGGCTGAGATAAAGGTGGAAAAAAGGCCGATTAAATTAGTTACCAATGTTGGATCATGCGTAGCGCTTTGTCTGTATGATCCAATACACAGATGCGGCGGATTAGCCCATATCATGCTTCCAACCGCCATGCGGAAGTTGCAGGATTACGTTCCAGGCAAATTCGCAGACACCGCAGTACCCGCTTTAGCAGAGGCGGTGCGACGACTCAGCGGTAAAGAAGCGTTCCTTTCTGCCAAAATAGCAGGTGGCGCGTGCATTCTCCCACACTTAAGTAATAACAATCAGCATATGGGAGAGAAGAATGTTGACGCTGTCAAGGCGGCATTAAAAGCTCACAGAATTAAAATAGTTGCAGAGGATATCGGCGGCTCATATGGACGCAGAGTCGAATTCAACATTGGAAATGGTGCTGTAACTATTTGCCTTCCAAATGGGGAGTTAAGAGAGATATGAAAGGAAAAAATGAACCAAGTAAACTGCTGCTGGAAAAGAAAGAATTAAAGATATTTGTTGAAATCAGTAACATTGGCGCAAAATATGCGGCAAAGCCATTGTCAAAAATTCTAAAACAATCGGTGACTATAAATGTGCCTCGCGTCGGCATGATACCACCAAGCATGTTGCCAAGGTTCTATCATGGTCAAAACGCACCTACCACTGCAGTTTGCATGCACCTTACAGAAGTCAGGGAATGCCATTTTCTGTTTATATTCGAAATGTATGAATCGAAAGAGATTACTACGCTTATGACAAAAATCCTCGCGCATGCAGAACAAGCGTCCATTAAGGTATCTGTACTCGAAGAATTTGGCAACATTCTGCTTGGATCACTCCTCACAGCAATTTCAGATTTAACAGCGGTAAATATAATATCAGCCTCCCTGGTTTTGATAGATGCTCTTCTTGATGCCATAATCAGCGATTTCGTTAGAAAATTATCAGTTTCAACGGGTGGAGCATTGGTTATTGATACTTGCTCGAGGCGTAGAGGCGGTTATTATGCTGCCGTACAACTCATAATTTTTCTAAACCTTGAATTACAAGAATTATTGATAAGTAAATCTATATTTCTTCCTAAGAAAGCTCGAAAGGGTGATGTTGAATTGACCAGCCTCGGAAATCTGTCAATTGAAACTGAAGATTCCGTTAAAGCTGCATTAAACACTAAAGAGTAACGGTGAATGGGTATGAGTGAACTAGACAAAGCTTCAAAAACAGCGAATTTCGGTGAAATACTAACCGATCAGGATATACTCCTTGAGATTGGTAATATTGGCGCGGGGCATGCTACTACTGCGCTCTCACATATTTTACAGGAACCAATTGCAATTGAGTTGCCGAAAGTTCACATGATCGTACCGCATCTTGTTCCAGATATTTATGGAAAGCATGACATCATTGTTTCCGCTATTTTTATGCAGCTAAGAGGCGCTACTAACTGCGATGTCATGTTAATTTTCGAAGAAAAAGAATGCGCGAAAATGGTGGAGTTTATGACCAACGGTATAGAGGTTACCCCGGAAATTCAAAGATCCGCTATAGAAGAGATGGGTTCTATAGTATTAACATCTTTCCTTAGTGCCATGGCTAACTTCACATCAACCAAGCTTATTATGGCACCACCGCAATTAATTGTAGATTCATTTGATGCGATTATCGACGGTCTTCTAATTAAACAAGCATTATGCTCGGATGTCGCGGTGATTTTTGATGTACGCTTCAAGAGGTATAACACATCTACAGAAGGATATCTCATAACTTTTCTCAGTGATGAGCTGCAAAGTATACTAATCCAAAAAGGGAAAAAATGGTTAGCTGGGGGAGATAAAGCAACTCAAGAACAAGATATCTCGGTAAATGGTGCAATTTTGGAAACTGAGCTGCAGGGATGTGACTTGCAGGAGGGAAAAATGCAGGATGGCTTCGGTTGAAGCTAGAAATTTTCTTGAAGAGATTGCCTACCAAAAATTGAAAAACTTGTTACATGAGACTATTGGGCTTAATTTTAGTTGTTACCGTGATGAATACCTCAGAAGGCGCTTGTCAATTCGGTTAAGGGCAACTGGTACATTTACTTTCAGCAAATACTTGAATTATTTAAAGAAAAACCCCCAGGAATTCAATAATATTCTTAATGATTTAACAATCAATTTTACCACGTTTTTCAGAGACAGAGATGTATATGACTATCTGGAAAAGAACCTTCTGCCACTGCTTTTCAAGTCTAAAGAAGTTACTATTTGGAGCGCTGGATGCGCAACAGGTGAAGAACCATACTCACTTGCAATTTTAGTTCACAAAGTGATAGGTACTCAATTGTCAAATTATAACGTCACAATTTATGCTTCAGACATCGACGAGGACGCGTTAGCCAAAGCTCAAAAAGGTGTGTATAACAAAAAGCAGTTATACGAAGTGGAAGATTCAATAATTAACAAATATTTTTCGTATAATTGTGGAACTTATCAGATTAAGGATTTCATTAAGCAATTAGTTCATTTTGAAAAGCATGATTTGATGAAGCCTCCTTTGCATAATGAATTGGATTTGATACTATGCAGAAATGTCATGATATTCTTCGCGAGGGAGAGTCAACAGCAAGTTCACATGCAATTTTATGATGCACTGCGAGAAGGAGGATATCTTGTAATTGGAAAATCTGAAATGCTGAGTAGCGACACAAGTGCAAAGTTTGTATGTGTTGATATTAATTGTCGTGTTTACAAAAAGGTGTTATCAAGCGTTGGTTGTAAGGTGAACTACCTTTTAGGTGTAGTAAAAAACGACACAATTAGTCTAAATAATTCAATAGGAGGACAAAGGATAGTTGCACAATGATAGAATTGAACAGAACATGAGAATAGCGTTGCCTCTAAGAAAGCAAGGAGGGAGGTCTCTTGTCAACAGATTGTAGCCAGTATAAGGCAGTATTCATTGAGGAGGCAAGAGAACATATTGATACTCTAACGAAGTCACTGTTAAGCCTAGAAAAAGATCCGCAAAACACGGAACTTGTTAACATGCTTTTCAGGTCAGCTCACACTCTGAAAGGCTGCTCGGGCATGCTGGGGTATAAAGACATCCAAGAGCTGACGCATGCGATGGAGGATGTATTTGATGATCTGCGGAAAGGTCGTAAACCTACAAGTAATCTAATCAGTGTGCTTCTTGAGTGCGCGGATGCTCTCTCTTGTAGGTTAGAGAATATACAAAATATGAATGAAGAAGAAATTGAGGTTTCAGTTTTACTTCAGAAACTTCAAGAAGCAACTGAGTTGACCGCGCTTGAAGAAGTAAAGGAAAAGAATAAAGTTTTACACATCGAAACCAAGAAGGAGGTTTTGCCTGCAGAGACTAAGGATGTAGTCATAGAACTCACTGAAACTGAAAAAGAAGCAGTAATGAACGCTGAAATCTGCGGTGAACATTGTTATTTCATAGACTTGAAGTTTAGCAAAGACTGCGCTTTTAAAAGCGTCAGGTCAATCCTTGTTCTAAGTAAGATTTCGGAGATGGCTGAGATAATCAAGTCTCACCCCGACCAAAAAGAGCTTGAAGCATTTAAAGAGGATAAACTTGATGCTGGCTTCAAGATTGCGATTATCAGCAGGTGCGGTGCTGAGGAAATCGAAAAATGTATTCGCCAAGTCTGTGAAATAGAAGACGTACATGTTGTGCACTATGATCCTGCCACGATGGAGAAAACGACGATTAAGCCAGAAGTTAAAATCGAGCCGACAAGCCAAGTCAAAGCTGAAAATGAATCTGAGGCTAAAGCGAAAGTGATGCCCGCTGGTGCAGTTTCAGCAGAAAGAGTGCGAGAAACGGCTAAGGTATCTTTGCTTGAGGCACCAAGAGAGATAGCGCCTCCTCCTATGGAAACTGCCGGCACAACCGTCGGAGCTAATATGCCTTCCTTAAAGCATCGCATTGAGGAACAAAGCAAGCAGATAACAGAAGCCACAAAACTGTTTGCTGAAGTCCGTGCTTCCCAGACTGTTCGTGTGAAATTTGAGCAGCTTGACAACATTATGAATTTGGTTGGCGAGCTTGTTATCAACAAGATTGCTTTGCTCCAATTAATCTCAGATAATAGAAACGGAGAGCTAAAACGCATCGCCGAGAACATTGACAGGCTAACCTCCGATCTTCACGATCTAGTAATGCAGGTGCGCATGGTTCCTGTCAGTCAAATTTTTGATAGGTTCCCAAGGTTAGTGCGGGATCTTTCGATTAAACGGAACAAGCTAATTGACCTCGTGATGGAAGGAAGAGATATTGAAATCGACCGCACGGTATTGGATGAAATTGGCGAGCCACTTATCCATTTGCTGAGAAACAGTATTGATCATGGAATAGAAATGCCTGAAGAACGAAAGAAAGCAAATAAGAACCCTGTAGGAAAGATAAGGCTCTCGGCTCAGCGAAGCGGGGAGCACGTCATTATCGAAGTCGAAGACGACGGAGCGGGAATTGATCCTGAGAAAGTCAAGGAAGTTGCCATTAAACGGGGCTTCATAAGCAAGGAAGAAGCCGAAAAGATGAGTCGAAACGAATTAGTCAGCTTAATTTTCTTGCCCGGTTTCTCGACAAGCAAAGAAGTCACTGAAACAAGCGGCAGAGGCGTTGGAATGGATGTTGTGAAAACAAAAATTGCAGCTCTTGGCGGTACTGTTCAATTTGAAACACGGGTAGGTAAAGGAACAAAAATTACCTTGAAAGTGCCGCTTACATTAGCTATTATTAAGGCGATACTTGTAAGAGATTCCGGTCAGACGTTTACAATTCCCACAAGCCAAGTCTCAGAGATTATTCGTGCAAAGAAAAGCGACATAAAACTGCTGGGAAAAACGGACGCGATAGTTGTCAGAGGCAAAGTAATTCCGGTTGTTCACTTGCATAATCTGCTTGGATATGAAGGCCCCAATGAGGACGAATTTGAACTTTTAATAACGCATCTTGGCGATGAAAAGACGAAACTCGGCTTAATAGTAGATTCAGTTATAAGCCAACAAGACATCCTTGTGAAGCCACTCAGCGAGACCTTAAAGGGAATAAAGGGAATCAGCGGCGCCACAATCTTAGGCGACGGGCAAGTGGTTCTTGTACTAGATGTTGGCCAGTTCGTCACCACTGTTCGAAAGAATGCTTGAGCCTTAAAATTTCGTCTTAGGCCGACGCTTGCCCTATTATAAGTGGTTCAGTCGCGGTAAGAAATATTCCCGTAAGTGGAAAAGCGTTTAATTGTCTCCTTTCATTGCAGTTCAATAAAGGACGTTGACTGCAATTGGGGGAGCGCAGCGAAGTTAAATCTGAAAATGCACGCAATGTCATCCTTAGTTATGGAGACACAATTTACTTTGTTAACAAAGTAAACGTTCAATTGCAAGAAGGCGTTGATGTCCTTAAAGCAATTTTTCATGCACGAAGAGCCGCCGACGGGCAAATTCAAGATCTTGAAATTGAAATCAACAAGGATACCTACAAAATGCTAGTTGAATACGCCAAGCTTGACAGCTGCGATTTGATACTGGTGCTTCGCATTGAAGGTAACGAATCCAAATGGTGCCTAATGAGTGAAAACTGGCTGAAAAGGCAAAGCGGCAAAAAAAGCAACGTATTCTACATAGTTTAGTTCAGATAAATTCTTTCTCGCCTCATAAGCCAGCCGAAGAATTAAGCAGCCTATTTGGCGCCTATTAGCAATCCATTGCAGAAACCAGTAGAGGGGGCTACCTAGCGCCAAAGGCTACGAGGCTATGTGAAGTTTGATGTAGGGCGCGTTGTCTTTGAGAGCCGCGACTGCACCGTGGCAATAGCTTTAAAAAAAATTCTGTCTATTACAAACCTGATAAGTTTGAACAAAACTAATTTGCTAATACTGGTTTGCGTTGCTGTTTCGTTGCTTTGCTGGCTTGCGGAAAACCCAGATTCCATCATGGAGTATTTGGCTTTTAGCGGAGAAAACATGCTGAAGGGCAAAGCGTGGACTTTGGTGACTGCGCTTTTTCTCCACGCTGATTTAGCGCATTTACTTGGCAACATGTTGTTCCTCTTTGTTTTCGGCAACACGCTGGAAAAGGAAATAGGCACTGGAAAAACGCTGTCCGCCTTCTTCATAGGCGGCGTACTATCTTTTCTTTTAGGCGTCTTCTTTTATCCGCCTCAGACCTTCCTAATCGGCGCTTCAGCAGCCATCTTCACGCTAGCGGCCGTCGCCATGCTTGTTAAACCGCTAAAGTTCTCCTTTTTCTTCCTCATGCCCGTCGGCCTCGTAGCATTCATCTATTTCCTTTACAACGTGTTCGCAGTATACTACGGCGCAGAAGGCAACATCGCTTATATCTCACACGTCATCGGCTTCCTCATTGGCGTGCCCTTCGGTGCAGCATGGGGCAAAAACGTTCTACGCAACCTGCTAATAACCATCATACTATTCATCGTCTACCTCATAATAGCATATGTGCTGATTCCGCAGCTTCTGCAGACAATAGGTCTCTACTAAAGCGCCTGAAAAGCAGGTTTAGCTCAGCTTCTTCGCTTCAAAAGCAAGAACCTTATGGCAATTCATGCAGCGGACGAGGACTATTTCGAAGCCGTTTAAAATGTCGAAGCGCGTCTGCGTATAGCTCCGCTGCTTTGCATGATCACAAGTAGCTTGAGCAACAGAGATAAGCCTGTCCTCGCGCATTCTCCTTTCCCGCACTAACCTTTAGTGAAGCATTCATTAATAACAATTGTGAAACAAACGTCTACTCTGCAGCTTCGCTGTTTTAAGAATCGCGAAGCGCCAAAAAAGCTGAATCAACCTAATCCATGATAAAAGCGAAACACAGACGTTATCACTGGAAAACGAAACCAAGAATCCTGTTGCTCTCTTTCAAAGAGCCAACAATTAAGTCGGGCTTCTCTTTCTCAAGCGCCTCCCGTGAGTAAACACCTGTAGTGACCGCGATGCACGCCATCCCAGACGCCTTCGCCGCCTTCACACCAAAAATGGAATCCTCAAAAACCACGCATCTTTCAGAGCTAACACCAAGCTTCGAGGCGCATTTCAGAAAAATTTCCGGATCAGGCTTTGACCTAGTGATGTCAGCGGCTGTAAGCACTACCTCAAAAAAGCCTTGTGTGCCGGTTGTCTTAAGCATGTGTGCTATGACTTTACGGTCATTCATGGACGCCAAACCCAATTTAACCCTGCCTTGCAACTGCTCCAGCAGCGCTATCGCGCCGTCAAATAGGCGCACATCTGCGCTTAAGTCAATTTCATTCTGTATCTTTTTCATAACGAGCTGTTTAATCAGTTCCTCATCGAAACTCCGTTTGGTGAAGCGCAGTATTTCCCGGAAAGTTTCCGCTGAACCTATGCCGATACGCTTTTCAATAAAGTCATCGTCTATTTCACAGTGAATATCCCTTAGCGCCTTCTGGAAAGAAGCCACAACCACACGCCTAGTGTCAGCTAACGTCCCGTCCCAATCAAATATGGCGGCTTCGAACATAGCGCCCTCGAACCCTGTCTGCGCCAGCGATGCTACTGCGGCATGCCCAGCATCTCTCGGATGCGCTGGCTTTTCTTGGCGGCTTCCTCAACTGCCCGCATAAGCGACTGCCGAATTGAGCTGCCCTCAAGCTGGTATATTGCTTCGATTGTAGTGCCGTTAGGGGTTGTAACCATGTCTTTTATACGGGCAGGGTGCTCCTGCAGCTCTAAGACGAGTTTTCCTGTGCCTAAAACCGCTTGCGCCGCGCCGTACAGCGCTACGTTCCGCGGCAAACCAACCTTTAACCCCGCGTACATCAAGGCTTCAATGATTATCGACAGGTAGCCTGGTCCGCTGCCCGTCAAAGCCGTTATGGCATCCATGTATTTCTCGTCGATTTCCTCGCATATACCCATCATGTCTAAAAGCGCTTTGACTTTCTTCTTGTCCTCTCGCGTGACGTTTTCGCCGCAGCAATACGCCGTGTAAGACGCTTGAACCATAACAGCAATGTTAGGCATTATTCTGACAAACTTGGCGTTGGGTACCGTCTGCTTGTAAAATTTTAAGGGCACTGTTGCAGCAGTGGAAATTACAAGTTTACCCTCGATTTCGTTGCTTATCTCTCGCAGCACCTTTTCCACATCGCCTGGTTTGACGCAGACGAACACGATGTCCGCTTCAGCAGCAGCCTTCCGGTTATCCTTCAGTGCAGAAACGCCTAACTCCTCCATCGCCCGAAGTCTTTCAGGCTGAAAATCAGTGGCTAAAATCTTACCTGCATACCCACTTTTCAACAGGCTTTTCACGATGGCGCCACCGATCATGCCGGCGCCTATCACCGCAATTTTATCTGCCATACACGTTTCACTCTTTTTCCTTTTAACTACTAGCTCTTTGCTCTTAAACCTTTATTAAACCACCAATTTAAATTGATGATGGGTTCTGCAGAACTTGAGTACACAGGATCTTGTAGTCCCAAAAATCATTTAACGGCAGAACTGATTACCCTAACCCCTTTGCTGCGTCTACAAATTTTTAATGTTATTTTGTTTTTCAAACAAATTGATAAAAAAGAATTAATAATTGCCAAAAGGTTCTCGGCCTTCTATGCGAAATTAAACAATTGCAATTTCCCTAACAAGCCGTTGCATGGCAAATGCTGAAGCATCTGTCCGTATTCCTCTCGAATTGAAGTGTGTTGAGAAAGCTTGAAAACCGTTTTCTCGCAGAACCTGTAACACGGCGTTAACAGCGGGCACCGGCAGGGCTAGTTTGTCGCTGATTTTGTCGAGAACGTAATATGTAGCTGGCGCTTCAGCCTCCTCCTTTGCGAGGGATAGCAGCTTGGCGATTCTGCCGCTGTTTCTCAGCGTCCTATGCATGTTTTCTTTAGCCATTAACTCGCAGAATTCCTTGTCAAGGATTTTTTCCAGCCAAAGCGGCCCTGCATAATCCATTTTGGAGCCGCACTCTGGGCACGCAATTTCTTTAGCGAAAAGCGACTTTGCGTTTTCTCTATGCAAGCAGTTAAAACAATGGAGAATGTAACCAAGACTTTTAACTGCTACATCAGCCTTTTGCGCGCCGTAGGCTATCTGCACGTAAACACGGATGTAATGATCTGTGGAATGGCTGAAGATAACGCGGATGCCAATGTCATGCTTCGCCGCCACGGCAGCTAAGCAACCGACCAGCAGGCGAACCGCAAGCTCATGGCAATACTCAGAACGCATAGGTTTACCGCCATATTTCCTTATGCAAGCCCTTGGATGGACGCCGCAGAGAGGCGCCAAGTCTGTTGCCGTAACTGCCAAAAGCCCGTTATCGCGCAGCGCGCGGATTGCCGAATCCAAATAGGGCACAGGTGACCCGAAAGGATCCACATCCACGGCATCAAATCTTCTATGAGGCGCGGCATGCTCGCTGAGCAGGCAGTTTGCATCCTTATGCTGCACTGTAACGCGATCCTGAAGCCCATTTAAACGTGCATTGCAGCGCGCAAGTTCAACAGCCCTCTCGGAAATATCGCCAATTAAAACGCTTCTGACTCCATGAATCTCGGCGGCGAAGCGGATGCCGCGGATTCCCGAGCTTGCCAAGGGCTCACACAGGGCAATTTCTCTGTTAATTATTCGTTGATACGCTTGAAAGGCTAAAACAGCGATGTCACGGTTCAACTCCATAACTGGGTTGTAGAACACAGGAGCCTTGGATGGCGCGTAATCAGAAGGTTGCGTAACGAAGGCGCTGAGCTTCGGAACCGCGACTTTCACCTTGCCCTCCTGCACTATTTCAGTCGGAAAGTCTGCTCTGAACACGTCTGCCGCCATACACCTATACCTCACGCTGATAAAGAAGGGAAGAAATTTATGCGCATATTAGACTTCTGGTTACTACAGAGGCCAAAGGCATTGCTGAAGCGGATACAGCTTTTAACTGGAAACCCAGGTATAGGAAAAACCACAGTTCTAACAAAGACTGTGAACATTCTAAAAGAAAACGGCGTATGCGTAGGAGGTATGATAAGCCGCGAAATCCGCGAAAAAGGCATACGCGTCGGCTTCGAACTTTTAGACTTAGCAAACACACGCCGAGGCTGGCTGGCCCACATCAACCAGAAAAGAGGCCCGCAAGTGGGCAAATACCGCGTAAATCTATCAGACCTAGACGCTATCGGCGCCGTAGCCATAGAGCACGCAGCAGAAAAATGCATTGTTATCGTTATAGACGAAATCGGACCAATGGAGTTATTCTCAGAAAAATTCAAGCAAGCAGTGCAAAAAGCGCTGGAAAGCCAAAAGCCAGTTATTGCAACAATACACTGGAAAGCCACCGATAAACTCATCAGCGTAGCTAAAAACCGCGAAGACGCAGAAATTATTACAGTCGCACAAGAAAATAGAGACAAAATGCCAGAAACAATAGCTCATAAAATACTTAACATTCTAAAAACCGAAAAAGAATAACGAAACACCAATAATTTCCCATAGAAGTAGCAGGTAACCCCGTCATATTTGGCGCATATTAGCCATTCAATGCAGAAACCTATAGAGGGGCTATCAGCGGCAGGGCACTGCGCGCCTTCCAATTCATTAAGTTCACCAGAAACCTTGAAGCTTTTTCAAGTTGGCTTCAATATGCGCAAAAACAGCCTCACACGCTACTTACATTAGGGTTCTATATGCACGGTGACTACGGTGTTGCTGAATCGCTCTTTTATTGCATGCTCTATTTGCGACGCAATGTCATGCGCCTTTTTTAATGCAACCTTTTTTGTGAAGCAGCAATCCAAATTAACATAAAGTTTACCTTCAGCCCCATAAGTGGTTATGCGTTTAACATAAAACTCTTCATCCAATTGCTTAGCCAATTTTTGAATTATATCCCACAATTCCTTTTCGTTTATTTCGTGCACATGCGCCTCCGCGCCGTAAGGCTCCACATGCACGGACACGTGTGCAAGCCGCTTTATTCCTACGCGTATATTGTCCTCAATTTTATCTGCAATGGCATGCGCTTCCTCAACTGACAAGCGCGGGTCAACATAAGCGTGTAATGTGACATAAAGCTTGCCACCCGCATACACAGCGGCTACATCATGAACTTCTCTCACTTCATCCACCATTGCCAACTGCTCTATGAGCTGCTTCATGCCAGTTTCTTCCTCAGAAGGCTCAATGTGGACTGTTATGGCAACGTTCCCAAGCTGCTTTTGCAGGCTCGCCTCAATTTCAGAAGCTAAAGTATGCGCTCTGTCAAGACTCAACAAGCTTGAAACTTGAAGTGCGCATTCAGCAAAAATTTTTGCGCCTACCTTCCGCACTTTGAGGTCACGACAGCCGCGAACACCTTCATGGGCTAAAATTTCTCTCTTTATCTGCTGAACCAGCCCTTTCGATGTTGCGTCGCTTAACTCTCTTATGCTGTTCCCTGCAAGTTTAACGCTCATGTAACTGAGTAATGCTCCCAGTACCATCGACGAGACTGAATCGCCCTGATTAAATCCAACCATCGCCAAACCAAAACCTAGAAAAGCAATCAACGTTGAGCTCAAATCAGCCAAGGCATGGTAAAATCCCGCTTTAACCGTGTTGCTTTCAATGTCAACAGCCTTCCTAAAAATAACCATTCGCAAAACGTCTATAACAAAAGTGTAGCCTATAGCAAAGAACCCCGCAAACCCCAAGCCAGTGTTTACGCCTCCACCATGAACCAGTTTCATAACGGCCTCATAAATCACGAAGGCACTAACACCTACAAGCACAATGCTGCCCAACAAACCGCCTATAGACTCAAACTTTTCATGGCCATAAGTGTGCTCTTCATCCGGAGGCTTAAGCGCTTCTCTAGTTGCCACAAAAAGCATAACACTTGCTATAACGTCAAGAGACGCGTGTAACCCATCGCTGAGAATGGCCAAACTATTCACGAATAAGCCCAAAATAACTTCTACAACCACCACACTTGCGATTGCAATAGCAGAAAATTTAAGCGCCCTAAGCTTGTAAGCGTCTTCTGAAGGGGTTAACATTAACCGTCAGACTATAAGCTCACAGCAAGGCCCGATTTAAAAATTACGCAGCAACAATTTGACTATAAGCTTTCAAAAATTTCGGGTCTCAAATCAACTACTTACTATATGCCACAGAACAATCAAATAACACAGACATGCTAACCAATTTTTGTTAAACATGCAAGAAATATCCTTCTGAAAATACTGTAACTATTCTTTAGGTAAAATTTTTAAACAACCGAAAATAAAACAGGTAACCGCGATGCAAATCGCAGAAAATAAAGGAGAAGAGAAGATGGCAATTTCACGAAAGAATATTGCTGCTGCAGTTTCCTTGTTTCTGATGCTCACTATGGCTGCTTCAATGATCCTGTTGCCCGTGGGAGGCCAAATTAACTGGGAGGGACACTCAAAGTCATACGCATACATCGGCGCTGTACCCAATCCCGCATATGTAGGCGAAGAAGTATTACTTCACATTGGAATTACACGAGAGCTTCAGATTACACAGGACGGCTGGGAAGGCTTAACAGTCACGGTTACAAAGCCCGACGGCACAACCCAGACGCTTGGCCCATTCCGCACAGACTCAACAGGCGGAACAGGCTACGTATTTGTGCCCGAAAAGCCTGGAATCTACAAGCTTCAGACGCACTTCCCAGCACAATGGTACAATTTCAGCCAATTTGACATGTTCTCTGGACAACAGCAAAACGTGCGCATATACTATGAAGCTGACGACAGCCCAGTACTGGAACTTGAAGTGCTAGAAGGCACTCCCACCTATTGGCCTGGCGTGCCGCTTCCAACAGAATACTGGAGGCGCCCAATAGACAGCCAAAACCGCGAGTGGGCAGTAATCGCAGGAAGCTGGCTTGACCCAGGCGGCATCTATGGACAACAAGAAGCTAAATATCAAGAGGACGCGCCAGAAACTGCACATGTGCTCTGGCAAAAGCCGCTGCAAATAGGTGGTCTAGCCGGAGGCGAGCTTTCTGAGCCCGCAGCTATCTTTCCAGGCGACGCCTACGAAGGCAAATGGAGCAACACGCTAGTCATAATGGGTGTGCTCATATACCAAAAGTTCGACAGCGTCGGAGGCAACTCTGTAGCCAATTGGGTTGTTGCCGTTGACATCCACACAGGCGAAACATTATGGGAGAAAGAGCTTAAAAACCCAAATGGAAGCCGCGTAACGCCTCTGTTTGGTCAAGTAATGTACTGGAAGAGCTTCAACACGCAGGGTGTACACGCATATCTGTGGGCAGGAGTTTCCGGCGGCTTCTTCGGCGCAGCGCCAACCACATGGGAAGCCTTTGACCCCTACACTGGACGATGGCTATTCACATTCAGAAACGTGCCAAGCGGAAACCGCGTACGCGGACCCAACGGTGAGATCATAATATACACAGTTAACCTGCAAAGAGGCTTCATGACAGTATGGAATTCCACTGCGGTTATTAGCGCTTACTGGGGCACAACAGAAAACAGCCCAATGTTCGGATCATGGCAACCACAAGGCAAAACCATCGACGCCACAGGCACAGTGCCAGTGACTTCAGCAACACCTTTCGGGCTAAACGGTTACCAGAAAAACATCACAATACCAAAAGGCTTACCTGGAAGCGTTTCATACGTTTTCCTCGACGACACAGTATTCGGCTACTACCGAGGTAACACCATAGGCACATTCAGCACGTTATCCTATAATAATCCGCCATTCACTATATGGGCATTTGACGCCAAAACAGGTAACCTGAAATTTAATAAAACCCACGCTGCACCACCCGGCAATGTCTCGCTATCAGTTGCTGCGGCAAGCGCTGAAGACCGTGTTGTGGCTATATGGTGCAAGGAGCTTTGCCAATTCTGGGCCTACAGCCTTGACACAGGTGAACAACTCTGGGGACCAACCGATCCACAGCATTATCTAGACATCTATGCAATGTACCCGATATTCAAGTATGGTATATTCTATTCAAACGGCATGAGCGGAATAATGTACGCCTACAACGCTACAACAGGAAAACTGCTCTGGACGTACTCATACCCTGACCCATACCGCGAGACGCTCTGGTCAAACTACTGGTCATCGCTACGACCACGCATAATAGCCGACGGCAAAATATATCTAGGCCAAAGCGAACACTCCGTCAACCAACCACAACCTCGAGGCGCACCCTTCGTCTGCCTTAACGCCACAACAGGCGAAGTGATCTGGTCAATTTACGGCATGTTCAGACAAACCGATTGGGGCGGACCTGCCGTCATGGGCGACAGCATCATCGCCACCATGGACACGTACAACCAGATGATATATGCTATCGGTAAAGGCCCGAGCAAAACTACTGTTGAAGCCTCGCCTGAAATAGCAGTCCACGGCAACAAAATACTCGTAAAAGGCACAGTCACCGACATCTCGCCTGCCACAGATGATATTGTTATTCAAAAGAGGTTCCCGAACGGCGTGCCCGCTGTTGCTGATGAGTCGATGAGTGACTGGATGTTGTACGTGTATAAGCAGTTCCCGTGTCCGGCTAACGTTAAGGGCGTTGAAGTCATCGTTGAAGTGCTTGATCCGAACAACAACTACTATGAAGTAGCGCGGGCCATAAGTGACGGCAGCGGCTTCTACAGCGCCACCTTCGAACCACCCGTGCCCGGCAGATACACAATAATCGCACGCTTCACAGGCTCCAAAGCCTACTACGGCTCACACGCCGAAACAGCCATATACGTAGAAGAAGCACCACCCGCTACCCCTGAGCCTACGCCCACACCTGCGTCAATGACTGACATGTATGTGATGGGCTTCGGAATCGGCATGATCGTTACAATCATCATAGTCGGTCTACTGCTCTATCTGCTTCTCAGAAAAAGATGAACGCAGCAGCAAACCCCACTCCACTCTCCCCTTTTTTCTGTTCCTTAACTTGATTGCGCAGGAAATCTTGCCAAGTATGACCGCTGCAGATTTTACTCCTTAGGCAAAGGGCTGCGTGTTTCTTTAGGTTTCAGCATAAAAGACAGGATTAACAACAAAGTCACTAGCGCTAGAAATAGCCCGCCGAATATTGAGAGCGGTATCCTGAATATGGGTTCGCCGTGTAGAACCCGGTTTGAAGGAAGTGCAAGTGCGTATGAAGCTATAAAGAGGGCATAAAATATTGCACCTATACACTGTGTCAAAAGTATAAGCATGACCAAAGGTTTTTTCTTCAACCCTGTAGCCTCTCCGCATGCCTCATTATGACCTCATTTCTTTATAAGGATGCTCCAAGAATAGCCTCGGAAAACCGCAATTATAATATACCCAGCCGCGGCAAAATCAAGCCGGAAGAGGATGGGCTGAAAAATAGCAGAAGAAAACAGCTATCTACCGTTAAAAATCGGCCTTTTCATGGTTTCCCTTTCATGGTTTTCCTACATGCTATACGAATTCGCCAATGGCATAATTAACCGCGGCCCCCTCGAAGTGTTCTTCATTTTAATAACGGATGTGCCCGGCTGCATAGGCCTCGGCTTCAGGACGGCTGCTGGCTTCATCGCAGTTGTCATCAGCCTATTGTACCTCGCCAAAAAAGACCTATCAAAGCCAGAGTTGCTTATGGCGGTTCGGCTGGTTGTGCTCTTTGAGGCAGGTTACTGGTTTCTAAGCTTCTTTATGTCCGGCGTCTGGGGTGTCGCAGCTTTTCTAGATCCATCCGTAGGCTTTGGAAGTCTAATCCTGATGACGATCATGAACACGTTGCCCTGCTTCGTGCAGTCAATCGGGCTCGTAGCAGTGCTAATCAAACTGTTCTTTGAGTTGTCGCCAAATAAGCCTGCAAAAAATGCCATAAAATGGGGACTGATCACTGGCACTTTTTACGTCTTCGTCTTCTGGCTGAATAATACGGCCATGTGGATAGCCGCGCTTGTTGAAAAAGGCTTAGACTACATTTTGCTTTATCCAAGCAACATGTTCAGCTTCCTTTTCTCCACTGTAGGCCTTTATCTATTGGCGCTTTACACAGCATATTTTGCAAAGAAATCAATGAATACCGAATCATTTAAGCTCCTAAATCCGCAAGCCATCGGCGCAATCGTGACGTTGGTCGGCATATATTTTTGCGCCAACTATGTCATGTGGATCTTCCTAGACAGCGTCGGCGGATGGGGCTCATGGTACGCATGGATACTAGGGCATAACCTAGACCTATGGGCCATGTCGCTACCCTTTATTGGAGTGCCTCTACTGTTTCAACCCAAATTGAAAAGATAACGCCTCTAATGTCTTGTGCATAAAAGGCTGAATGTAGGTAAGACTTTCTTTAATTTTGCCAATAGTGGTTAAATAAGAGACTTTTTACCTAAATAATACACGCTGTACTGAGGCAAACGGCTGCAATGCTGATACAGGAAGTCATCTTGGAGAACTTCATGAGCTACGAATACGCTAGGGTACCCTTTAAACCAGGCGTGAACGTTATCTGCGGGCCGAACGGCGCCGGAAAATCGTCGCTTCTCTTGGCAATTTCCGTGGCATTAGGGCAGTCGTACACGGAGCGCTCAAGAAAACTAAGCGACCTGATACGTTGGGGTAAGGATAGAGCGCGCGTCACGCTCATTTTGGATAATAGCAAACGAGGCGGCCGGCGTCCAGTTCCCAAGTACAGCAAAGACCAGATTTTCCTCACTCGCGTTTTACGTAGGGATGGCAAGTACTGGTTTGAGCTGGAAAACCGCGCTGCCACAAAGCAAGATGTTGAACGATTGCTAGGCCGGTTTGGCGTTGACCCAGATAACATGCTTATTATCATGCATCAGAACATGGTGGAGCAGTTCACTGTTCTCTCCAGCGTGGAGAAACTGCGTATGGTTGAGGCGGCGGTGGGTTTGGAGCCGTTCCGCGAGAACGTGCTGCAGGCTCAACGCAAATTAACGCGTATTCTCAGTCAAGAAGAATCTGTAGGCAAGTTGCTTGAGTCGGCGGAGCAGACACTGAATTATTGGCGTGAACAATACGAGCGATATCAGGAGAAAAAGCAACTGCAGACTAAGCGGCGCTTTCTTGAGCGCGAGTTGGCATGGGCTGAGGTGGAACGACGCGAGGGCATACTCAAAGGGCTGGAGGCTGAACGGCATAGAGACGAGGAAGCGCTAAACCGTATTGAGGCTGAAATGAAAACTGTGAAAGCGCACTTGGATAGCCAGCAGAGCCAGCAACAAATGCTGAAAGCTGAGGTGAAGGTTGCCTTCAGCGAGCGCCTAAATTTTGAACGTGAAATTGCCGAAAACGAGGTTACATTATCCCTATGTGAACAGTTGCTTACAGAAACCTCATTTCTGGAGTCTGCAATCCAGAAAAACGCAAGCCAATTTAAGCTTATGCGAAGCGAGAATCTGCGGGCGATGCTTGAAAGCGCTAGACAACGCATTGCCAAGGTAAATGAAAGATTGAAAGAAAATCAAGCCAGACTACAAAATTTGGAAGAAGCAGTTGGCAAAATTACTGAAGAAATTTTAGATAATCGTGTTCAACTTGCCTTGTTACAGTATCGCAGAGAAAACGCTTTGGCTAATTTGGAACGGATAGATGCGGCGCTCAAAGAGGCAAAATCCCACCTAAACGACGTTATCATTAAGGCGGAGCAGACTGGCACCCGAATTGCCGTACTGAAAAGTGTTGCGGAAATTCAAGATGAAATCCGTGTTACAGATGGCCATTTGGCTGCACTTGCAGACATTTCAGAGGACATCGAGCGCATGTACGAGTCATATTCTAAGCTTTATTTAGAGTTAAAGGAAAAGGCGCAGTTGGTTGCCGAAAACCGCGAGAAAACTCTTGAAGAAGTGAAAGTGCGCATGGACGCTTGGCGAAATGTCATGCAGAGCTTGCTGGATCGCGTTAACTTGGAGTACCAGAAGATTATGAGCCAAGCCTTGGCGACGGGTGAAGTGCGGCTTGCTAATGGGCATGACATTGAAACTGCAGGTTTAGAGATTCTCGTAGGCTTTAAAGGCGGAAAACCTGTTCCTTTGGATTCTTACACGCAAAGCGGCGGCGAAAGAACCACGGCGACCATGAGTTTCCTTCTTGCACTGCAGCAGCATGTGCGCTCTCCATTCAGGGCAGTAGATGAATATGACATTCACATGGACCCAAAAAATAGGGAATTGATCGCCCGCATGCTTTTGGCGTTGATACAGGATGCCCTAGCGCAGTACATCGTTATCACGCCAAGCCAGATTACCTTCGCACAAGAAGGCGTGAACATAATTACTGTGCAGAATGTTGAAGGCAAATCCGTTGTTCGAGAGGTTGCATAGTGCAGTCCAAAAAAGAGCAGAAGAAACTTGGCAGAGAAAAACTGCAGCGCATTATAGAGATGTGTATGGCAATTGAGAATCATGCTGTAGACCCGTTTATGCTGGATGTGGATAACATACTTGCAATTGTAAAGGAATATTTCCCAGAGTGGGAGCACGCTGAAGAGCTTAATTTGGATGCGGAAGCCATTCATCATTTGGCGTCAGTCATAAAGCTCCAGAGTGAATGGGTCAAGCACCGCAGTACATCACTTTACACGGACCCGTTTCTTCTTGAAGAAAAAATTACGCGAGCAAGTAAGGAAGAAATGGTAAACATATTCCTGAAAGCCTGGCATCCTTTAGTTGAATTGGAACAGCTTAGCCTCCATAGCTTCGCTGAGGCATTACGTTACTGGGCAACATTAGTTCCGCTTAAGGACAGGTGGCCAGAGCTGGAAGTTCCAGAGGTTGCTACGGGTGCTGCCAGCAAAGATGAATTAGTGCAGCAACGCATTCTCAGCGACAAGGTCTTTTCTGAAGAGCTGGAAGGTTATTGGCAAGAGCTGAAAGCACGAGTTAGCGAAAAAGGTCGCGACGGCAAGCTGCTTTATTGGGACTTCGTAGGCGCCGAAACTTACGAGGAAACCGTTCAACGTGCTTTCTTAACGAGTTTCTTGGTAACTTATGGCTATGCCACATTGATTATTTATCCATTAGAAGAGACTGTTTTCATTAAGCCGCTTGAGCCGCCTGCGGCAAAAATCGGCGCGCACCAGTTAATTTCAATTCCAATAGCAGTGACGTATGAAAACTGGCAGAAGTGGAAGAGAGGCGAATTGAATTGAGCAAGCGAAAAGGCGTTTACGCGAGTAAAATGAAGCGGGCGACACACATGCTATTTTACCGTCGCCATCAAAAGCCTGGCGTCAAAGGCTGGGAACTGCATAGAGCACTAGGCGCAGATTACCCGAAAGTTCTGGAGATTCTGGATGATTACTTGAAAAGCTTAGATTTACAGGTTAGAACTGTTTTTGAAGAGGGAAAAGCGCCAGCAGGAAAGCCTTCACTAGAAGAGTTGGATAAGGCGCGGTTCTACATAACGTTGCGGGGCGAGTTAACACCAAAGGAGACGAAGATGATTGGCTGGCGAATAGACGACTTGGCTGGCTTAGCTGTTGCAATCGCGTATATAATAAGTAAGAAGGGACAAGCGCCACGCAAAGATGTGGAAGAGTTACTGAGCGAGAAGTTGCCTAGCTGGAAAGTTGGCTTGAACATTGACCGTTACATTCGCTATGGCTATCTGCAAGAGGACGATAAGAAGCAGTTGTATCTGGACTGGAGAACCCGCGCGGAAGTAGATGAAAAGGCGCTGATAGACCTTCTTCTGAAAAGTGAAGCGCAGACGACCCTGCCTATTGAGGATACCGAGGAAAACCTTGAAGAGCCTGAAAACAGTGAAGATAACGAAACACCATAAGTGAAGAAATTAAAAAAGGGGAGAAAAGGGCTGTTAGCCCAGTTTCACTTCTGCTATAAACGCCAATGTATCTAAGCTGTTTAGCTGTATTTTCATGTTGGAGACCGTGTAAAGCGTGTTGCCAATGTAAAGCGCACGCCGAACGCCCCAGTCGCCCTCAACCCAAGTGTTAGTTTGCGGTTGATGTGTCACGTTACCTTTCAACTCGAAGCCGCGTGTTAACGTTACCTTGAAAACGTAGGCTCCTTGGAAATAGTATCCCTGTGTGTAGCTGTCTTTGCTGCTTGAATCTACCACGCCATAGTTGTTTACCGAAATCGGAATCACCAGCAACTCCTTCTGTCTGTCAAA